>JBBKVX010000060.1:0-71694 GCA_037968615.1 Rickettsiales bacterium
AATGGCATGGGTTGCCAGACTGACAACTCTTGTAGCACTTGCATAAGCATCTGCAGAACAGGTATATATACCTTTATGCGCAAAGGCTTTAGCTTAGTTGAACTTTCCATCGTGCTGGTGATTCTCGGCCTGTTGGTGGGTGGGATACTGGCGGGGCAATCGCTGATACGTGCGGCTGAATTGCGCAGCGTCAGCGTTGATATAGCGCGATATCAAGCCATGATTCACAGTTTCCGCGACAAGTATTTTGCGCTGCCGGGCGATATAAGTAACGCCACGGCTTTCTGGCCTGACTGCGTGGTAGATCCACTGAACGCGAGTAACGCGTGCAATGGAAATGCTAATGGAGCCATAGGTGCATGGAGCACTGAAGGCCTTCGTGCATGGCAGCATCTATCACTCGCAGGAATGGTAGAGGGCAATTACACGGGTGGAGGCGCGGGCGTAATTCATAAAATTACGCCCGGTGTAAATACACCTAAGTCGCGTTTCAATAATGCAGGGTATATGATTATCAATGAAAGCAGCACTACTTACGGCAAAAATGGAGCGACCAACGCCATTTGGTTCGCGGGCGCAGACGTTACTTCCTTAGCGGGCGCCATATTAATCGCGGAAGACGCGTATAACATCGACGCAAAAGGAGATGACGGAATTGCCGACAGGGGAAAAATCAATGCCGCGTTTGGCTCAGGCTGGGATAAAACAATGGCGAATGCATGCTTGACCGGCAATAAATCCGATGCAGCTGCAGCATACATTTTAAGCGCCTCTGGCCAAAGTTGTCGTTTAACATTCTGGTTAAATTAGAAGTGCTAAACAAACCTACTCGCTTCCCCCAATAGGCATACCTGGATTGTACCAGTGAAGTCGACCGGTTCCCCGTCATTCACCGCACCCTCTTTAATAGTTTCTATGAGGAATTATTTTGCTCACTAGTGCCCATACTCACCCACGGATGGTGCGCCACTGGTTTTTCGTATTCGTGAATGACAGCCTATAAGCATCCCGCTATACATGGCGCATGATGCATCATAGTAAATCGGATGGTTTTAGCTTAGTTGAGCTTTCTATCGTACTGGTCATCCTCGGCCTGCTGGTTGGTGGCATACTGGCCGGGCAGTCCCTCATCCGCGCGGCAGAGTTGCGCTCTATCACCACGTCGGTTGATAAATACAAAATCGCCGTAATGGCATTTCGTGATAAATACATGCAATTACCCGGCGATATTACCAATGCGACAAGTTTCTGGGGTGACCGCGCTACAGGCACTGAATCCTGTGCTGACGCTGCTATCACCGATGGATCGCCCGGCACTTGCAACGGCAACGGCGATCAGAAAATTGGAGATACTTCCGATTTAAGCCAGTTGGTTGAATATGCACTGAGTTGGCAACATTTGACTCTCGCCGGCTTGGTCGAAGGCACCTACACGGGAATAAGTTATAACCTCTTGCGCAACGTCAATGTGCCTGCCGCACGGGTAGGTCAAGGCGTCTATTGGCTAGTGTATACGCGTACCTATGGCCGCTACGGGAATATGATCATTTTGGGCAGCGTGACAGGTCAAGCGTGGGGCCCTGTTATCAAACCCCAGGAAGCTTGGAACATTGACACCAAACTTGACGATGGTAACCCGTTCCGCGGCCAAGTACGCACATGGAATGGATATAATAGCGGCGCATTCCCGACTACCGGCTGCGTCGCGACCGGAGATGCATTTAGCAGCGCCGCAGTGACCTATACATTGACGGCAACTGACAATAGCTGCGCGATGACATTCTTCATGCCGTTTTAAATCACTCGGGTAGACAAACCTATAAGTGGGAGCGTGCATCCATGCGCTTTACCTATCAAAACCGTCTGTAGGAACACCCTCCTGCACCTCATCAGGAATCGTATGTGTCCCATCGACAGCATATTATTGGCAGAAATCCACCATCAATGAGTGAGAAGTGAAATTCTGCCTTGTTTTTACTATTTTCTGCCTTGTCTTGGAAAGTGGAATCTCGGATGACCCCGGATTCGATTGCCTTGCAATAGGCTGTCACACTATGCTTCCGAGGTTTTTCTCGGATAATCTCGGAAGCATGTGGATAGTGCGAATGGCGGACAAGGAGGGATTCGAACCCTCGATGGAGTTGCCCCCATGCCAGTTTTCGAGACTGGTGCCTTCAACCACTCGGCCACCTGTCCGCATTCGAGCGGCGCGTATAGCAAACAAAGTTTGCGGGGTCGAACATTTTCTTAAGCGCGGCACGCTTTGGTTGGGCGGGGGCCATAGAGTGCGGGGGCATGCCCCCTTCCCGCCCCGCTCAGGCGCGGGCTAGGCCTCGATTTTGTGTTTTTCGTATTTGGTGCCGAAATTCACATAATGCGCGATCTTCATGATCTCGATGGCCATGTCGGCCGATTGTTCGAGGTTCTTCGACACCAACAGGATATGCGTGCCGTCGCTGGCCGCCGCCACGCCTTGCGTATGCAGCTGAATGAGCACGCGTTTGTAGCTCTCCTGCACGTCCGCGCCGTGCTTCAGCACCTGCTGGGCGATGTCGTCCTGATAGTCGACCATTTGGTTCAAGGCTTTGGGCAGCATGGCGCGCACCGCCGTGATGGCCCGCGACAGCTCGGTATGCACCGCCCCATCCAGCGGATGGTTCACCTTAGCGAGGCGCTTGATGCAGTTTTTGATTTTGTCGGCGGCGCGTTCCAGCGTACCGGCGGCCTTCACCGAGGCCAGCACGAACCGCAACTCCTCGCCCATCGGGGTGAATTTGTTGATGATGTCGGCCACCAGTTTGTCGGTGGCCATTTCCGCTTCGTTGATTTTTTTATCGATCGACTTGGCGTTGAGGAAATTTTCGGGATCGGCCACGTCGAGGCCGCGCGGCAGCAGGCGGGCCAGTTGGTCGATTTCTGTGCTCATCGAGATCTGCAGGGCAAAAAGCCGCTTCAACGATTCGTCCAGCCCTCGGAAAGCATGGTTCTCAAAAGTGATCATAACGTCGCGCCTGCGTTGCATGTTTATGCGGCAATCATAAGGAATCAGGGGTGGCATGTAAAGCTTACGCACAATATGCAACGCCGAGCGCGCGTTTTATATGCTACCACTTGCTTATGCGCCATCGCCCCGTATAGTGAATGACGATAAAAAGACTAAAAACAAAATGCTGCCATCCTCATCGCCACAGGAGATCTTGGAATATGCGTTCCAATGAGATTGAGCTGATCGTCAACACGATCCAGTCGGAAGTCCAGAAATTTGCCAAAACCAACGAATCCATCGCCAGCAAAACCAACCTGCTGGCGCTTAACGCCACCATCGAGGCCGCCCGCGCGGGCGATGCCGGGCGCGGATTTGCCGTGGTCGCCAGCGAGGTGAAGAACCTTGCGCAGCAGGCCGCCAACAATTCCAAGGAACTGCGCACCGTGTTCCTGACGCAAATCCAGAAACAGACTTCGGAACTCTCCGACGAGTTCAAGAAAGCCGAGCATAATCGCTACAGCGACATGGCGCAGACACTGGTGCAGCTTATCGTGCGCAACCTTTATGAACGCACCGCGGATTGCCGCTGGTGGGCCACCGACCAGGCATTCTACGATAGCCTCGAGAATTTCAGCGAAAGCACCGGCAAACACGCCATCGATCGCCTTGCCATCATCAACCGCTTCTACTCGGTCTATGCCGACCTGTTGCTGGTGAACAAACAAGGCATCGTGATCGCCGCCTCGCAGGCCGCCAGCTTCCCCAACATCATCGGCAGCAACGTGGGCGACCAGGGTTGGTTCCGCAACGCCATGCAGCACGCCAGCGGCGACGAATACGCCGTCGATCCCATTTACAACTGCCCCCTACATAACGAGCGGCCAATGGCCGTGTACTCGGCCTCTGTGCGCCGGGGCGGGGATTTGCGGGGCGAAACGCTGGGCGTGCTCGGCGTGTATTTCGATTGGGAGAATCAGGCCCGCGCCATCGTGAAGGACGAGCCGAACCTCAGCGCCGACGAGTGGGAAACCTCGCGCGTGATGCTGCTCGACAGCAATTTCCGCATCATCGCTTCGTCCGATGGCCAAGGCCTGCTGAAGCCCTTCCCGCTGCAGCTCGACGGCCAAGCCAAAGGCACCTACACCACCGAGGACGGCACCCTCGTCGCCTTCGCTAAAACCATTGGTTATCAGGAGTACGACGGCCTCGGCTGGTATGGCGTGATTACACGCAAGGAAGCAGAGTAGATTTAGCGGCCGCCCCGCGTTGAATCAGGGATGTCATGCGATAAAAAAAGCCCGCCGATCGCTCGGCGGGCTTTTCTATTAAGCGAGCGAGAAGTTATTTCTTCTCGTTCGTGCGGGCGAATTCGCCGTGGAAGTGGCTGTCGAGGCCGACTCCTTCCACATCCGCACCTACGCGGATCGGGATGAAGATGTTCACCACTTTCACGATCACCACCGTCGCGATGAACGAGAAGGCAGCGACCGAAACCACCGCAACCAGGTTGGCCGTGAACAATGTGCTGTCGCCCGAGATAGCAATGCCCTCGATGGCAATGCCCGGGTTCACCACTTTGGTCGCGTACACACCGGTAAGGATGGCGCCAACAACGCCGCCGATACCATGGCAGGCGAACACGTCGAGCGCGTCATCCATACGGGTGACTTTCTTCACGGTTTTCGATGCGAAATACGCAACGATCGCGGCAGCAACGCCGATGATCATGGCGGATTTCAGGTCAACGAAACCGGCAGCCGGGGTAATGGCCACAAGGCCCACCACGATACCGATCGAAGCACCGATCGCTGTCGGACGACCGTCCACGATCCATTCAAGCACCATCCATGCGATGAAGGCCGCAGCCGCACCGAGGAAAGTGTTGAGGAACGCGTAGGCCGCAAGTTCGCCCGAGGTAATGGCCGAACCGGCGTTAAAGCCGAACCAACCGAACCACAGCAGGGCAGCGCCCAGCATCACCATCGGCACATCGTTCGGGCGCGAACCAATTTTGTTCACGCGCTTGCCGAACAGCAATGCACAGGCAAGACCAGAGAAACCAGCCGTGATATGTACCACGAGACCGCCCGCGAAATCGAGGCCGCCTTTAACCGCGATCCAGCCGCCGGGGCCCCATACCCAGTGTGCTACCGGTACATAGACCAGCAGGCTCCACAGCAGCATGATGAACATCCATGCCTTGAAGTTGACGCGCTCAGCGAACGCGCCCGTGATCAATGCAGGGGTGATGATGGCGAACATCATTTGGAACACCACGAAGGCGATGCTCGGGATGCCGGTATCGCCGTAGAAGGTGCCAGCGACGCCATCAAGGAACATCAGCGAGGTGCCGCCAATAAAAGCTGACCCGTCGGTGAAGACGAGGCTGTAACCAACGACGACCCAGGCAATGCCCACCACTGCCAGCGCAACATAGTTCTGCAGGAGCGTCGAAACGACGTTCTTACGGTTCACCATGCCAGCGTAGAAGAAGGCCAGACCGGGGGTCATGAGTAGGACGAGTGCGGAAGATAGAAGTAGCCATGCCGTGTTGCCGGTATCGACAACCTGCGCGGCGTCCGCCGTTTGTGCGAGGGCGGGAAGCGCAAAAAGCGCCGCCAGCATCGCGGGTAAAATACGTGTGAGGGATTTCATCAAGGACTCCATGTTTGCAACGGTTGATCTGCATGGGTGCCAACGCGCATTCGCGTGAAGGCACTCATTACACTTTATTGATCCTGCAACATGGTTTTGTTTTTATTTTTGCTAAAGCATGGCATTTCATCTCGCAACTGCAAAAAAATATTTCTGGTATGTACTTCATGCGGGAGTGGATTATGGTGCAGAAATGACGCCAAAATATTTCATCTCGATCATCGAAGGCTGGAAAGACCATTTCAGCCAGCTTGTTACGTCCACGTCGCCGGCCGAGATCGTCGTCGCCGTCGCGCTGCCTCTTCTGGCGCTGCTGATCGGCATTCGCATCAACCGCTACATCGACAGCAAGCCCAACCACACCCTGCCCGCCAAAGCCATCGACATCATGGCCCCGCTCATTAGCCCGGTGCTGGCCTTCCTGTTCGTCAGCTTCGCGGGATTGCTGCTGGTAAGCCTCGACATCAAACCGCTGGTACTGCCGTTCGTGGCAAAACTAAGCGTGGCCTGGTTCGCGGTGCAATTGGTGATGACCATCAGCTCCGGCCGTTCGGCCAGCTTATTCATCATGCTGGTCATCCTGCCCATCACGCTGCTGCATCTGTTCGGTATCTGGGACGCCAGCGTGGCGTTCATGAACGAGCTGAGCTTCACTTTCGGCGCCTTTAAGTTCAACCTCTACGCCGTGCTTAAGGCCATCATCATCATCATCATCATGATGTGGGTGGTGAACCTGATGCTGAACACCACCGAATCGCGGCTGCGCAAGGTGCGCACCATGCGCGCTTCCAACCGCACGCTCATTCTCAAATTCATGCAGATCGGCCTGTATGTGGCGGTGTTCCTGTTCGCGCTGAACCTGCTTGGCGTCAGCCTTACCGCCCTTTCGGTGCTGGGCGGTGCCATCGGTGTGGGTATCGGGTTCGGCCTGCAGAAAATCGCCTCCAACTTCATCAGCGGCATCATCCTGCTGTTCGAGAAATCCATCGAGGTGGGCGACATCGTGGAGCTGGAGCAAGGCATCACCGGCACCGTCATGCATACCAGCGCCCGCTACACCCTCATCGGCACCTTCGATGGCAAGGACGTGCTGATCCCCAACGAGGAATTCATCACCCAGCGCGTTACCAGCCTCACCCACAGCAACCGCCAGGGCCGCATCGAGGTCGATGTCGGCATCTCATACGGCGACAACGTGGAACTGGCGTTGAAGCTGTTGCTTGAAGCCGCCTCGGCGCACGAGCGCTGCCTATCGGAACCTGCCCCCGCCAGCTACGTCACCGGGCTGGGCGAAAGCAGTGTCGACCTCAAGCTCATGTTCTGGGTCGAAGACGTGATGGCCGGTCGTCTCGAGCCGAAATCCTACGTCATCATCCGCATGCTGGCATTGTTCAAAGCAAACGGCATCAGCATTCCGTTCCCGCATCAGGTGCAGATCGCCGACCCCGCCTTCGAGGAGCGCTTCGCCATCATCGAAGCCAAACTGAATGGTCTGGCAAAAAAAGGCAGCGAGCCCGCCGCTAAAGATAAAGCCGTAGCGGCAGCCCCCACCGAGAAGACGGACACGGCCAAGCCCGCGACTAAAAAGCCCAAAGGCGCCGTAGAATGAGCGACATCATGGTCATCGCGGGCGAGAAGATCCTGCGCGGCGAACGCCGCCAGTTAGCCGTTACCGTCGCTAAGCTTTATGATTTCACCGACATGAAAATGCCCGTCGTCGTGCAGCGTGGCGAAGAAGACGGCCCCGTGCTGTTCGTCAGCGCCGCCATCCATGGCGACGAGATCAACGGCGTCGACATCGTGCGCCGCCTGCTGAAGGACCGCCGCCTGGCCAAAATTCGCGGCACGCTCATTGCCATCCCCATCGTGAACGTGTTCGGCTTCAACGACAAATCCCGCTACCTGCCCGACCGCCGCGACTTGAACCGCGCATTCCCCGGCGAGGAGCACGGCTCCCTCGCCTCGCAGATCGCCTACATCTTCCGCACCGAGATCGTGGCGCAGGCCACCCACGGCGTCGACCTGCATACCGGTGCCATTCATCGCACCAACCTGCCGCAGATCCGCGTTGATTTCTCCATCCCGCAGAACATCGAACTGGCCAAGGCGTTCGGCGCCCCGGTCATCCTTAACGCCGCCACGCGCGACGGTTCGCTACGCGAATTGCAGGGCGAGAAAAATATTCCGATGCTGCTCTACGAAGCAGGCACCGCGCTGCGCTTCAACACCCGCGCCAGCAAAATGGGCGTGGCCGGCATTCTCCGCGTCATGAAATCCATCGGCATGCTCGATACGCTGGCGGAAGAAAGCAACGTCGCCGATCCGTTCATTGCCAAATCCAGCCATTGGGTGCGCGCCCCGATCAGCGGCATCTTCATCACCACCAAAGCGTTGGGCAATGTGGTGGATCGCGGCGACAAACTGGGCATCATCACCAATCCGTTCGGTGACCACGAATACGCCATTTACGCGCCGCATTCCGGCATCATCATCGGCCACACCATCCTGCCCCTCGCCAACGAAGGCGACGCCCTCTACCACATCGCCACCTTCGAGCCGAACAACCTCCCGGCCGAGGACGAGATCTACCCCTACATCGATCCGCACCTGCAATAACTGCCGGGGTGAAGCGTTGGTTCGGGTATCGGGGCCCTCAAGTCGTTGAGGTGACCTGCAACGACGCCCCACGCAACATATTCCATCAACACACTGAAATTTAAGAATACACGCCAAAAGGTATGCGGCAATTTTTGCCTAGCATGTGGCTTTATTTTCCTATCTAGGTAATTTTTGCCTAGATTAGTTGGAACCGATGGATTATACTGCATTTTAGGTAATTCATAGGAAACGGCTGATATTCGCCCTTTTGCGGCTACAGCCAGTCTCCAACGATTACTTGGCACGCTCGTTGCATTGCTTATGGCAAGCGCATCGAAGCGCGTTACAACAGGAGATGGTAAATGACCCAACAACAGATCGAAGTGCAGGCAACGATTCAATCCATGGCGGAGGAGCAAGTACTGTTCCTGAAGAACCGCTACAAAATGAACCCGGATGAAATCATCAGCCTCTACACCGGCGAACGCAAAAGCAATGCCACCATTGACGATGCGATCCGTTCGATCTCGGCTTTCAACGCGCTGAACGCGAAGAAACATGGGTTTGTGGCTGGCTAAGGATTTTTAAAAAACAAATGCGACTACAACGAAATACGGCGCACAAGCGCTCGGCAAGTATCAAATTCTAGCACACACCATCCTTACTAAGGGCTGCCCGTCAAACGGCAGCCCTTTTTTTCTTGTTATCAGGTCCTGCCCTTATATAAATTCAGGATGTCACAACGCAGAGTTGCTTTTAGTCTGGTCGAACTGAGCATAGTGCTGGTCATACTAGGGCTGCTTGTCGGTGGGGTGTTGGCTGGAAAAAGCCTCATCCGCGCCGCGGAGCTCCGCGATGTCAGCACCTCAATCGCACGTTACAACACCAGCCTTTATGCCTTTCGCGACCGTTACTTCGCGCTGCCCGGTGACATGACCAACGCCGCAAGCTTCTGGCCAAGCTGTACGGACAGCGCCAACAACCCCTGTAATGGCGATGGCGACCGCATAATTCCCGCTTCTGCAGGCTGCAGCAGCGCCAATCCACGCGAAACATTTCGCGCATGGCAGCATTTGCAACTGGCTGGCCTAGTAGAGGGCGACTATTCCGGTGCCAATGCTGCATGTTCTTCCGGGTCGCGCCCTGCGGAACCAGGCGTCAATGTGCCAAGACTTAAAATTCCCAATGCCGGAGCCCATTTTCATTACAACGGCACGGCGGAGGCCAATACATTGCGTATTGCCACTGCCTACTCCAACTCGCTGGAAGGCCCTCTTTTAAAGCCAGAGGAAGCCTGGAACATCGATCAAAAAATGGATGATGGGGTTCCCACCGCCGGCAAGGTCTGGGGTACGGAAGATGGAACGCCAGCCACCACGGCAACCTGTCGAACGGGTGCGGGCGCAGCTTTATACGACCTAAGCAGCAACGAAGTGCTGTGCATCATCGTCTATCTTTATAAGTAGCCGCTACTAATCGGCATTTGCGGACGAGTTCGATTATAAAATCGTCGGGTTCGGGGCGTCGCCGTAGACGTCTTTGGGGTCGAACATTTTTTTGTCTTCGCGGAACTCGAGGGGTGCTTCCGTTTTAAGCGGCACGGCGCGGTAGAAGCAGCTGCGGTAGCCCACGTGGCAGCTGGCGTCGCCGGGGATATCGACGGCAATCCACACCGCGTCCTGGTCGTCATCGATGCGCATTTCAGTGACTTTCTGTACCAGGCCGGAGGTGGCGCCTTTGTGCCAGAGCACTTGGCGGCTGCGGCTGAAGTAGTGTGCCTCACCGGTCTCGATGGTTTTGCGGAGGGCTTCCTCGTTCATGTAGCCCAGCATCAGCACTTCGCCGGTTTTGGCGCTGGTGGTGACGCAGGCGATCAGGCCTTGCTCGTCGAATTTCGGGGCAAGCTCGTTGCCTTCTTCGACCTGTTCGATGGTGACGCGATCATTAAACATAGGATTCTCCATGGGCTTCGCGGCATCATGTAATGGCGAATGCGGAAAGCGTCAACCGCTAGAACAGCTTAAATTCCCGAACTTTCTGGCTGTTCGGCTTCTGCGGCTCCTGCGTCGGCACGAACGGTATGCGCTCGTTATACACGCACATGATTTCCGGGCCACGACGCAGGGTAAAACGTGAGGAGACACGCTCGACCACAATGTAGTTGCCGCGTTTGCGGAAGTTGATGAGTTGCTCGTTGCCCGCACCATCGACATGGAAGAAGGCCGGAACTTCGGCATTCAGGTCGCGGAATTCAAAGTAGGTGAAGTTACCATCATCAAAAATACGGATCGGCTCGATGACCGACGAACCGCGAATTTGATAATTGAAATTGTATTTCTCCGCGTCGCGCTCGAGGTCGGGCAGCGCTTCATACTGGCTGTAATCCAGCGTGTTTCCATCGCTTTGCGGATAGATGAACCGCAGCACGAACACCATGTCTGCCGAGCGGATATCCGTGGTTTCCTCGGCATGCAGCTCGAACAGGTAGCTGTTCTTGTCGGTGATGATGGTCATGTTGGTGAGCGCGTTTTGCTCGATGGGCTTGAGGAACAAACGGTTGCCCGAGGGGTTCACCATCCATGCCAGCGAATCGCCGATGGATACGGTCTGGATTTTCTCGTCCTCTGCAAACTCGATGGTCGACTGGTAGCCGTAATGGCCGACGAACTGGTAGACTTCGTTGGGGCTGAAACGCAGCGTGCGAATGCGGCTGTCGGTGGCGATGGCGCGGGGTTCCTGAAGGGCCTGTGCGGCGCTCGGCGCGAAAGCCAAAAGCGCAAGCGCAAGCAATGCGGCGACGTTGCGGCGACGATCAGGGAGTCTGGCTGACGGCATAGCTCACTACCTTAAACTGCAAATCTTCCACCAAAACATCCTTCTCCCCGGTTTGGGGGTCGGTCACCTCGGTGGTTCGCATCGGACTATAGGCGTAGGTAAGCGTCGCCGTCCACTGGGATTTCGGTTGCGTGCCAACACCTTCCAGTTCTGTGGAAAACTTTACGACGGCCTGCGTCGCACCGTTGAGGGCGATGGTTTGCACCGTAGCGATGCGTTTGCCCGACGTACCGAGGATGGCCACCGGACTGCGCGGGTTGGCCGCGCCGTACAGCGCGTCGTAGGAGGCAAATACCGACGCTTCGGAATGGGCGCGGATGAAAGCGAGATTGATGGCGTATTCCTGCGCCGTGTAGGATTCGCGGCGCTCGACATATTCTTGCAGAAGGAACCGCTCCAGCGCGGTTTCCAGTTTCTGCCCCGTCGGCCGCACTCGGTTGATCACGGGGATCACGCGGTCGGGCGCGGTGGTGGCCACCAGCAAAGCGGGGCGCTCGGTCAGCGGCAGGAACGTCATCAGCGCCACAAACCCCACCAGCGCGATCAGCCCCGCCATGATGGCGACGAGCAGGAAAAACGACCGCTCGGCGATCGGCCCGATATAAAGGGCTTGGAACCAGCTGCGCGCTTCCGAGAAGTACTTGCCGCTGCGGATCAGCTCCGCAACTTCCTGTTGTTCGTTATTCATGAATTTTAATTCAAAAGTTAATAAATTAAGTGCAGTGTAACCACCGGTATGGTATTGTAAACATTCAATCCGGCAAACGCGACAAACGCCGGATGATTTCGGTGTGTGGGTGCATGATTCCGACAGAACGAGGGCGCATTAGGTCATTTCTAACGGTTGCAGCTGCGTTGGCGCTGTCCGCACCTGCCTACGCGCAGTTATGTTCCGATTCTGGCGGAGGCGGCAATCTCGATTGCGACAACAGCTACCGCGACACCGTGCTCACCTGCACCGACACCTACACCGCGCGGGATAAGGACGGAAAAACCCTCACCCTGCCCAGCATGTTCCCGGCCTGCCCCAGCGAACCCATGCCCATGCGCGACACCGAACGCCTGTCGTTCATCAAGGATTTCTCGCCCTATCTCTACGATTACGCGCGCGACCCCGACGACGCCACCCGGCCCTACAGCGGCTACATCGCGCGCGGCACCAAAGGCGACCCCAGCCAGACCTTCGCCGCCATCGGCAACGCGCCCGTGGGCGTCAATCGCCAGAAAGGCTGCGTCAATCAAATCGATCTAAGCGTGGGCGACACACCCGCCGAGCGCGCGAAACTCATTCGCCTGCAGCTCGACAACTGCGCCAACCAGTTCATTTTGAACAGCGCCCCCTACCCCTTCCATAAAGCCGGGTCGAACCTCATCTGCGCCACCGCCGACAACGCCAGCCGCCGCTGCACGCAGGAAGATCTCTGCCAGCCGCTGCGCATGCGCACCGATCCGAAACAGGAATACCAAGCCAACACCTACATCAAAGCCGCTTGGAAAAAACTGCTGCAAACCCCCAGCTACCGTAAAACCGAGGATGCGCCGAACGAGCCCCACCTGCCCGACGGCATCACCCTGAGCAACCCCATCGAGCCCTCCCCCGCGACGGATTCCACGATCACCCTCTCTGGCATCGCCGCCACGGAATACGAAGAGATCATCGACCCTTCACACCCGTTCTCACCGCGCTGGGATTATAAATACAATGAGCGCGACTATTACTCGCCCAAAACCAGCACCTACATGTCCAAGTTCCATAACGACAGCAAAGCCGTGTACTGCGCGGGCAATCGTGGCGATTCCGGTGATAAAACGCGCGATAAGAACACCAAAGTGGATGTGCTGGAATTCCGTCGCGAGAAATTCGACAAAGGCACCACCAACCGCATCAACTACAACACCGCCTGCTATAACGATCGCGGCAGCGAAACTGTAAAGATGCTGCTGCCGCCCTACATTCTTGGCGCCAGCGCCAGCACGCCGCAATTCCTGAAAATGGCCGCCGGGGCATACTGCTATAAAATTACGCGTCCTCCCATCCCCCAAACTCCGGCCACAGCGGGCTATCCCGGCGATGCCGAGCGCCTACCCTGCTGGCAATGCTATGGCTTGAACGGCAAAGTGAGCGACGAAGGCAAAGGCCAGTTGCCCCCCTGCACCACCCGCTACGACAGCGCCGACCAGAAAATGATCAGCAAAAAAGGCTCCGCCCCCGTCTTCCCCGGCGGGAAGAACAGCTACAAGCGCGAAGCCGTCTGCACCGCCAACTTCGCCGAGAAGAAAACCCCGATGAGCACCCTGTGCAAAGACCTGCGTGCGCCTTACGTGCCGTTGAACAAACTGAAAATGCGCTACCACAACCCCGAAGGCACCGCCGCCGATAAAGGCGGGCCCGAGAATCTGGTGCTCAAAGGCGGCGTGCAGGAAGGCCTGTGGCACAAAGAATATTTCGAGGACCACATGCCCTACCCGCGCCTGTGGGATGTTGGCAGCTCCATCCAAAGAACTTCCGCCACCGACCAAGACCCGAACGATAATTTCGGCCAGTTCACCGCCATCGTGGGTGTGGGCCGTGAGGGCAAAGTAGGCAGCGGCGAAGGCACCGACGACCAGCGCTGCATGTATGGCGGCTGGGGCGGCGATGTGAGCATTGGCCGCGTGAACATTCAGGTGCCCGACCCCATCACCAGCTGGACCGAGCTGAAACTTTACCAAGCGTACACCACGCGCGAGACCAACGGCATCATCTGCCTTGGCCGCTACGAAAAAGCCTTCAAACACCGCAGTCCGGAGAACCAGCAATTGGTGGCGGGCGGCGCGGTGCGCACGGGCATCATCCGCCAGAAATGCGCGCTGAACGACAAAAACCGTACCACCGATTGTCAGAGCCAAGAGATTGGCGAAGAAACCGCCGATGGCGCCGACGACAGCAGCAAAGATTGGGAGAGCCTGCAATACATTCAGGACAACATGCCCCTCGCCTGGCGCGGTTACATGGGCCCGCGCGACGCAAGCCAAAGCTTCGCCCAACTCACGGGCGGCAAGGGCCTCATCACCGGCCTCGACAACGCGCATTGCGGCGACTTCATTTTGATGCCCTACGGCGGCGGCACGGAGGGCGACGCCTCCACACGTGGCCTGCCGAAACTGGCGCGCGTCGAATGCCCTTCAGGTAAAAAATTGCCCGGTCAGGAAAGCGCCGTTCGCACGCTGGATGGCAAACATTACATCGAGGTCAAGGAAGCCGATAATGGCAAATGGCCCGATGTTTGCGGCACCACCGACGTCATGGGCGAGCTGAAAACCCGCAAACTGTTCAAACCCGGCGAAATGCGCAAAGTGGTGGAGTCGGAACTGAAACGCTTGAACTGGACCACCAGTTGCGCCGACACCAAGTTGACCGAATGCGAAATGCAGCCATGGAGCACGCTCAAGCTCTACCGCCCGGTGAGTGACGTGCTGAAAGGCACCAGCGGCGAGGCAACGAAATGACCCGCCTCGTACGCATCGCTCCGCTTTTCGCCATGGCCGCGCTGTTTGCCAGCCCCTCCTACGCGGTTGATTGCGCCAGCCTCATGGCCAACATGACCAAAAAGAACGCCAGCAGCCGCGCCGTCAGCCAAGTGGATGATTGCATCCTGCGTGGCTGGGAACCTTCGGTCACCATGCGCCCCGATAATGGCCTTGGCGCCGCCGCCCTTGCCAGCGGTGGTGGTGGCTTCGTGGCGGCAGGCATTCAGGCACCCAACGAACCGCCCGCCGTGCGTGGCCGCGCCGCCAGCGTCAGCGCTGCTAAAATGGGCTTTGCCGGCATGTTCCCGCCGTGGAAAGGCTTCCCCTGCCAGCTTCCCGGCGGTAAAAATATCTGCGAAGGCGACGGTGATGGGGGTGGCGATACCTCCGGCGGCGGCGGCGACGGCACCACCACTGGCACCTGCCCAGTGAACGACGACACCACGGGTACGTTCGGTCAAAAACAAGAAATCACCGCCTCCAGTAAATTCTCGCTTACTTGCGGAGGCGCGGCACCGCTTTCGACCTACCAGATCACGCTCAGCAAAAATCCCGGCGGCATGGTATCGACGGAATATGGCAGCCCCTACATTTGGGCCTATAAAATCAACCCCAGCGGCGGCTACACATCTACCGGAGCCGCAGTAAAAATGCCCACCTACCTCTGCCGCCACGATGGCAAGAGCATGGTGGAATCGGTGCGGCTGCAAGCCCCCATCGCGCAAATGATCGTCTATAATGCGGGCGCCAGCGCCGTCGCCATTCGCCTCATCCCCGAAAGCGATCTGCCCGACCCGATGTTCCCCGACCCCAGCGAACCCGCCGAGAATTACCTGATTGTGCCGATGCGCAATGGCATACCGCAAATGCCGAGCGATTGCGCCAACGAGTCCGATGTTTACAAACCACTCACCGACGCCGGGGGCGACCTCACCTTCGAAAGCACTGTGCAACCCAACTGCGAAGGGCCAGAAGGCTTCTGTTCCAGCACCGCCGTCACCACAACGGTCGCGGGCAGCACAGGTGTTTCCGCCCTCCCCAATTGCGAAACGGTAGCGGTCTATCCCAGCAGCAGTGACGGCACATCAAGCGGCGGCACCGATTGCAGCGCCACGACCCAAATGTTGGTCGTCGATCGCCCAAATCTGGTCTACCCGCCCGGCAGCAGCATCTCCGCCTCCGCCATTGAAGGGCGCACGGCCGTGCTAGCCGCCACCACTGCAGGCAGCAAAATATACACCTCGTCGGAGGCCATCATTCGTCTGAACCGCGGCGGCTCGCCCTTTACGCTGCCTGAAGGCGGCATGCTGGCGCTGCGCAATGGCGGGCGGTTGGTGATGAACGCCCCCGCCACCATCAACACCGCGAACGGCAGCATTCTGCTCACCAACGGCGGTTCGATACATGATGCGGGCGGCACCGCGCTCGCCAACTATTCGGCCAACACCAGCGTCTCGCCGGAAGTCACCTGGCCGATGACCGTGCGCTTGAACCGCAACATCGATATGCCCGCCGGATACATGGTGCCGACGCAGCCTGCGCCGTTCGTGCGTGGCCCGGTCAACGAACCGTAGCGAGATATTCCTCGGCCACGCGCAACCCTTCAAGGTCGCCCACATTCAGCCAGTCGCCCTCATGCACCACCGCATGGATGCGCTGGTACCAACCGTCCGGCCCGAGGCTCCGGTTCCAGAGCTTGTTCAGCGAGAATGCGCCTTCGGGGCATTCCGCAAACACTTCCGGATGCATCAACTGCACGCCCGTGAACACATAATCCGCCTCTTCGCCCGGTTGGGGGCGGCGCAGCGTGTGCGCGTCGAAAATGAAATCGCCGTTGCCCTGCCAACCGATGGCGCGGGCGCGCGGCACCACCAGCATCACAAAATCATTGTCGCGGCTCCATGCCTCACGCATTGCGGGAATGGGGTGCGCGCCCAGTAGGATCGCGTCGGAATTCATCGTCAGGAACGGGCCTTTGCCCAACAGCGGCAGCGCTTTGCGCACACCGCCTCCGGTTTCCAATGCGGGTTCGCCCTCGCGCGAAATCGTGGCGCGTGCCCCTAAATGTTCCTCCAGTTGCGCTGCGCGGTAGGAGCTGTTCACCACCACATCCGTGATGCCCCCCGCCTCCAACCACTCCATGCACCAATCGATGAGCGGTTTGCCCGCCACCGGAATCAGCGGCTTGGGCAACGTTTCCGTCAGTGGCCGCATGCGTGTGCCGAGCCCTGCGGCAAGGATCATGGCGTGGGTGAGTTTCACGCGATACCGCCGATGGAGGCATCGACCTTGATCGCTCCGCGCGCCGCTTCCGGCACATGCGCCTCCACGAACTCACGGATGGGCGCCAGCATCGGATGCTCCAGATCGCGCATGAAATGCTGCCACACGCGCGGCAGATAACTCAGATAAGCGGGCTTATGATCGCGCACACAGAGCCGCACGAAGATGCCGATGATCTTGGCGTTGCGCTGCGCCGCCAGCACATGGTAACGGCGCGAGAAATCCTCGCGCTCCTCACCGGTTTTCGACAAATAATGCTCTAGCGCGAGACGCACCGTGGCGTCTGACACATCGCGGCGCGCATCCTCCAGCAACGAGGCCACATCGTAGGCCGCATCGCCCCACAGCGCGTCCTGATAATCCAACATGCCCACCGCCTTGTGCCCATCGCGCGGATGCAGCCAGAACAGGTTGTCGGCGTGGTAATCGCGGTGCACGAGGCAGGCTTGCTGCAACCCTGCCTGCGCAATCACCTCCCGCCAACGCGCTTCCCATTCGTCGCGCAAGCTGATGGCGTGTTTCGTGCCCTGCAATTGCGGCAGGAACCAATCGCTGAACAGCATCACTTCCCGCAGATACACCGCGCCGTCATACGGCGGCAGATCGATGCAGGACGTATCCGAAATCCCTGCAATTTCCACCAGCGCATCGATGGCGACGACGTACAGATCGCGCTCGCGGGCAGGCGTTTCCTTCAGCAACCGCGTGAACGACGCATCGCCGAGATCCTCCAACAGCAAAAAACCCTGCTCCTCATCGGCCGCGATGATGCCGGGCACGCTGGCGCCGCAGGCTTCAAGCTGCCGCGTCACATGCAGGAACGGGCGCACATCCTCCCATGGCGGCGGTGCGTCCATCAGCACGGCGATTTTTCCGGCATGCTCCACCCGCTCGTAACGGCGGAACGAAGCATCGGCGGCCAGCAAATGGCGGCGCGCGCCATCCCACCCGATGCGGGTGAGGAACGCATCCATTTCCGGGCCGCGGTCGGGGCGTGGGCTCATATCCAATCCTTTTGCGTGTCGAGGGTCACGGTGCGCGTGCCATCGGTCGCCAGTACGAATTCCAACGTCGCGGTGATGGGAAGCCGATAGCCGCCCAGCCGCTCGGGCCATTCAATCAACACCAGATGCGCGGTGGCATCTTCCAACGCCAATTCATCGAGCGCGCGCTCATTTTCAATCCGGTAGAGGTCATAATGCCACACTTGCCCCAGCTTCACATCGTAGGTCTGAAGCAGCGTGTAGGTGGGGCTGGCCACCTCCACCTCCGCCCCGGCGAGGGCCTGAATAAGGTACCGCGCGAAGGCCGTTTTTCCGGCACCGAGGTCGCCTTTCAGCGCCAGCACATCGCCCAACGCCACGCGCGCGGCCAGCTTTTCGGCCAGCGCTTTGGTGGCTTCGAGATTGGCCAATGCGCATGTTCTCTGCATTAATCGCGCTCGTCGATCCAGGCCATTTGAATGGCCTCAAGAATTTTCTCGTTGCAGCCATCGGGCTTGTCGGCGAACCCCGGCAATGCCACCACCCATTGGCGCAAATCGGTGTAACGCAGATTCACGTTATCAGCCTGTGGGTGCGCTTCCTCGAGTTCGATGGCAATTTTATTTACATCCGTCCAACGCATGGTAAAGCTCACTTTCGTATTAACGTCCCAGTAATAAAAACAACGTACAGTCACCCGCACAGAAGTGAGGCAGTTTCCCATGGCTATCAACAAAAATATGCCGATCATCATTGTCGATGACTACAAGACCATGCTTCGCATTGTGCGCGGGCTGCTCAACCAGCTTGGTTTCGTGAACATCGACGAAGCCACCGACGGCACCATGGCGTGGGACATGATCCAGAAAAAACCGTACGGCCTCATCGTGTCCGATTGGAACATGGAGCCGATGTCGGGCTTCGAGCTGCTGAAACTGGTGCGCAACAACGAAAAAACCCGCCAGCTCCCTTTCATCATGGTCACCGCCGAGAGCAAGACCGAGAACATCATCGCCGCCAAACAGGCAGGCGTAAGCAATTACATCGTGAAGCCTTTCAATGCGGAAACGCTCAAACAGAAATTGCAGGCCGTTTTCGGCCCGATGTAATTCAGGAGAAGCCAGAATGACCAATAAGCCCACCGCGAAAGAGCTCGAAAATGAAATCGAGAACCTGGCCCAGTACATCACACAGGCGAAAACCGAGATCGCGGCCATCAGCCTCGCCAGTGAAGAGACCGGCTCCGATAAAAACCTCGGCACCGCGCAGCTCGAACTAAACGAAGTGGTGCGCCACACCGAAGAAGCCACCAACACCATCATGGATAAGGCAGAAGCCATCATGGCCGCTGCGGGCGCCATGGGCGAAGCCGGTGCGCCGCTGGGCAACTACGCCGTCGAAATCCTCGAGGCCTGCTCGTTCCAGGACATCACCGGCCAGCGCATCAAAAAAGTGCTCAAAACCATCGAACAGATCGAACTGCGCGTTGGCAACCTCGTGAAACTGTTCGGCGGCGAATTGCCCGAAGGCATGGCCTATGGCGAGATCGACACGGGCGCCCCCAAACGCGCCGACGAAGCCCTCATGAACGGCCCGCAAATGAGCAAAGACAAGCCCACGCAGGACGACATCGACAAACTCTTCGCACAGTCCTAAATCGCCGTGGCTAACAGCCAGTAAATGCTTGCTACATTTGATTTTTACTTCGATGATGCTCGGTAAAAATTGAATGGGTTCATGCCGAGTCATTATCATATCCGCACGCGCACACTATTCGTCCTCGCCTCCCTTCTGGCGTTGAGCGGCGTTGCTTATGCGGCGAATGTCAGCACCCAGTCGCGCCCCAACTACCAGCGGCTGATGTTCGATTTCGCAGGGCCCGCGCGCATGGAAGTGGCCCAAGGCAACGGCACCGTTACCCTCACCTTCAGCAAACCCATCACCGGCAGCATCGACGCCATTGCTCCCAAACTCCAACCCTACGTCACGGCCAGTAGCCTCTCCGCCAACAAAAAATCCATCACACTAACGCTCGATAAACCCTACCGCGTGCGCCAGTTCATCAGCGGCAACATGGTGGGCATCGATATCCTCACCGAGCGCCCGCTGAACCCCACGCCCGCCAAGCCTGCCCCAGCGCCCGAACCCACGCCAGCACCGAAACCTGCGGCGCCGAAAGCGGCCCCAGCACCCATCGCCGCGCCCGAGCCTTTGGCCCCTGCCCCCCAACCAGAACCAAAGCCAGAACCCAAACCACAGCCAGTAAAAGCGCCGGAGCCCGTAACGCCCGAGCCCGCAGCGCCGGAACCTGAACCGGAAGTGTCGGCCATCCGCGACACACCCTCGCCCATTCTCAGCACCAAACCTGTGGAAACCGAAGCGCCCACAGCAGAACCCAAACCCTCCGCAGGCTTGTCCCCGGAAATGGCTGAAAAAGCGGCGACTACTGCTCCTCTCGTTAGGCCGCTGCTTACCACAAAAACACCGGAGCCCGTGGTCGAAGCGCCTGCCGCGCCGGAACCGGAAGCCGCACCAGAGCCTGCGCCGGAAGTGGAAGCCGCCCCTGTCGAGATCGAGGCCGAAGCCGCCGCTGCTGAAACTGCCATGCCCGTGGCCGACCCCGATAAGCCCTTCCTAGTGAGCGCGAAAAAAACCGCCGCCGGCACCGACATCAATTTCCCATGGGGCGAGCGCACCGCCGCCGCCGTGTTCGAGCGCGACCACGACATATGGGTGGTGTTCTCGCGCGAGAAACCCGTGGACACGGCGCTGCTCGCGTCGGTGCTGCCGAAACAGGTCACCGCGCTCCAGCAATTCAAGCTCGCGGGCGCCACCGTGCTGCGCCTCAGCACCGACGGCACGTTGCACCCCACCACCACGCAGGCGGAGGGAACGTATGAGTGGAACCTATCGCTTTCCCCCGTGCAGCCCAGCGCCTCGCTCGACATTCCGGTGGCGGCCCAAACCGTCGAGGGCAACCGCCAACTGATGCTGAAAGTGTTCGATGTCAGCCCTCCCCTCACCTTCTACGACCCCGCGCTCGGCGACCGCCTCATCGTCGTGCCCACCTTCGAGTTGAACCGTGGCGTGGCGACGCTGAAACATTTCCCCGAACTCGACATCCTGCCCACGCAACAAGGCATCGCCGTGGTTTCTCGCCGCGACGACCTGCGCGCCAGCCAAGGCCGCGCAGGCGTAAAACTGCTGGCCGATGCGTCGTTGGCCATATCGGCGAGCCTGCCCATCTATTCCGCCGATAACCGCCCCGTACCCGGCGCCTCCGCCGCCGCCGACGTGCTGATGCCCTACGACCAATGGTACGTCGCGCCCGCCGACTTCGCGCGCGAACGCGAAGCACGCCTCAACGCTGTCGTTTCTGGAAAACCCGCGCAAGCCGCCGGAAACCTGATGCGCATGGTGGAGCTATACATGGGCCAAGGCATGGCGGCCGAGGCGTTGGGCTACCTCGATCTCCTCAAGCGCGACCATCCCGAGTATGTTGCTGAGAACAAACTCAACGTCATCGGTGCCGCCAGCCTCGTGATGCTCGACCGCGTGCCAGAAGCCACCAAAACACTCGCCGCGCCCGAGCTGGAAGGCGTGGCCGAAGCCGCCATGTGGCGCGAGTTGGTGAAAATATTCGTCAACACTTCCGTCAGCGAAGTGGAGCAGATGCAGGCCGATACCGAGGCGGAGACCGCGGCACGCATGCAGGCCGCCGCCGACGCTGCGGTGGAATCGGGCGACGACATTCCCGTCGAGCCGGTGGCCATGCCCGCTCCGCCGCCCGCACCGCTCACGTTTGATTTCCTTAGCTACAACACGCCCTACATCCGCTTCTACCCGCCGCGCATGCGCCAGCATCTGGCCGTGGTATCGGCCGATGCGTACTTGCGCAACAACCAGCCCGAGGAGGCGTTGAAAGTCTACGACACGCTAAACCGCGACGGCATTTTGGGGCCCGTTCAAGGGCTGGCCGAATTCACGCTCGGCAGCGTGGCGGCCAAAAAAGGCAAAAACGACGAAGCCCTAAAATTGTTCGATCGCCTCGGCACCCGCTACGACGACCCGCTCACGCAGGTGCGCGCAAAATACGCCGCCATCATGCTGCGCCACACCAACGGGCTCGAAACGCCCGAGAACACAACCAACGCACTCGAAGCGCTGCGCCTGAGCTGGCGCGGCGACACGCTCCAGCGCGACATGCTGCACACCCTCGCCCAAATTTACAACGACACCAAACGCTACGACGACACGCTGCGCACATGGAAATACCTGATCGAGATGTTCCCCGGCGACACCGACATGCTGGCCATCTCCGGCGACATGGCGCAATTGTTCGAGGAATTGTTCCTGGGTGGGCTGGCCGACGAAATGCCGCCGCTCAAATCGTTGGCGTTGTTCTATGAGTTCCGCGAGCTCACGCCCATCGGCACCAAAGGCAACCAAATCATCCAGAAGCTGGCCGACCGACTGGCCTCCGTCGACCTGATCGATCGCGCCGCGCAGTTGCTCGAGAATCAGGTGAAATTCCGCCTCAGCGGCGAAGACCGCGCCCGCGTCGGCGCGCGCCTTTCGCTGCTTTACCTGCTCAACAAACAACCGCAGCAGGCGCTTGATGTGCTGGAAGTCACGAACTACGGCGAGGCACCGCTTGAGCTGCGCCGCCATCGCATCCAGCTCACCGCGCAAGCGCTGTCCGACCTCGGCAAACACGAGGAAGCGCTGAGCATGCTGTTCCACGACGATACGCCCAAAGCCGATCTGCTGCGGCTCGATATCCTCTGGGCGATGAAGGATTGGCCGAACGTCATCAACACCTCCGAGGACATCCTCACCGACCGCGCGAACTTGACTTCGGCGCTGACACCGCACGAGACCGAAGTGTTGATAAAGCTGGCGCTCGGCTACAGTTTTGAAGGCGACACCACCCAACTGCGTTACCTGCGTGACTACTACACCGGCCTGCTGCCCGAGAGCCAATACAAGGAAGTGTTCAACTTCCTCACCAACGACACCACCCCGCTCGACCCCGAAGATTTCCAACTGGTCGCCCAGCAGATCAGCCGCACCGAAGGCTTCCTCGACACGTTCCGTAAAGACGTCGCCGAAGGCAAACTCAGTGAAGCGGTGAAGTAATTATTTCTCTTCCGAATCGCCGATCATCGGGTTCTCGACTTCGAATTCGCCGTCGATGACGGTGATGTCGGCTTCCGGTTCAAACGGAACGCCTGGGCGCGGGTTTAAAATGCCGCGGGCCACCAGGAACTGGCGACCGGCCATTACCAACACCGCCACACCGCCCACGACCAGCAGCACCGCAAAGATGGTGATGGAAAGCCAGATCGTAACCCCGATAGCGATGACGGTGCCGACAAGCAGCAACAGGCGCCGGATAAAACCCATCCTACGACCCTCCGGCGAACGAGCGCACAAGGCTTCCCGCCAGCATGTACCAACCGTCGATCAGCACAAAGAAAATGATCTTGAACGGCAGTGAGATCACGACTGGCGGCAGCATCATCATCCCCATCGCCATGAGGATGGAGGCCACCACCATATCGATGATGAGGAACGGTATGAAGATGAGGAACCCGATTTCAAAGGCGCGGCGCAGCTCGCTGATCATGAAGGCGGGAATAAGCACCTGATACGGCGTCTCGGCGGCGGTCTCCACCTCTTTGCCATGCATGTCGATGAACAGTCGTAAATCTTTCTCGCGCACATGCTGCAGCATGAAACCACGGAACGGCTCAGCCGTGGCAGCGATGCCCGCTTTTTCGTCGATGGTTTCTTCCATCCACGGCTTCAGGCCCTCGTCGTAGGCTTTCTGGAAGGTAGGTGCCATGATAAAGAAAGTGAGGAACAACGCCAACGCCACCATCACTTGGTTGGGCGGGGTGTTCTGCGAGCCGATGGCCATACGCACGAACGACAGCACGATGATGATGCGCATGAACGACGTGACCATGACCAGAATCGACGGCGCGAGGCTGATGACGGTGAGCAGCACCACCATTTGGATGATGCGCGCGGTGGTGCCACCGCCGCCGTCGCCCGCATCGATGTTGATGCTTTGCGCTTGCGCCAGCAGCGGCAGGCCAAGGGCCAGCGCCACACCGAGGAATCTGGGTAGGAACTTACGCATCGTTTTTCTTCTCACCTAACTTATCGACCACCGTGACGGAATCGCCGGAAACCAGCAACAGATATTCCTGCGCATCGGCGCGCACCAGCATCAGTTTGCGCTTGGTGTCCATGTACAGCACATCCACCACTTTCAAGCGACCCACCTGCCCCGACACGCCACGCAAGCGCTTATCGAGGCCGAACTTTTTCATCGCCGCCGCAATGCCCCAGATAAGCAGGATGACGAACCCGAGCGACAGCGCAAAGCGCGAATAATCCATCAGTTCCATTATTTTTTCTCATCCGGTGGGGTGCGGTAGGCCTGCGAGGCCTTCTGGCGTTTGCTGTTCGCATCCAGCTCCTGGCGAACGCGCGTTTGCGCGTCGAGTATCTCTTTTTGCAGGGTGGTCAACGTGCCATTCAGCGCATCAAGGCGCGGCAGGAAGGTCTGCGACTCTTCGCCCGCAAGGTTCAGCACACGCTGGCACAGCGCATCCACAAAAACATTCAGTTCGCCCAGCTCCACCATGTTGCCTTCGGCCAACATTCGGCGCGAAGCCTCGATGTAGTTTTCGATGTCGGTGGCCAGCGCATCGGCGCTGCGTGTCGGGTCCATATCCGGCGTTTCCATGCTACTCCTTCACGGCGCGTTGCTTCGCGCCTGCATTGGCCTGATACACATAGGCGAGGATTTCAGCAACCGCAGCGAACGCTTCCAACGGAATCGGTGAATCGACCTCGACCAGCGACAGTAGTTCCACCAGCTCGGCGTCCTGCCGCACTTTGATGCCGCGCTCGAACGCCACCTGCAATATCTGCTCGGCGATGGCGCCCTTACCGCTGGCGGTGACCATCGGCGCTTCGCCGGATTTTTTATCATACTCGATCGCCACCGCTTTGCTGACCGCAGGCACCTCGCCTTGCTTTGGCGCAACGGGCGTATCGGTGATGCTGAAATTCGGTTCGTTCGGTGTTTCGGCCATTAGCGATTCTCAGAAGGCGGTGTGTCCAGATGCGACAGATCAAAATCCGCATCCTCGAAATCGTCGGCACCACTCCCTGAACCGGCGGCCGCCATGTTCTCGGCCGTCACTTTATCGTAGATTTCTTTGCGCAGCACCGTCGCGTCGGGGGGAAACACAAAACCCAGTTTCACGGTTTTCCCGCGCACTTCGATCACCGTCAACTCGACCGAGTTGTTGATGATGATGGATTCACCCAATTTACGTGACAAATAAAGCATAAGACCTAACTGGCGCTGCGATGACCTACTGGTAGATTATTCCATAACATAAGAGGCTTCGCATCGCCAGCCGTCTTTTTAATTGCAAACCCGGTAATTTTTGCCTATAATGCATTTAACACTAGAGGGACACTCAAAGCTCCCCAAGTCGCTCGGCTGGCAGACCAGGTAAGGTTAATTGGCACACCGCTTGCAGTACCAAGCGTGTACATAGAGAGGGACGGACAAATGTCGGGAACAGAATCACCATTAATGCAATCGCTTGGCATGCAAATGCGCTATCTCAGCGACCGCCAGGTCGTGCTGTCGCAGAACATCGCCAACATCGATACCCCCCGATACAAATCCAAAGACCTGAAACCCGTGGATTTCGCCGAGCTGGCTTCGGCCTCCTCGTCGCAACTCAGCATGCGCAGCACCTCGCCCAAGCATCTCGGCAACCTCCGCGGTGGCACCGGCTTCCGGTCGGAACACAACCGCACTACCTTCGAGACCAGCCCGACCCAAAACAATGTCGGCCTCGAAGAAGAAATGGCAAAAATCTCGCGCACCGGGGCGGATTATCAGGTCGCCAGCTCGCTCTACAAAAAATTCACCGGCATGTATCGTGCCGCATTGGGGAAATAGGTAAGTTATGGACTTGATGGACACCATGCAGATTTCCGGCGCCGGCATGCAGGCGCAAAGCCAGCGCCTGAAAGTGGTGGCGCAGAACGTGGCCAACGCCGATGCCGTGGGCACGCGCGATGGCAAACAGCCCTACCGCCGCCAAACCATCGCCTTCAAGGACGAGCTCGACCGCCAGACCGGCGCCACCTTGGTCAAGGCCAACAAGATCGGCACCGACAATTCCGATTTCCAGAAACGCTACGAACCCAGCCACCCCATGGCCGATGCCGAAGGCTATGTGCTGTACCCGAACGTGAACCCGATCATGGAAATGATGGACATGCGCGAGGCTCGCCGTGGATACGAGGCCAACCTGAACGTGATCGAGGCCAGCAAGGCCATGCTGAACCAAACCGTAGGCCTGTTGCGCTAAGAAATATTCTGCTACAATAAAAATACGAACAAGGAGATGCGTGATGTCGGATATTCGTTTTGCCCAAGCCAGCGGCGCCTACGGCGCAGCGCTTAAAGCAGCCGAGAACATTCTGTCGAAAGTGTCGTCGGCGGGCGTGCCCACCGGGGTTGAAGGCTCGGCAGCGGCCAGCAAGAACCCGTTCCTCGACATGGTCGGCGGCGCGCTCGAATCCGCCACCAACATGGGCTACAAAAGCGAAGAAGTGGCCACCAAAGCCCTCTCCGGCAAGGCCAGCATCACCGATGTGGTGACCGCCGTGAGCAACGCTGAAACCGCACTTACCACCGTCGTCGCCGTGCGCGATCGCATGATCAATGCGTACCAGGACATCATCAAAATGCCGATTTAGTTCGTTGGCTGTTCCTGTTCGGCCTACTGGCCTGCTAACTCGGCTGGCTCGATTTACTAACCTCCCATAACTACTATTGTCGCCCTGTTTCGGAACGTGTAGGTAAAATCCATGGAAGCAGTCGATGTAGTGAACGTAGTGCGTGACGGAATCAAGATTCTGATGCTCGTTGCCGCGCCCATGATGTTCACCGCGCTCATCGTGGGTCTCGCCGTATCGCTGCTGCAAGCCCTCACCCAGATTCAGGAAATGACCCTCACCTTCGTGCCGAAGGTCACCTGCATGCTCATCGTCATGATGCTGGTGTTCCCCTACATGATCCAGTCGCTGCAGGATTACACCAACGAACTTTTCGTTCGCATCGAAAACATCGAATAAGGAGGTAAGGTCGCATGACCATCAATCTCCTCGATTATTTCCTCATCACGCAGATCATGGCGTTCTTCATGATCTTTGTACGCGTCGGTTCGGCGCTGATGGTGATGCCGGGCTTTGGTGACGTCTATGTCTCGCCGCGCGTGCGTTTGCTGTTCGCCCTCATGTTCAGCCTGTTACTCACCCCGATATTGGAACCGCGCATGCCCATCCTGCCCGTCAGCGGCTTCGGGTTGGGCGTGCTGGTCGCGGGCGAACTTCTCATCGGCGCGTTCCTTGGGCTCATCGTGCGCGTCATTCTGTCGGCGGTGCATGTGGCGGGTACCATCGTCGCCATGCAGTCGTCGCTGGCGGTGGCGGCCATCTTCGACCCCTCCTCCGGTTCGCAAGCCCCAGTGGTCAGCAACATCCTGACGTTAATGGTCGTCACCCTATTCTTTACCCTGAACCTGCACCATCTGGTGCTCGCCGCCCTCATGCAAAGCTACGACGTGTTCCCGCCCGCCATGTTCCCCGGCGTGGCTGACATGAACATGCTCTATGTACGCGTGATGGCCGACAGCTTTACACTGGGCGTGATGATGGCCGCGCCGCACATTATTTTCTCGCTGCTTTTCTACCTTGCAGGCGGTTTGGCCAACCGGCTGATGCCCAGCTTCCAGGTATTCTTCGTGATGATGCCCGCACAGATATTGCTCGCCCTGACGCTCATGCTTATTGGCCTGCCCCTGCTCACCGACATCATCATGAGCTTCATGGAAAATCAGATCTTGAATTTCGTAACGGTAGATTAAATGGCAGAAGACGACGACGACGCCTCAAAGACCGAAGAACCCACCCAGAAAAAGCTGGATGAGGCGAAGAAGAAAGGTCAGATGATCTCCAGCCGCGAGATCAACCATTTCTTCATGATCCTCGCCCTCACCTTCTTCGTGATGGCGATTGCGCCGATGATGGGCAAGCAAGGCATCACCTTGCTTTCACCGTTCATCACCCACCCAGAATCCATCCGTATGGGCAGCGCCGAGGTGTCGCGGCTGATGCGCCATGTGGCCATTGGCGCCATGGCGCTGCTGGCCATGCCCCTCCTCGTCACCTTCATCGCGGCCATTGCCCCGGCTGTGGTGCAGAAAAAATGGGTATTCTCCGCCGAGAACATGAAGCCGAAACTCAGCAAGATCTCGCCGCTCTCCGGCTTCAAACGCGTGCTGGGGCTCAAGGCCATCATCGAATTCATCAAGAACCTGCTGAAGCTGGTGGTGGTCGCCATCGTGGCCGTCATGGTAGCGCTGCCCTTCAAGGAGCAGATCGCCGGGGCCATGCGCGGGCAGAAGCTCCATATGATGGAGCTCGCGCAGCATATCGCAGGCAAAATGCTGATCGGCGCCTGCATCGTGCTGTTCCTGCTTTCCATCTTCGATTATTTCTACCAGCGTCAGGTGTTCCTGAAACAAATGCGCATGACCAAACAGGAGCTGAAGGACGAATACAAACAGCAAGAGGGCGACCCGCACATCAAAGGCAAGCTGCGTGCCATCCGCCGCGACAAAGCCCGCAAACGCATGATGGCCAACGTGCCCAAGGCCGACGTCATCATCACCAACCCAACGCACTATTCCGTCGCCCTGAAATACGATTCCACCACCATGCCCGCTCCGGTGGTTCTGGCCAAAGGAACCGACGAAGTGGCCCTGCGCATCCGCGAAATGGGCGAGAAACACAAAGTGCCGGTGATGCGTAACCCGCCCCTCGCCCGCGTGCTGTACGACACCACCGAGATCGACGACGAGATTCCCATCGAGCATTACCAGGCCGTGGCCAAGGTGATCGGCTACGTCTACAAACTCAAAGGCAAGACCATCAACAAAGCCCCAACGATCCATATGCCGGGCAAGAAAAAGAAGTGATTCGTGTCTCGTAGATGACAGGTAATCCCCACGAATCACGCGACACGCGCCGCGTGTCACATTTCCCTTGCCTATCCCCTCGCACCCCCTACCATCCATCCATGCGATTCAATGAAAACGAGTATGTAAGCCCCGGCCAGATGGATTTCGTCCCGCGTGAGCGGCGCAGCCAGATCTGGAAAATCATCGCGGCCTTCAGCTTCACCATTGCGGTCATCTTTGTGCTGTCATTCTCGCCCAACACGCTGGGCGGCCGCGGCATGAGCGCGTTCTTCTCCATGGGCATGGTGGCGCTTTTATGCTTCTACATCGTCTACCATAAACAACAGAACCTCGACCTGGTGATGTCGACGGAATACCAGAACATGCTGTTCGCCGAGGCGGTGGCGCTGGGTTCCAGCTTCTGCCTATTCGTGCGCCGCGACGGCACCATTGTCTACGCCAACTCAGGCCTGCGCCAGGTGTTCCCCAACTTCATTTACAACGACGCGCAAATGCTGGAAGGCCTGTTCGAGCAAGGCGGCGTCAGCAAAACCGACCGCGAACGCGTGATGGACGCCATTTACAGCAGCTCCAACGAGCGCCTCGTTTTCCCCGTGCATTACCCACAAGGCACCAAAGAATACGTGCTGACGCTGGAGCCCTTGGCGCGCCCTGCTGGCTACACGGTCGTCCGTGGTCGCGAGTTCCGTGGCCAGCGCGCGGGCATGCAGCTGATGCCCGACGTACTGCGCACCACCAGCGTCGAAAAACTCGACCACCTGCTCAGCGCCTCGCCCATCGGTATGTACGCCACCGACAGTTTCGGCCGGCTCGAATATGTGAACCCCGCTTTGGAAGCCATGCTTGGCTATCACCCCGGCGAAATGCTGGAGGCGCGCATCGCCATCCAGCGCCTGCTAAACCAACTTGATCACCAACCTGTGCCCGACGACTACACGCTGGCCGAGCATCGTGGTGAGGCCCTGCTGATTACCAAGCAAGGCAACCTGCTTGCCGTCCAGTTCCAACAGTCGATCATCCGCGATGCGGAAGGCAAGCTTGGTGGCGCAACGGGCAGTATCCTGCCTTCGGGAGCCTAAATGTCCATCTCTGCAACCCTCGCCACTGAAAAAGCTACCGGGCTGACCATCAACAGCTTCATCGAGCTTTCCCCCATCGCCATCTTGCGGCTCGACCGCGAAGGCGAGATCCTCGAATCCAACGCCGCCTTTAGCCGGCTGATGCAAGGCACCTTGCCCACCGACCGCCATGTGCGCCTCATCGAGTTCATCGACCAAGAAGATCGCGCGCGCTTCACCGAAACGCTCTCCGGCATGTGGAACAGCCCCGAGACCGTGCCGCCGCTGTCGCTCACCCTGCGCCTGACGAATGGCGAAATTGTGAACGCTTACACCTACATCACCCTGATGCAGCCGGGCGAAGGGTTCCAGCCCGTGCCGGTGCTGCACATCTTCGACCAGACCGAGCAGAAAAACCTCGAAATGCGCTTCGCCCACAGCCAGAAAATGCACGCGGTCGGTCAACTCGCGGGCGGCGTAGCGCATGATTTCAACAACCTGCTCACCGCCATGATCGGCTTCTGCGACCTGCTGCTGATGCGCCACCCGGCAGGCGATCCCAGCTTCGCCGACATCATGCAAATCAAACAGAACGCCAACCGCGCCGCCAACCTTGTGCGCCAGCTCCTCGCCTTCTCGCGCCGCCAGACGCTGCAACCCAAAACCATCGACCTGACGGATGTGCTGGCCGAGCTGAGCAACCTCATCCGCCGCCTCATCGGCGAGAACATCCAGATGAAAATGATGCATGGCCGCGACCTCGGCATGGTCAAGGCCGACCAAGGCCAACTCGAGCAGGTCATCATTAACCTCGCCGTGAACGCGCGCGACGCCATGAAAGACGGCGGCACGCTGACCATCAAAACCAGCAACGTCATGATCAACTCCGACGACGACCTGCCCGACCACCTCATCGCCCCCACCGACGACGAGACCATCGCCCCGGGCAAATACGTCCTGGTGGAAATCGAGGACACCGGCACCGGCATCCCGCCCAACATCGTCCGCAGCATCTTCGAGCCGTTCTTCTCCACCAAGGAAGTCGGCTCCGGCACCGGGCTTGGTCTCTCCACCTGCTACGGCATCGTCAAACAATCCGGCGGCAACATCTTCGTGCGCACCTCCATTGGCCATGGCACCAGCTTCTGCCTCTATCTCAAACATTTCGAGCCCGAGGTGAAAGCCCCCAGCTACGAGACCACCGAGGCCAAGCCCGACGCCGACCTTACCGGCGCCGCCACCATTCTACTGGTCGAGGACGAAACCCCCGTGCGCATCTTCGCCGCCCGCGCCCTGCGCAACAAAGGCTACGAAGTGCTGGAAGCAGATTCCGGCGAGAACGCGCTCGAAGTGTTCACCGAACATACCGGCGACATCGATATCATCATCTCCGACGTCGTCATGCCCGGCATCAACGGCCCCAAAATGGTCAACACCCTCTACACCGACCATGCCGAGCGCATGAAGAGCATCAAGGTCGTGTTTATCTCGGGCTACGCCGAAGACGCCTTCGTCGACAGTTACGGCACCGACAACCGCCAGTTCAACTTCCTGCCCAAACCATTCACCCTGAAGCAACTGGCAAGCAAAGTGAAAGAAGTGCTGGATGGCACAAATTCGGAAGCATAACCACGCATTCTCCCTTGTCGAACTGAGCATCGTGCTCGTCATTCTCGGCCTACTGGTCGGCGGCATCCTCGCCGGGCAAAGCCTGATACGCGCGTCTGAGTTGCGAAGCATCGGCACCGACATCAGCAAATACCGCACCGCGATGCTGACGTTCCGTGACAAATATTTTTATTGGCCCGGCGACATGCCCAATGCCACGGCGGTGTGGGGCATTGCGGCGGGTGCTACGGGCAATGACGATACCTGCTTCGCGGCCTCGCAAACAGGCCCCGGCACCTGCAACGGTAATGGCGACGGGGAAGTCAAGCTAGGCTCCACCACCGGGAGCTACCGCGAATATTACCATTTCTTCAAACAGCTGGCGAATGCAGGACTTATTGAGGGTACGTTCACTGGTGTAGGTGGCGCGGGTGGCGTAAATGAGCAGATCCCCGGTCAGAACGTTCCAGCGATGCGCGTCTCCAACGCTGCTTTCGGCCTGGGCAATACCACGTCTATTGCCTCCGGCCATGCCTCGCTGTTTCCCGGAGCCTATGGCTTGAATGCACCCATTGGGGGTGCCACGGCAACCACTGTTCCAAGCACGCCTATTTTCAAACCCGAGGAGGTTTGGAACATCGACACGAAACTGGATGACGGTAATCCCGCCTACGGCAAGATCAATGTGAACAAGAAAGCCAATCTAGATAATTGCGCCACCACCAACAGCGAAACCGATGCCGCTTACGATCTTGCCCATACCGGGAAATCCTGCTGGTTCCGCGTGCGACAGCTGCCGTGATGCGTGCGCAGATAGGCTGTTTTCCCTTGAGTGCAGTAGGTTGCCAGTATAGCTTTCTGACGATTAAATAAGGGCATCATCCACGTTCGAGCTCTCCACCAACTGCCACGACGCAACCCCATCGGCCACCCTCGCCATTGCCAGCGGTGCGCGCTACCGGCTGAGCAACAGCACCATCGCCTGCCCGTTTTTCTTTAACGTGCAGTAAGGCAAAAATAATTCACAATGCCACCCTCTTGATTTATGGCCATAAATCAAGTTTTGGCTTAAATCCTAGCCTTTTAAAGGGTGGATAAGGTGATTTTCCCATTGATAGTTCGGGGGTTTCAGGTGTAGCTTCTGCTCAACCAAAACGATTTACCCCTAGGAGCATACCCATGGCAGCCCCCAAAGCAGCACCCACCGCCGCCCAGACCAACGAAAAGAAAAAAGCACTCGACTCCGCCCTCGCGCAAATTGAAAAAACCTTCGGCAAGGGCTCGATCATGAAGCTCGGCCAGCAGGATAAAATGATCGTCGAGGCCACCTCCACCGGTTCGCTCGGGCTCGACATCGCATTGGGCGTCGGGGGCATCCCGAAAGGCCGCGTCATCGAAATCTACGGCCCCGAATCCTCGGGTAAAACCACCCTCACCCTGCATTGCATTGCCGAGCTGCAAAAAACCGGCGGCACCTGCGCCTTTATCGATGCCGAGCACGCGCTCGACCCCGCCTACGCTAAAAAACTCGGCGTGAACGTCGATGACCTTCTCATTTCGCAACCGGATACCGGCGAACAAGCCCTCGAGATCGCCGATACGCTGGTGCGTTCCGGCGCCATCGACATGGTGGTCATCGATTCCGTGGCCGCGCTGGTTCCGAAAGTGGAGCTGGAAGGTGAAATGGGCGACGCCACCATGGGCGCCCAGGCCCGCCTCATGAGCCAAGCGCTGCGCAAACTCACCGCCAACATCTCGCGCACGCAATGCACCGTTATCTTCATCAACCAGATCCGCCAGAAAATCGGTGTTATGTTCGGTAACCCCGAAACCACCACCGGCGGCAACGCGCTGAAATTCTACGCTTCCGTGCGTATGGATATCCGCCGCATCGGCGCGCTGAAGGACAAAGAGGACGTGGTGGGCAACCTCACCCGCGTGAAAGTGGTGAAGAACAAAGTGTCCCCGCCGTTCAAAACCGTTGAGTTCGATATCCTCTACGGCTTTGGCATCTCGAAAGAGGGCGAGCTGATCGATCTGGGCATCAAAGCCGGGCTCATCGAGAAATCGGGCAGCTGGTTCAGCTACGGCGACCAGCGTATCGGTCAGGGCAAAGAAAACACCCGTCAGTTCATGAAGGACAACCCCAAAATCGCGCAGGAAATCGAACTCGCCATCCGCGCTAAAGCCACCAAGCTTTCCGCCGTGCTCGAAGGCAACCCCGCCGAGTATGTCGATGAAGCCAAAGGCCAGGAAGTCGAACCCGCCGACGCGGCCTAGCACTCTCTACGTTAGCAACAGCGTTAAGCCCCGGCCGGGCAACTGGCCGGGGCTTTTCGTTATGTCACGGAATCTTCATACGAATTGAGGCAGCCCTGCGTTATTCTCTGTCTCATGGATATGACCGACATCGCCACCTACAACCATCCACCCACGCTGGCAGAGCAGCAACGCGCACAAGCCATCGATGCGCGTCGCGCCGAAGTACTCGTCACAAAATCCGAGAATCAACTGGATCGCGCCAGCCAATGGATCAGCTATAAGATCCACCCGCTCGATTCCCATAAAATAATCACCAGCGGGCAGCAGGAAATACTGACCCACCTGCTCCAGGCTGCCAAAGAAGCCTCAGAAAGCGACCCCGTCGCCGCATGGAACATCTTCTGCAAGGAAGCCGAAATGTATCTGGCGCAAAGCACGCAGCCCAAAGCCGCCATCAACGAATGGTTGGCGACCGAGGCTTCCGACGAAGCACGCCTCAACAGCAAAAATATTCAAACCCCGGAAAAGCAGAAACGCACCCCAAAACCCGCCGCCCAACCCACCGAGCCCCGCTCGTGGAAGAACGGCATCGCGTCACGCATCGGCGGCAACAGAGGCGCGGCACGAACCAAAGAATATTACGGCGGCGTGCTGAAAGGCCTCAACGGTAGCGGCACCACGGAAACGCAGGCTCTTTACAGCCAATGGCAAAAGCTGGTTTCGCAGCTCGACCATGTCAGTCAGCTCGTGCCCGTCTTTACAGCAATGGGGCAGCCCTACTCGAAGTCCGCCATCATCGGCAGCTACAACCGGCTTATCGACAAATCGCACCCCACCGTCAGCGGCATGTTCGACCGGATAGCAGAACAACCCGACCTATTCTTCAGCGCCATCGAGGGTGAGATCAAACGGCCCCTTTCCTTCCAACGCACCGACCTGCTCGACGCCATCGCACCCGCCAAGCAAAGCATCGAGGACTTGAAAGCGCAAAAGCCCAAGGGCACCGGCCGGGGCTAGCCCGACATTTCCCTTGCCGCCGCGCATGCTGGAAGCTATGAATTTCCTCCCTTTTTGAGAGAGTTCCATGCCCAGCGTTACCGATGTCCGCACCCAGTTTCTTGAGTTCTTCGCGAGCAAGCAGCATGCTGTGCTGCCCAGTTCCTCGTTGGTGCCGCAGAACGACCCGACGCTGATGTTCGCCAATGCGGGCATGAACCAGTTCAAGAACATCTTCACCGGCATCGAGAAGCCGCCGCAGCCGCCGCGCGCCACCACTTCGCAAAAATGCGTCCGCGCCGGGGGCAAACACAACGATCTCGACAATGTGGGCTACACCGCCCGCCACCACACATTCTTCGAAATGCTCGGCAATTTCAGCTTCGGCGATTACTTCAAAGACGAAGCCATCAGCCACGCGTGGGAACTGCTCACCGATGTATGGGGCATCAACAAAGAAAAACTCTGCGTCACCGTATACCACACCGACGACGAAGCGTTCGACCTATGGAAAAAAATCGCCGGTCTGCCCGAAGAACGCATCATCCGCATCGCCACCAACGACAATTTCTGGTCGATGGGCGACACCGGCCCCTGCGGCCCCTGCTCGGAAATTTTCTACGACCACGGCGCGCACATCCCAGGTGGCCCTCCCGGCTCGCCGAACGAAGACGGCGACCGCTTCATCGAAATATGGAACCTCGTGTTCATGCAGTTCGAGCAGAAGGACGCCGACACGCGCATTCCCCTGCCCAAACCCAGCATCGATACCGGCATGGGCCTCGAACGCCTCAGCGCGCTGCTGCAAGGGGTGCACGACAATTACGACATCGACCTGTTCAAAACACTCATCGCCGCGTCGCAGGATTTCTCGAAAAACACCAACGCCGCGCAAAGCGTGTCGCACCGCGTGATCGCCGATCACCTTCGCTCCAGCAGCTTCCTCATCGCCGATGGCGTGCTCCCCAGCAACGAAGGCCGTGGCTACGTGCTCCGCCGCATCATGCGCCGCGCCATGCGTCACGCGCACATGCTGGGCTGCAAAGAACCGTTGATGCATCAGCTGGTGCCCACATTAGTCGAGGAAATGGGCGCCGCCTACCCCGAGCTGAAACGCGCGCAAGCCGTGGTGCAGGAAACACTGAAACTCGAAGAAGAAAAGTTCAAGGACACGCTGGGACGCGGCCTGAAGCTGCTGGAGGAAGAACGCGCCAATATCGGCCAAGGCCAAGCCTTGTCCGGCGAAGTGGCCTTCAAACTCTACGACACATATGGTTTCCCGCTCGATCTAACGCAGGACATTCTGCGCGGCGAGAACATCGCCGTCGACACCCAAGGCTTCGACGCCGCCATGCTTGAGCAGAAAACCCGCGCGCGTGCCGCGTGGAAAGGTTCGGGCGCCAGCGCCACCTCCAGCCTGTGGTACGACGTGAAAGAAAAAACCGGCGCCACCGAGTTCCTCGGCTACGCCATGGACCACGCGCAAGGAACCATCGCCGCATTGGTGAAAGACGGCGCAGAAGTGACCGAGCTGAAAACCGGTGAAAAAGGCCAGCTCGTGGCCAACCAAACCCCGTTCTACGGCGAATCCGGCGGACAGGTCGGCGATTCCGGCAGCATTGTGTCGGGCAGCGCCAAAGCCACTGTCACCGACACCGCGAAGCCGCTGGAGGGCATTCATGCCCACGACGTTACCGTCACCGAAGGCACGCTCAAAATCGGCGATGTGATCGAACTCACCATCGACACTGCGCGCCGCGACCGCATCCGCGCCAACCACTCGGCCACGCACTTGTTGCACGCCGCGCTTCGCCACAAACTGGGCGAGCACATCACGCAAAAAGGCTCGCTGGTGGCCGACGACAAACTGCGGTTTGACATCACCCACCCCAAAGCCGTCAGCCGCGAAGAACTGGATGCCGTCGAGGCCGAAGTGAACCGCCATGTGTTCGAAGACAGCGAAGCCAGCACCCGCCTGATGGGCCAAGAAGAAGCCATCAAAGCAGGCGCCATGGCCCTGTTCGGCGAGAAATACGGCGACGAAGTGCGCGTGCTGGCCATGGGCAACCACGGCGACGCCAACTTCTCCGTCGAGTTGTGCGGCGGCACCCACGTGCGCCGCACCAGCGACATCGGCCTGTTCAAAATCACCTCGGAAGGTTCCGTCTCCTCCGGCGTGCGCCGCATCGAAGGCGTCACGGGCGAAGGCGTGCGCGCCTACGTGCTCGACCAGCTCGCCAAACAGGACGAGCAGTTGCAGGCGCTCATCAAAGAGAACGCCCGACTGTATGCGGAAGTAAAAAAATCCGGCGCGGCCGCCCCGGCCCTGCCCGCGCTCGACCGTTTAAAGACCGCACCGCTCCATGATGTCGGCACGCTCTACGCCGACGAATCCGCCAAAGCGAACGCCGCCATCGCTGCCTTGCAGGACGACAATAAAAAACTCGCCAAAGAAGCCACCGAACTCAAAAAACAGGCCGCGCTCGATGCGGGCGGTGGCGAAGCCACGGTGGAAACCATCGGCGGCACCCAACTCGCCAGCCGCATCTTCGCCGAGCTCGACGCCAAATCACTGCGCGACCTCGCCAACGGCATGCAGCAGAAACATGCCGACGCCGTAAGCGTGCTGCTGAGCGCCAGCGAAGGCAAAGCCAACATCATCGTCGCCGTGGGCAAAGATGCGAAAGGCGACGCGCCGAGCTTGGTGAAAGCTGCCGTCGAAGCCGTCGGTGGCAAAGGTGGCGGTGGCCGCCCCGATTTCGCCCAAGGCGGCGGGCCGGATGGCGATAAGCTGGAAGAGGCACTCGCCGCGATCAAGGCGACGTTAAACGCCTAAGCCGCTTATGCCCTTCTCGGCCGCTTCGGCTTGTTTCATAAAGGCTTTGCTTCCCCGCAATTTATGAACAAGCACCTCGACGGCATCCCCGATTTCTTCCAGCTTGATGTCGTTCCACTCATCGTGGCACTCCTGCACCAACGAGGCACCGATAAGAAATTCCGTCGGCGGGCCCGGCACCTTATGCATAAAATCGGCCGTTCTGCTAACCAGCGAACTACCCGGCTCTTTATCCAGCAGCGGTTTTTTCGTCACCGCACATTCCAGCTGTTCGGCCATTCCGGCTGTTCCCAGCCCCATGGCGACAACGCCCGCGCCACCCCAACCGAACGTGTTCAAGAATTTCCGTCGGTCCCAGAACTGCACCAGCACCGAACGAAAAATGGTCTTTTCTTCCTCGGTAAGGTGAAGGTCGTAATCCAGCTCTTCGGGCATATCATTCACGCGCCCCAGAAAGTCGCACAGTTTTTCCCTGCCTAATTCCTGAAAGATTTTGAGCAAGAAGGCGCGTCCGGAATACAAGGTCTTCGCCGGTTTGAGCGAGCGGATCGCCAACTCCAGATCGGAATCGCTTGTCGTATGTAAATTAATTGGCTCGCCCATGCCCGAGTCATAGCCCTGCTCTGTTACAATTTTATGAAGCCACGGCATTATGGGTAAAGGCGGTCATGGTTCTAGGGTTATAAAGCAACATGCCGTGGCGAAAACAGGCATGAAACGCCCGTGCAATGGGCTTTACCTGTTTTTTAACCATCGCTTCGCTATGCTCCTGCCATATTCAATCAGGAGTTACCCCATGTCCGTAGTCGCCATGACCAAAAAAGCCCAAGCCCATCCCATCACCGTTGCTTACGGCGACGGCATCGGGCCGGAAATCATGGAGGCGGTGCTTAAAATCCTCGCCGAAGCGCGCGTACCGCTGAACATCGACACGATCGAAGTGGGCCAGAAATTCTACGAAAAAGGCGTCACCACCGGCATCCCGCAGGACGCATGGGACAGCATCAAGCGCACCAAGGTGCTGCTCAAAGCCCCCATCACCACCCCGCAGGGCGGCGGCTACAAATCGCTGAACGTCACCATGCGTAAAGCCCTCGGCCTCTACGCCAACGTGCGCCCCTGCACCAGCTTCCACCCCTACATCCAGTCGATGCACGCCAACATGAACCTCGTCATCGTGCGCGAGAACGAGGAAGATCTCTACGCTGGCATCGAGTACCGCCAGACGCAGGATGCGTTCCAGTCGGTCAAAATCATCACCCGTTCGGGCTCCGAGCGCATCATGCGCTACGCGTTCGAATACGCCGTGCTGAACAACCGCAAAAAAGTGACCTGCATGTCGAAAGACAACATCATGAAACTCACCGACGGTGCGTTCCACGATATGTTCACCAAGGTGGCCAAGGAATACCCGCAGATCGAGAACGAGCATTACATCATCGATATCGGCTCGGCGCGCATCGCCTCCAAGCCGCATTTGTTCGATGTGATCGTTACCGAGAACCTGTTCGGCGACATCATTTCCGACATCGCGGCGGAAGTTTCGGGCTCGGTGGGCCTTGCAGGCTCCGCCAACATCGGCGCCAACTACGCCATGTTCGAGGCCATTCACGGCTCCGCCCCCGACATCGCGGGCAAGAACATCGCCAACCCCTCCGGCCTGCTGCATGGCGCCATCATGATGATGGTGCATCTGGGCCTGAACGAGCACGCCTCGCTCATCCACAACGCATGGCTCAAAACCATCGAGGACGGCCAGCACACCGTTGATATCCAGAACGACATGAGCAAAGCCAAACTCGGCACCAAGGAATTCGCGCAAGCGGTCATCGATCGCCTTGGCCAAATGCCGGAAACCTACCGCGTCGTGAAATACGCACCGAACGAGGGCAACCCCTCCATCCACGCCGTCATGGATCCCGAAACGGAAGACCGCAAACTGATCGGCCTTGATTTCTTCGTGCATTGGTTGGGCGAAGACATCAACACGCTCGGCGAGATGGTCGACAAACTCTCGACCGACGAGCTGAGCCTCACCATGATCTCGTGCAAAGGCCTCAAAGTGTGGCCGAACATGGTGACCGAAATGGACGTGACCGACCGTTACCGTTGCCGCTTCCTGCCCAAGGACAAGAACGCGCCCGTCACCCACTCCCAGATCGCCAAACTCATGACCATGGCCGCCGACCAGGGCCTCGATTTCCTAAAAATCGAAACCCTCTGGACCTTCGACGGCAAAGCAGGCTTCTCGGCCAGCCAAGGCGAGTAATTAGCCCGGCATGGCGTTCGTCTATGTCATGGCCAGTGAAGCATTTGGAACGCTCTATATTGGCGTGACGCGCGACCTGATGAAACGCGTCTGGGAACACCAGAATCACGTCGTCGAAGGGTTCACCAAGAAATACGACTGCACCAAACTCGTTTACTACGAGGCACATGAAAGCATGGAAGCCGCGATATTGCGTGAAAAACAAATGAAGAAATGGAACCGCAACTGGAAGCTGCGCCAGATCATGGACATGAATCCTGAATGGCGCGATCTATCCCTCGATCTCACCCCTTAATTTCATCCCCGCGCAGGCGGGGATCCATGCCCTGCCACAGGCGTCATGCATCCGTAAAATCCGCACACCTCATGGCATGGATTCCCGCCTACGCGGGAATGACGATATTGATGAGGGCCTGCATCGCGTCCGGCACCGGGGCTTCGACCTTGATGGGGTCTTTACTGGCGTAAAGCGGAATCGTGATGCTTTGGGCGTGGAGCATCATGGGTTGGGCGGCGGCGCTGTATTCGCCCGTTTCCGGCCCGTAGAACGGGTCGCCCACCACCGGACAGCCCAGCGCGAACGCCGCGTGCAGGCGTATCTGGTGCGTGCGTCCCGTTCTCGGCGAGAACTCGATGAGGCTCAGGATGCCGTTGCTGGCCAGTTGTTTGTAATCCGTCACCGCCGATTGGCCGCTCTCGTCCAGCGTCAGTTTCCATTTGCTGTTGTAGCCCGATTTTAGAATGGCGCGGTCGATACTGCCTTCGGGTTCTGCGGGCGCGCCCACCACCACCGCCAGATACTTCTTATCGATGCGCTGCTGCTCGAACAGTTTCCCCAGCTTGATAAGCGCCTGCCGGTGCCGCCCCAGCACCAGACAGCCCGATGTATCCCGGTCCAACCGATGCGCCAGCGCGGGCGGGTTCGGCAGCCCATACTGCAAATGGGTGAACGACGCATCGAGCGCGATTTTATCGTGCCCGGTGATATGCACGGCGATGCCCGCCGATTTATTAATCACCAGCATCATCGCGTCGCGGTACAGCACCCGCGCAAGAATTTCGGATTCGGTGAGGTGCTTGAGAGCCGGAGCCATAGGAAAACCGCATGTTTTGAACTTGCATTTAGTCCATCCGCGCCCTAGTAATCCAGCGATTTTTAAAGGATTGCGCCATGGCCCCCAGCACCGCCAAACTCGCCGCCGCCGACTTCGATTTCGAAGCACTGCTCGCCCGCATGACCGCGTGCGACGGCACCATCGCCATTCTCGGCATGGGTTATGTGGGTTTCCCGCTGGCCATCGCCACCCACGCCAAAGGCTATAAGGTGCTGGCGTTCGATGTCGACCAAAGCAAAATCGACAAGCTCAACGCAGGGCAATCCTATCTCAAAGGCATTCCCGATACCGCCATTCAGGGCATGGTGAGCAAAGGCGGTTTCGAAGCCACCTCCGACGCCAGCGCCCTCGCCCGCGCCGATGCGCTGATCCTGTGCGTGCCCACGCCGCTCAGCAAAAACCGCGAGCCGGACATGAGCTACGTGGTCGCCACCACCGAAACCATCGCAAAAACCCTGCGCCCCGGCCAGCTGGTGGTGCTCGAATCCACCACCTATCCCGGCACCACCACCGACCTGATGACCCCGATGCTGGAAGCCAGCGGCCTGCGCGCGGGCGAGGATTTCTTCATCGCCTATTCGCCCGAGCGCGAAGACCCGGGCAACGGCTATTTCAGCACCCACACCATTCCCAAAGTGGTGGGCGCCGACGACGACAAATCGCGCAAACTGGCCATGGCCATGTACAGCAACATCGTCAGCCAAGCCGTGCCGGTCAGCAGCAGCGCCACCGCCGAGGCCGTGAAGCTCACCGAGAACATCTTCCGCGCGGTCAACATCGCGCTCGTGAACGAGCTGAAGCTGGTCTACGACAAAATGGGCATCGATGTCTGGGAAGTGGTGGATGCCGCGAAAACCAAGCCGTTCGGCTTCATGCCGTTCTACCCCGGCCCCGGCGTCGGCGGCCATTGCATCCCCATCGATCCGTTCTACCTCACCTGGAAGTCGCGCGAATACGGCGTGCCGACGCATTTCATCGAGCTGGCGGGCGAGATCAATAACTCCATGTTCGACTACGTGGTGGGCCGCACCCGCCAAGGGCTCGACCAGCATTTCAAAAAAGGCCTGAATGGCTCGCGCATACTCATCGTGGGCATTTCCTACAAAAAGAACGTGGATGATCTGCGCGAAAGCCCCGCCATGTTCATCTGGGAAAAACTGGAAGCCGAAGGCGCCATTGTGGAACATCACGATTCGCACTTCCCCACCATCGTACCCACGCGCGAGCACGCCACTCTCACTGGCCGCGCCAGCGTGGCGCTCAGCAAGGAAATGCTGGCGAGCTACGACGCCGTGCTCATCACCACCGAACATTCGGATGTGGATTTTGCCTTCGTGGCGGCCAACAGCAAACTGGTGATCGATACGCGCAACGCCTGCCGTAACGTGGCCGACCGCAGCAACATCATCAAAGCTTAGTCGATCACAGCCAGCAAGGCCTCGGCGGCTTTGCGCTCGGCGAGTTTTTTGGTGCCCGCTTCGGCGCGCGCGGGCTCCAGCCCCTCCACACGCACTTCGATCACGAATTGCGGCGCGTGGCTCGGCCCTTCCGAACTCAGTACCACATAATCGGGCAGCGGCAAGCCACGGCCTTGCGCCCATTCCTGCAGCGTTGTTTTCGGGTCTTTCGGGGGCGCTTTGGTTTCCAGCGCGAATGGCTTCCAGAACTGCGTAATCACGCCGCGCGCGGCTTCCAACCCACCATCCAGATACACCGCGCCCAGCAGGGCTTCGCAGGCATCCTCTAGGTTCGAGCGGTTCTCGCGTCCGCCTTGGTCTTCTTCGCTCACCGACATGCCCAGCGCCACACCGACCTGCCATTGCTCGGCCACACGCGCCAGCATCTCGCCATTCACCAGCGACACCAGCCGTTTGCTCAGGTCGCCTTCGGCTTCCGCCGGATACAGCTCGTAAAGCAGCTCCGCGATCAGCAGCCCCAGCACCGAATCGCCGAGGAACTCAAGCCGTTGGTTATGGTTCGCGCCCACCGAACGGTGCGTCATCGCTTGGTAAAGCAAATCCTGCTTTTTGAATTGATAGCCGATGGCGGCTTCGATGGCGGCCATGTCACGCATCAGTCGATGGCCTTCAGCCAGCGGTTGCCACGGAAGGCCTGCGGCCATTCCCAAAACTTCCAGAACGCATACGACGTGTCGTACGACAGCAAAATCCGGTCGGCGCGTCCGACAAGGTTCTCGACGGGAATGAAGCCCGGCCCTTTCGGGAACCCTTCGGCGAGTGAGTATCGACTATCCTCGGAGTTATCGCGGTTATCGCCCATCATGAAATAATGCGCGGCAGGTACTACATACACTTTAGTATTGTCCGAGTCGAAATCGGAGAAAAGCGTACAGGTTACATTCCCCGATATATCCTCAGCATATTCCACGCAGGCACGATTACTATTGCGCGTGTCGAGAATGGTGTGCGTCACGCCGTTCGGAAGCGTTTCGTCGTAACGGCGCACTTTGTACGTTTCGCCATTTTCGCCCATCATTTTCATTGTTTCGCGGAAGGTGACCTCCACCTGCTTATTGTTGATGTACAGACGGCCCTGTTTCACCTGAATCCGGTCCCCCGGCAAGCCAATGACGCGTTTGATATAGTCCACTTTCTGATCCGCCGGAAGCCGGAACACCACCACGTCGCCGCGCTGCGGTTCGCTGAAGAACTTGCGCCCCTCGAACAGCTCAAGCCCGAACGGGAACGAATAGCGGCTGTAGCCATAGGAAAGTTTCGACACAAAAATATAATCGCCCTCGTACAACGTGCTCAGCATCGAGCCCGAGGGAATATGGAACGGCTCGTACGCCACCGAGCGGAACAGCAGCGCGATGAGAATGGCGAACACGAACGAACGCAGCATCTCGCCGGTGGTCTCTTTTTTCTTTTCAGGCTTGGGCGGCGTTACAGGCGCGATAGCTATGGGTTCGAACTGGTCCATTAAACGGCTACCCCATACAGATCGTACGCATCGGCGTTGGTGATTTCGATATCCACAAACTCACCCACGCGTTTGCCTTTAACGCGCGGAGCGTAGGCATTGCCATCGATTTCCGGCGCATCGGCGCGGGTGCGGCAGACCATGCGGTCGCCCTCAATGGCATCGACGATGCATTGCTGCTTGGTGCCGATTTTTTTCTGCAATTTATATTCGGAAATTTCCGCCGCCTTGGCCATGAACATGCTCCAGCGGTCGTTCTTGATGTCTTCCGGCACTTGGTTGCCCAGCAGGTTCGAGGGCGCGCCCTTCACATCCTCGTATTTGAAACAACCCACGCGGTCGAGTTCCACTTCGTCGAGCCATTCGAGCAGATATTCGAAATCCTCGTCGGTCTCGCCGGGGAAGCCGACGATGAACGTGGAGCGCAGCGTCAGATCCGGCACTTGCTCGCGCCATTTACGAATGCGCTCCGCCGTTTTCACTTGGTTGCCTGGGCGGCGCATTGCCTTCAACACGGCCGGGCTGGCATGCTGGAACGGAATGTCGAGGTACGGCAGAATCTTGCCCTCCGCCATCAGCGGCATCACATGGTCGACGCTGGGGTACGGGTACACGTAATGCAGCCGCACCCAGATACCGAGCTCGGCCAGCGCTTCGCACATCGCAGTCATTTGCGTTTTCACTTCGCGCCCGCGCCACTCGCCGCTCGCGTATTTCACATCCACACCATAGGCACTGGTATCCTGGCTCACCACCAGCAGTTCCTTCACGCCCGCCGCCGCCAGCGTTTCTGCCTCTTTCAGCACATCGGTGATGGGGCGGCTGACGAGATCGCCGCGCAGCGCCGGAATGATGCAGAAGCTGCAACGGTTATTGCAGCCTTCCGAGATTTTCAGATACGCGTAATGGCGTGGCGTCAGGCGAATGCCTTGCGCGGGCAGCAAGTCCATATGCGGGTTATGTACCGCCGGTAGCGCGCGATGCACCGCCTCCATCACCGCCTCGTAATGCGCCGGGCCGGTCACGGCCAGCACGTTGGGGTATTTCGCGGTAATCACTTCCGGTTCGGCGCCAAGGCAGCCCGTCACGATTACTTTGCCATTGTCGTTCAGCGCCTCGCCGATGGCCGCCAGCGATTCTTCCCGCGCCGAATCGAGGAACCCGCACGTGTTCACGATCACCAGATCGGAGCCCTTATATTCCGGCGCGATTTCGTAGCCCTCGGCGCGCAGACGCGTGAGAATGCGCTCGGAATCCACGAGTGCTTTGGCGCAGCCCAGTGATACGAAGCCAACTTTGGGAATCTGGATGGGTGCCACGAGGGCCATACTGTCTCTCACAATTTTCCGGCCTTAGAGCATAGGAACGGCGCAAACGCAAGGCCAGCCTAGGCAGCGTACAAATTTCCGGCTGGCCACTGCCGTTTGGCCCAAAGCTTGCAATGCCTCACGCGTAAACCGCCAACTGCGAGCCCGCCATGTCCACGCTTTCCTCCATCCTGAACAACCAGTTCTCCTCACTTTCCGGCCAGAAGGACGACAAACAGACCGCGGCCACCTCGCTGGCGCAGGCACTTAGCGGGGCAAGTTCTGCCGCTGTCAGTAACAAGGCCGCCAGCACGGCCGATGTCTCCTACCTGCTCAATCTCAGCGCCGAGGCCAAGAACTACCTCGCCACGCAAGCCAGCAAAACCGAGGCCACCGACAGCAAGGCCGAAAGCTTCATCCTCAGCCCGCAGCAGCAAAAGCAATTGAACGGCATCATCGATAGCTACAAGGACAAGCCCTTCACGCAGGAGAATTTCGACGCCATGCTGAAAGAACTGAACAGCGCTGGGCTGGCCCCCGACCAAATGGCCGCCAAAGACCAAGTGAAGCAACTGAACCCCACCGCCCTGTTCCTGAACGCCATCAACGGCGGCGACCAAACCCTCACCTTCAGCGGCGCCACGGGCGAGACCCAAAAAGCCAAGGCCGACGCCTACCTGCAGAACATTTACGACCAGTGGGAAAGCATCAGCACCACCGCAGGTGCCGAGTCATAACGCACACCGCGACGAAAAACAGTTGAGCTTTGCGCCCGCCCTTGCTACTTGTCCGCCCTCTGGACCGGAGGGGTGGCCGAGTGGCTGAAGGCGACGGTTTGCTAAATCGTTATACGGTTAATACCGTATCGTGGGTTCGAATCCCATCCCCTCCTCCAGAGACCTTGGCACAGGAATCGATTTATTACATCGCCTGCCCCCCGCAGAAACCCATAGGTTTTAATGCATTTGCTTGCGTTAGGCGGGGCGCTGTGCTCAAGCATCCCGCGTATGATGCAAATGAAAATTTTGTAACATCGAGTTCATCATCTGCATCCAAAAAAGCCTATATATTGAAATTCTAGATTCATAAGCCATCAGGAGAAACCAAATGTTTTCAAAGCCACCCGCCGCGCATTCCGCTGAAATGAATGCCATGCACAAATCGCAGGCGGTCATCGAATTTGATCTTCAGGGCATCATCCTCACCGCCAACGACAACTTCTTGAACACGCTGGGCTACACGCTCGCTGAAATTCAAGGCAAGCATCACAGTATGTTCGTCGAGCCGGGCTACGCCGAGAGCCAGGAATACAAAGATTTCTGGGCCAGCCTGCGCGCCGGCACTTTTGAATCACGCGAATACAAGCGCTTTGGCAAGAATAACAAAGAAGTGTGGATTCAGGCTTCGTACAACCCGGTTCTCGACAAAAAGGGCGTGCCCTACAAAATCATTAAATTCGCCACGGAGATAACGCCGCAAAAGCTTATTAACGCAGAGTTCGAGGGCAAGAACGCCGCCATGAGCAAATCGCAGGCGGTCATCGAATTCAATCTCGACGGCACCATCATCACCGCCAACGCGAATTTCCTTGCCGCGATGAAATACGATCTCGCCGAGATTCAGGGCAAACACCACCGCATGTTTGTGGAGCCGAGCTACGCCAACAGCGCCGAATACAAAGCCTTCTGGGAAAAACTAGCGCGTGGCGAATTCGAATCGCAAATCTACAAACGCCTCGCCAAAGACGGCTCCGAGATATGGATTCAAGCCTCCTACAACCCGATTTTCGACATGAACGGCAAACCGTTCAAAGTAGTGAAGTTCGCCACCGACGTCACCGATCAGGAACTTTCCTCGGCCAACTATAAGGGCCAGCTTCAGGCCATCCACAAAACGCAGGCGGTCATCGAATTCAACCTCGATGGCACCATTCTCACCGCCAACCCAAACTTCCTCAGCACGTTGGGCTACACGCTGGCAGAGGTGGTCGGCCAGCACCACCGCATGTTCGTGGAGCCCGACTACGCGCGCGGCACCGAATACGCCGAGTTTTGGGAAAAGCTTCGCCGTGGCGAATACGAAAGCCGCGCTTACAAACGCATCGGCAAAGGCGGCAAGGAAGTGTGGATCCAGGCGTCCTACAACCCCATCCTCGACATGAACGGCACACCCTACAAAGTCGTGAAATTCGCCACCGAGATTACCGAAGTGATCGCCACGGGCGAGATGGCGGAACAGACCAACCTCAACGTGCAAAGCGTCGCTGCGGCGGTCGAGGAAATGTCGGCTTCCATCAACGAGATCAGCAAAAACATGTCGCTGTCGAAACGCGCCGCCGAAAACATTCTCGAAAAGACCGACATCTCTACCGAAGCCACCGGCAAACTAGTGACCGGCATGAAATCCATGGAGCGGGTGGTGGAACTCATCAACACCATCGCCAACCAGGTGAACCTGCTGGCGCTGAACGCCACCATCGAGGCCGCACGTGCTGGCGAGGCTGGCAAAGGCTTCGCCGTGGTAGCGGCGGAAGTGAAAAATCTCGCCACCCAGACCACCCGCGCCACCGAGGAAATCGCCCGCGAAATCGCAGCGGTGCAGGCCGTGTCTGCCTCTGTGGCAAACAGTGTGCACGACATCGCTCAGACCGCCAACTCGGTGAGCGAATACGTGACAGGCGTGGCCTCGGCCATCGAAGAGCAGGGCGCCGTCACACGTGAGATCTCGTCGAACACGCAGCGCACTTCCAGCGCGGTGACGCAGATCGCCGAGCGCATCAAGCGGCTTTCCAGCGTAAACTAACGGACAATTGACACGCACGGGGGCATGCTTTCTGGAAACAGGAGTATGCCCCCATGGCCCAGCCAAAATCCGATACCGCACGCGGCACGCAAACAAGCGGCCCCGCCCACACTAACGACCCCGACGACAATTACGGTGCCGGAGAATCCCGCACCAACGCCAAGCGCGCCGATGACGTGAAATACCACGACGAGCAACCGCGCGCCGGTGGCCGCGAGCGCGAAGACGACTCCTTAAAAACTTCCAACAAAAAATAGCGCGCTACAGCACGCCCATATGACTGAGCAGAATGCTGCTGCCAATGCCGATGAGCGCCATGCCGCCCAGAATCTCTGCCCACTTGCCCACGCGGCAACCAATGTAATGCCCGGTCATGATACCCAGCGTGACCATAACGCAGGTGGCGCTGCCGATGGCCGCAGCCGTAATCCAGATATTAACGGGCAGTAACGCCAGCGTTACCCCCACCGCCATCGCGTCGATGCTGGTGCCGATGGCGGTCAACAGCAGAAGCACGAAGGAAGGGTTCTTGTTCGGGGCCACCGCCTGCGCTTCCACCTCTTGCACGCCTTCGTACAACAGCTTCATGCCCACCGCGCAGAGAATCACGAACGCCACCCAATGGTCGATCTGTTGAATGAACCGGCTGGCGGCGAGCCCGGCCAACCAACCGATCAAGGGCGTGACAGCCTCCACCGTGCCGAACAGCACGCCCGTACGCAGCGCATGCGCGAAGGACGGTTTTTTCATGCTCGCACCTGTGCCCACCGAAACGGCGAACGCGTCGGCGGACATGCTGAAGGCTAAGACGGCGGTGGAAACAAAGCTCATGGCGCCGCGAAATAGCATGCGCTCCCTCGCCTTCCAACCTCTTTATGTATAGGCCTTGCCACCGCATCGCTTCTTAATGCCCTGCAGCGGATACTGGCTCCATCACCACCATACATAGGAGAGCATCATGGTAGCCGTACGTAAAACCACCACCGTTAACGAAGTAAACCCGAACGATCCGAACGTTCGTGATCCCGAACACGCCCATGAACTGGGTGGCACCCTTGGCATGACTGCCGGTGGCGTGGCCGCTGGTATCGCCGCGGGCGTCGCTGCGGCCAGCACCGCCGCCGTCACCATTCCGGTCGCCGCTGCTGTCGTGGCAGGCGCTGCACTTGGCGGCGCACTCGGGGGCCGCGCAGGCGAGGACATCGCCCGCGAGATCAACCCAACCGAAGAAGAAGCGTATTGGGAAGAGAACTACCGCACCCGTCCCTACGTGACCAAGGACTCGGATTTCGAGGCCTACCGCCCGGCTTACCGCTATGGCGTGGACGCGTACAACGCCAACCCCGATAAGAGCTTCGACGATCTCGAACCGTCGCTGCGCAATAATTGGGGTGCCGACACGGGCATCGATTGGAACGAAGCACGCGAAGCCGCGCGCGATTCGTTCACCCGCGTTTCGGCTCGCAACGCCCGCAAGTAGTGCAGTGATGCCGCATAGGCGTCACGATAACACTCACTCTACAACCGCCACGCGCATTCCATATTGCGCGTGGCGGTTTACCTGTTAGGCCTTCCTGATGTCCGCCATCGCAGGAATTATTTACAGCAGCACCGACGATCTCCGTTTCATCAGCTCGATGACGGATCTGCTCGCACATCGCGGGCCACAGGGCGATGGCACGCTCTGGTTCATGGACGATGGCAGCACCCGCCAATTGCGTAACGCGCTTCCCTCCACCACCCCCATTCCCGGGCGTGCGGTGTTGGGCCACCGCCAGCTCGGCACCATCGGCGACGCCGCGACTCAGCCGCTTACCGAAGCCACCGCCCGCTACTGGATCACCATGGACGGCGCGCTCTATAATTACCGCGAACTGCGCGAGACGCTAAAAACAAAAGGCCACCGCTTCACCACCGACAGCGACGCCGAAGTGGCGCTCGCCGCCTACGCCGAACATGGCATGGAATGCTTCCAGCATTTCAACGGCCCGTGGGCCATGGCCATTCTCGATACGCAGGAGCGCAGTTTGCTACTGGCGCGCGACCCAGCCGGACAACGCCCGCTCTATTACTGGGGCCATCGCAGCGGCCTTGCCTTCGCGTCGGAAATCAAAGCCCTGTTCGCCTTGCCGGAGATCCGCCCCAAAATGGAGCGTCCGTCGATCGACGATTTCCTACGCTTTGGCAGCACCAGCAACCCGCAAAAAACCAGCTTCGCGCATATTCAAGCGCTCGCGCCGGGCCATGCCGTGCTGGTGCCGCTCGATACGCCCGCGCAGGTGAAGCCCCTTGCCTACACGCAAGCCTCCGCGCCCGACATGCCGGGCAGCGACGCCGACACCGTCGCCGCCTTCCGCGACCTGTTCTTCGCCGCCATCGAGCGTCAGCGCCAGAGCCCGTTCGAAGTGGGCACCTGCCTCACGGGCGGCGTGGCCTCCACCGCCATCGCCTGCGCGTTGCGCCAGCAGCTTGGCGCCGATGTCATGTTCCACAGCTTCACCGCCATGACCGACACGCCCGGCCACGACGAACGCACCTGGGTCATCGCCGCCAACAGCGCGACGCACACACTCAGCAACCTCGTCGTTCCATTGCCGGAAGACTTTATGGCCGAGCTCGACCTGCTGCTCTGGCACCACGACGAACCCTTCGCCGATACCAGCAGTTACGGGCAATGGTGCGTGGCGCGCGCCGCACGCGAAGCGCAAATACCCGTGTTGTTCGATGGGCATGGAGCAGGCACCGGCTTTACCCCCGCCGCCAAACCCAGCTTGATGCAAAAGCTGCTGCAGCGCGACGGACGCGACGAGAACCGCCTGCTGGCGAAATTATCGATGGGCATGAACATGAACAACGCCGCGCCTGAACCGCTGGCCGCTGTGTTGCGACGTGGCGACCGCAGCAGCATGGCCTTCGGCGTCGAGCTGCGCACTCCCTATCTCGACCAGTCTTTGGCCGCATTCACCCGCCGCTTGCCCGCCGCCCAGATGCATAACAACCAATTGCTGCGCCGCGCGCTGGGCGACCTGCTGCCTGAGCCCATTCTCAACCGCGCCCACAGCCCTGCTTTCCGTTTGCCGATGGCCGAATGGGTGCAGAACGCCATCATGCCCGCCTTCCTGCGCGACATAAAACTCGCGCGCCTCCCGCTGGTTCCGATGGTGCATGGCGGCGAGCTACGCGAGCTGGTGACGCGGCAGATGGAGCGCCCGGATGTCGCGCTCGCGCCACTGCTGTTCCGCCTTTTCATCGCAAATCGCTGGATGCAGCGCTTTAACATAGCGCCCATCGCCTGATTGGGTATCACTTCATTCCATGCCCAGCATCGCCGTGCTCCTGCCCTGTTATAACGAAGCCGCCACCATCGCCCAAGTGGTCGCCGACTATCGCGCCGTGCTGCCGGAAGCCACCATCTACGTCTTCGATAACAACTCGCGCGACAACTCCACCGCGCTAGCCACCGCTGCGGGTGCCACCGTGGTTGCCGTGCCCGAGCAAGGCAAGGGCTGCGTCGTGCGCGCCATGTTCCGCACCGTCACCGCCGACGCCTACCTGATGGCCGACGCCGACGGTACCTACGACCACACCCGCGCCCGCGAGCTTTTGGCCCCCATCCTGTCCGGCGAAGCCGACATGGTCATCGGCACACGGCAAGGCACGCAGCCCGGCACCTACCCGCCGGGCCACCGTTTCGGCAACCGAGTGTTCAACCTGCTGGTGCGCCTGCTGTTCGGCAAAGGACTGCACGATATTTTTTCCGGCTTCCGGGCCTTCTCGCCTGCGTTCGTGCAGGGCTTCCCAGCCCAAAGCGATGGGTTCGAGATCGAATCTGAAATGAGCATCTACGCGCTGCAGCACCGCATCCGCTTCCGCGAGATCGCCACCATTTACGGCGCGCGACCCGCCGGTTCGGCCAGCAAGCTCAACACATTCCGCGACGGTTTCCGCATTCTCTGCGCCATCCTGCGCATGTTCGTGAAGGAGCATCGGCCATGAGCCATCTCTCCCGCCTGTTCCGTTGTGTGCCGCCCGAAGTCTGGGCATTGCTGCTTATTGCCCTACCCATGGCCTTCAGCGCTCTGGAGCGCATCGACACCGTCACCCACCACCCCAGCGCCATCTCCGGGCCGAACGATCCCGACCCGTGGCTGCGCCTTACGCTGGTGCGCGACTGGCTGGAAGGCGGCGACTGGTTCGACCACCGCGTGGCGCGCAGCAATGCCCCCGAAGCCGACATCTCCAGCCCATGGACACGCCCGCTTGATCTCGTCATCGCCGCCTTCGTGAAGCTCCAGCCCAGCGACGACGCGCTCACCGTAAAGCTTCTGCGCGCCGCAGCGGCCCTGCCCCTGCTATGGATGATTGTGCTGATGCTGGGCCTGTTCAAAGCCGTTCGCCCCCTCCACCCCGCACCCATGACCTACCTCATGCTCGGCGTGCTGGTTGGCGCCACGCCCGTGCTGTGGAGTTATTTCGGCCAAGGCAACGCCGACCATCATGGGTTCCTCGCCGCGCTTTGGGTATGGGTGCTGGCCTACGCCACCCTGCGCGACCCACGCCCGCGCGATTGCTGGATACAAGGCGCGCTGCTGGCCCTCATGCTTTGGATCAGCCCCGAAGCGCTGCTCCTCATCGCCCTTCTCTATGCATGGCAATTGCTGCGTTGGCTGCACGACGGCGAACGGCTCCTTCCCCTCGTGCATCTCACCAGCGCCACGGCCTATATGGCGCTCGTCGCCCTCGCCATCGAACGCGCGCCCGACACATGGCTGGTGCCCATCTACGACTCGCTGTCCATCGTGCATGTGGTGCTGCTCGTCCTCTGCGCGTTGATCGTGCGCGGGCTCGCGTTCCTGCCGCCGCGCTGGAAAAGCCGCTGCGCTTACCGTGCGCTGGCCGCCACACTGGGCGGTGTGGCGCTGATATGCCTGATGGCGGTGCTCTATCCACCCTTCTTCCACGGGCCCATGGCCGATGCTTCACCTTTCATCGCCCGCGAGTTTCTGCCGCGCATCAACGAGGCAAAAAGCCTGTTCTCCAAACCGTTCCTGTTCAGCGCGGCGCTGCTGTTCCTGCCCTTGGCCACGGCGCTGCTCTACGTCCGCCTGCTGTGGGTGCGCCAGCCGCTGATGCCCCGCGCCACTGCCGCGCAATTGCTGTTCCTGTTGCTCGCCGTGCTGGCCCTCGCCTGCACGCAACTGCGCTGGTACTATTACGTCTTCCCCATCACCGCGCTGATGCTGGCCCCGCTGATCGGCGCATTGTTCAGCAAAGGCGACGCATGGCCCCAACGCGCGGTGGCCAAGCGCAACGAATGGTCGCAGGCGTGCATTCGCATCGGGCTGATCTCCTTGGCCATCGCCCTGCCGATGCTGCTGTTCATGCTCAATCCCAAAACCGCTACCCTCACCAGCAAACAAATCGTTCGCTGCGAGAAACTGGCGCGCACGGCACTCCATAGCGGGGCCATCACCGATGCGCTCGGGGCCGACGCGCTGATTCTCTACGCCCCCACCAATCTTGGGGCCGAAATCCTGTTCTTCACGCCCTACCGCATCCTCGCCTCGAACTACCACCGCGAGGGCGAATCGATCCGTTATGTCTGGAACGCCCAGCGCATCCCCGAAAGCGACAAGCTCCAGCGCTACTTCGCCCGCCGCCAAGTGGATGCGTTGTTGCTCTGCCCCGACAGCCGCTCCACAAAGAAAAGCCAGCTCACCCGCTGGTGGAAGGGCGACGCGACGCCTGCATGGCTCGAACCTGTAACCCTGCCCAGCCAGCACGGTAAAAAAAATGCGCCGCGCCTATTCCGCATCACGGAGTAACGCTGCGTGCGTTTTTCGTTGTTCGTTGTTCGTTTTTCGCTAAGTTCCCCCCGACAAATGCACAACCCAAAACGTACAACGAGTTCCCTATGCCCATCGTCACCATCAACATGCTTGCCGGCCGCACGCTCGAACAGAAACGCGCGCTGGTAAAAAAAGTCACCGAAGCGCTTGGCGAAACCATCGACGCGCCCGCCGAAAAAGTACGCATCATCCTCAACGACATGCCGCACGACATGTACGCCATCGCGGGTGAATTACACGCCGATGCGGTCAAAAAATAGTGGCCGCTACTCCCACATTGCTGCCCTCGGGCCTGATGGACGTGCTGCCGCCGCTGGCCAGCACCGAGTTCCGCCTCATCCACCATTTCCTAAAAAGCTTCACCGGCTTCGGCTACCAGCCCGTTATTCCGCCCATGGCGGAATACGAAGAATCCATGCTGGCAGGCCAAGGCGAAGCCACCAGCCACCAAGTGTTCCGCGTCGCCGACCCGCTGGGCCAGAACATGCTTGCCCTGCGCGCCGACATGACCGGGCAGGTCGCCCGCATTGCGGCTGGCGCGCTGGCCTCGGCCCCGCGCCCGTTGCGCCTGTGCTATGCTGGCTACACACTGCGCACCGCGCCGGAAGCCCTAAAAACCCGCCGCCAATACACGCAAGTAGGCATCGAGCGCTTTGGCGATATCAGCACCAATGCCATTGCTGAGATCCTCGCCATCGCCACCCACGCGCTGGCCACCGGGGCCGACAAAAAACTCAGCATCGACCTGCATTACCCCGCTGTGCTGCACCCGTTGCTGGCTGCCTTGCCGCCCCAACACCGCGACGCCGCGCGTGACGCTGTGCGCCTGAAGGATGCCGCCCGCCTGCGCCAGCTCGGTGCCGACAGCATCGCCGCCATCCTCGAATCGGCGGGCGACGCACCGCGCGCGCTGAAAAAATTGAAAGAGGCCGTCGCCCCCGAACAGGCGCTGGCCGAATTGGAAGCCTTAGTAACCGCCCTCACCGCTCAAAACATCGACGCCGACATCACCATCGATATGCTCGACCTGTCCGGCTACGAATATTACTGCGGCATCGGCTACGCCATTTATTGGCAATCCCCCGCCATCGAAGTGGCGCGCGGCGGCTGCTACAAAACCAACTCCGGCGAAGAAGCAGTGGGTTTCACACTCTATATCGATGATTTGTTGGAGCATCTGCCCAGCGATAAGCCCCTGCCCATCGCCAAAATCCCCTATGGAACTTCCGCTGCTGAGGCGGTCAAAAAGCAGGCCGAAGGCTACGTGACGGTTTTTGAATAGCCATCCGCCATACAATATGACAGAAAACCCCCGGTTTTACGAAAAGGAATGCACATGAGCGTTGTAGTCATCGGTTCCCAATGGGGCGACGAAGGTAAAGGCAAAGTAGTGGACTGGCTAAGCGAGCGCGCGGATGTGATCGTGCGCTTCCAGGGCGGGCACAATGCCGGGCACACGCTGGTCGTCGATGGCGTGACCTACAAACTCTCCTTGCTGCCCTCCGGCGTCGTGCGCGGCGGCAAGCTCAGCATCATTGGCAACGGCGTGGTCATCGACCCGTGGGCGCTGCTGGCGGAAATCGAGAAAATCCAGAAGCAAGGCGTGTCCATCACCTCCGAGAACCTGAAAATCGCGGAAAACGCCTGCCTCATCCTGCCCATCCACTCCAAGCTCGATCATGCGTCGGAAGCCCTGCGTGGCGAAAGCAAGATCGGCACCACCGGCCGTGGCATCGGCCCGGCCTACGAAGACAAAGTTGGCCGTCGCGCCATCCGCATTTGCGACCTCAGCAGCGAGGACGCCATGCGCACCAAGATCGCCGACATGCTGGCGCATCACAACCCCATCCTCGTGGCTTCTGGCCACCCCGCCATAGGGTTGGACGAGATTCTTCAACCGTTACTTGAAATCGCACCGAAGATCGTTCCGTTCGCTACTCCCGTCTGGCGCCTGCTGGCGCAAGCGCGTGCCGACGGCCAACGCATCCTCTACGAAGGCGCGCAAGGCACGCTGCTCGATGTGGACCACGGCACTTACCCCTACGTCACTTCCTCGAACACCCTCGCCGGTGCCGCCACCATCGGTTCCGGTTCGGGCGCCGCGGCCCTCAACTACGTGCTTGGCATCACCAAAGCGTACACCACCCGCGTCGGCTCCGGCCCGTTCCCCAGCGAATTGCACGACGAGATCGGCCAACAGCTCGGCGAACGCGGCCATGAATTCGGCACCGTCACCGGCCGTAAGCGCCGCTGCGGCTGGTTCGACGCCGTGCTGGTGAAACAGGCCGTCACCGTTGGTGGCATCGACGGCATCGCCCTTACCAAACTCGACGTGCTGGACGGCCAGAAAGAACTCAAAATCTGCATCGGCTACGACATCAACGGCGAGAAATACGACTACCTGCCCGCCCGCGCCGATTTGCAGGCCGCCGCCACGCCCATCTACGAAACGCTGGAGGGCTGGAGCGATTCCACCCGTGGCGCGCGCAGCTGGGCGCAGCTTCCGGCCACCGCCATCAAGTACATCCGCCGCATCGAAGAGTTAATTTCCTGTCCGGTGGCCCTGCTTTCCACCTCGCCCGACCGCGAAGACACAATATTGGTGCGCGATCCGTTCCAAGGGGCCTAGGAACCGTTAATTGCTTTTCTGCATCTTAAGGTTCGCTTAACCATTGATGCGTTGAGATGCGTTGCATTTTCAGCTACACTGAAACTTCATAACGCATCCAGGTAGGAAGCATGGCCCGTCCACAACCGCAACATGTCGCGGAGGAAACTCCGCTGATTGAAGAACAGGTCGATACCGGCCTGCAAGCGCTGCTCGACGGCTACCGCTCCAGCTACAACCCTGCGGGCGAAAAGAAGGACGACCTCCTCAAGCGCTTCACCCTTCTACCGCATCAGCCGCTCCCCGAATTCGATAATCCGTTCGCTAAGGCCTACGCCGCGACCGACGATTTCAATACCAGCCGCAGCATCTACGCCATGGTGTGCGAAAGCACGTTGCCCTACCGCACCCACACCATTCAAGCAATGATCGGCAGCACCGCCGCCAACCTCGCCGCCGTGCTGGGCGCAGGCACGGTGCATTGCTCGCACCTCAACGAATCGCGCTACGTGCTGTTCATCGAATTGCCCTCCGGCAACCGCTTGTCCGATTTGGTAAAAGCCCAGTCGCGCCTGCACGAACATAAAATCATCGACCATGTGCTGCAGCCCATCGTGCGGGCACTACTTGCCATGCGCGAGAAAAAGGTCAGCCACGGCAATATCTATCCCGGTTCGGTGTTTGTGGGTGGCGACCAGACCATCCTTGGCGAATGCTATTCCATGCCCTGCGGCACGTTAAGCCATTACCTCTACGAACCGCTGGAACGCTTGATGTGCGACCCGCTCGGCCGCGGCGAAGCCACCGAGGAAAGCGACGTTTATTCCCTCGGCATCCTCGCCTTCGAGCTTATGTACGGGTTGGATAAATTCAAGGCGCTGCAGAAAGAGGATTTCCTCAAACTGGCGATGCGTCTCAGCACTTACCAAATCTTTGCCAACAACCGCGATTTCTCCGATGCGTTCCAAGATTTCTTCCGCGGCGTGCTGAACGACAACCCCACCGAACGCTGGGGGCTCGACCAGTTGGTGCAATGGCTTGGCGGCAAACGCTTCAACATGACGGCCCCGGCCGCGCCCAAGGAAGCGGCACGCCCCTTCGCCTTCGCGGGCGAGAATTTCTTTAGCCGCCGCCTGCTGGCGCACGCTTTCCACCGCAATTGGCGCGAGGCGGTGAAGGACATCAAGACCATGAAGCTCGAACGCTGGTGCGAGACCAGTCTGCACCGCCCCGAAATGGCCGAGAAGGTCGAACGCGCCCTGCGCATCGCTGGCGAAGCCTCCACCGATCGCCACGTGAGCGACATGATGACGCGCATCATCGCCATCCTCGACCCCACCGGGCCGATACGCAGCCTGTCGCTTTCCCTGCGCCCCGACGCCATCGGGCTGATGCTCGCCGACATGATCGCCCAAGGCAACAACGCCGACGCCAACCAACTGCTCGGCATGATCGAGACCGATGTTTCCAGCTATTGGGCCGAGCTGTCGGAAGCCAACAAGCCCGGCGAAATGAGCAACGCACTGTGGAAACTGCAGCGCATGAAGGGCTTCCTGAAGAAAAAGAACATCGGTTTCGGCCTCGAACGGGTGCTGTACGACCTTAACCCCTCGCTGCCATGTCAGTCCGACCTACTGAAACCGTACCACATCACCACCTCCACCGAATTGCTGAAAGCGCTGGATGCGTTGGCGCACAATCTTGCTCCCGAAATGGCCTTCACCGACCGCCACATCGCCGCTTTCGTCGCCAGCCGTGTCGATATCGGTAAGGACATCAGCCTGAGCGACCTGATCACCATTCCCAAACTGCTGCATAACGAGGAGCTGATCGTTCTCAAAATCCTCGCCAAAGCGCAGAACAAGGCCGACAAAAAAGAGAAGATAGAACTGATCGGCCTCTGCACTTGGGCCGCCATGCGCATCGAGAAAATGATCGACGAGATCCATAACCGCGTGCTGCGCAAACGCCTGAAACTGCAACTGCGCAAGCTGGCTGGCACCGGCAAGCTCGACGACGTGCTCGGCGCCATCGTCAACCGCGATGTGGCCACGCGCGATTACGAAGGCTTCGCCAAAGCCATCGCCCTGCACGAGATCAACCACAAAAAAATCGAACGGTTCGAGAATCCGAAACTGCAAACCCATCTGGCGAACGAGATGGGTGGAAAAATGGCGACCATGGCCAGCTATTTTGTGCTGGTGGTCACCAGCTACATTGTCGTTTCACATCTGCTCGGGTTTTAGATATGAGTACAGCAGCCATGGCATCCGAACCCAAAGCAACAAAAGACACCGCCGCATCTGCGCGTCCGCGCATGCGTCAGCGTAATAAAATTCTGCTCATCCTGTTCAGTCTGATCATGATGGGCGTGCTGCGCACCGGGTTCATGCTCATCCTCATCGGCCTGCTGCCCGCCATCGTGACCTACTACACCGACACCACGCGCAAGCACTATATGTTCAAATCGGTATTCGCCTGCAACCTCGCGGGCATGATGCCGTTCATCGGCCAGTTATTGCATAACGGCCCCCGCTCCAGCATCATGCAGGACATCATGGGCGATGGCAGCAACTGGATGATCATCTACGGCTCGGCCTTCATAGGCTGGCTGATGGTAAAAACCGCACCTATGATTGCACTCACGCTCATCAATGGGTTCCACGGCACGCAGATCGCGCGGCTGAAAAGCAACCAACGGCGCATCGAGAACGAGTGGGGCAAGGAAGTGACGCAGTTCAGCAAAAGACCCGAGGAACCGGAAGATAGTTTCTGGGGTATCTAGGCGGTGATCCAGCCACCGCCCAGCACGCGGTCGCCATCGTAAAGCACACAGGCTTGCCCGGGCGCGATGCCCTCGTAAGGTAACGCCAGCCGCAGCAGCGCTTTGTCGCTGGCAAGCTCCACCACACTGGCTTCCTGCGGTTTCTGCGCCGAGCGCATTTTCACTTTCATCGTCGCGGCGGGGGCCATCTCGGCCAGCCAGTTCATTTCCTTGATGCGCACGTCCTGCTGCTTCAACGCCTCGCGCGGGCCCACGATCACCTTGCGCTCCGCAGCATCCAGCTTCACCACATACAGCGGCTCGGCGCTGCCGCTCACCAGCCCTTTGCGTTGCCCCACCGTGTAATGGATGATGCCCTGATGCGCGCCAAGAATGCGCCCATCCACATGCACGATCTGCCCCGGCTGCGCCGCGTCGGGCCGCAATTTCTCAATTACCTTGGCGTAGCCGCCGGTGGGCACGAAACAAATATCCTGGCTGTCTGGCTTATCCGCGATCTCCAGCCCGAACCCATGCGCCAGCGCACGCGTTTGCTCCTTCGTCAGCCCACCCAGCGGGAAGCGCAGGAAATCCAGTTGCTCTTGCGTGGTGGCGAACAGGAAATAACTCTGGTCTTTGTCCGGGTCGGCACCGCGATGCAGCTCGGCCTTGCCGTTCTCCATCACCCGCTGCACGTAATGCCCCGTTGCCATGCAATCCGCGCCAAGGTCGCGCGCCGTCGCCAGCAGGTCTTTGAACTTCACCGATTGGTTGCAGCGAATGCACGGCACCGGCGTCGAACCGCTCAGATAGGTCTCGACGAAATCATCCATCACCGCGTCTTTGAATTTCGATTCGTAGTTCAGCACGTAGTGCTTAATGCCCAGCGTATCCGCCACGCGCTTGGCGTCGTGGATGTCCTGCCCAGCGCAGCAGGCGCCCTTCTTGCCCACGGCCACGCCATGGTCGTAAAGCTGCAGCGTAATGCCGATGACCTCGTATCCCTCGCTGTGCAACTGCGCCGCGACGGTCGACGAATCCACGCCCCCGGACATCGCTACCACGACGCGGGTTTGGCTTTCAGGCTTGTCGAATCCAAGTGTGTTCATGCGCGGGATATAGCGTTTCTGCGAAAAAATGCAAATTAAGCTTAATCCACGCTGCCTTTTACCTTCGCGGCCAAGCTCGTGCTCACGAACAGATCGATGTCCCCATCCAGCACACCTTGGGTGTTGCTGGTTTCCACGTTCGTGCGGAGGTCTTTCACCATCTGGTAGGGATGCAGCACGTAGCTGCGGATCTGGTTGCCCCAGCTATTGTCGGTTTTCCCAGCGTTCAGCGCGTCCGTGGCGGCTTCCCTTAACTCCAGCTCGCGCTCGTAAATTCGGGCGCGGAGCATTTTCCATGCTTCCTCGCGGTTCTGGTGCTGGCTGCGCTGCAGCTGGCACGCCACCACGATGCCGGTGGGGATGTGGGTGAGCCGCACGGCCGATTCCACCTTGTTCACGTTCTGCCCGCCCGCGCCGGAACTGCGGAACGTATCCACCTTCACGTCCTTCTCCTCGACGGTGATGTTGATGCTCTCATCCACCTCTGGATACACCCACGCGCTGGCGAAGCTGGTATGCCGCCGCGCGTTGGAATCGTACGGCGAAATCCGCACCAGCCGATGCACGCCCGATTCCGTTTTCGCCCAGCCATAGGCGTTGGTGCCCGACAATTTGATGGTGGCCGATTTGATGCCCGCTTCGTCGCCGCTTTGCTCGTCGATCAGCTCCACCTTGAACCCGCGCCGCTCGCCCCAGCGAATATACATGCGGTACAGCATGAACGCCCAATCCTGCGATTCGGTGCCGCCCGCGCCGGGATGGATCTCGATGAAGCAGTTATTCCCATCCGCCTCGCCGCTCATCAGCGCTTCCAGCTCGGCGGTTTTAATTTCCTGCAGGAAGGTTTTGAGCTGGCCGGTGGCCTCGGCGGCGATGGCGTCGTCGCCCTCCTCCTCCGCCATCTCGATCAGCTCGTAGCTGTTGCGGAACCCGGCATCCATGCGCTTATAATTGGCGATGGCGTTCTCCACCCGCGTGCGCTCTTTCAGCAGCTTCTGCGCATCGGTCGGGCTGTTCCACAGTTCTGGGTTTTCCGCCGCCGCGTTCAGTTCTTCGGCGCGTGCAATAAGGTTATCCCAGTCAAAGACACCTCCGCAGTAAAGCTTGCGACGCGTCGAACTGATCTTTCAGGGCAATGATTTCGGCTTTCATGGAGTCTCCTAGTAGAGGCCGCCGGTGCCAGCACCGACATCGGTATTGGGGTTGAAGCCTTCCGGGTCGACCGGGCGCTGATAGGGGGCAAGTTCACCCGCATCCGGCGGGCTGTAGCCGTCGGTCGGCGCTTCGTTGCCCACTTCTTCCGGCGTCAGCAGGGGTGCTTGCTCCTGCGATCGGTTCTTGCGTTCTTCTTCCAGCTCGTTCGCGGGTTTGAAAATGGCCCCACCCGTGAGCAACGCTTCCTTAATGATGCTGGTGCCTTCCAGATCCTGCCCGTCGAACAGCGGCTGGCCGCTCAGGCGGTCGATGGGTATTTCGCGGATGCCGGGTGGCGGGGTGAATTCTTTCGCTGGCAGCTTGTCGCCTGCCTGCTGCATGAATTTGATGAACGCCTGAATCGGCACGCGCCCGCCCGTTTCTTTCGAGCCCAGCGAACGCGGCGTATCGAACCCGATATAGGTGCCGACCACAATCTCCGGCGTGTAGCCGATGAACCAGGTGTCGCGCGATTCGTTGGTGGTGCCGGTTTTGCCTGCAATGGGCCGCCCCAGCACGCGTGCGCCGCCGCCCGTGCCCCGCTGCACCGCGCCCTGCAAAATGGAAGTGATCTGGTACGCCACACGTGGATCTATCACGCGGTCGCGTTCGTCCTCCAACGTCGGCGCCGTACTGGTGCCGAGGTCGGGGTTCACGTTGGCGCATTGGTCGCACAGGCGCGTGTCACGGCGGAAAATCGCCGTGCCGTTGCGGTCGTCGATGCGTTCGATCAACCATGGCGACACACGGCGGCCGCCATTGGCGATCATGCTGTACGCGTTCACCAGCTTCATCAGCGTGGTTTCGTGCGCGCCCAGCACCATCGAGTAATTCTCGGGCGTGTTTTCTTCATCGTAAATGCCGAGGCGCTTGGCCACGCGTTTGATGCGCTTCAGCCCCACCATCTGCGCAATGCGCACGGTGATCAGGTTGCGCGATTTCTCCAGCCCGATGCGGAACGTGGTCGGCCCCATGAAATTGCCTTCGTAATTCTTCGGCTTCCATGTCGGCAGCCCCGGCCCTTGGCTCAGCTCCACCGGCGCATCCAGCACCACCGAGGTCGGGCTGAAACCATTTTCCAGCGCCGTCAGATACACGAACGGTTTGAACACCGAACCCGGCTGGCGTTTCGCCTGCGTGGCACGGTTGAACTCCGAACCGCTGTAGGAATAGCCGCCGCTCAGCGCCAGTACCTTGCCGGTGCTCGGCTCCATCGCCACCAGCGCGCCGTTCACATCGGGGATCTGGATCAGCTTCATCGCCGTTTTGCTGTCGCCCACCGGCTCCACCAGAATCACATCGCCCACCGCCAGCACATCGCTCACACCCTTAATGGCGGGCCCGAGCAAACTGGTGGAAAGTTTTTTGCGCGCCCACGTCACTTGCGCGGGCACCAGCGTGCCGTTGCCGCCATCCATAAGCCCCAGTTGCGCCAGCTGCGGCGTCACGGTTTTCACCACGGCCAATTGCTGGTCGTCGAACAGCGGCACGGATTTGTCGGCATGCACCTTGGCCAGCCCCGCTTGCCATTGGCCCATCTCGTTCTTCAGGTTCGCGATGGGGCCGCGATAGCCGTGGCGCTGATCGTAGAGCAGCAGCGCGTAACGCAGCGCCCGGTCGGCGTATTCCTGGAAATCCGGGTTCAGCGTCGTCTTCACGAACAGCCCGCCCTCGTACACGATGTTATCGCCGTACATTTGTTTCAGCGCGCGGCGCACTTCTTCGGCGAAGAAATCGGCGCGGGCGATTTCGTCTTTGCCGCGCACGCGGGTCAGAATGGGCGTGCCTTTGGCGCGCGCATACTCGCCTTTATCGATGTAGCCATCCTCCAGCATGCGCCCCAGCACATAGTTGCGCCGCTGCAGCGCGCGCTGGTAGTTCTTCGCCGGGTCGAAATAAGCCGGGGCTTTGGGCAGGGCCGCAAGGAACGCGGCTTCCTCATTGTTTAGTTCGTCGAGCGATTTGTCGAAATAGTTGATGCTGGCCGCCGCCACGCCGTAGGTGCCCTGCCCCAGATAAATCTGGTTCAGGTACAGCTCCAAAATTTTCTCTTTGCTGTAGGTCTTGGAAATCCGCCACGCCAGCACGGCTTCTTTGATTTTACGCTCCAGCGATTTTTCCGAGGTGAGCAGGAAGTTCTTCACCACCTGCTGGGTAATCGTCGAGCCACCGACCATCGATTTGCCACTGCCGATATTCGCGGCGTTCTCTTTCACCGCTCGCGCCAGCCCCCAGAAATCGACGCCCGCATGGCGGTAGAAATTCTGGTCCTCCGCCGAAATGAACGCGTGCTGCACGCTCACCGGAATCGCCGAGAGCGGCAGGAAGAAGCGTTTCTCTTTCGCGTATTCCGCCATTAGTTTGCTGTCGGCCGAATAAAGCCGCGTCACCACCGCCGGGTCGTAATTGGAAAGCTGTGACGTCGAAGGCAGGTCTTTCGTGTAATGCTGAAAAATGGCCGCCACCACGATGGTCGCTGTCAGCAGCCCCAGAACGCCCGCCGCGAACAGCCATTGCAGCACCCGCACCCAACGCGGTACGCGGCGCCTGTTCGGCGTCTCGGGCGGCAGTTCAGCAGCAGGAGGGAGTGGGCGTTCCATAGGGTGTCGAGTTCTAGCCACTTGCCGGAGCGACTGCCAGCACTTTATTCCAATACCTCACACCCGTTACGCTACTCTTTCATATAGGTATCGAGCGTGCGGATAATAGAAGTGGTGACGAGGTCGCCATACTCATGGCTGGCCAGCAGGCGCTCATCCGTCGCGTTGCTCAGGAAGCCCATTTCAATGAGGATGCTCGGCACATCCGGTGCTTTCAGCACGCGGAACCCTGCAAAGCGGTGCGTACTGGGCAGTTTGGTGATTTTGGGATGCAGCTCGGCCACCAGCGTATCGGCCAGCGTGGCCGATTTGTTCATCGTCTCGCGCTGCGTCAGGTCGATGAGGATGCTCGCCACATCTTCGTCCGCCGTGCCAAGGTCGAGCCCGGCGATGATGTCGGACTTGTTCTCCTGCTCCGCCAGCGCCGCCGCTTCTTCATCCGACGCGTTGTCGGACAGCGTATAGACCGAAAGCCCCTTGGCCTCCGCGCGCGGGTTGGAATCGGCGTGCAGGGAAATGAACACATCGGCGTTGGCGCGTCGCGCGATATCCACGCGGCCTTGCAACGGAATGTATATGTCGGTCTCGCGGGTCAGCAACACGCGGTAGCGGCCGGTGCGCAGCAGGCCGTTCTTCACTTCTTTGGCCATGGCCAGCGTGACGGCTTTCTCGCGCGTGCCTTTTTTGCCCAGCGCGCCTGGGTCTTGCCCGCCATGGCCGGGATCGAGCACGATCAGCGGTTTTTTCACTTCGGCCACCACAGGCGGGGTCGGGCCATCGATGGCCGCGAATGGCGAGGCAGGAGCCGCCACCACCGGAACGCTCGGCGGCATCGGGGCCGAGGGCACAATTTCAATCACCAGTTGCGAACCTTCCGAGGTCGCCTTCACCAAACGCACCGGCACCGACACATCGATCACCAACCGCGAGGTGTTAGGGTCGAACTGCCCGAAACGCAGATTGGTAATAAGGTTGCCCGTGTAACCCGCCGGGCGCACGATGCCCGTGGCGCGGGCCTGCGGAATATCCACCACCACCCGGTCGGGGCTGGCCAGCAGGAAGCTTTTAGCAATGGTCACCGGCCCATCGGCGACAAACACCACGCGTTCGCTGCCACCGGAAACCTTCTCGATGGCCACGCCGGTAATGGAAACCGCCAGCGCCGGGGAGGCAGCAAAGAGGAAAACCGCAAGAATACGTAGCAAATGTCGCATGGCGATGGTTTTACCCCAGCTTTCCATGGCTTGCAACGGCTCTAATCCATTGAACCACAAAAGTTTGTTATTCGGGACAAGCGCGCGATAGTACTGCTTTCTTTTGATAATTGCCGTATTCCCAATTTTAGGTTGCAGAGCGCACCCTATCTCCATATAGTCCGCTTACGGAATTCTTCTGCGGCCCGCGATGGCGGAGAACGCAGGTGAGTAAAGCTTAACAATCATAGGTGCCCAAGGTCTTGAATTAAGACGGCATCAACCACCGGATCATCATGCCCGCAACCGCTCTCACATTCAAAAACCTACCGGACAATCGTTTTCCGCTATGGGGTTTGCTGGCCTGTCTGCCACTCCTGTTATGGGTAGTGCTGCCGGGCTAAGCCCGCGCAATCCGTCGTTGAACCGTCCTGGCTTTGGGTCCCGCATTTAGGGACTACAAACAATGAAACGCATGCTTATCGACGCGGCACACGAAGACGAAACCCGCGTAGTGATCCTCCAGAACGATCGCGTTCAGGATTACGACTTCGTCACCTCCGCCAAGGCGCAGGTCAAAGGCAACATCTACCTCGCGAAAATCACCCGTGTGGAGCCCTCGCTCCAAGCGGCCTTCGTCGAATACGGTGGCGGCAAACAGGGCTTCCTGCCCTTCGCCGAGATCCATCCCGACTACTATCAACTCCCGGCTGAGGACAAACAAAAGCTCCTCGCCGAGCAGATCGCCGAAGCCGAAGCCGAAGAAGCGGCCGAGGAAGAAGCGTTCGAGCGCGAGCAAGCCGCCCGCGAGCGCGGCGGCAGCCGTGGCCGTGGTGGCCGTGGCAGCAGCAGCTCCGATGACGAGAGCGAAGAATTTCCCGAAGCCGACGAAGGCTTCGAGACCGATAGCCTGCAAAGCACCCCCGAGCCCCTGCCCGTAACGGAAACCACTGCAGAAGCTCCGGTCGAAGCCCCCGCCGCCGCCGACGTGCCGATGCCGGAAGTGCCGAGTTTCACCCCGCCCCAGCCGGTGCTGGAAGTGAACAACGATTCCGTGGCCCCCATGGAGGCGACCGACTACGCCATCCATAGCGACGTCATCGACGCCCTGCCGGAAGATTCCGCGCCCGTCGATGCCCAGAACGCCGAAGCCACCGCCACCGACGAACAGAACCAAGGTACCACCGCCGAGGACGGCGAAGAGACCCGCTCGCGCCAAACCCGTGGCGACTCGGGCACCCGTGGCATCCACCGCCGCTACCGCATCCAGGAAGTCATCAAGCGCAACCAGATCGTGCTGGTGCAGGTGATCAAAGAAGAGCGCGGCAACAAAGGCTGCTCGCTCACCAGCTACATCTCGCTGGCGGGCCGTTCCGCCGTGTTGATGCCGAACTCGCCCAAAGGCGGCGGCATCAGCCGCAAGATCACCGACCGCGAGACCCGCAAGCGCCTGAAAGAAGTGGCCAGCGAAATGCGCACCCATCGCGGTATGAGCGTCATCATCCGCACCGCCGGGCTCGACCGCACCAAGGCCGACATCCGCCGCGACTACGAATATCTCGTGAAACTCTGGAACGATGTGCGCCAGCAAACGCTGAGCAGCTCGGCCCCCGCCCTCATCTACGAAGAAGGCAACCTCATCAAGCGTTCGCTGCGCGACCTCTATTCCGGCGACATCGAAGAAGTGATCGTCGAGGGCGAAGAGGCGTTCGACGAAGCCAAGAACTTCATGAAAATGCTGATGCCCAGCAACGCCGCGCGCGTGAAACTGTATAAAGAGAACACCCCGCTCTTCTCCTACGCGGGCATCGAAGAGCAGCTCTCGGGCATGACCGAGCCGCAAGTGAAACTCCCCTCCGGCGGCTACATCGTCATCAACCCCACCGAGGCCCTCATCTCCATCGATGTGAACTCCGGTCGCTCCACCTCCGAGCGCAACGTCGAAGAAACCGCGCTGAAAACCAACTTGGAGGCCGCCGCCGAAGTGGGCCGCCAAATGCGCCTGCGCGATCTGGCCGGTCTCGTGGTCATCGATTTCATCGACATGAACTACGGCAAGAACCGCAAAGCTGTTGAGCGTGCGATGAAGGATGCCGTGAAAACCGATCGCGCCAAAATCGCGCTCGGCCGCATCAGCATGTTTGGCCTGCTTGAGCTTTCCCGCCAGCGCATGCGCCCCAGCATCGCGGAATCGATGGGCGTGCTTTGCCCGCATTGCCGTGGCACGGGCTACATCCACTCCGTCGAAACCGTCGGCATCCAAATCATCCGCACCTTGGAGAAAGAAGCCGCCAGCATCGAGTTCTCGGTACTGCGCGTCACCACCCATCCCGAAGCGGCGCTGCATCTGCTGAACGAAAAACGCGAGATGCTGCAATCCATTGAGTCGCGCTACAATGTCAGCGTCGTCATTCTGATGGACGCCAGCATGATCACCGGCAACTACCGCATGATCAAAGTGACCACCGAGGGCAAAGAAGTCCCGCATGAGGACGGCAAACAGCCGCGCCGCAATGGCCGCCGTGGCCGTCGTGGTGGTGCTGCTGCCACCGGCAGCGCCCCGTCGGGCCGCACTTCGGGCCGCGAGCGCAACGGTTCGCTGAACTTCAGCGACGCCGTCGAGCCGAACGATCCGAACGACATCTACGTACCCGAAGGTTCGGAGGACGACGACGATAACCAGATCATCGGCGCTGGCCTGAAACGCGAGAGCGACGACAGCAGCGAAAGCGGCAACAGCAGCTCCGAACGCCCCCGCCGCGAACGTGGCGAACGCTCCGAGCGTGGTGGTGAACGTGGCGAACGTGGTGGCCGCAACCGCAAACGCGGTGGCCGCGACCGTACCCGCACCCCGCGTGCCGATACAGTAGCAGGCGAGAACGGCGAAACCGCCGCACAAGCCGAAGCCGCCGCACCCGAACTCGACGAGAACGGCAACCCCGTTCCCCGCGCTCCGCGTGAGCGTGGTGAACGTGGCGAAGGCAGCCGCCGCCGTGGCCGCCGTGGTGGCCGCAACCGCAACCGCAGCGACCGTCCGGCACCGGATGGCAGCATCGGCAACCCCTACCCCAACGAAACTTCGGGTGGCGAAGCCGCCGCAGCCGTCGCCGCCTACAGCAGCGAACCGGCCAGCAGCAGCGAGCAACCCGCCAAAGCCTCCAGCTATCAGCCGCGTGGCAGCTCGCGCGTGGTTCCGCTGACGGAAGCTCAGACCAACCCCGCCGCCCTCGCCTCGTCCGTTCCGCAAGCCGATGCCGACAAGCCGAAGAAAAAAGGCTGGTGGAGCAAAGTGATGGAAAGCTAGCGGCCCTGCCAGCGCAGGCTGGCAACCCGCCCATACGTACAACCCCGGTCAGGCACCCCTGATCGGGGTTTTTCTATAATAGCCCCGCATGCCTCTCGCGCGGGAATGACATTCCTTTTTTACATGATACAAAGAATAACCATTTTATGAAAACCATCGTCCGCAGATTCACCGCCATCCTCGCCGCGCTCACCCTTGCCGTGGCGCCCATGGCCGCGCAGGCAGGCCTCATCCGCGATGCCGAGATCGAGCATGTGCTGCGCACGTACGCCTCGCCCATCTTCGTCTCCGCCGACGTTCCGCCCGAGGACGTGCGCATTCTCATCATCAGCGACCCCAACATCAACGCCTTCGTGGCGGGCGGGCTCAACATCTTCATCCATACTGGGCTCATCCGCGCCGCCACCAAACCCGGCATGCTGATCGGCGTGATCGCGCACGAGACCGGCCACATCGCGGGCGCGCATTTGTCGCAGTTGCGTGAGAAATCCTCGCGCTCCACCCTCGGGTCGGTGCTGGGCACGTTGGTGGGCGTGGCCGCCGCTGTCGGCGGTGCGGGCCAAGCAGGCGCGGGCATCATGATCGGCAGCCAGAACATGGCGCAGCGCACCCTGAACAGCGGCATCCGCATCAACGAGCAATCGGCCGACCAGGCCGCCATCACCTACCTCGAGAACAACGACATGTCCTCCTCCGGCATGCTTGAAATGTTCGAATCCATCCGTCGCACCGAAGCCGTGCACAACGTGCAACAGGACACCTTCCTGCGCACCCACCCCCTCACCACCGAGCGCATCACCGCCATGCGCAACCACATCGCGCAATCCTCCATCCCGAAAGATCAGGTGCCCGCACGTTACCCCGAAATGCACGCCCGTATGCTGGCCAAGCTTGCCGGTTTCTCCGACAGTTACGAGCAAGTCCTCATCCGCTATCCCACCAGCGACACCAGCATCAGCGCCCGCTACGCCCGCGCCATCGCCGATTTCAAACGCAACCGCCTGCCCGCGGCCCTCAGCGGCATCGATCGCCTCATCGCCGAGCAACCGAACGACCCCTATTTCTACGACACCAAAGGCCAGATACTGTTCGAGAACGGCAAGCTGAAAGAGGCCAGCCTCGCCTACGCGCAAGCCAGCAAGCTGCTGCCCAGTTCGGCCCTGATCATGACCGATTATGCCAAAAGCCTCACCGCGCAGGAGAACCCAGCCTTGCTGCCGCGCGCCACCGCGCTGCTCGAGCGTTCGAAAGAGATCGACGACAGCTACAGTTCCACCTGGCGCCAACTGGCCATTGCCTATGGTCGCCAAGGAAAAATGGGCCTTTCCTATCAGGCCTTGGCCGAGGAAGCAGCCCTTGGCGGCGACTATAAGGAAGTGCTGCAGCACACCGCCCGCGCCCGCTCCTTCGCCGACACCGACGCGGGGCTCGAACTGAAGCTCGACGACCTCGAACGCGACGCCAAAGCGCAACTGAAAGAGCAAAAAAAGAACGGCATTTTTTAGCCGGGTGAATTTCGCTTGCCATGTCGGGGCCGCACGCCCACAATCTTTCCCATAAGCGGCATTGGCCGCGATAAAAAATAAAGGGGAATTCGCATGAAGAACGGTCAGTTGGTTATTGGTTTACTCATCGGTGCAGCCTTGGGCGCACTCGTCGCGAACCTCGCCGCCACCACCAGCCTGAGCAGCGGCGGCATCAGCGGAAAATCCATCAGTAACCGCAGCGAGATCGAAACCATCGTCCGCGAGACCATGGCCAACGAAGGCAAGCTGATTATGGACGCCGTCGCCAAAGCCCAGACGGAAGAGCAAAGCGCCAAAACCGAGAGCGCCAACACCCTTCTGAAAGACGAAGCGGTGCGTAACGACATCTACAACGACAGCGAAGTGGCGTTCATCGGCCCAGCCGACAGCAAGCGCGTGGTTGCCGAATTCTTCGACTACAACTGCCCCGCCTGCAAAATGCAGTACAAAGCCATCAACGACCTCGTGGCTAAGGATAAGGACGTGAAAGTCGTGTTCCACGAATTCCCCATCTTCGGCCCACAATCGGATACCAACTCCAAGATCGGCCTTGCCGTGTGGCATGTTGCCCCCGCCAAATACATCGCTTACCACGAAAAAATGATGACCTTCGAAGGCCGCGCGGCCGAGAAGGACGCATACGATTTCGTGAAAGCCATTGGGGCCAACGTGGCGAAGGTGAAAGCCTACGCCGAGTCGCCCGAAGCTACGGCGGCGATGGAAAAATCACGCGATCTCGGCCAGAAGCTGGGCGTTCGCGGCACCCCGTCGTTGTTCATCGGCGCGGAGATGATTCCGCACGCCGCACCCGTCGAGGAAATCGAAGCAAAACTGGGCGCCAAATAAGCGCCTAGCCTTCGGCGCGGGTCACCGCAATCCACCATCTTGCCCGTTCGCGCCGTAAGGCGTCCGCGTAGCGCTGTGCTTCGGCTTCTTGCATGAACAGCGCGAAGCAGCAGGCGCCGCTGCCCGTCATGCGCACCAGTTGAGGCTTCGGAAACTGTGTCTCCATCGCCAGCAGCACCTCGCCCACGATGGGCGAAGCCGCAATGGCGGCGCGTTGCAGGTCGTTGCGTGTTTCTTGAAGCTTCTCGAATTCCAATTGCGGCGCGCTAAAACTCCGGCGCGTGGTTTCTTCGTCGGTCAGCAGCGCGAACACCTGCGCCGTCATCAACGGAATGCGCGGATGCACCAGCACCACCCACAGTTCCATCCATTCCTTCGGATGGCGCAGCAGCATCTCCTCGCCAATGCCGATGGCAAAAAGCGGTCGGTTCTGCACGCACATCGGCACATCCGCCCCCAGTTGGTAGCCAAGGTCGCTTAAGCGCTGCGCGCCCAGCCCCAGCCCCCACAGCGCGTCCAGCGCGCGCAGGGTGGCGGCGGCGTCGGCCGAGCCACCGCCCAGCCC
>JBBKVX010000061.1:0-103738 GCA_037968615.1 Rickettsiales bacterium
CTTCCAGCAGTGGTGCATGTAGCGTATCGATACGCCATGACTTTTCCATAACCGGGCATGCCGTCATCCATTTTTGTATCAATATTCCAGGCTTCTTCGGGCTTCAGTATCGCAAGGGCAGTGACCGATGTTGCCACTTGCCCCCCGAAAAAGAGGGCGTTTCCATAATTGCCATCGAAATAGCTGCTAGAACCTGTTTGCACGCTAGTGGGGTAAATGCTCCACCCACTCGAAGGCAGCTTACTTTTAGGAACGTTGACACCAAGCACGGAGTCGTCGCTGCCACCGGCCTCATTGAGGCCGGTATAGCTGCCTTCAATAAGGCCCGCCAAAGACAGGTGCCTCCAGAATTGCATCGTTTCTGAGGCCGAACTGGCCGTGCCCCCACCAGTTAAGACCCCATTCGCATTGCCGTCGCATGCTCCGGGTGTGGTGACGACCGCCGCAGAATTTGTCGTGCAATTGGTAAGCTGTTGGCGGCCCCAAAATTGTGTCGCATTGGAAAAATCGCCGGGTAGGCCGAAGTACTTATCTCGAAACGCGTTTCCAGACGTAATCCAACGTTGGTGTTCGGTGCTCACACTGCGCAATTCGCTGGCGCGTATCAACGACTGGCCAGCTAAAATGCCGCCAACCAACAGTCCAAGAATCACCAGCACAATAGAAAGCTCTACCAGGCTGAACGCTTCATGATCACAACGTTTTCTCATGCCCCTACGATAGAGGATTTTGTCAGAGTGTCATTCATTATATGTGAGAGGTACCTGTGGAACAGAGATGGCGCACCATCGGGGATGATGATGGGCATTGGTCGATGGTTGTGCTTCTATCTAAATGATAGAGCATTTTAATCGTTTCGTACCATGGGTAATGAGGGAGTCGTAGGTTGGAATCCTATTGGCGCACCAGTGTCCTTTCGTAGCAGCGATTGCGTCAGGCTAAAATCCCGGTACGAATAAGAGCATACATACCGTACCTGTTTGCTGCAGCTGGTAGGTTGCCGTTGCCGTGCCATCGGTAGTGCAGGTGTTGACCCAGCTATGCCGTACCGTCGTGAGCATGCCGGATGCAGGACTGCCATCATCCAGTTTGCTATCAATGTTCCACATTTCTTCGGGCTTCATGATAGGACGGAGCCAATGATCCGGCCCCGACAACCAGAATTTATTGCTGTCGCTACTGTAGCCGGGAAACAAGACCTCGGTTCCATAACCGACCCAAAGATGCCAGCCCGCACTGGATGAAATTTTTGACGGGGGTATGTGCGTGCCGCCCGGCCCATAATAGCTGCTACCGGAAGCAGTGATGCCCGGGTATTGACCTTCGACCAGCCCGGCATTGGCAAGATGCTGCCAGGTTCGCATCTGTTCGTAAGAATTGCCGCTATACTCGATCTTGCCATCGGCGTTTCCATTACAGGTAAGTTTCGGATCGCTCAGGGTTGAGGAATCTGTCGAGCGGCAGACGAATGTCGCTGCGGCCGCACCCCAGAATGCAGTGGCGTTTCCCATATCACCCGGCAGTGCAAAATATTTATCGCGAAAGGTGTACACGGCGGTGAGATGGCGTTGATATTCCGTCGCTACGCTGCGCAGCTCGGCTCCACGTATAAGTGATTTCCCCGCCAGCACGCCCCCGACCAACAGACCGAGAATGACCAGCACGATGGAAAGTTCAACTAAGCTAAACCCACGCGATTTATTATGATGCGTCATGCGTTATGCATAACAAGCCAACGCCAGACTGTCATTAATGAACGGGGGAGGAGCTTGGCGCACCCGATTGGAGTCGAACCAACAACCTTTGCCTTCGGAGGGCAACACTCTATCCAGTTGAGCTACGGGTGCGCGTGGGGCGTTGGTAGCGCAGCGCAGGCGGTTTGGCAAACCCCAGATACGACAACGGCCCCTCGAGGGGCCGTTGTCGCTGGGTTCCGTAGTTCGGGAGTTAGGCTGCGGATTTCTTATCGGAGCCGGTAGCGCAGGAATTGGCCGCCGCCTTGCTGTTGTCGGTCGCGGGTTTCGATTCCCCCGATTTCGGCTGGGCATCGGCTTCGGAAGTCGGACGCGCCGGGTTAGCGTTGGCGCCGCTGTTGGCGGCTTTCTGACCGCCCGTGATGCTCGATTTGCCGGTAGCGTCGGTGGTGGTTTCGGGTTTTTGGTTCTGTTGCTGAGTCATAGTTTTTATCCTTTTGGTTTGGTGCCGGGAAATCCCGCCACGTCCCGTTATCGCTCCCACCACATCATTTCTCCATACTTCAAAAACATAAAGGAATGCCTAGCTTGCGCGCGGCAATACATAACAAAAATACGCATCCCGTATGTTGCGGCCGCAATGCACGCATCGCGCTTTGAAGCGTCTTCAGGAAAGGTCAGGGCGAAACCAACGCACGGAGATTCCCATGAAAGCCCTTTGCTGGCACGGCCAGAACGACGTACGCATCGACAGCGTACCCGATCCCGTCATCGCCGCCCCCACCGACGTCATCCTGAAAGTGACCAGCACGGCCATCTGCGGTTCCGACCTGCATTTGCTGAACGGTTACATGCCGACCATGAAGTCTGGCGATGTGCTGGGCCATGAGTTCATGGGCAAAGTGATCGATGTTGGTACCGCCGTGACGCAACTGAAAATCGGCGATCGTGTGATCGTGCCGTTTTGCATCAGCTGCGGCGATTGCTGGTTCTGCAAACAGGGGCTCACCAGCTGCTGCGATAACTCCAACCCCAACGCGGAAGAAGCCGCCAAAATGATGGGCCAATCTGCTTCCGGGCTCTACGGTTACTCGCATCTTACCGGTGGTTACAGCGGCGGACAGGCCGAGTTCGTGCGCGTGCCTTGGGCCGACGTGAACGCGTTCAAAGTGCCCGACCATCTGACCGACGAACAGGTGCTGTTCCTGACCGACATTTTCCCCACCGGCTATATGGCCGCCGAAAATTGCAATATCCAGTCCGGCGACACCGTGGCCATTTGGGGTGCAGGCCCCGTGGCGCAATTTGCCATCCGCTCTGCCTTCATGCTGGGCGCTGGCCGCGTCATCGCCATCGACACCGTGCCCGAACGGCTTGAAATGGCACGGGCAGCGGGCGCCGAGACCGTCGATTTCATGGAAGGCGATGTCTATGATGCGCTGATGCGCATGACCGACAAGCGTGGCCCCGACCATTGCATCGATGTGGTGGGCTGCGAAGCCCATGTCGGCCCAACTCCCGACGCCTATATGGACAAGGCCAAAGCCATGATCGGCCTTGGCACCGATCGTCCCCACGTGCTGCGTGAATGCATCAAATGCTGTCGCAAGGCGGGGCATGTCAGTGTCCCTGGCGTTTATGTCGGCATGCTCGATAAAGTACCGTTCGGCGCGGCCATGAATAAAGGCCTCACCTTTAAAATGGGCCAGACCCATGTGCATCGTTATCTCGATAAACTGCTCGCCGCCATCGACGAAGGCACGATCGATCCCACCGTTGTCATCACCCATCGCGTGGATCTGCAACAAGCGCCGGAAATGTATGAGCTGTTCAAGAACCGCGAAGATGGCTGCATAAAAGTAGTGATGACGCCTTAGGGTTTCACTAATGGCATCTTTATGTGGGTGCGCGCATGGTGGGCGCATGAACACCGCAACCAACACTCTTCAAACATGGCTTGTCGTCGCCGACGGCGAACACGCCGTGGTTTATGTGCGCACACGGGCCGAAAGGTTCGTTCCCCAACGCTCCAAGCAGGACGCAACGCACAGCCATTACACCAACCAGAGCGAATGGAAACTGGACATCGTCCGCGAGTTGAACGCCGACCCCGAGGCGCTGTTCGATACTCAGGGCGACCGCGGCGAAGTGTTCGATAGCCACGGTTATGGCCGCCACGGCACTGCCCCGAAAGAAAGCCTGCAGGAACACCGCTCGCGCGGGCTTATCGAGAATCTGGCGGAGATGCTTAATGAGGCCTTCGCCCAAAGCGAATTCCTGCGCTTGGTGCTTACCGCGCCGCCGAAATTGCTCGGTGAACTGCGCGAGGGTTTGGACGCGAACGTGCGTCAGGCCGTCGTGGCCGAACTGCCGAAAAACCTTTCCCACGAATCGACCTCACGGCTGGTTGATTTACTTGGCGAAGCCTTGGCTCCCGCCTCGTCTTAACCTTCCGCGCATTGATGCGCGCCGAATGCATTTGCCGCCTGTGAGGGCTCGAATCCTTATTCCCAACGGGCCACAGTGAGCTGGCCAAACGAAACAAACCATAAGGAGTATTCATCATGGCTATCGTAGAACGCACCACCACTACCACTCGCCCCACTGTCACCACGACGGTGGAAACCGACAACGATGCCGGCACCGGCATCCTCGTCGTTCTTGCCATCATCGTGGCGCTTGCCGCTGCTTACTTCGCGTACGATTACTACGCAGCACCAGCGATGGACTCGACGAGCCCCGCCACCGTATCCACCATGGATAACGGCTCGGTAAGCTCGACCGTCACCACGACCCGTACAGCCCCGGCTCCGACCACCGTACCGGCTGGCGAGTAGCAGGTTAGCGCGCATGGCGGCGGACGCCGGGTAACACCGACGCTGTCGCTGTAGCGCCACCCATGGGCCTCTTCGCATACCATCATGCGGGGAGGCCCTTTCTGCCATACGGAGCATGCGACGCTCACAAACCACAGGAGAAGACCATGCGTGTATCTGAACTGATGAAAGAGAATCCCGTTAGCATACAGCCCAACTCCAATTTGGAGCAGGCCGCGAAGGAAATGAACCGCATCGATTGCGGCATCTTGCCAGTGATCGATGGTAACGGTTGCCCCGTCGGCGTGCTCACCGACCGCGACATCGTGGTCCGCTGCATTGCCGATGGCCGTGCGCCGGATGTGATGCTGGTATCGGAAGCCTGCTCCAGCCCAGCCGTATGTTGCGACGACGATTGCACGGCCGAGAATGCGTTCCACACCATGCGCGAACACAGCATTGGCCGCTTGCCCGTGATCGATGCGCGCGGTGCGTTGATCGGCATCGTGTCGATGGCCGACATCATCGCGCGTGTGCCGAAGGAAATCTGGTCGCAATTGCCGGGTGCCAAAACGGCCATCCCTCGTAAGGCAGCGTAAAAGCCGAACGGCGCGAAAGAGGTGCGGTGGCTTATCGCGCCTCCTTTGCGTCGGGCTTTGCCCCGCAAAGCGTCTAAAAACCGGTTGCATTCAGACGTGTTTCTGCCAACCATACACGTATGAAGCGAACTTTGCCTGATGCTGCGATACTTCCAGTGATACTCGCAGGTGGTGAAGGCACACGGCTTGCCCCGATCTCCACTCCCGAACAGCCCAAACCTTTTATTCCGCTGCCCGATGGGCGCAGCCTGCTGACGCGCACTGTTCAGCGCGTGGCCCATGCGTCGGTTTTCCTGCCGCCATTGCTGGTCGGGCAGGCGACGCACCGCTTTGCGTTACTGAATCATGCGCGGGCGGCGTGCGTTGTGCCCATGGATATCCTACTGGAACCGCAGGCAAAAAACACCGCCATGGCCATCGCCAGTGCCACGCATTACGCGCTGCGCTATCACCCGGACGCGGTGCTGGCTATTTTGCCCGCCGACCAGGTGATCGAGCCGCAGGAAGCGTGGCTGGCTGCCATCGAAGAAGCGGCGCTCGCCGCGCAATCCGCGCAAAAACTCTGTCTGTTGGGCGTAACCCCCACGCGGCCCGACCCGTATTTCGGATACATCCAACCCGGCCTGCCGCTGCCCGGAAGTGAGGCGCTGGCCGTAGAGCGGTTCATTGAAAAGCCCGAGCATCCGGCCCCTTTGTTACCCCATTGTCTGTGGAATGCCGGGCAGTTCCTTGCCACGCCGAACGTGCTGGCGGGGCTCTTCGCCACGCATGCGCCGGATATATGGGAAAGGGCGCGCGAAGCCTTTCTGGCGGCGGATCGGGCCTACGAATTCACCCATTTAGGCAGCGCCGCGTATGTCAGCGCGCCACCACGTTCCTTCGACCGATCGGTCGTGGAGCGTGCAGAAGCGCTGGTGGTGCGGATGGCCGCGCACTGGCACGATCTCGGCACGGTGGAGGTGTGGGAAGCCTATACCTGCCTGCCAGCCGCGCATTACGCCGACCATCCGAAACGCACCGACCGGCCTTGGGGTTTTTTTGAACTGCTTCAGCTTGGCCCCGAGCGCATCGAAAAGCGGCTAACTCTCTTCCCCGGTGGCCGGCTTTCCCTGCAGCGCCACCTTCACCGCGACGAAGAATGGTGGGTGCTGTCCGGGGAGGCAGACATAGAATTGGAGGGCGTGATTACGCCGCTGCATGAAGGCAGCCACATCCATATTAAAGCATGCAGCTGGCATCGGTTAAGTAACAGCGGAAAAAATCTTCTCATTATTAAAGAAATACAGACAGGTAGACCCGATGAATTTGACATCGAACGCCTTGAAGATGACTACGGTAGGTTGAACAATACAGAAATAAATTGAATAAACATATAACAATGCACTTTTAAAACAGAATTTAGATTTATTTCTATAGCGGCAAAATTTGCCCCTAATTGTTATTAAACAATAATTAATTTAAATTATTTAGCTAAACTTACGCTTGGTTTGGGGGCGTGAATCTACCTATACGTGCCCTCAATATTCGTTTTAAGGTATGCATTTAAGGTGAGCCACAAGGCATGAGCGCCTTTCTACGGAGAAATAATAATGTGAGGAGGCCATGCGTGCATAACTGTGTGGATGGCGTGTGAAAAGCCTAACAATGGGCGTAAGCCATTGTTTTACATGGGCCAAAAACGAGGGCTAATCCACTGATATTTCCTCATTGACGAAGCGTTTTTCGCCGCTAGCGTTACACGGCAGGGGATGAATAATCCGGCAGAATGCCTATATTACTATGGTGAAGTTGGGATCGTTTTTTGCCTACCCGAACGAAGGGGCGCGCAAAAACGCAACACTACATATAGTGGGTAAGGCGATGACGCGAATGACGCCATCAGAGGGCAGATAAACAGGTGATAAAGAACCAATAAGCATTTGAATAGTAAGTATAGTTTGCGATGCAATATAAAAATATAACTGATTTTGGCATTTTGTGCCTTGCCACAAGGAACACAAGATGTAGTATCCATTTCCCGCACCCGACGGAACTGAGAAAACCTCAGCACCAACGGGCCGCACAGGGGAAGAACGAGACAAACAACAACCGTTCGATGGGTCTGCCCTCGTCGAACACACAAAAAAACGATGGGGTGTGACTATGGCGACCGCTGCAATCAACGTCGATTACTCGCGTGATAAATACCTGACCGATTTCGGGAAGGCGACGCTGGACGACCGTTACCTCCTGCCCGAGGAAAAATATCAGGATCTGTTCGCCCGCGTGGCCACCTTCTATGGTGACGACCAGGCCCATGCCGAACGCATCTACGACTATATCTCGAAAATGTGGTTCATGCCCGCCACCCCCATTCTCAGCAATGGCGGCACCGCCACGGCCGAACGCTCCAGCCGCGGCCTGCCCATCAGCTGCTTCCTGAACGAGACCGAAGATTCGCTGCAAGGCATCGTCGATCTGTGGAACGAAAACGTCTGGCTCGCCTCGCGCGGCGGCGGGATCGGTTCGTACTGGGGCAACCTGCGTGCGCTCGGTGAAAAAGTCGGCCGCAACGGCAAAACTTCCGGCGTCGTGCCGTTCGTACGCGTACAGGATTCGCTGACGCTGGCGATTTCGCAAGGTTCGCTGCGTCGTGGTTCGTCGGCCGTGTATCTCGATATCTCGCACCCCGAGATCGAAGAATTCATCGACATCCGTCGCCCCACCGGTGGCGATCCCAACCGCAAAGCCCTGAACCTGCATCACGGCGTTGCCGTGACCGACGCGTTCATGGAAGCGGTCGAGAAGGATGAGAAGTGGAACCTGCTGTCGCCGAAAGACAAGCATGTGGTCGACACCGTGAAGGCCCGCGACCTCTGGGCCAAGCTGCTCACCACCCGTATTGAGACGGGCGAGCCCTACATCATCTTCATCGACACCGTGAACAAACAGATTCCGCAGCACCATAAAGACGCGGGCCTGCTGGTGAAAATGAGCAACCTTTGCTCCGAGATCACCCTGCCGACCGGCTACGACCACCACGGCGTCAGCCGCACGGCGGTGTGCTGCCTCAGCTCGCTGAACGTCGAATATTTCGACGAGTGGAAATCGCACCCGACCTTCATCGAGGACGTGATGCGCTTCCTTGATAACGTGCTGCAGGATTTCATCGACACCGCGCCCGACAACATGGCGCGCGCCAAATACTCGGCGGCGCGCGAGCGTTCGGTGGGCTTGGGCGTCATGGGCTTCCACAGCTACCTGCAATCGAAGATGATCCCGTTCGAATCGGTGATGGCAAAAGTGTGGAACAAGAAGATGTTCGAGCATATCCGCAAAGGGGCGGATGCCGCGTCGCTGAAACTGGGCGAAGAGCGTGGGCCCTGCCCGGACGCCGCCGAGTTCGGTTCCAAAGAGCGTTTCTCGAACAAAATGGCCATCGCGCCCACCGCGTCGATCTCCATCATCACTGGCAATGCGTCGCCGGGGATCGAGCCCTACGCCGCCAACGTGTTCACGCAAAAAACCCTCTCGGGCTCTTTCCCCGTGCGCAACAAATACCTCAAGGCGTTGCTGGTGGAAAAAGGCCAGGACAACCCCGACATCTGGTCGAGCGTGACCACGCATGAAGGTTCGGTGCAACATCTCGACTTCCTGACGGAAGAAGAGAAACTGGTGTTCAAGACCGCTTATGAAATGGACCAGCGTTGGGTGGTGGAACATTCCGCCGACCGCGCGCCGTTCATCTGCCAAGCGGCGAGCATCAACCTGTTCCTGCCCGCCAACGTGCATAAGCGCGATCTGCATATGCTGCATTTCATGGCGTGGAAAAAAGGCGTAAAATCGTTGTACTACTGCCGTTCGGCTTCGCTGCAGCGTTCCGACAAGGTCAGCAACAAAACCCCGGCCATCCAGCTGGAAATGTCGCTGAAAGCCAAGCAGGACAACCCTTATGAGGAATGCCTGGCGTGCCAATAACGGCGGGAGTTAAGCGCCACGACGATGTGGTGTGCGCGACCAGCGATGGCGGTGAGATCTGGATTCGGGTGACCGAGTTCACCGACACCACCGTCACCGGCACCAAGGGCGTTCCCAAGGGCAGCCGGGTATTTACGACCATGGAAAAACTGACGTTTCCGCGGGATTCTATTTTACGTTACGGAAGAAAATAAAGATGTCTTTGCGTTTGACTCGATTGATGGTGGCTGGTTTGGCCGGTGTTTTATGGGCTGCAAGCGCAGTTGCCCAAAGTGATTCGCAGGTCCGAGGTACCAAGGACAGCATTATGGTGCTGAGGAATCTTGTAAGTGCCTTAACTCTCTACAAGCAGTGCCCAAAAGAGTATCCGGTTAGCGAGGCGCAACGAGCTGAAACGGTGGATGCTTACAAGAAAATGAATATACTTGTGATCAATCAATGCAAAGCACTGCTCACCGAAGCAGGCAAGGGTAACCCTACCGATAATGATCAGGCCTGCCTTGTACGGGTGGCTACTTCAACGCGCCAGTCTGCTGCGGATACTGAGGAAGTGGTTACTAAAAAGGGCTGCAATGGCGAGCTCTTGCAAAAGCTACACACAAGCGTCCAACGCCACTTGCCTGCCATTCAAAAACGCGCCACCTTGCTACAAAATCAATAGGAGTTTTCATGTCACTGCTCGATGCAAAACCGATCTACAAACCGTTCAGCTACCCGTGGGCCTACGAGGCCTGGCACATGCAACAGCGCATTCATTGGCTGCCGGAAGAAGTGCCGCTGGCGGATGACGTGCGCGACTGGAAAAAGAACCTTGAGCCGTCGGAAAAGAACCTGCTGACGCAGATTTTCCGCTTCTTCACCCAAGCCGATATTGAGGTGAACAACTGCTACATGAAGCATTACAGCCAAGTGTTCAAACCCACCGAAGTGCAGATGATGCTCTCGGCGTTCTCGAACATGGAAACCGTGCATATCGCGGCCTACAGCCACTTGCTCGACACGATCGGCATGCCGGAGGACGAGTACACCGCCTTCATGAAATACAAAGAAATGAAGGACAAATACGACTACATGCAGCAGTTCAACGTGAACTCGAAAGAGGACATCGCGCTGACGCTGGCGGTGTTTGGCGCCTTCACCGAGGGCCTGCAACTGTTCGCTTCGTTCGCCATCCTGCTCAATTTCCCGCGCTGGGGCAAAATGACGGGCATGGGCCAGATCGTGACCTGGTCGGCCCGCGATGAGACGCTGCACACGCAGAGCATCATCCGCCTGTTCAAAACCTTCTGCGATGAGAACCCGGAAGTCTGGACCGACGAGCTGCGCAGCAAACTGTATGTGGCCTGCAACACCATCGTGACGCATGAAGATGCCTTCATCGACCTGGCCTTCGGCCTTGGTGAAGTGCAGGGCCTGACGCCGAACGAAGTGAAGAGCTACATTCGCTTCATCGCCGACCGTCGCTTGGGCCAGCTTGGCCTGCAGCCGATGTACCAGATCGAGAAGAACCCGCTGCCGTGGCTGGATGATATGCTCAACGGCGTGGAACACACCAACTTCTTCGAGAACCGCGTGACCGAGTACGCCAAAGCGGCAACGCAAGGCACCTGGGACGATGCGTTCGTGATGCACGAAACGCCCGAAGCGGCCTAACGCCGAATAAAATGAGGGGCCATGGCATCGCTGCCATGGCCCCTTTTTTGCGAGCCGAGCTTTTTTGTGGAGCTAAATTCAGTGCATCAAGGGCGTCGCCTCAAGCGAGAGCCAGCGTGTCGAAGAATCATCCTCCGGCCCGGCTTTATAAATGGGGAGCTGGCGGGGCAGCAGCGAGAACAGCTCGCCTTGCTCGCGCCATTGCGCCTGCGTGAAATAGGTGGGTTCGCCGGTGCTGGGATGGGGGAGGGACTGGGCCATGATTGGTACCTTCTCGTTGTTGCTTAGATTCAGAATGCGCCCAACTGGTTAACGGAAGGTTACTATCCACAGATATTATTTGCTGCGGGTCGCGGCGGGGTCGATGCGGCTTTCAAGGCGGGTACGATGCGCCGTCGATGCGGCGGGCATGCCATCTTCGTAGGGCAGTGCTATTTGCAGGGCCGCTTCTTTCGCCTGTTCCGCCCGCTCGGCGGCTTCGGCGCGCTCGGTGGCCTGCGCCAAGCGTGTCTGGCGCACGCCGCGCGCAATGTCGCCCATGCTGCGTTTGGGGTTTGCAGCCTCGGGAAACAATTCCGGCTGCTCTTCCACGATGGGCTTACGTTGGTCGGCGAGCGCGCGTGGGACGAATTGGCCCATCGGCGGTACATTGAGATGCGGGTTCTTATCGGTCATGGCTCGACTTTACACCCCATTCCTTTAAGGTTCGGTTAATGACCAATATCGATATTCAGGCAGGCGCAAATGCCTTCGGCGACGGCACGCATCCGACCACGGCGGGGGTGCTGACGGCGCTGGAGGCCATCGACCCCGATCAGTTCACCCCCGGCATCGCTTGCGATATGGGCTGCGGAGCGGGGCTGTTGGCGTTGGCCATCACCACCAAGTTCGGCTGCCCGGTGGTGGCGGTCGATCTGGAGCGCCAAGCCATTGAAACAGTGCAGGTAAATGCCGAGAAAAACGGGCTGGCCGACCGGCTCCTTCCCATCCATTCCGACGGGTTCCGCCATCCGGATATCCGTGCGCGCGGCCCTTATGGGCTCATTACCATGAATATCCTTGCAGAACCGCTGCTTAGCTTGGCATCGGACGCCGAATCGTTGCTGGCCGAGGGCGGGGTACTCATCCTCTCCGGCCTGCTGCAATGGCAAGAAGCCCAGATCCGCGAGGCCTACGAGGGGCTCGGCCTGGAACTGGCCAGCCGGTTAGTGCTGGGCGATTGGGTGACGCTGTGTTTCCAAAAGCCGTAGCTTTCACGAAACTGTCACACACTTAAGGCCGCCAAATTGCTAGAGTCTAAGGTGAAAACGACTCTTTAAGAGGTCTATGACAACGGCATTAGCAGACGCAGCAACCAACGCGGCAAAGGTGGAACGCACCGAGGGCACCCCCACGCCCGCACGCATCGATGCGCGTGGTGAGCCGGCGTTGCTGAAGCCTGATCCCGCGCCGCTGCCGCCCATTCCGCAAGGCGCAGGCACCGGCGAGAACGCACAGGATTTCGTAGAGGCCCACCGCATCCATGTGAAGGACGGCTCGCTGTTCATCGATCCGTATCTGGTAATCCACCCGCGCGAGCTGGCCCCCGACCACGAAGACCAACTGCGCAAAAAGCTGCAGCTCACTTATTCCATCAATAACCCCTCGTTCTTTGAATCGCCCGAACGCACCGCCATTGCGCTGAATCTTGGCCAGTTGGTGCCGGTATCGCTCACCGCCAAACGCTCGCAGCTGCTGGAGCAGGTGAAACATTTCAACCATCAGGTCGAGAACGGCACCGACGCGGCGCTGCAAACTCAAGCCAACGACAAACGCCAGCCCTTCGCCGCCATCGTGCGCGATACGGTGCAGAACGGCCCGGTCGATCCGGCAGGGCTGGAGCTGCTGAAGAACGGTCTCGGTATTTATCTGCTGATGCGCCAGAAACTGACCGAGCAGGGCTATTACGGGCGTCTCTCCGATTACGTGACGCGCCTCGGCACCGCCGACCAAGTGCTGGGCGACCTCGCCGACAATATCGGCGTGACCCCGCAGCAAGTGCGCGAAGCGGCGCTTAAAGGCGGCATCGACGGCGTGGGCGCATTGCTCGGCCTGAAACAGGATTACATCAAGGACGCCAAGCAGGTGGCCGAATACGCCGCCACGCAGGATTTCGGCTACAACGTGGTGGAACATTGGCATTTGGGGTACCAGCTGCTGGGCCCGCAAGCCTCGCTGCAGGAAAAAATCAGCACCGGCATGGACGCGCGCATCACCGCCAAGATCGGCGAGTATCGCGCCCGTGTGCGCCATCATTACGACACGCCGATTCCCGTGCAGGAACAAGAGCGCCGCATCGGCGATGCGTTGAATCTGGTCGAGCCGATCCAACGCAAGCTGCTCTACGCGCTGGGCTACGAGCTGTGCTTCTCGCCCGAGCAAACGGCCGACGACATCGCCTTCCATCGCGGCATTTACGGACTGCACCGCAAGGCCGCCAACGACCTGCGCGATATTCGCGGCACCTACCGTATTTATTTCAGTGGCAAGGGCGACCTCGAGGGCTCGATGCGCACGCTGGTGCACGAGATCGCACATAATTTCTGGCCCGAGCAATTCACCCCGCAGCAAGTGCAGCACATCGACGCGCTGGCGAATGCCGACGGCGAACGCTTCACCCGCCTCAATAGCGTGCTGGCCGACCCCGTGCAGTTCGAGCAGTTCAGCCGTTGCCTGCGCGCCTATCAGGCGGGCAACGCACAAGAGAAAACGGCGGTCATCGCCTCGGCCAACGAATTGTTCGGCGCGGCGGGTATTCAGGTCGATCGTCTGTTCCCGCATCTGCACGACGCGAACGAGCTGCGCCATCTGGTGTCCTACGCGCAGGATACATTGCAGGTGGAAGGCGCGCGCTATGCCAAGAGCGGCTACGAATCGCCGCAAGAACGCTTCCGCGAAGTGATTTCGCGTTTCGCCGAAATGAAACAGGTGCGTCTTCGCAGCCAGCCCGAACTGCTGGAATTCATTGCCCCGAACCTCAACAAAGTGTGGGACCAATACTACATCCCGCATCTGAGCACCGTGTACGAGAACGTACTGCGCACCAACCCTGCGGCGGCCGCTTCCACTCCGGTGTCGAACGGCAAACCGGAAACTTCGGCCTTGCCGCCGACCGGGCTCGACCCCGAGCCGATAAAACCGCCCGAACCCGCCCCGCACCCCGAACCCAAAGTGCGCGAAACGCCCGGCGCGCCGACTGCCGTAGCCGCCGATCGCAGCGGGACGCCTGTCAACACAGTGCATGCCTCGACCATGGAACTGAACAGCCAGATCGTCTCCGGCATCGACGCCCTGAAATCCATGGGCATCCACTACGCCATCTAACTATCTTCAAAACACGCAAATTGGTTGTCCGCGCTCAGGCTTTGCCGAGCACGAATAACGCATCACCCTATACTTTGCGACCCGTCGCAAAGTAAGCGGAGCGTCACACTTTCATTGGCATGATGATGAGGTTCTGGCCCTTGCTGTGCAGTTTTTTCTGCAGCATGTAAGCCATTTGGTTATGCAGGATCTGGTGCACCACGGTCTCGTTATCGAAGATCAGCTTGGTGGCGAAGAACACGCTGCGCGGGAAGTCGGCCGAGATGCGTTCGGTGAGGCGGTTCACGGTGTCGACCACGTCGGTGCCGTAATCGTGGTAGTAGGTGGCGGGCAGGCTGCGGTTGGTGCAGAACTCCACGTATTGCTTCAGCATTTGCTTGGTGTCGGCGCGCAGTTTATGCCAGCGCGCCTCGTCGGTGAACTCCTCGGTATCGATCTCGCCGACGGAGGCGAACACGAAATTTTTGAACACGCCGGGGAACAGGCGCTGCACCCACAGGAACGTATGCATGCCGCTGGCGGCGCTCTCGCCGACAAGGAACACGGCGGTGGATTCGCGTGGGTCCATGCGCGGTTTCTCGGTGGGCGATTTCTTCGGCCCGGCCGAGAACATGGCCATGCTGAGATCTTCCTCGATCTCGTTCATGCGCTTATGCACGCCGTCGTAATGTTTGCGGATCCGCAGGCAGATACCGATGACGATGCCGGTGACCAGCACGGTCTTCCACGCGCCGTACGAGAACTTCTCGATCAGTGTGGTGATGAGGATGGTGGCGCAGACCATGCAGGCCAGCATGACGATGGCCAAACGGTACCAGATTTTCGGGTTCCGCCGCTCGCCCCAGCGGTGCTTCACTAGGCTGGCCAGCGTGAGCGTGAAAGTGAGGAACACGTTGATGGAGTAGAGGATCACCAGCATATGCACCACGCCGCCGGTCATCAGCAGCGCACCGATGGCGGCGCCGCCCATCAGCAGCACACCGTTCTTGGTGACCAGGCGGTTGGAAAGCGCCGAGAACATGTGCGGCATCCAGCGATCGATGGCCATCGAGGCCAGCACGTTGGGGCCCGCGATGTAGCCGGTGTTGGCGGCGGTGAGCAGCAGGCCGGAAGCGAACAGCAGCGCTAGCCCCACGAATTCGCCCGAGAAGTTCCAGCCGAAGACCGACCAGTCGGAAGTGATGAGTTTGAAGGTGGTGGCGTTCAATGTTTCGCCATCGATCTTCTGCACGTCCCAAAGCAGGTACAGCAAAATGATGCCGCCTGCCGTGAAGGCCAGCGAGAAGGCGATGGCCCACATGGTGGCTTTGCCGGTTTTCACCCGCGGCTCCGCCATGCTGCGCAACGAACTGGTGACAGATTCGATGCCGGTATAGGTACCGCCGCCCAATGAGAAGGCTTTGAAGAACAGCGCCATCACCGCGAACCAGCCGACGGTGGTGGCGAGATTGTCGGTTTCTTCGATGGCGGCGGGCATGATCTCGCTTAGCCCCTCGGAGTGGCCCGCGATGCCTAAAATGATGAGGAGCGCATGGGTAAAAATAAAGCCAAGAAAAATTGGCATCAGGATGCGGATGGATTCCTTCATGCCGCGCAGGTTCATGTAGCCGAGAAAACACACCAGCAAACAGGCAAGGGTGAGCTTATAATCATGGAACGACAGCGGCAGCATCGAGAACAACGCATCGACGCTGGCGGCCACAGAAATGGCGATGGTGAGCACATAATCGACGATCAGCGCGCCGCCCGAGACAAGGCCCACTTTGGGGCCCAGCAAGGTGCTGGCGACACGGTAGCCACCGCCACCATTGGGGAACAGCTCGATCACCTGCGTGTAAGCGCCCGCCAGCAGGAACACGGTGAAGGCGGTGGCCAACGCAAGGAAAATGGCCAGATGCGTGTGCGCGCCCAGCGCCAAGAAGGCTTCTTCCGGGCCATAGTTGGCCGAGGAGATTGCATCGGCGCCAATGCCAACCCAGGCGAAGAACGTGACCAACGCAAGGCTGTGCCGCGTCTCTGACCGGAACGGGTCGAGCGGTTTTCCCATTAATACGCGTGTGATCGCAGATAGTTTCATCGCATCCTCGTGCATCGCAGGATGACAGGAATCCTAGGAAAACGATGCGTTAATTGGCGGATGGACGTGGCAATAATCCCGATACTCCGGCATTGCAACAAAAATGCATCAGGCTGGCGCAAGGCGGCAACAGCCGCTAAAGAAGCGCCATGAATCCGTACCCCACCGCCCATCTGCCCGCGCCCGAACTGTTGTTCGAGGGCGAAGGCCGCATCAGCTCGGCCCAGTTCGGCGACGTGTATTTCTCGCGCGCCAGCGGGGAAGAAGAAACGCAGCATGTGTTCCTGCACGGCAATGGGCTGCCGGAGCGGTTTGCTACCCGCAAAGATTTCACCATCGGGGAGCTGGGTTTCGGCACGGGGCTGAATTTTCTGGTGGCGTGGAAACAGTTCCTTGTCGCCACCGATGCCTCGCAGCATCTGCATTACATAAGCGTCGAGAAATTTCCGCTGACACGCGCGCAGTTGGAAGCGCTCGACCCGGCGCACCCATTGCTGGAATTCTATCCGCTGCGCCTGCCGGGCTGGCACCGCATTCATCTGGAGCGCTGCACGCTGACGCTGGGGTTCGGCGACGCGACGGAGCTGCTCGGCGGCATCGAGGCGCAGGTGGATGCCTGGTTCCTCGACGGGTTCTCGCCCGCCAAAAACCCCGATATGTGGAGCGACGCCTTGTTCGCCAGCCTCGCTCGGCTGAGTGCGGCGGACGCCACCGTCGCCACTTTCACCGCCGCCGGTTTTGTGAAACGCGGATTGGCGGCGCAGGGTTTTGCGATGCGCAAACAACAAGGCTTCGCGCACAAACGCGATATGCTGGTGGGCGCGCGTGAGCTGCCAGTGGCGGCGCCCGCGCAGATAAAAAAACAGAACATTCTCGTCATCGGTGCAGGCATTGCAGGATGCAGCGTGGCCCATGCACTGGCCGAACGCGGTGTGGCGGTGACGCTGGTGGATGCGGGCACGGTGGCGGGCGGTGCCTCGGGCAATCCGGCGGCGGTGCTCTATCCGCAGCTCACGAAATTCTACACCCCCGCCACGGCATGGCACCTCACCGGTTACGCGTTTATGCTGCGGCAATTGGCGCGTTGGAAAGCGCAAGGGCTGGTGTTCGATTGGCAGCCCATCGGCATGCTGCGCCTGCCGCGCGACGGCAATGCCCGCGCACAACTCGACAGTTTGCAACTGGACAGCGCCATCGCCCATTACGTGACGCGCGAAAAAGCTTCGGCTTTGGCGCGCACAGAAGTCGCCAGCGACGGCGTGTTCCTGCCGCAGGGAAGCTGGATCAACCCCGATGCACTCTGCCGCGCGCTGGTGCAACATCCGAATATGATGCTGCAAGAACACTGCAGCATTTCCGCCCTCACGCGCAGCGACGAAGGCTGGCGCGCGCAAGGGCTGGACGGCGTGTTCAGCGACGTCGTTGTGTGCGCCGCCCAAGGCGCGGCGGCGCTGGTGCCGCAACTCACCATGCCCATCGGCATTTCCGCAGGCCAAATAAGCGTGCTGCCGAGCGGCGTGGAGTTGGCCACCATCGTCAGCCATCGCGGTTACGTGATTCCGGCGGGCGCGCATTGCATCGTCGGCGCGACGTACGACCGCACGGATTTATCTGGGGCCGTGACGGAAGCAAACCATGCCGAGAATCTGCAGCACGCCCGCGAGGCATTGCCTTCGTGGCAGGGCGATGCGGTGTTGGGCGGGCGCACCTCGTTGCGCGCGACGACACCGGACAAACTCCCCTATGTCGGCGCGGTGGGCGAGGGGTTGTATGTAAGCATCGGCCACGGTTCGCGTGGGATGATCTCGGCGCCGCTGGCAGCGGAGATACTGGTGTCGCAGATTCTAGGGCAGATGGTGCCGTTGACGCCGGAACTACGCGCGGCGATCAGCCCGCAACGGCGAGCGAACGCGTCCCGCTGAAGCCCTCAGTGGCGAATAATTTTTCGTAACGCGCCACGTCGCGCGGGGTGGTGACCAAGGCCCATGGCTCGACGGGCGAGGGCGGTTGCAGCAACGCCTGGCGCGCGATGGCTTCGGACGAATCGATCCATTGCACGTCCCACGGCGCGGCCTTGCGCAATTCGGGCAGCACCAGCGGATAATGCGTGCAGCCGAGCACCACGGCGTCGGTGCGGCCGCGCGCGTCGTCGTGGAAAACGGGGGCGATCTCGGCCTGCCACAGCGCAGGGGCGATGGTTTCGCCCAGCAAACTACGCTCTGCATACTGCGCAAGATTCGGCGCGCCGTAGCGATCGACCACCGCATCGGCCGCGAAATCATCGATCAGGTTCTGGCTGTAGCTGCTGGCGACGGTGTTGGGGGTGGCCAGCAATGTGAAGCGCCGCGTTGTTGAATCGCGTCCGGCTACCTTAATGGCGGGTACCGTGCCCACGAATTGATAAGGAAACCGCATGCGCAATTCGCTGAGGCATAGAGTGGACAGTGTGTTGCAAGCCAGCACCACGGTGGATAGCTCCATCACTTCTTCGAGCGCGGAAATAAGCTGCGCCGCGCGGGCGTTGATGTCGGCGCGTGCGCGTTGGCCGTAGGGAAAACCTGCGGTGTCGGCGAGGTAGGCGAACGGCAGCTCGGGCGCCATCGCGCGTAGAGCGCGGGCGACGGCGATGCCTCCCAATCCAGAATCAATGACGATCATTTGAGCTAAATCCAAAACGAATCCATCTTGGATTAAAGACATTCTGTGCTATAGTCCAACGCAACTGCATACCATAAGGGAACACCCTTGGCTGAAGAACGCGCATTCTTCTCTCCCTACACCGAAGCCCGGTCGTTCTGGATTGTCCTTGAGGGCCAGGAGGCCGAGGCTTCCAGCCGATTTGGCGCAAAAAAACTGCATCAGAAATCGAACCTGTACGGGCTGAACGCCGGCAGCGCTTGGACCGAGAATTGGAGCCGGCTGGAGCGCGAACTGGTGACTGCGCAATTGCGGGCCGCCGTCATCGCCAGCGAAGACATGCCCGGCGCGCAGGAGATAGAAATGTCGCTGCGCCCGGCGCGTGAAGTGGAAGCGCTGGCGCGCAACCTGTGGCTGGCGCATTACATCAACGAAGGTCGGCTTGTCTGCTACATGCAGCCGGTGATCGACCGCCGCAAAAAACAGATCGGCAACGAGGCCTTCGCGCGCATGGAGGCGCCCGATGGGGCGCTCATCGGCGGCGGCGCCATCATGCAGGCCAGCCACGCGCTGCATGTCGAATATCAGGTGGACAGGCTGATGCATCGGCAGGCCATCCAATGTTTCAACGACAGCGACCTTGAGGGGTTCCTGTTCATCAACTTCCTCACCGGGTTCATTCATCGGCCGGAAGTGTATCTGGAGGGGTTAAGCCAGGCGGTGGAGCGCTACCAGATCCTGCCGCGCGCTGTGGCGCTGGATGTGCCGCTGATCGATTACGCGAAAGATATCTCCAAATTAAAATCCATCGCCAATTATTGCCACGCGCGCGGATTCGCACTGTCGCTCGACGACGTGATGAGCACCGACGGGCTGGCGGGCCTGCTGCAGGACATTCGTCCGGCTTTCGTGAAACTCGATGCCAAGCTGGCGGGCGACATGCTCGACCCCAAACGGCAAGGCACGGTGCTGGAAATCATTCGCATCGCGCATGCGGCGGGTGCCTCGGTGTTGGCCGAAGGGGTGGAGACCGAGCAGCTGCATAAAGCCTACCTTGCCGCTGAGGTGGACATGTTCCAAGGCTACTTGTTCGGCGCGCCAGAGCGCTGCCCGCCTATGCCAAAAGTAAAAGTTGGTTAATGCTGCGCCGGAAAGGCATGCGGCTTTCCTAAAATTTTCGTGATATTTCATTTAATTATATCGCTAATCCACTGCGATTCATGCTGCATTGATGGGTATTTTATGGTACACCATCTATCGGAAAAACTATGCAAATACGTCCATTGATATTGCTAGGTGTGGGTTTGGTGATTGCGCTAGGTACCGCGTATTCACTGAGCAGCCGCATGAAAAAATCGGACAGCGTCGAGGTGACGCAAGTGCTGGTGGCGGGCGCTGATATCCCCGCTGGGGCCTTCGTGCGCAGCGACTACCATCTCGCCTTCACCCAATGGCCGGAAAACAGCATCACTGATTCCATGCTCACCAACGCCAACAGCAAGCCCAGCGATTTCGAGGGCTCGGTCGCGCGCCGTGCGGTAGTGAAGGGCGAGCCTATCACCCGCGCGCTGCTGGTAAAATCCAACGAAGGTGGCTTCATGTCGGCGGTGCTCGATCCCGGCAAACGCGCCGTGTCCATCGCGGTCGATTCCACCTCGGGCAATGCCGGGTTCATTTTCCCCGGCGACCATGTCGACCTGATCCTCACCCACCGCAACATGCAGGAAATGCGCGCCAGCGAAACATTCATCGAGGATGTGCGCGTGCTGGCCGTCGACCAGATGCTCGACAACCCCGAGAACAAAGCCGTGCTCGCCAAAACCGTGACGCTGGAAGTGAGCCCCAAACAGGCCGAAGAAATTAACGTGGCGAAAGATTTGGGCAGCATCAGCCTCAGCTTACGTGCGCTGGCCCAGCCCTCCAAAGCCGCGCTCGACGGCGCAGGCCCCACCAGCTTCGACGACGTGCTGAACGCCGAACTTGGTTCGCAGGAAGGCCGCACCACCGTGACCCGCGATACCGACGTCAGCCGCATCATCGCCCCCGGCGGCGCGGGCGCCATGCGCGTGCGGGTAATTCGCGGCAACCAGCAGCAGGACATCGATTTCAGCCCCAACGGCTCTGCCCAAGGAGGGTATGGTGCGCAGTAAATTTCTCAGCCTTCTGGCCGTATCGCTGCTCTGCGCTGTCTCCAGCGCGCAGGCGCAGGTGCCCGATTTTTACCAAACGTTGGGTTCCACAGGCGACGGGCCCGTCATCCGCGTGGAAGTGAATAAGGGCAAGCCCATCCATCTTTCCGCCCCCGCCGCTTCGGTGGCCATCGCCAACCCGGCCATCGCCGACGTGCAGGTGGTGTCGCCGCGCTTATTGTTCATCAACGGCATTGGTGCGGGCGAAACCAGCATCATCGCCACCGACGCCAGCGACAACGTGATCCTGCAAAGCACGGTCAGCGTGTCGCATAACCTCAGCCGCTTCGACCGTGCGCTGCAGGACATGGCGCCCGGCTCCACCGTCACCGCCACCACCGCCGACAACGCCATCATCCTCAAAGGCAAAGTCGATTCGCCTGTGATGGCCGAGCGCATGCAGCGCCTCGCCAGCGGCTTCCTGCAGGGCGAGGGGCAAAGCGTTATCAACCTGCTCGACACGTCCGGCTCCGACCAGGTGATGCTGAAAGTGCGCATCGTGGAACTGGCGCGCAGCGAACTGAAACGCTTCGGCATCAATTGGGAGAGCGTGATCTCGCCCGGCAATTTCGTGTTTGGCCTCGGACAGGGCCGCGATTTCCTTGATGCGGGCGGCAACCTTGTGCGCAGCACCCAGGGCGACAACAGCTTCCTGATCGGCAATCGCACGGGGGGCCATTCCATCAACGCCGTGATCGATGCGCTGGAGGATGACGGGCTGGTCAGCGTGTTGGCCGAACCGAACCTCACCACCCGTTCGGGCATGGAAGCCAGCTTCCTCGCCGGCGGCGAAATCCCCATTCCCGTCCCGGGGCAGGACGGCACCGTGACCATCGAGTACCGCGAGTTCGGCGTGTCGCTGCAATTCACGCCCATCGTGCTCAGCAAGGATAAGATCTCGCTCACCGTGTTGCCGGAAGTGAGCGCACTCTCGAACGCCAACGCCATCACTGGCGGTGATTTCGGCATCATCCCCTCGCTCACCACGCGCCGCGCCTCCACCACGGTCGATCTCGGCTCGGGGCAAACCTTCGCGGTGGCGGGCCTGCTGCGCAACGACCAGAGCAGCCAGATCTCGAAATTCCCGTTCCTCGGCGATGTGCCGGTGCTCGGCGCGCTGTTCCGCTCCAGCGAATATCAGAATAACCAGACGGAGCTGGTCATCCTCGTCACGCCCTACATCGTGAAACCGGTGGACGACCCCGACAGCTTCGCCACGCCGCTCGACGGTATGAAACCCGCCAGCGATTTCGAGCGCATCCTGCTCGGTCGCATCAGCGGCATCACCGAACGCTACGACGATTCCTCCGCACCGCAAGCCACCACCCCCGCCGCTATCTTCAACGGCGTCGGCGGGCAGGCGGGCTTTATACTGAGATGAGGTCGATGATGCCGAACGCATGGCTCCACCCCCGATGCTTTGCTGCCTTCACGGCAGTGCTGCTGCTCGCTGCCTGCAACGACTACGAACCGCGCGAGAAAAAAACCTCCATCGATCCGCTGACAGGGGAACTGACGCTGCCCCATCCCTGCCCGGATTGGAGCCACAACGCCACGCGCAATTACGACAATTCCGTACACAGCAATTTCGGCTGCGCCACGGCCAACAACACCGCCATTCAGGTTGAGAACCCGCTCGATATGAATCGCGGCCACGGCGCCAGCGGCCCCGATGCGGGCATCACCTCCAGCGTGATCGAGGCTTACCGCGCGGGCGATCTTCCTGCGCCGCTGGAAGCCCAGCAAGATACGGCAGGGCAATGACCGGAAGCCAACTCAGCACCACACGCCTGCTGGCGTTCCTGAACGACACGGCCAGCGCCACCGCCATCCGCCAGCGCATGGAAGAACTCGGCATCACCGACTTCAAAGTGGAAGCCGGCGACGTGGCCACCGCCACCGCGTTTCTGAAAGCCAACCCCTCGCCGCAAACCTTGCTGGTGGAACTGCCCGTCGAGGGCACGCCCGCCTTGCTCGATGCGCTGGCCGACGTGGTGAACCCCGATTGCAAAGTCATCGGCACCGGCAGCACCGACACGTTGAGCTTTTATCAATGGCTACTTGGCCTGGGCCTGCATGATTATTTGTTGGCGCCGTTTACGGCAGCGCAGCTGACCGCCTCGATGGACAAAGGCCAAACCACCATTGCTGCGCCAAGCGTGCCCAAGGTACGCAAACTGGTGGCGGTGATCGGCGCACGCGGTGGGGTGGGCACCACCACCATCGCCACTAATCTTGCAGCACTCTTCGCGCTCGAACAACAGCTGCCCACTGGGCTCATCGATCTCGATCCGCATTTCGGAAGCGTGGCGCTTGGGCTTGATCTGGAACCGGGCCGTGGCATGCGCGACGCGTTGGAAAAACCCGAACGGGTGGATGGGCTGTTCCTCGACCGTGTGATGATCAAGCCGTTCCCGGGGCTCGGCATTCTCAGCGCCGAAGATCCGCTGCACGAAAACCTGAACCCGCAGGCCAATGCCGGGCAGGTACTGTTCTCGGCGTTGGCCGAAAAATTCAGCATTCTCGTGGCCGATGTGCCGCGCCATATGAACCCGCTCACCCGCCATGTGCTGGCGCATGCCGACGCGGTGATCGTGGTGGCCGAACCGCATCTCATCGATTTGCGCGACGCGCTGCGCATCAAGGATCTGCTGGTCGAACAAATGAAACGCCCGGCACCGTTCCTGCTGCTGAACCGCGTGGGTGTTGGCGGCAAGCAAGAGCTTTCCATCGGCGATTTCACCAAACATTTTGGTACCGCCCCCGTGGCCAGCATCAAGCTGCTGCCCGAAGCCTACGCCGCCAGCGCGCAGGGCGAATTGCTGATGAACAACGCCAAACTCAAAACCGTGTTCGACCCGCTGCGCCAATTGGCCGCACGCATCAGTGGTGTGGAGGCGGAAGAAAAAAACAGCAGCGGTTCGTTGCTGTCGAAACTTAAAACCAAAAAGGCGCACTAATGTTCGGTCGTCGTCAGGAGGATGCCGCATCGCCTGAAGCCGCCGCCAACCCTCAAGCGGCGGCCCCTGTCGCCACGTCTGAGAACCTGAACGCCACCGCCGCCGATCGCCTCGCCGAGAAAGATTTTGGTTCGGAAGAAAAAGCCAAGCCCGCGCCCAACGCTTTGGCGAAAACCAAAGAGGACATCTATGCCGGACTGATGCAGCAGATCGATTTGCAGACCGCCTCGCGCTTGCCGGAGAACGAGCTGCGCCGCCAGATCATTGAGATGATCGGCGAGATCGTGATGGAGCAGAAGTTGGCCATCAACCAGCTCGAACAGCAACTGCTGGCCAGCCAAATCGTTGACGACATGATCGGTCTCGGGCCGCTGGAGCCGCTGCTGGCCGACGAGGCCATCACCGACATCATGGTGAACGGGCCGGAGCAAATCTACATCGAGCGCAAGGGCAAGCTCATCCTCACCGACATTCATTTCCGCGACAACGACCATGTGATGAACATCGCCCAGCGCATCGTCACGGCGGTGGGCCGCCGCGTGGATGAGACCAGCCCCATCTGCGATGCGCGCCTGAAAGATGGCTCGCGCGTCAACGTCATCGCCACGCCGCTGTCGTTGAAAGGCTGCAGCATTTCCATCCGTAAATTCGCTAAGAAAAAGATCACACTCGATATCATGGCGGCGCAGGGGAACATTTCCGACCCGCTGTGCAAGCTGCTGAAAATCGCTGGCGCCTGCCGCCTTAACCTCATCATTTCTGGAGGCACCGGCTCGGGCAAAACCACGCTGCTCAACGCCATGAGCCGCATGATCGACCATGGCGAACGCGTGGTGACCATTGAGGATGCGGCGGAGCTGCAACTGCAGCAACCGCACGTCGTGCCGCTGGAAACACGGCCTGCCAACCTTGAGGGCGGCGGCGAGATCAATATGCGCGATCTGGTGAAGAACGCACTGCGTATGCGCCCCGACCGCATCATCCTCGGTGAGGTTCGCGGCGGTGAGGCGATGGATCTGCTGCAGGCCATGAACACCGGCCATGACGGCTCGATGGGCACGCTGCACGCCAACAACCCGCGCGAGGCGCTCACCCGCTTGGAGAACATGGTGAACATGAGCGGCATGAAACTGCCCAGCAGCGCCATCCGCCACCAGATATCGAACGCGGTGCAGCTCATCGTCCAGATCCAGCGCATGCGCGATGGTATCCGCCGCATCACCCACGTGTCGGAAGTGGTGGGCATGGAAGGCGACGTCATCATCACGCAGGATCTCTATACGTTCGTGTTTCAGGGCGAAGACGAAAATGGGCGGCTGATCGGCGAGTTCAAATCCTCCGGCCTGCGTCCCAATTTCACTCAGCAAGCAGCGTATTATGGGCTCGACAAGGCTTTGTTGGAGTTGATCTGATGGGCCTGCTCACCATGCCGGAACTGTGGGTCGGGGCGGCGTTGTTCGCGCTCATCGCCTACCTGTTGTTCGGCCGCGACCCCAACGCAAAAAAACGCAAAGCGCGGCTGGCACGCGTCACCATGCGCGGCCCTCAGGCGCGGGCATTGGGCACCGAGTCGCTGCGCCGCCGCGACCCGAACGAGGGCAGCGCCATTGGCAAAAGACTGGCCGGGTACAGCAGCATCGCCAAGCTGCGCGCGCGCCTCGATATGGCGGGCCTCGCCATTACCCCGCAGAAGCTGTTGGCCTACGCGGCAACCATCGCGCTGGGCACGCTGTTCGTGCTTTCGGTGATGCTGGGAAAATCGCTGCTCATCGGTTTGCTGGTGGGCGTGGTGTTGGGGCTGGGCCTGCCGAATTTTTACATCAAACGCAAATTGCGCAAACGCCAAATGGCGTTCCTGAAACTGTTCCCAGAAGCCATCGAACTGATGGTGCGCGGCCTTCGGGCGGGCTTGCCCATCGGCGAATCGTTCAATGTGGTGTCGCGTGAATTGCCGCCACCGATGGGCGATACCTTCGCCGTCATCAGCCAGCAAACGGCGCTCGGCGTGCCGATGGAAAAAGCGCTGTCCGACGCGGCTGGCAAAATCGACCTGACGGAGTTCAACTTCTTCGTCACCACCATCATCATGCAGCGTGAAACAGGTGGGAATTTGGGCGAGATCCTGAGCAACCTCTCGGAAATGCTGCGCGCCCGGCAGATGATGAAACTAAAAATCGGCGCGTTGTCGTCGGAGGCGCGGGCCTCGGCCTACATTGTTGGTTTCCTGCCGTTCTTTGTGTGGGGCGCGCTCAGCATCATCTCGCCAGAATATCTGCACCCGCTCTATTATGATTACCGGGGCAACATGTCGCTGGCCGCGGCGGGGGGCATGATGTTCTTTGGCGGGTTCATCATGAAACGCATGACGCAGTTGGAAATATGAATCAGGGAGAAGCATTGCAGCTCAGCAGCCTCTTGCCGTTCGGCATGACCTTCGACGACGTGATCGTGTTGGCGGCGGCGCTGGCCATGTTTCTCATCACCTGGTCGGTGGGGCAAATATTCATTGAGCGCGACAAATTCGCGCCGCGCCTCAAAGCCATTCAAGAGCGCCGCGCCGAACTGAAAGGTGAGATGATGACTGCGCGCCGCCGCAGTCGTCGCGTCGGCAATGCCGATACGATGAGTTTCGTGCGCGGTGTGGTAGCGCAACTAAAATTGCTGCAACAGCATCAGGTGGGCCAGTTGCAAAACAAGCTGACGCAGGCGGGCTATCGCTCGAAGGACGCGGTGGTGGTGTTCGCCTTCGCCAAACTGGTAATGCCGTTTGTTGGCCTGGCGATTGGTTTTCTGCTGGCGGGCATCGACTGGTCGGACCCGTTCGACACAAGTCAGGCCACGGGCTGGCTCATCCTTCTTGGGCTGGGCTATTTCTGCGCGCGGTTGCCCGAGATACTGGTGGCGAACACCCGCTCGAAGCGCCATCATTCCATTCGCAAAACATTGCCCGACGCGCTCGATCTGATGATGATCTGTGCCGAGGCTGGCTTGTCGCTGGCGGCCGCCCTCGACCGCGTGTCCAAGGAGCTGGGCCGCATGAGCCCCGAACTGGCGGAGGAGTTCAGCCTGACCTCGGTGGAGCTGGGCTTCCTTCCCGAGCGATCCACGGCGTTAAAACATCTCGGCGAACGCGTGGACATCAAAGAAATGCGCGGGCTGGTGAACGTGATCGTGCAGACCGAGAAATACGGCACACCCATCGCGCAAGCGCTGCGTGTGCTAGCCAAAGAGTACCGCACCGAACGCATGTTGCGCGCCGAACAAAAAGCCGCACGCCTGCCCGCGATGATGACCGTGCCGATGATCGTGTTCATTTTGCCGACGCTGTTCATCATCGTCATCGCACCCGCCGCGATCAATGTGCTCGATACGATGTAAGGCGAAGCGTTAGCGCTTCGGGCCGCCCGGCGTGTTGGGTTTCGGCGTGGGTGGCGGCTCGTAGGCGATGTAACGGCGCAGTCGCTCCAGAGCCATTTTACGTTCTTCTTCCGTCATTTCCTTAGCCACCAGCGGCTTGGCTTCGCCGTTCTTGCCCAGCATGCCGTAAGCCAGCGCAAGATTGTGGCGTGTCACGGGCGAAGCGTTCGGTTTCTTCGCTTCGTCTTTTAATTGCTCCACGGCTTTTTTCGGTTCGTTGCTCAGCAAGTACGACATCCCAAGATTGGTTTTGACCATCGCCAGATCAAGTTCCGAATGCAGCGCAATGGCGCGTTGGTAGTAGCTTTGCGCGCGGGCATGTTCGCGCAGCATATCGTGCGCAATGCCGGCCGCGTTCAGCAGGTCGAAGCTTGCGGGCGCGTTCTCCAGCCCATTGTCGAATGCTTCGGCGGCTTCCTTGGGCCGGTTGTTGGTGAGGTGGATTTTACCCAGCAGGTAATTCACTTCCGGCTGGCGCGGCTGCAGCCCAAGCGCACGCTCCAGCACGGGCTGTGCAAGAGCCGGTTGTTTTTGTGCGAGGTAGAGTTTGGCGAGGCTGAGATGCGCCTCGACATGGCCGTGGCTCTGCGCGATGGCGCTTTGGTAATCGCGGATGGCGTTGGCGGTTTCGCCCGTGCGCTCGGCGCCGTTGGCGGCAGCGAGCAGCGCCTGTTCCTTGCCCGACATGGGCGCCAGCGTGGCCGGATTGACCGGGCCCGACGCGCCTTCACCGCAGGCGGTGAGAGCCAGAAGAGGGAGCAAAAGCAACAGGTGGCGCATGTTCTATCCTCGTAAGTGGTGCCTTCTTATGTACTCGCTTTGCGCCCTAAAAGCGAGCGCAATTGCAGAAGAATTGATACAGATTCTACTAAAATTGCGCAAACATTTCAGCATCTTGGCATGAGGTTTCTACTGACCGAGCGGGCTTTTTCTGCTATAACAGGTGCTGAAATTCAGGGAAACTCCATGCATCCTCTCCCCCACCGTCCATCTGCTCTGCCGCGCTTCGCTCGCTGCCAAAGCGGGGTCACGGCCATCGAGTTCGCGGTGATTGCGCCGGTGCTGCTGCTGATGATGTTCAGCATCCTCGAATTTTCACTCATCATGCTCACCACCAACATCATGGAAAGTGCGACCTCGATCTCCTCGCGCCTCGGCAAGACCGGCCACGCCGATGCGGGCGTCAGCCGCGAAGACACCATCCTTGCCGCCATCCGCGAGCGCGCGGGCGTGCTGATCAACACTGAGAACCTGTCCATCACCTCGAAATACTACGAACAGTTCGACGAGATCGGCGATGCCGAACCGTGGAACGACACCAACCATAACGGCGTACCCAATGCGGGCGAATGGACCGACATCAATGGCAATGGGGTATACGACGCCGATCTCGGACAAGCCGGATACGGCAACGCCGACGACATCGTGGTCTACACCGTCACCTATCCATGGAGCGTCGCCACCCCCATCATGCGCGAATTCATCGGCCATGATGGCATCTTCAACATCACCACCCATGCGGTCGTAAAAAATGAACCGTACTAATACAATGCGTCCCGCTCGACCTGCGGGCCTCGCAATGCTGCGCCGTTTCGCGGGCTCATGGCTGGTTCGCGCTGCTGCGCTTCCATCACGGGTTGCGCGCCATGAGGGCGGCTTGGCCGTGGTGGAATTCGCCATCATGCTGCCGGTACTGATGACATTGTTCTATGGTTGCATCGAAACCACGCGCTTCATTCTGGTGACACAAAAAGCCGAGAAGCTGGCCCATACCGTGGCCGACGTGACCGCGCAATCGGCGACGGTGACCACCGCCAACCTGGACCGGCTGATGGAAGCCACGAACGACATCATGCAGCCATTTCCGTTCCACGACGACGGCGTCGTGCTGATCAGTTCGTTGTACCGCACGCAGGGCAGCACCTCGGTGCCGCGCGTGAACTGGCGTTACGGCGGGGGCGGCGATCTCGTAGCCACCAGCGCGTTCGGTGCGGTAGGGTCTACGCCGGTCATGCCCGCCGGGTTCACCTTCGAGGAGCGCGAAAACGTGATCGTGGCCGAAGTGTTCTTCCGTTGGCGGCCCCTCATTTCGAACGATTTCTTCGGCACGCAAATCATCTATCGGCAAGCGTATTACAAACCGCGTTTCGGCGCGCTCATCAACGCTCCGGTCTAGGAGGCTTATGCGACACAAAGGCAGTTTTCTGCGCCGCCTATGGCGCAACGAACAAGGCAGCGTCTTCGTGATGGCGGCGCTGGGCGCGCTCGCCGTTATCGGCTCGGTTGGGCTGGCGGTGGATGTGGGGCGCGCGCAAATGGCCGAGAACAAATTGCAGAACGCGGTCGATGCCGCCGGTCTGGCGGCGGGCGCCAGCATCAACAGCGCCGATCTCGATACGGTGGTGAACAAATACCTCGCGCTCAATTTCACGCAAGGCAATCTCGGTGCGGTCATCACCAGCGTGCATCCCGTCCTCAGCAGCGACGGCCAGTTGCTTAACGTGACCGCGACCGCGACGCTCGACACCACCTTTATGAAAATTTTTGGTTACAACACCGTGACCCTGAGCGCGGAAACCGAGATCACTCGCACCAACAAAGGCATGGAGCTGGCCATGGTGCTGGACACGACCGGCTCCATGGGCGGCTCGAAAATCACCGCGCTGAAAGGCGCGGCGAACGACCTGCTCGACATTCTCTATGGCGACGCAGCGAACTCCGAAAACCTGTGGGTGGGGGTGGTGCCGTTCAGCCAGGCGGTGAATGTGGGCAGCAGTCACACCAACTGGCTCGACAGCGCGCATTACGCCAGCCTGGATTGGGGCCCCACCAGCTGGGGAGGCTGTGTTGAAGCGCGTTATGCGAACGGTAACGACGTGACGGACGCGCCGCCCAATCCTGGCACGTTGCCCGGCAGCGAAAAATTCAAAGCCTATTACTGGGAGAACCATAACAGTTACAATAAATGGATCGTCACGGGCACCAGCACCAACACCACCACCATCTGCAACCGCAACAACTCCTGCACCTGCAACAATTATGGCCCCTGCACCACCAGCAGCAGCGGCGCCGACACCATCACCATCGCCTGCAGCGGCTCGGGCAGCAACCGCAGCTGCACGAAGAAAACCGTATCGCCGACCACCAACTACGTGATCGACAGCGACCACGGCCCGAACAAATACTGCCCCAGCGCCCTGACGCAACTGAGCAGCCAGAAAGCAGACGCGGTGGCTGGCATCGATGCGCTGGTGGCGCGCGGCAACACGCATGTGAGCGAAGGCGCGGCATGGGGCTACCGCCTGCTGAGCCCCAACTGGCGCGGCCTATGGGGCGGCAGCATGGACAGCAACAGCCTGCCGCTCGATTTCAATACGCCGCTCATGGTGAAAGCCGCCATCATCATGACCGATGGCGAGAACACCATCAGCAGCTCGGTGGACGGCGCCTACGATTACCTGTCCGACGGGCGACTGGGCACCACCAACAGCTCAACGGCGGTGACCCGGCTGAACGACAGACTCTCCAGCGTCTGCACTTCCATGAAGGCGCAGGGCATTCTGGTCTATACCGTGGTGTTCGATCTCAACAGCAGTTCGGTAGCCACACTGATGCGCAACTGCGCCAGCAGCCCCGACCATTATTTCGATTCTCCCGACGAAGCGACGCTGAAGAAAGCCTTCCGCACCATTGGCGACAGCCTCGCCAACCTGCGCATCAGCCATTAATGCATCTATTTTTGGATAAGTTTTTGGGGATGGGACGCGTTATCTTGTTGTCCAAACCCCCACGGGTTCATTATACGTGGGGCAGCCATCAGTGGGAGACAAGATTTGAAACGCCGCGCATGCAGCTTGCATCGTACCTTCGGGCTTCTCGGCGCCTGCGTCCTGCTTGCGGGATGTGAAGGAAATTTCGACACCGCCTCGTTGCGCAATAATCAAATGGTTGCTGCTTTGAGCACGCTCCCGGCTGCTTTCACCAAAACCGAATTCGGCAGTGCGTTCCAGTGGCCCTCGCCGCCCGTACGCGTAGCGGGAGAGGGCGCGCCCTTGGATGCCGCGCCTGCGTCCGTGCTCGAAAGCAATACCACCGCTTCCGTGAGCGTGCCGCAAGCCGCCACTGTCGAGCCCGGCACCATCCTTTCCAAAACCACCGCCCCGAATGGCATTACCACCGAAGTGTCGCAATCCATCGCCGCGCCGGTGATCCCGGTGGCCGCCGACGCCAAAGATCTGCCGCAGGAAAAAATGGCGACCCCCGCCATACTCAAGAAATCCGAACCCGAGCCAAGCCTGCTCGACAAGCTTCACGATTTGCTGGTCGAAGCCAAGGTGGGGCAAACGGTGGCGGTCGCACCAACGAGCCCCAATGCCCCGAACCCCAAACTCTCGGTGCTGGAAGAATACGATGCGGCGAGCGGCGAACGCTGCCGTCGCTTTGCTTGGTTCGAGGCCGATACGGAGCGCGGCATCATTCAAACGGCTTGCCGGGTGAACGATGAGGGCGAGTGGGTTGCATTGCGCTCGATGAGCCACGAAACCATGTCGCCGCTGGCTACTTTGCCGCCAAGCGCCACCGCGCTGCTGCATCAGGAACAAAAATAATGCGTGCGTTTGGCATGGCACTTGGGGCGGCGGTCTGCATGTTCGCCGCTGCTGCCTTCGCAGAAACCGCACCATCCACCACCATGTCGCCGCTGCAATCCCAACAGCCGGTGCCGCGCATGCCGCCCACTGCGAATGCTGCGCCCCTCGGCATGCCGTTCGCTGCGCCACCCGCTGCGCCGGTCGGCGCGCAGCCCGGCGATCCGTTCGGCGCCAATCTTTTTGCCGGCCAGTTCGCGGGCGCCAACCGTCTCGGCCTGAACCCCACATACAAGGTCCAGCCCGGCGACATCGTGTCGGTGTCGATGTGGGGCGGTGGCGATGCCGACGCAACTTCTAGCCTGCCAGTGGATGCGCAGGGCATGATCTTCATTCCCAGCGTTGGGCCGGTGAAAGTGGCGGGGGTGGAGCAGGGCAAACTGAACCAGACCATCTCTCATCAAGTCTCGAAATATTACCAGGACACGGTAAAGGTTTACAGCACGCTGCAGGGCGCACAGGCCGTGGCGGTGTACGTGACGGGTGGCGTGTTCAGCCCCGGCCGCTATGGCGGCGATGCCTCGGACAGCCTGTTGCAATATCTTGATCGTGCCATGGGCATCGACCGCGAACGCGGCAGCTACCGCACCATCGATGTGCTGCGCGACGACAAAAAAATCGCCAGCGTCGATATCTACCAATTCTTGCTTTACGGCACGATCCCGCATGTGGATCTGAGAGAGAACGATGTGATCTTCGTGCATGGGCTGGCGCGCACCGTGATGGTGAGTGGCGCAGTGCAGAACCCGTATCGGTTCGAATTCACTTCCCCCACCATCGGCGGTGCTGAATTGATCGAAATGGCGCGCCCGACGCCGCAAGCCACCAACGCCATCGTCACCGGTATTCGCGACGGGCAGGGCTTCGCCAGCTATCTCAGCCTCTCCGATCTCGCCAACACCGACATCTATGAGGGCGACGCCGTTGAGTTCAAGGCGGGTACGCTGACCGCTACGTTGAGCGTCACCATCGAAGGGGAGCATCTGGGCCCACAAGTAGTGGTGGCTCCCGCCGACGCGCACGTGACCGAAGTGCTGCGTCATGTGCGCATCGACAAAAAACTGGCCGACATCGATTCCATTTACCTACGCCGCAAGTCGGTAGCGGCGCGCCAGAAAATCGCGCTTCATGAATCGCTGCGGCGCCTCGAAGAATCAGTGCTCTCCGCACAGCCGACCACCGAGCTGGATTCCAGAATACTGAGCGAAGAATCCAACCGCATCCAGCTGTTCGTGAAACGTGCAGCGGAGGTGGAGCCGGAAGGTCGCGTCGTTATTACCGAGGATGGCGAATTGCGCGATATCGCGCTGGAGGATGGCGACACCATCGTCATCCCGCGCAGCACCAACCTGGTGATGGTGAACGGCGAAGTGACCATGCCGAAGGCCGTGGTCTACAAAAAAGGCGAAGGGCCCGATTATTACATCGAGCGCGCGGGCGGCTATACCGAACGCGCCGACGAAGGCCGCCTGGTGCTTGCCCGCCTCAACGGCGAAACGCTTGCCGACAGCTCTGACGTGCAGCCCGGCGACGAGATCATCGTGATGCCGGAAGTGGGCTTCTCGCAATTGCAAGTGACGAAGGATGTCGTGGATATCCTTTACAAGGTGGCGATTGCGATTGCCATACCGTTGCGCTTCTAACATGGCGCGTATTGGCATCCAGTCGGCGACGCTGTTTGCCCTTCCGCATCTTGCCCGTTTCTTTCCGCAGAGCACACTTGTTCGATTGCCGTGGCTGTTCCCGTCTTTGCGGGGCGTTACGCAGCTGGCGGGCTGGGGGCACAAACGATGCGGCCGCGTGACCCGCGCGCTGGCGAAGCGCCACGGCCTGCACTATCTGGCGCTGGAGGATGGCTTTGTGCGTTCGTACGATCTCGCCGTGCGCGGTGCGTCTCCTTGGTCGATTGTCGCCGACGATACCGGCATTTATTACGATGCAACCCGGCCCTCGCAATTGGAGCGGCTGATCGCGCAAGGCGTCGTACCGCCGGAGGCTGACGCGTTGATGGCCCGCATGCGCGATCATCGCATCAGCAAATACAACGCCGCGCATTTCGATGCGCCGGCTTTGCCGGGATCCTATCTGCTGCTGATCGATCAATGCGCAGGCGATGCATCGGTGCCGCTGGGCATGGCGAGCGCAGCGTCGTTTGATGCCATGCTGGCTGCCGCAAAGGCAAAGGGCCAGCCGTTGGTCATCAAGACGCATCCCGATGTGGCGAGCGGAAAACGACGCGGCTTCCTCGCCGCGATGAACTTGCCCGACGATGCCGTGCGCATCAGCGAGGAGGTCAATCCGTACCAGCTGTTCGAGGGCGCCACGGAGGTGCACACCGTCACCAGTCTGCTGGGCATGGAGGCGCTAATTGCAGGCAAAAAAGTAGTCTGTTACGGCGCGCCATTCTACGCCGGATGGGGGCTGACGGAAGATCGCGCGCTGCCCGCCAGCGTAGCCGCGCGACGGGAAGCACGCCCTTCGCTGTTGCAGTTATTTGCTGCGGCGTACCTGCACTATCCGCGCTACATCGATCCGTACAGCGGTGCGCCGTCGGACCTTGGGGCGTCCATCGATCGCATCCTTTGGTTGCGCGACCACTACCGCGACTGGCCACGACGCCTGCATGGTTGGGGATTCCCGACATGGAAGCGCCCGCATGTGGTGCCGTTCCTTGCGCCACCGGGGGGAGCCATCACCTTCCATGACGAGATAAAAACCGCAGTTACCGCGGCGCAGCGCGACGGCGTTCCGCTGGCGATTTGGGCGGCGAAGGAACCGCAGAATTTTTCGTCCGCCACGCCGTTGTTGCGCGTCGAGGACGGTTTCTTGCGCTCGCGCGGATTAGGCTCCGACCTCATCGCCGCCGACTCGCTGGCGGTGGATGCGCGCGGCATCTATTTCGATGGCGGCAACCCGTCGCACCTGGAGCAGCAACTTGAGGGAGGCGGGTTCGATGCGGCGTTGCTGACGCGTGCGGCCTTGTTGCGTGAAGCCGTCATCGCCGCCGCGCTCAGCAAGTACAATCTCGGTGGTGAAGCGCTGCCGGATTTCCCCAGCGACCGCCCCCTTCATTTGGTGGTAGGGCAGGTGGAAGACGATGCCTCCATTCAACGTGGCGGACGCGCCATCCGCACCAATGCGGAACTGTTGGCGCAGGTGCGCGCCGCGCACCCAGAGGCTTGGATTTTGTACAAGCCGCACCCCGATGTTTTGGCGGGCAACCGTCGCGCCGGGGCCGCCGACCGTGCGGCAACCGATGCCGACCAGTGGGTGGGCCATGTGGCGCTGCCTGCATTGTTGGCACGTGTGGATGCGCTGCATACCATCACCTCGTTGGCCGGGTTCGAGATGCTGCTGCGCGGTGGCCGCGTTATTACCTATGGCCAGCCGTTTTATGCTGGCTGGGGGCTGACGGACGACAAAGCAGGCCCGTTCCCACGCCGCACTCGCCGCGCCACGCTCGACGAACTGGTCGCTGCCGCGCTCATTCTCTATCCACGCTATTATGACTGGCAGGCCCGCCTTCCCAGTAGTCCCGAACAGACCATCGCGCGTATGGCGCAGCCCGCGATTGCGCTGCGCACCAAAGCTTCGTGGCGGCGTCAGGCCGGGCGTTTGAAACGTTGGAGTGGGCTATGAGCACGCGTCGCCAGTTCCTGCTGCTGCAAGGGCCGATGGGCTCGTTCTTCAAAAAGCTGGCAGCACATCTTCGGCGGAATGGCCATGGCACGCTGCGTGTGAATTTCAATGGCGGCGACGCGTTGCATTTCTGTAGCAGCCATGCCGTGAATTTTTTCGGACGGCTGGAGGAATGGCCTGCCGAAGTTGTGCGCCTCGCCACCGTTCACGGCATCACCGATCTTATTCTCTACGGCGATTGCCGCCCGCTGCACCAACTGGCCATCGCAGCGCTGCAACCGCTTGGCGTGCGCGTTCATGTGTACGAAGAAGGCTATTTCCGGCCCGACTGGGTGACGATGGAAGAAGGGGGCGTGAACGGTTTTTCGCCGTTGCCGCGCGACGCCGGATTTTATCGTGCGCTGCCTCCGGGCGAAAGCCCCGCGCGTGCGCCGATGCCGTTCGGCTCCAGTTTTCCTAGACTGGTGCGCCATACGATGAGTTATTACATGGCGTCGGCATTGCTGGGCATACATTACCGCCACTACCGCACCCACCGCCCCCGCACCTACCAACGCGAGGGCTGGGCATGGTTCCTGCGGTTGACCGAGAATTATGTCATGAAATCCCTGATTCTTCGCCGACAGGCAAAGGCGCTGACCGCGCCCAATCCTTATTATCTGGTGCTGCTGCAATTGATGGGCGATTCGCAGATCACGCATCATTCGCCCTACCACGACATGTACGAATTCCTGAACGAGGTGCTGAACGATTTTGCGCAGCATGCGCCTGAGGATATGCGGTTGATCGTCAAAAACCATCCGCTCGATAATGGGTTGATGCGCTACACAAGTTTCTTGGAACAGAAGGCGATCAGCTTGGGGTTAAGCGACCGTTTGCTGTTCCTCGATGGCGGCCATTTACCCACGTTGTTGCACCATGCGCGCGGTGTGGTGGCGGTGAACAGCACGGCAGGTCTGTCGGCGTTGCATCACCATGTGCCGGTGCGGCTGATGGGCGATGCGGTCTACGCCATCCCCGGGTTGGTAAGCGCCCAGCCCCTCAAGGAATTCTGGCACCAGCCCGAGCAGCCCGATGCGGCGCTTTTCACGGCGTTCCGTAAGTATGTTCTGGATAATTCCCAGCTTTATGGCAGCTTCTATACACGGTTGGGCATCCGTGCGACGGTGCGCGCCAGCCTGAGTCGCCTGTTGGAGCCCGCCGCATGACGCATGCTGTCACGATACGCGCTGCTTTCGCCGAACAAGGCAGGGTGCTGCATGCCTTGTTGCTGCGTGAAATTCGCACGCGCTTCGGCAGCCGCCGCATTGGCTACGCCTGGGCGCTGGTCGAACCAGCGCTGCATGTCAGCGTAATGTATGCATTGCGCAGCGTCACGGGCGGGCTAACGCCTGCGCATGTCCCGCTTTTATTGTGGTTGATTACCGGCATTGTTCCCTTCTTCATGTTCCGAAGCATTGTGCTGCGCATGGTGAATGCAGTGAGCACCAACCAAACAACCCTAGCCCTGCCACCCGTGAAGCTGATGGATGTTCTCTGGGCACGAGTGCTGCTGGAAATCGCCACTTATTCGGGCATTCTGATTGTTTTCCTGATGCTCGCTGGGCTCCTCATCGAACCAGTCGCCGTCAGCCAGCCGCTGGAGGTGATGGGCTGCATGTTCATGCTGGCTGCTTTGGGCATGGGCTACGGTATGATCGCCATGACTTTTATCGCAGTTTTCCCCTCAACGAAGCCCTTGCTCAGCGGAATATTGCGCATGTTGTATTTCATGTCGGGCACGATTTTCTCCGTATCGCGCCTGCACCCCGATCTCTATCCCTACCTGACATGGAACCCGTTGCTGCATGTGTTTGAATCGCTGCACGCGGCGTTCTTCATAGAGTACACGCCGGTGCCATTTGCCTCCGACCTAAGCTATGCGGGTGCCTTTGCTTTGCTCATGCTGCTGTTGGGCAAACTGCTGGTGCAGCGTTTCAAACGCCAGGTGATGGAGGTGTGAGGTGATCGTACTCGACAACGTCCATAAAAGTTACCGCACCTTCTTCGGTCGAAAAAAAGTGCTCGATGGCATTAACCTGATTATTCCGCGCGATGTAAGTATGGGCATATTGGGCCGCAATGGTGCGGGCAAATCCACCCTCATCCGCATCCTCTCCGGCATCGATACGCCCGATGTGGGTTCGGTGTCGCATCCCGGCATTCGCATGTCGTGGCCAATTGGGCGCGGTGGCATCCAATCCACGCTCACCGGGCGCGACAACGTGCGTTTTGTCAGCCGCGTCTACGGACTGGATATGCAGGCCACCTTTGATTTCGTGGAAGAGTTTGCCGAGCTTGGCCGCTATCTCGACATGCCGGTGACCACCTACTCGGCGGGCATGCGCTCGCGTCTTGCGTTCGCCCTAAGCATGGTCGCCGATTACGATTGCTACTTGGTGGATGAAGGATTCAGTGCCGGGGATGCCCGCTTCACACAGCGCATGTCCGATTTGTTCGATGCTCGCCGAGAGCGTTCGAATATGATCGTGGTGTCGCACAGCGCTTCGGTTATCAAGCGTTTCTGCAATAAGGCGGCAATCCTTGAGAAGGGCCGCCTTACCGTGTATGAGGACATTAACGAAGCCATCGCCATATACAGGGACCTATGACAACCGTTGCACCGATACGCGATCAGCGCATTTCTTATTTTTGGCGCTTTCTTACCTGGCTGGTCATGCTTTTTGCACCGCTGCGCGGCGGGTTGCTGCTTTGTGTGGCTGTGCCGACGCTGCTGGCTACATTGTACCAAGGGCTCATTGCATCCGATATTTATGTTTCGGAAAGCGCTTTCAGTATCCGACAGGAGAAATCCACCGGCGGGCTGACCGAACTGGGCATGGCCATCCCCGCGTTGCAAGGCGCCGGTCAGCAAGACCTGCTGACGGTCAACACGTACATTCTCTCCCGTTCGATGGTGGATGAGTTGGATAAGAAGCTCGATCTGCAAGCGATCTATCGACATGCCGATGCCGACCGCCTCGCGCGCCTGAAGATCGACGCCAATCAGGAAGAGCTACTGAATTATTACCGCTCACGCGTGCTTATTCATTACGACGAGCGGGCGCAGATTTCGACGCTGAATGTGCAGGCCTTTACATCGGAAGATGCGAAGCTGCTCAACGAAACCATATTGGAGCTGGCGGAAACATTTGTGAACCAGCTGTCCGCAGCGATGCGGGAGGACAGCATTTCGTTCGCACGCAGCCAAGTGACAATGGCCGAAAAAGAGATGATCTCCGCGAACAAAGCGTTGAGCGGTTTCCGCGAAGAGAATCGTAATTTTGACCCCGCACTGGCCTCCCAAGGCGTCGGCAGCCTGCTGCTCGGCTTGGAAACCAAGATCGCGGAAAAACGCGCCGAACTCGATGCGGCGCGCGGCACCATGACCAGCCGCAACCAGAATTTGCGCAATCTCGAGCGCGAAGTGGCGGCGCTGGAGCGTCAGGTGACCAGTCAGAACCGTCGTCTGACCGGCGGCACAAGCGATACGTTGGGCCGACAGCTCGAAAATTTCACCAGCGTTTCGTTGCTTCAAGATTTTGCGGTAAAACGTTATGGGTTGGCGCTGGTGTCGTTGGAAGCGGCGCAGGCAGAGGCGGCACGAAAAAATATTTATCTCGCCCGCATCGTTGCTCCCTCTTTGCCCGACATTGCGACGGAGCCGCGCCGTTTTTATCGCGTTATGTCGGTTTTCTTCCTTACATTGGCGGGCTACGCCATGCTGCTCCTGATCGCGGCTTCCATTGGCGATCACATCCGCAAATAACCATAATTTTTTTAGCAATAGTGTGTTGCCCGGCGCTAACCGGGCTGCTATTGCTATGGAACATATGGTCAAACCTAACATTCTTGTGGTTTTCGGCACTCGTCCCGAAGCGATTAAAATGGCTCCCGTGGTGCACGCATTGCGTATGTCAGGCGCTAATTTGCGCGTCTGCGTCACGGCTCAGCATCGGCAAATGCTCGATCAGGTATTGAAGCTGTTCGAGATCGCGCCTGATTATGACCTCGACCTGATGCAGCCCGGCCAGACTCTGCCGGAACTGACCGCCCATATCCTGCGCGGAATGACCGCGGTGTTCGACGATTTCATGCCCGATCGCGTAATGGTGCATGGCGACACCACGACCACCATGGCCGTGGCGCTGGCTGCGTATTATCGCCGCATTCCGGTGGCGCATGTCGAGGCGGGGCTGCGCACGGGCGACCTGTATTCCCCTTGGCCGGAAGAGGCCAACCGCAAGCTCACCGGTGCATTGACGCATTGGCATTTTGCACCCACCGAGTCGGCGCGCGCCAACCTGCTGGCCGAAGGGGTGGATGAAAAATACATCTACGTGACCGGCAATACAGTGATCGACGCGCTGCATATGGCCAACGAAAAACTTACCCGCAACGCTTCGTGGAAGACCGCGCTCGATAAAGAATTTTCTTTCCTGCGCCCTGAAGCACGGTTGGTGTTAATGACCGGCCATCGCCGCGAGAATTTCGGTGAAGGGTTCGAGCGCATCTGTGCGGCACTGCGCATATTGGCCACCACCTATCCGGATGTCGATTTTCTCTATCCCGTGCATTTGAATCCCGCAGTGCAGGAGCCGGTGAATCGGTTGCTGGCGGCCCTACCAAACATCCATCTCGTGACACCGCAGGAATACATCGCGTTCGTATATCTTATGCAGCGCGCGACGTTGATCCTCACCGATTCGGGCGGCATTCAGGAAGAAGCCCCTTCACTTGGCAAGCCTGTGCTGGTGATGCGTGATACGACCGAACGCCCGGAAGCTGTAAACGCTGGCACCGTGATGCTGGTGGGTACGGATACAAGCCGCATCGTTGCCGGCGTACGCAACCTGCTTGATGATCCCCGCGAATACCAGCGCATGGCGCAAGCCCATAATCCCTATGGCGATGGGCGCGCCGCCGCCCGCATTGCCGAGATCATGCAGCCCGCCGAATCCGCACGTATGGGGAAGACCACTGCCTAGTCATTTCCAGCGCGTCTCTGTCATTGGCCTCGGTTATATTGGTTTGCCGACGGCGGCGGCCTTTGCCGCGCGTCGCATCGAAGTGATCGGCGTCGACATCAACCAGCACGCGGTCGACACCATCAACAGTGGTGCCATCCATATCGTGGAACCCGATCTCGACATCATCGTGCATGCGGCGGTCACCGAAGGCTATTTGCGCGCCACCACCACACCCGAACCGGCGGATGCTTTTCTCATTGCCGTGCCCACTCCTTTCATCGGCGATCATGAGCCGGATTTGAGTTATGTGCGCGCGGCGGCAGAAGCCATCGCCCCCGTGCTGGTGCCCGGCAATCTCGTCATTCTGGAATCCACTTCACCCGTGGGCAGCACCGAAAAAATGGCCGAATGGTTGGCGCTGGCGCGCCCTGATCTTCGCTTCCCGCAGCACGCAGGCGAAGCTTCCGACATACGCATCGCGCATTGCCCCGAGCGTGTATTGCCCGGCCATGTGATGCGCGAGTTGGTGGCGAACGACCGCGTTATCGGCGGTATGACGCCCGCCTGCGCCGCGGCTGCTGTGGCGCTCTATAAATTGTTCGTTGAGGGGGAATGCATTACAACTGGCGTGCGCACCGCCGAAATGTGTAAGCTCACCGAGAATGCATTTCGCGATGTGAACATTGCATTTGCCAACGAGCTTTCCATGATCTGCGATCGGCTCAGCGTTCCTGTCTGGGAGCTTATTCGCCTCGCCAACCACCATCCGCGGGTGAATATTTTGGAACCGGGCTGTGGGGTGGGCGGGCATTGCATTGCCGTCGATCCGTGGTTCATCGTGCATGAAACACCGGAGGAGGCGCGCCTCATCCACACCGCCCGAAAAGTGAACGACAGCAAACCGCAATGGGTGATCGCCAAAGTGGAGGCGGCCGTGAAAGCCCTTGGGCGCGACATATCGGATATGCGCATCGCGTGCTTTGGTCTCGCCTTCAAACCAGACATCGACGACCTGCGCGAAAGCCCGGCGCTGGAGATCACCGCGCGGCTCGCCGCATTGTATCCCGGCCGCGTGCTGGCGGTGGAACCGCATATCCAGCAATTGCCGCCAGCGCTCGCCAAGGCAGGCGTGACCCTTCTTTCAGCGGAAGCGGCAGTCTCGCAGGCGGATATTCTGGTGCTGTTGGTCAGCCACAGTGCATTTATGGTGCCCGAACTAAGCGTCAGTGCGCGCAATAAACCAATGGTTGACACGAAAGGCATATGGGCCTGAGTCGGCCCGCATAAATCAGGAACAGTATGACACAGGAACAGACAGCGATTCCAGCAGAAGCCAAAGGAAGCATGAGCAAACCTCAAGATGCAAAACTGAAGCTGGCCCAACGGCGCGTGGTCGAGTTGGAGAAGAAATTGAAGCTGCAGGTGCTCGCCGCCAAAACAGCCGAACAAAGAATAAAAAACCATCTTTCCTATCGTCTGGGCACAGTGGTGATCCAAAATAGTAATCCTCTGAAATGGCCATTACTGGTCTTCCGGCTTTACGCCGAGCGCCGCGCATTTTATGTGATGAAATATGAGTTGAAGACGAAGAGTCCGCTGGCCGGAGACCCGCTTCGTCGCTGGGCTAGGCTGCATAAAAGAAAGGGAATGCCCGCGCTGCTCGATGCGATTGCCGACCCCAAACTTGGGCTGCCTGCTCGCGTAAAACTTTGGCTGCAAGCGGCAAGCCAGCTTGGCCTAAAAAATGAAAAACTCGCATTGGAAGTATCGGAGGCCGTCCTGCCGTTCGAAGAAAGCGGACGCACCTTGCGCAGCTGTTTCTGGATGTCGCTCAAGAACCAACAAGTGGTGTTAGCCAAGGAATATGCGGTGCGTATAGTTGGTACGGTTCGCGCAGATTCCAGCAACGAGGAACGCGAGCGTATTGAAAAAATTAAAGCGAATCCTGTCTTTCAGCTAACGCTGCTCGATGCGGTGCCTCCGCGCACGAAACTGCAGATTGAATCGATTCCAAAACGTATCTGCTATGTGCTGCACAACAGCTTACCTTTCTGCTCTGGCGGCTACGCAGCCCGTGCACAGGGTGTGGCCGATGGAATGCAGCAGGCGGGTTACGATGTGGTCGTTATTACGCGACCTGGGTTTCCTTACGATATCAGGCCTGATGTTCTTCCGAGTGCGGTGCCGATACCGAACATGGTGCACGGCATTCCGCATTACCATATGGCCACGCCAGTGCGCGACAGAACGCGCCCCACCTTCGAATACATGGTGGCCTCGGCCGATGCCATGGAGGCGCAACTGCGCGAACATCGCCCATCGTTGGTAATGGCGGCTTCCAACTATATGACTGCCCTGCCGGTTCTTATCGCTGCGCGGCGGCTCGGCATCCCCTTTATCTACGAAGTGCGCGGTTTGTGGGAAATTACCCGCGTATCGCGGGAGAAGAGTTTCGAAAATACCCTCGGATACCACGTATTGAAAATCATGGAATCGGCAACGGCCATGCAAGCCGACCGTGTGTTCACCCTCACCGAACCGATGCGCGAAGAACTGATGGCGCGTGGTGTTGCGCCTGAGCAAATCGATCTGTTGCCCAATTCCTGCGACCCCTTGCGGTTCTTGCCACAGCCGCGCGATGCGGCGCTGGCGGCCGAACTTGGTATCCCGGAAGGCGTGGCCGTGATTGGTTATGTTGGCACCTTCGTGGGTTATGAGGGGCTGGACGATTTAGCCAAAGCCTGTGGTATGTTGAAAAAACAAGGCGTTGCCTTCCGTTTGTTATTGGTCGGTAACGAGAACACCGCCGATAATTCGCGCGGCTCCATCACCGATGAAATCGTCACCATGGCCGAGAAGGGCGGGTTCACCGATTGGCTCATCATGCCCGGGCGGGTGCCGCACGAGCAGGTCGAGCGTTATTACTCGTTGATCGACATCGCACCGTTCCCGCGCAAGCCATGGCCGGTCTGCGAAATGGTGTCGCCGATGAAGCCGCTGGAGGCATTGGCGATGGAGAAGGCAGTGGTGGTGTCGAACGTGCGCGCACTGGCGGAAATGATCGCCGATCAAAAAACCGGCCTGCTGTTCGAGAAGGGGAATGTTGGCAGCTTAGCGCAGGTGCTGCGCCAACTGATTGAAAACCCCGCACTCCGTCGCACGCTCGGTCAGCAAGGTCGCCAATGGGTAGAGAGCGAGCGCACCTGGAAAAAAATCGGTCTCAAAATGTCCGAAATCGTAACGCGGTCCCCCGAATTGATGGTGTGATATGGAAACGCCGCCACTGATACAGTATGCGGGCTTGGATGCATTTTTGCAGGCGAGCGATTACCCGTCGGGCCATCACCGCTGCACAATGAATGGCATGCATTACGACCTGCTCATTAAGCGCCGTGCTGGCACACACACGATCTTCATGTTCCATGGCGCAAATAAGCGAGAAAGGCCCTTGCCCTACTTCATCGGACTGGGCGTCACAGGTTCTCTTGATGCGGATATTATTTATGTTTCGGATCCCTCTTTACAGCAATCAGATACGTTACGCATCGGATGGTATGCGGGTGGCGGTCACCCGCCAGTGCAGCAGACGCTTGTGCCCATGATTCGGGCTATTCTGGACTGCACGGGGCGCCCTGCACTGTTTTTTGGCGCTTCAGGAGGTGGGTTTGCAGCGCTTTACTACAGCTGGTTTGTACCAGAGAGCTGGTGTCTCCCAATCAATCCGCAGTCTATTTTGCATAACTATAGTGCACGTATTTATCAGGCCTTCCTTCTTGCGTGCCATGACGGCAGAGATAAAGGGCAAGAGATAGTTAGCCAAGCAACGTTCGATTTAAGAAAACTATATCAAGGTGGTTATAAGAACCGTATTCTTTATCTTCAGAATGCAAGTGACCATCATGTTGGTCAGCACATGCTGCCTTTTTTAAATGGGTTGCCGACGTTCGAGAATATTCGAGTGCTAATGGGTAACTGGGGTGTGGGACATCACGTCGCGCCCAAAGAGTTGATAGTCCGGCTTTTAGAGCAAGCCCTTGTCGGTTCCTTGGCCAACGAAGGCGAGCCCGCGATCGATGTCCTGCGTCGGCTCGATAGCGAGCCCGCTGCTTAGAGCCCGCTCAAATAAGCGGCGAGGGCCGTGTGCAATGCGGCCGCTTCCGTGGAAGTAAGGCTGGCACCGATGCCCGCGCAGGCGAGGCGATAATCCGCATAGATGGAGGTGTGTTTTAACAACGTGACGTTCTGGCTGGCGAAGCCCGTGGTGGTATCGCTCGTGGTGCCCGCCGCAACACCATTTTTGTATGCTTCCGACGCGGTTGGCCCCGAGCGGTTGATATGGGTGAGGCCCATGATGGTCGCCTGTGCGGCGAAACTGGAGGTGTTGCCGTTAAGGTTTCCGCGAATGGTGCCGCCGGACACAGCGCTTCGCGGCGCCAGTGAGTGGCGCGTCGTTCCGGAGGCCTGCCCCACGGCGTACACTGAGGCGGCGCTGTCGGTGCCGTCATTGACCCAGGCGAAGATGCTGGCGCTGTCCAGCGACATTTGGCTCAGGCTGTTCCATGCGATGCCGGAATCCAGGTAAGAGGAAGCGCCGTTGCCCTGATAACCCGCGTTGGCGGCAAAGCTGGGCGCGCTGATGGGCGTGAGTGCGTTGGCTGGGTTTTTCCAGTTCAAACAGGCGGCCTGCGCATCGGCGGCCGCCATGATCCATAGCAGGTCCAGCTTCGCCCAGATGCCGGCATCAATCAGCGCGCCGATCAGGTCATCGATGAGGAAACTGCGTTTGCGTTTCGGGGCATTGGTCATCGCTTCGATGACCAGCTGCGTTTGGGGCAGCACCAGTCCGCGCAGAATATTGAACCCAATGCGGGTGGCGGAAGGCTGGCCCGGCGTCATCGCGCCGGTGCTACGATTGATGACCAGCGCCTCCTGCCAACTGCTGCCATCGGGCGATACTTTGATGTGGAAATTATCGTCGCCGGTCAATCCGAATTCGGCGCGGCCCGAGTAATTGGTCTGGAACAAATGCGACGCATTATTGGCGGCCGCCAGTTTATTCACCTTCACCTGGGCGCTGCTGCCATCGTGATCGAACAATACGGCGTCGGATTTAACGGCCAGCTTGTTGGTGCTGTCGGCGCTGCTGTTCACGCCAAGTTTCGCCACGCTTTCGGCGCTGCCCGCATTCACCCATGCGCTGCCGTTGTAGGCGCAGAGCTTGTCTTCATCGGCCACCCACAAGGTGAGTCCTTCGTTGGGCGCCACGAACACCCAGCCCTTGCTGCTGTGGTAATAGCTGCATGCACCGGCATGGCCGCTCCATGCACCGCTCGCGCCCACAGGCAATATATAGAGATCGCCATCGGCGGGCAGGGCGGGGGGCGTGGTGATGCTGCGGCTGAGAGCGGCGGTGTTGCAGAAGGCATCCAGTGCCAGCAGACCCTCGTTCATCACAATTTCTTTGGCGGCCATATTCTGGTCCAGAAATTGTAAGCCCAGATTTGGGGTGGTGGTCATCGCATCCTCCTATGTCGTTGCTGTTCGCTGGTTGTAACCCTGCTCCCTGCTACCCGGAAGCGGGGTACAGAAAACATTTCCCACAGCACAGATCAGCGATTAAGCCATCAGCATGTCCACACGCCCGTCCATCGCCCGCCCGCTGCGCATTGCCCTTGTGGCCGATGCATTGACGCGTGCGGCTTTGGCGGCCGAGGCGAACATCACCCATATCACCCCGCGCAATTACCGCTGGGCGCTGCGGCTGGCTCGGCCCGATTTTCTGCTCGTCGAATCGGCGTGGGAAGGGCGTGGCGTGTGTTGGAAATATAAAATCGCTTCCTATCCTGACGTGCCCAAACGCAGCAATATCCTGCTGCAACGAATGATCGCCTGCGCACGCGGCCTCGGTATTCCCACCGTGTTCTGGAATAAAGAGGACGGCGTACATTTCGATCGTTTCATCGACAGCGCGCTGTTGTGCGAGCATATCCTCACCGTGGATGCGAACTGCATTGAGGCATACCGCGCGCGGGGTGCGACGTCGGTGCATAGCATGATGTTCGCGGTGCAGCCTCGTCTGCACCACCCCATCGCCTCCGTGCCAACGCAGGCCAGCGCTAGCTTTGTTGGCAGCTACAGCCACCATGTGCATGATGGCCGCCGTGTGCGGCAGGATATGCTGTTCGCTGCCTGCGCCGAAGCGGGGTTTGGTCTCACGGTCTACGACCGAAATTCCTGCCGCCGGTCGCCCAATTACCGCTACCCGACCGGCATCGACGTGCGAGCTGCCGTGCCGTACGAAGCGACCGCCGATATCTATCGCGACCATCTCGTATCGTTGAACGTCAACACCGTCGAGGATTCGCCCACCATGTGTTCGCGGCGCTTATTGGAAATCATTGCCAGCGGCGGGCTGTGCGTGACCACGCCCGCCCTGTCCGTAGCGCAGCATTTTGCTCCCTATTGCCACACGGTGTCTACGCAGGCGGAGGCGGTGGAATTACTGGCCCGTTTAAAGCGCGACGGCCATTCGGGCGCCGACCGCGCCATGATGGCGGCAGGCGCCGCCTGCATCGCCGAGCAGCATAGCTGGGCAGTGCGGATGCAGCAGATCACTGCTTTGATTTAACGAAGCGCCGAAGCAATTGCCCGCGCCATAAGCCGCGATGGTAGTTGAAAAAGAACCATCCATAAAACCGTACAAAACCGTAGGCGACGAACGCCATCGGGTCGCCCTCGTTGCGCATGTGCTGCAGCAGGGCGCGGTCTGCGGCGCAACGCTCGCGCTCGCCACCACCACCGCGCACCCCGTAGGCATTGTCGTGCGCCTTGCACCCGACGTTGCGGTTGTATTTGCTGCCATCAAGGAAAACACAATAGGCGCGCTGGGGAGGGCGAGGCATCTTTCCGGTTCCGTTCGGGTGATTTTCTGCCTAGATAATGCGCATGGCAGTCCATAAGCGCAAAGTATTTTATCTCAGCGGGTTCGATCCGCGTGGCGCGCGGCATTACCATCAGCTGTGCCAGGAAGCCGCCCGAACCTATGATGCCGAGGTCACGCCCCGAACGGCGGAGGGATGGCAGATTCGCAAAGACGCCACCACGACCGATTACCGTTTCCTGAGCTGGGACGACATCGTGCGCCGCGCTTGGGTACGCCAGCCGTTGACGCTGGTGTGGCGTGCATTGCGCATGTACGCGACCTACGCACGCCACCTGCAATGGCGCGACACGTTCGCGCTGCCGCAGGCGCCGCTCATCACCCTGCTGTATCCACTGGCGTTCATGGTGCTGTTGCCCGTGGTGCTTTTTGGCCTGGGCGCATGGCTGATGCCATGGCCATTGGCGCTGGCCATGGCCGCGCTGTTGTCGGTGGCGGCGTTACAGCTTAGCAAGGGGCTGTGGCTGTTGCGCTTTTTTGTGTTCAACCACCGCGCCGCGAGTGATCATGAACTCGATGCGCGGCTCGATCGTTTTGCGCAGGAAATCCATGCCAGTTTTAGCGAACCTTACGACGAAATTTTGCTCTTGGCGCACAGCAACGGCAGCATTCTTTCCGTGCCGTTAATGGAAAAACTATCCGCGCTCGGCGGCTGGCCTGAGCATTTCCGACTCGTGACGTTGGGTCAGTGCATTCCGCTCGTCAGCCTGTTGCGCAGCGCCGTTGGTTTCCGACAGCAGCTCGCCCAGCTTGCAACGCGTCGCTTCTACTGGTGCGACATCGGCTTCCCGCCGGATGGCGCTGCCTACGGCCGCACCAATACGTTCGCGCCCTTGCAGTCGGGGCCGGATGTGACGCTTAAACTCTTGTCCCCACGCTTCTTCCAATATTACGAACCCGCGCGTTATCAGCGTCTGCGCCGCAACAAATACCAACTGCATTTTGCCTACCTGCATACGGGCGATCACCACTCACCCATCGATTTCATGGCGCTGGTGGCCGGGCCACACAGCCTGCCCGAATCGGTGCAGCTGTACGAGGCCGCATGATGGAACATTTCGTGCCGCCCTATCCCAAACCTCACCGCAGCAAGCTGGGGCGCCTCGCGCGTTTCGGTGTGGGCTGGGGCTCGTGGATCCATACGCTGTACGAGAAAAGCTACCGCATGAAAATGGGCGAGGTGAAGCTGCCCGGCATGCATTTCTTCCTGCCCAACGAAGTGTCGTTGGTGGCGCAGGTGATGGACGACCCGAAGCAATTTCCCAAACATGCCTTCCTGCATGAGATACTGGAACCGCTGATCGGTGACAGCGTGTTCTCCATCAACGGCGATGCGTGGAAACATGCCCGCGCTATGGTGAACCCGGCTTTCGCCCACACCCATCTCAGCAAAGCCTTCGGCACCATGGACGAAGCCGCGCGCGAAATGGTGGCACGTATTCGTACCCGCGATCTGTCGAAAAAACTTCATATCGATCCGCTGATGACGCATGTCACGGCGGATATTATTTTCCGCACCATCCTCTCGGAAAAACTCACCGAAGAAGAAGCGCTGCGCATTTTTGCTTCGTTCGAGCGTTACCAAAAATACGTGCAGCCGAGCATGATCCTGCGCAGCTATGGCCTGCCCATGGGTTACTACAAACGCAAGCTGCTGAAGGCAGCGGCAGAGATCCATGCCGTGTTCGCGCCCCCCATTAAAGCCCGCCACGCCGCCTTCCATGCGGGCGAGGAGGGGCCGGACGATATTTTGAAAGCGCTGCTCGAAGCCAAACACCCCATCACCGGCGCACCGTTCACCTACAAGGAACTGGTGGATCAGGTGGCGATCATTTTCCTCGCTGGGCATGAAACTTCGGCGGGGGCGCTCACTTGGGCATTGTACCTCACCGCCAGCTGTCCGCATGTGCAAGCGACCATGGTGGCCGAAGCCCACGCCGCCAACCTCGACGATTCCGGCAGCATCCGGCACATGGAACAGACGAAAAACGTCTTCCGCGAAACGTTGCGCCTTTACCCTCCGGTGAGTTTTCTGATGCGTGAAGTGGCCGAGCCAATGACCATGCGCGGCAAAGCCTTGAAGCCCGACGACTTGCTGGTCGTATCCCCTTGGCTGGTGCAACGGAACGAAGACAACTTCCCTTGCCCCCACGCGTTCCAACCCGAGCGTTTCACCGACCCTGCGCAGCAGGATGCCTGCAAAAATGCGTACCTGCCGTTCGGCAAAGGCCCGCGCATCTGCATTGGCGCAGGCTTCGCGCAGCAAGAAGCGGTCATCATCCTTGCGCGTATGGTGGAAGCGTTCGAGCTCAGCGTGCCCCAAGGCGAACGCCCCGAACCCACCTACCGCCTCACGCTGCGCCCGAAGCACGGCATACGGTTGAAACTAACACCAAGATAAAACAGGAAAACACCCGTAGGGTGTGGTGCCGGTTGCAGGAATTGAACCCGCGACCTTCGGTTTACAAAACCGCTGCTCTACCCCTGAGCTAAACCGGCACATATCGTGGGGTGTAATGGATTTGGTGGCACAGTGCAAGATGCGGCGTTTAGACGCCGTATTCGCCCTCTTTGAGCCACGGACGGTGGTTGAGCGGCTTGGCGAAATAGTAGCCTTGCAGCATGTCGACGCCCAATTCCATTAGCATTTTGGCGATTTCTCCGGTCTCGACGAATTCGGCCACGGATTTCAGGCCGAAGCCACGGGTGAAATCGAGCAGGGTCTTGACAAAGAAGCGGCTGTCGGAATTGTCAGTGAGATCTTTGATGAACGCGCCATCGATTTTTACCATATCGACCGACAGGGCTTTCAACTGGCGGAAGCTGGTATAACCCGCGCCGAAATCGTCGAGCGCGACGAGGCAGCCCAGCGCCTGCACTTCGGCGCAGAAGCGGGCCATGTGTTTCAGGTCGCCATGAATGGCGGTCTCGGTGAGCTCGACAATCAGGCGCGGCCCGATCTCGGGGGTTTCTTCGATCAGTTTGCTCAGCAGCGCGTAGTAGCTGTGGTCCTGCGTCGTCAGGTTCGAGACATTGAGGGCGAGGGTGACATGTGGGTCGTTGCGCAATTCGTCGACCACTTTGGAGAGCACCAATTTGTCGATCATCGGAATGAAGCCCATGCGCTCGGCGATAGGGATAAGCGTGCCCGCGGAGCTGATCTTGCCGTCCTCGCCGAACAGGCGCAGCAGGCCTTCGTAATGCGCCACTTCGCCGGTCTTGCTGTCGATGATCGGTTGCCAGGCCAGCTTGATGCGGCCTTCCTGCACGGCTTGGCCGAGGAAGTTGGCCATGCCCATTTCCTCGCGCGATTCGGCGCCGGAAATATCAGCACGGAATTTCTCCTCGCCTTCGCTGTCGGTCAGGCTGACGATGGCGCGGCCGAGAATTTCTTCCGGGCTCGACAGGCGGTCGGGCACCATTTGGTAGCTGGCGGAGATGATGCAATGCAGTTCGCCGTAGCGCGAGCTGTAGCTGTAGGAACGAATGGCGGCCTCTACCTCTTCGCACCATTTGGCGACGTCGGTTTCACCTTTTTTGGGTAGCAGCACGCCGAACTGGTCGCGCTGCACGCGGGCGGTGATGCCGGCGGGGTTGTGGCTGGAAATCACCGCGAACAATTCATTCATCACCGCTTCGGCCACGGCCATGCTGTAGCCCGACATGATCATCGCAAGGTTGTCGACGGACACGATGACCAGCGCCCCGGGCTGCGACAACTGGCGCGCCTCGGCATCCAATGTGCCCAATGCCTCGATGAACGATTGCGGATAGCCGCACGCGCCAAGCGTGGTGGGGGGTGATTCAGGATGGTGCTTACGGAACATAGGCATGCACTGTGCCATCAGAATAAAACAGTAGCAATAGGAACTAGTTAGTAGGAACGCCGAGGATTCCGCCGCTGTCCATAAGCCGATCGAAATAAATGGCGCCAAAAAGCACCAATCCAAGCCATTGATTGCTGTGGAACAGCGTGCCTGCACGGTGCTCGGCCTTGGCGAATGGCACCTCGCGCACTTGCCAGCGCACATGCAGCGCCACCAGCACGATGCCCAGCAGATATATGGGGCCAGTGTTTGCCATAAGCCCTGCAAAAATAAGGCAAAGCAGCATGATGGCGTACCAGCCCGACACAAACCGCACAATGCTGCGACCCAAGCGCAACGCGCTGGATTTGATGCCCGCCATTCGGTCGTCGTCCATATCCTGCATGGCGTAGATCGTGTCGTAACCCAGCGTCCAGAAAATGCAGGCGCCGTACAGCAGCACCGTGGCGCTGGTGAAGCTGGCGCCGGTGGCGGCCCAGCCGATCAGCACGCCGAAATTGAAGGTCAGGCCCAAAAACAGTTGCGGCCACCATGTCAGACGCTTCATCCACGGATAGATCACGATCATCGGTAGGGCGAGGAACGCCAATCCGATGACGATGGATGGCAGGAACATGAGCAGCAGCAATGCGGCAAAGCCGAGCGCGAACAAAAGCACCAGTGCATGCTGCACGGGAATAGCGCCCGAAGCGATGGGGCGGTTCTTGGTGCGTTCGACCTGCGCATCGAGTTTGCGGTCGGTCAGATCGTTGATGACGCAGCCCGCCGAACGCGTGATGAGCGCACCCACGAACAGCAGGATAAGCAGGTTGATGTCGGGCTCCGAGCGCTCGGCCATGCAGGCCGCCACACCCGCCGGGAAATAGAGCAGCCAAATGCCGATCGGCTTGTCGAGTCGCATCAGCCGCACGTAATGATGTAGGGTCGCTAGCACAGTTTCGATCTTTTTATGTTCCCGCGTGGCCGGGAATCTGGTTTAGATATGTCCGGCTTGCCGATACACGAAGCCCGCTTGCCAGAGGCTTCCATTGGAATAAATTATCGATGCGTAATCAACCTCGTTACCGTCTTGCGACTGCAGAAACGCTGGCTTCGGGCATCCAACTGAAGCTTTCGGGCAACGCTGCGCATTATCTTGGCCATGTGTTGCGGCTGAAGCCCGGCGCGCGGCTGGCCCTGTTCAACGGGCGCGACGGCGAATACGCCGCCAGCATCGGCATGGTCGGCAAGAAAGAATTGGACGTCATGGTGGAGGAGCAACTGCGCGCACCCTCGGCGGACACAGGGCTCACTGTGTGTTTCGCGCCCATCAAGGGCGGCCGCATGGAGACCATTGTTGAGAAGGCCACCGAGCTGGGGGCCGATGTGCTGCAGCCCGTGCTCACCCAGCGCAGTGTGGTCGATAAGGTGAATCTCGAACGCGCCGAATCCATTGCTCGCGAGGCCGCCGAACAATGCGAACGCACCAGCTGGCCCGAAATCCGCGAACCGTTGAAACTACTGAAACTGCTGGGCGACTGGCCCGCCGACCTGCCGCTGATCTACGGCGACGAATCGGGTGCGGGCATCCCCGTCACCACCTTGGCGCAACAGCTGCCTTCCCCCGCACGTTGGGCGGTGCTGGTGGGCCCGGAGGGCGGGTTCGCGCCCGAAGAGTTCTCCGCACTTAAAAAAGTAAAAAGTGCCTTGGGCGTCGGTTTGGGCCCACGCATCTTGCGCGCGGACACGGCGGTCATTACATTGTGCGCTGCAACGTTGATGGCGTGGGGTGATTGGCACCACGCGCCACGCTTCACCGGGGGAGATACCCAAGCATGACCACCGTCGCCTTCGCCGCTCCCAGCGGCCTGCCCCCCGTGCTCGATCAATTTCGCGCTTTATTCGCCGCGCGCGGCGACGACATCGCGCAGTGGGTGGCCACCCGCCGCAAAACGCTCGGCGCACCGTTCTACTCCTCAGTCGATATTCGCCATGCCGGTTTCAAGATGGCGCCGGTCGATACCAACCTGTTCCCGGCGGGGTTCAACAACCTCTCCACTGCTGCGCGCGAACGCGCGGCCGAGCGCATCAAAAAGCGCTTGCAGGAATACGACGCCGAAACGCAGCGCGTGCTTATCGTGCCCGAGAACCACACGCGCAACATCGGCTACATCAACAACCTCACCGCGCTGCGCGACATCCTACGCGCTGCGGGTTGCGAAGTGGTCATCGGCAGCCTCATCGCCACCGCCGAAGCACCGATCCAAGTGATCAACGGCGAAGGCGAAGTGATCGACGAGGAAATGCTGGTGCGCGCAGGCAGCACGCTTAAAACCGCCAGTGGCTTCACGCCGCAGCTCATCGTGTTGAACAACGATCTCACCGCGGGCATGCCCGATATGCTGCGCGGCCTGAGTGGCGCGCAGCCCATCGTGCCGCGCCCGGCGCAAGGCTGGCACCGCCGCCGCAAATCCATTTACTTCGACGCTTACGATGCGCTTGCCCGCGAGTTCGCGCACACGTTCGCGCTCGATCCCTGGCTGCTCACCACCGAGTTCCATAAATGCGGCATGGTCAATTTCGGTGAAAAGAAAGGCCTCGATTGCGTCGCCATGGGCGTCGAAAAAGTGCTGCATAAAATTCGCACCCATTACGCGCGTTACGGCATCACGCAGGAACCGTACGTCTACGTCAAATCCGATTCCGGCACCTACGGCATGGGCATCATGACCGTGCGTTCGGGCGACGAGGTGATCGACATCAATAAAAAGATCCGCAACAAAATGAACGTGGTGAAGGACGGCGTGCAATCCACCGAAGTCATCATTCAAGAGGGCGTGCCCACCGCCGATCTCATCGACGGTGCCCCCGCCGAACCGATGGTGTACGCGGTCGATGGCTTCGCCGTCGGCGGCGCCTACCGTGTCAATGCCGAGCGCGACGCGCTCAACAACCTCAACGCCACCGGCATGAAATTCGTCGGCATGTGCGACGAAAAAGAAAGCAGCGGCATCTCCGTTCCCGACTGTAATTTCGGCGCGCTGGGTTTGGTGGCAAGCCTCGCTTCTCTCGCTGCCCGTCGCGAAGAATACGGCGAGCAATACAGCATCTAACTGGCACTAAACTTGCTTCTATGCGTGCGTGTTTTACGTACGGAGAAGTCGCATGCTCATTACCTCAGCCAACCCTTACGCCAGCGCCAGTGCGGCTAGCACGGGGCTAAACCCCGCCACCATCCGTAAAACCGACAGCGCCTTCGCGGCACTTTTTGCCGAAACCACCCCGGAAGAAATGATCCAAAAGATCACCGAAGGCGGCGTGGAAGGCATGATGAAATGGAAGATCGATCAAATGAGGAAAGAGGCGGCGGAACAAGCGCTGGCCGCGCGCGGCCTCAGCCTTGCCGATGTCGCCGCGCTGCCGCCGACCGAGCGCATCGCGCTTGAGAACCAGATCATGGACGAAGTGGCGCAGAAGGTAAAACACGCCATCAACGAACAAATGAAACGCGAACGCCATGCCGGCCAACTCGATACGTACGATCCGTCGCAATTGAAGGAAGGCCAAAGCGTCGATCTGCTGGCCTAAGCGGCGTCGAGCCATTTGCCCGTAGGCTGTGTGCGGTAGCCAAGCGCTTCCGCCAGATGCGTGCGGCTCACCAATTCTGAACCTTCCAAGTCCGCAATGGTTCGTGCAACGCGCATCACGCGGGTGAGGCCGCGCATGGAGAGTTGCAAACGGGCATTCGCCTCTTCCAAAAGTTTTCTTCCATCGGCATTCAACGCCACGATGTTCTGCAGCGCGTCGCCACTCACTTCGGCGTTGGTGCGGGCGGTGATGCCAGCGCGTGCGAAGCGGGCTTGCTGCCGTTGGCGCGCAGCGGCCACGCGGGCGGCAACGGTGGCGGTGGATTCGCCCTCGGCAGGTGCCAGCATCGCGAACGTATCGACGGCGGGCACATCGACATGCAAATCGATGCGATCGAGCAGCGGGCCGGAAATTTTGCTTTGGTAATCACCCGCGCAGCGCGGCGCTTTGTTGCAAGCGCGGTTGGCGTCGTCGAGGTAGCCACATTTGCACGGGTTCATCGCCGCGATAAGCTGGAAGCGCGCGGGATACGTGACATGCGCTTCAACACGCGCCACGGAAATGCTTCCGGTTTCCAGCGGTTGGCGCAGCGACTCCAGCACCCCGCGCGGATATTCCGGCAGCTCGTCGAGGAACAGCACGCCGTGATGCGCCAGCGAAATTTCGCCCGGCACCGCGCGACGCCCGCCACCGACCATGGCGGGCATGGAGCTGGAATGGTGCGGGTCGCGGAATGGCCGCGTGCCGCTGAACCCATCCTTCAAAAGCTTGCCCGCTACCGATGCGATGAGATTCGTTTCAAGCATTTCCTCCGGCGCCATATCGGGCAGAATGCCGGGCAGGCATGCCGCCAACATCGATTTGCCCGAACCGGGCGGGCCGATCATCAGCAGGTTGTGGCCGCCCGCCGCCGCAATTTCCAACGCACGCTTGGCCACGGCCTGCCCGCGCACTTCCGCGAGGTCGGGGCCCTGAAAGCGTGTCGAGCGCACCCGCGCTTCCGGGCGGCTCATCACCTGCTGGCCCTTGATATGGTTCACCAGCGCCAGCAGCGAGGAGGGGGCAAGAATGTCGATATGCTCACCCGCGAAAGCGGCTTCCGCCCCATTCTCGGCGGGGCAGATGATGCCTTTGTTCTGGCTCGCGGCGGCCAGCGCGGCGGGCAGAACCCCCGCCACTGGCTGCAACCGACCATCGAGCGCCACTTCACCCAGCGCTACATATTGCTCCATCGCGTCGGCGGGAATGAACCCCAGCGCCACCAGCAGGGCCAGCGCGATCGGCACATCGAAATGCGAACCTTCCTTCGCCACATCGGCGGGGGCAAGGTTCACCAATATGCGTTTGGGAGGCAGCAGAATGCCCATCGATTGCAAGGCCGCCCGCACCCGCTCGCGCGATTCGCGTACGGTATTATCCGGCAGCCCCACAATGGTAAAGGCGGGCAGCCCCGCCCCCAGATGCACCTGCACCTCGACCGGAAGCGTCTCGATGCCTTGGAAGGCGACGGTGTGAATGCGGCTGACCATAGACATAAGAATTATGGAATTTTTCTTGGTTTTTCTAGCTTTTTCTCGTGAGTGGGCGTTCCATACCCATGCCATGCCCGCGATCAGGAAAGAATTGTGCACTAAATCGCTATCCTAACGGTTCTATAAGTCTTTCTTAGCGTTTCCTTAACCGGATTGGGGCAGGGTAACGAGACTACCAAAAGGATGCCAAAAGCAAAAATGGACGACCTCGCTACAGATACGAAGGTGCCGCTGATTCGCAAAGAATCGATGCGCGCCCGCTCGCCGAAGGCCAAAACGCTGATCGCGTTTTCGGCGCTCATCATGCTGTTGTTCTGCGTGTTCGTCGCCTATCAGGCCAGCAAGGCCTACGAGAACGCCGTGGAGGAGGGCAAGGCCAACGCCACCCGCCTCACGCAGATCTTATCCGATCAGGTCGAGCTCACCTTCCTCGCCGTCGACCTGACGCTGCGTCGGGCGGTGGAGCGGCAATATTTCAACATGCTGTTCGGTGGCAACCTGCCGCGCGACATCGAGAACAACTTTCGCCTCTGGGTGGAGGAAACCCCGCAGATCGCGGCGCTGATGCTGGTGAACGACCGCGGCGTTATCGAAGTGGCGGCCAACAAGCCCGGTTACGACCGCTGGTACAATTACAGCGACAATCTGCGCGAGGACCCGGCTTTCACCGCCATGAAGGACGAGAACGACCGCAATTATTACATCGGCCAGAAACGCACCAACAACAAAGAGCACCCGCAGCTCATCGTGATGAGCCGCCGCCTGAACAAGCTCGATGGTAGCTTCGGCGGCGTGGTCATGGCGGCGCTCGATCCCAAATTCTTCAGCGACTTCTTCACCTCCGTCGATGGCGGCACCGAGCGGTTCATGTCACTGATGCTGGATTCCGGCGAGGTGCTCTATGCCGGGCCCGACGACGCCACCGACCACGACGTGGTGCTCGATTTCATCGGCGACCAGGCGACCGAACGCAAGGCCAGTTACAACGTGATCACCAACACGCAGACTTTCAACAGCGCCATCAAAATTTACTCCTATATCAAGCTGCGCAACCTGCCGGTCATCACCGCCATTGTCATCGATGAGGAGGATTTCCTCAGCGGCTGGCGCAGCGCACGGTTGAAGGATATCTCGTTCCTCGCCATCTTCACCATTTTCGGTTCGGTGCTCAGTTTCTTCGCACTCACCATGGCCAAACAGATCATGCGGGTGGAGGAATCCGAATCGGCTGCCATTCTCGCCAGCCAGGCAAAATCCGAGTTCCTTGCCAACATGTCGCACGAGTTGCGCACGCCGCTGAACGCCGTCATCGGCTTCTCGGAAATGCTGGGCGCGGGCTATTTCGGCCCGATGAACGACAAACAGAAAGAGCGCGTACAGGACATTAATTTATGCGGCACGCATTTGCTGCAGCTCATTTCCGACATCCTCGAATTCAGCAAAGGCGAAGCCGGGAAGCTGGAGCTTCAGGAAGAAGAAGTCGACATGAAACGCACCATCGACGAATGCGTACGCATCGTCGCCGACCGCGCCAAGGCGAAGCACATCACTGTGGTGGTGGAAGTGGCCGAAGGCCTGCCGAACCTGCTGGCCGACAAACGTAAGATCCGCCAGATCCTGCTCAACCTGCTCACCAACGCCGCCAAATTTACGCCCAGCCATGGCACCATCACCGTCGCCGCGCGCCTCGATCACCATAAGCAGATGCATCTGATGGTCACCGACACGGGCATTGGCATCGCCGAGGACGACATCCCCACCGCACTGGCCGTGTTCGGGCAGGTGCATCGCAGCCAGTCGCACGAGGGCACGGGCCTCGGCCTTCCGCTGTGCAAAATGTTCGCCGAATTGCATGGCGGCAAACTGCAACTTACCAGTATCGTGGGCGAGGGCACCACCGTGCGTATCATCTTCCCCGAAAGCCGGATTTACGCGGCTTAGTCCTTGCCCCAACCTACTATATATAGTAAGAGCCTAGCCAATAACCCCACTAATGGTAGTTATGGCGGCGCGCTTCCAGTACAGCACATCCCAACGCTTTTCCTCGCCCCTAGAGGAGCGCGCCGCACGACAACAGGACATGTACTGGCGCATCCGCGCTAAAAAAACGCTGGAGCGGCTGGAGCGCGAAGCGCGTCGCATGCTGCAGCTGGAAGCCGAACTCACGCAATTCGCCAGCGGCTATTACGCGCAGGTGGGTAAATATGTGGAGCGCCTCACGGATTTGGAGGCGCAATTGCTCACCGCTACGCCGCAGGAAGCGTCGAGCAGCACGATCAACGAAGTGATCGCTCAGGTGGAAATGAAAGAGACACGGCAGGTGGAGCTGAAAAGCCGCTACCGGATGCTGGCCAAGGAGATACATCCCGACCGCGCCATGATGGTGGATGGCATGGGCGACCGCGCCAGCCAAATGCAAACCTTGAACGAGGCCTACCAGCAAGGCGACCTCGCCACCCTGCTGCGCATCGAAGCCGACATGCTGCTCACCGCCGTCGATAAATCGCTGCCCGCATTGGAAGAGCGCCTGCGCGCCGTCGAGCGCGCCGCCGATACGTATGCGAGCGGTTACCGTGAGCTGCTGAACTCACCGCTCAACGAATTGATGCTGCGCGCCCTAAGCGCCCGCCTCGCCGGATGGGACTGGATGGAAGCCGTGGTCAAACGCGTGCAACGCGCCATCGAATCCAGCGAACGCGCCCTCGCCGAAGCCAGCATCGCCGCGACAAGCGATTGGCGATAAGCGGCGGGAGCCTGACACACTCGTATTAAATTACGCCGCGTTCTTCGGCGCAGGCAGCGCCGGTTTGCTGGCGGCAGCCATCACGTGCTGGGTCATTTTCTCCAGAGCACGCGCTTCGATCTGGCGCACGCGCTCGCGGCTGATGCTGTAGCGCTTCGACAGTTCTTCCAGCGTGATCGGGTCTTCCGACAAGCGGCGATGCATGATGATGTCTTTTTCGCGTTCGTTCAGCGCGTCCATGGCGTCCATCAGCATTTCGTGCTTCTGCTGGAACTCCTGATGGTCGCCGAGCGTGGCCTCGTGGGTCTCGCGCGGGTCGGCCAGCAGGTCCATCCACTCGCCGCCTTCACCGTCGCGGGTGATGGGTGCGTCGAGCCGTTGGTCGCTGGCGCTCATGCGCTGGTCCATGTCCACTACGTCCTGCTCGTTCACGTTCAGTTCGCGAGCGATGGTGCTGATTTCATCGGGCGTCAATTGCGCGGTGTCGTCCATGCGCTGCAGGCCCTTCTTCACTTTCTTGAGGTTGAAGAACAGACGCTTTTGCGCCGCGCTGGTGCCCATTTTCACAAGGCTCCACGAGCGCAGCACGAATTCCTGAATCGACGCGCGAATCCACCACATCGCGTAGGTGGAAAGGCGGAAGCCCTTCTCGGGATCGAATTTTTTTACGGCTTGCATCAGGCCGATATTGCCTTCGGAAATCAGCTCGGCAACCGGTAGGCCATAGCCGCGATAGCCCGACGCAATTTTCGCCACGAGGCGCAAATGCGACGTGACGAGTTTATGCGCGGCTTCGTAATCGCCGTCTTCCGTCCAGCGCTTGGCCAGCATGTATTCTTCGTCGGCGGCGAGGAGGGGGAATTTTTGGATTTCCTGCATGTAGCTGCGCAGCCCGGTATCGGCGGACAGGCTAGGGATAGCGATCGCTTTGCGAACGGCCATGATGAATACTCCCGTAGTAACTTTGTTGCGCGAATCGCGCGGTAGCCATGTGACGAAAGAGGCTGAATGCTGCCGTGGTTTTCACGTTGTTCTTGTGCACAGCAATACGGCGAAATGGCTATTTTGTCAAGGTAGCGAGGGCTTCCTCAAGCGCCACCATGTCGGCGGGAAGGGGGCATTCAAACAGCATTTCTTCGTTCGTTTCCGGGTGGTTAAGCATCAGCTCCGCCGCGTGCAATGCCTGACGATTAAAAGAAAGTAATGCTTCCTTAATGCCGTCGCCGAGGTTCATGCCTTGCGACTTCAAGCGGTTGAGGCGCGTGGTGGTGGTGGCGCCGTACAGCGCATCGCCTATCAGCGGGCATTTGATATGCGCCATATGCACGCGGATCTGGTGCGTGCGGCCCGTATCCAGCTCGCAATGAATTTTGGCGGCCAGCGGCGTGATGAAGCCGGGGGCGTTGTAACGCGATTCGGTCTCGTAACGAGTGAGCGCGTAGCGGCCCTTATCCGTCACCGACATTTGTTTGCGGTGGCGCTGGTGCCGCGCGATGGGCGCTTCCACTTCGCCCATGGTCGGCGAAGGCCCGCTCCAGCAGAACGCAACGTAATGGCGCTTCAATGTGCGCTCTTTCAACTGCGCGGATAGGTTCTGATGCGCGGCATCGGTTTTCGCCACCACCAGCAGGCCCGACGTGTCCTTGTCGATGCGATGCACGATGCCGGGGCGCGCCACGCCGCCAATGCCCGAGAGGCTGTCGCCGCAATGGGCCAGCAGCGCATGCACGAGCGTGCCGGTATGCGCGCCGGGGGCGGGATGCACCGTCATGCCCGACGCTTTGTTGATGACGAGGAAATGCTCGTCCTCATACACGATATCGAGATCGATCTTCTCGGCCGTGATGGTCATGGCCTTCACTTCCGGCTCGGTGAGCGTGAACTGCTCGCCCACGCGCACCTTGGCGGCGGGGTTCAGAATGACCACGCCGTTGCGCGTCACCATGCTCTGCTCCACCAGCCGCTGCACATGCGATCGGGTGATCTGCGGCAGCTGCGCGCTGAGGAATTTATCGAGGCGGACGCCGGCGTAGCCGTCATCCACTGTGAAGGCGTGTGGGGTGCTGCTCATGCGGCGAATTTCTGGGTGAGGGCGGCATTGTTCACGCTGCCCTCCGGCCCAAGCGCCACGATGGTGGGGGTGGCGGCCTGGAAGCAATGCGCTGCGGCGCGCTGCATATCGGGAATGGTCACTGCATCGAGCATGCCGACGATTTCTTCTGCCGTTTTGTAGCGGCCATAGACCAGCAAATGCCGTGCGATCCATTCCGACACCGCGCCGCAATTCTCTCGGGTCATCACCACGCCGGCTTTCAGTTGGTTCTTGGCGCGCAGCAATTCCGCGTCGCTGATGTCGTTCAGCGCCCCGGCCACTACTTCCTTGATGGCCACGGTCAACTCGCCCAGATGCTCCGCCGTGGTGCCGGCATAAATACCCAGCGTGCCCGTGTCGTTGTATCCCGTAGCAAAGGCCGAGACCGAATAGGCCAGCCCACGCTTCTCGCGGATCTCTTGGAACAGGCGCGACGACATGCCGCCGCCCAGCACCGTGGCGAACATTTGCAGCGGGAAATAATCGTCGTGGTGAATGGCAACGCCGGGGTAGCCCACCACCAGTTGCACTTGTTCGAGGTCTTTCTCCTGCGTCTTTTCGCCACCGACATAGAACCCGGTCTCTTCTTTATGATCTTCCGGCCCGCGCGCGGCGTCACCGAAGAATTTCTTCGCGATGCTGAGCGTCTCGGCATGGTCGACATGGCCGGTGCCCACCACCACCATGCGCTGCGGAATATAGTGTTTCGCGGTGTAGGCGATCAGGTCGTCGCGGGTAAAACTTTTCACGCGTTCAGGCGTGCCGAGGATGCTGCGGCCCAGCGGTTGCTTGGCGTAGGCGGTTTCCTGGAACAAGTCGAACACCAGATCGTCGGGCGAATCCTGGTGCATGGCGATCTCTTGCAAAATCACCTGTCGCTCGCGCTCCAGCTCCTGCTGGTCGAAGGCGAAATCCGACACGATCTCGCATAGCAGTTTCAGCGCGTCGCTGGCGTATTCCTTCAGCACCTTGGCGTAGTACACCGTGTGCTCGTGGCTGGTGTAGGCGTTCACGTTGCCGCCCATCAAATCGAATGCTTCGGCGATCTGGCGCGCATTCAAATTGCTGCTGCCTTTGAAGGCCATATGTTCCAGCAAATGCGACAGCCCGCCTTCGGAAACCGATTCATGCCGCGCGCCCACATCCACCGCGATGGCGAAGGAGGCGCAATGCGACTCGGCTTGCGATTCACTGGCGATGCGAAGGCCGTTATCCAGCTGCGTTACCTGATAGGTCATAGGGCTCCGATGAATGTTTTGAGTGCCTCGGCGTTGGAGGCGAGGGGGGTGATGCGTTCTGTGCGTTCGAATAGGTCGGCCATGTGCGGGGGCAATGCCGGGTGCATTCCGGTGGCTTTGGTAACCGCTTCCGGGAACTTGGCGGGGTGCGCGGTGGCCAGCGTCACGATGGCATGGTCGCCCGCGAAATGCTGCGCGGCTTTCACCCCCACGGCGGTGTGCGGGTCAAGCAGGTATCCGGTGGTCTCAAACGCATGTTTGATGGTGGCGAGCGTCGTCGCGTCATCCACCGCATGGGCGCCGAACAGCGCTTTCAAATTCGCATGCGCGGCGGGCGGCAGCGTCAGCGTTTTGCTGCTGCGGAACTCAGCCATGCGTTGCGCCAACTGCGCGCCATCGCGACCATAGAGGTCGAACAGCAGCCGCTCGAAGTTGCTGGAAATTTCGATGTCCATGCTCGGGCTCAGCGACGGCGATACGCCGTTCATGCTGTAGGTGCCGGTTTCCACGCAGCGTGTCAGAATGTCGTTGCGGTTGGAGGCGATGATGAGTTTCTCGATCGGCAGGCCCATGCTGCGCGCAATGTAGCCCGCATAGATGTCGCCGAAATTGCCAGTCGGTACGCTGAACGAAATGCGGCGCGCCGGAGCACCCAACGAAAGCGCCGCGTAAAAGTAGTACACCACCTGCGCCAGCACCCGCGCGAAGTTGATGGAATTGACCGCCAGCAGGTTAACGCCCGTGCGGTATTCCGCGTCGGAGAACATGGCTTTCACCAGATCCTGGCAATCGTCGAACGTGCCTTTCACGGCCAGCGCATGCACGTTGGCGTCGGCCACCGTGGTCATCTGCTTGCGCTGCACATCGGAGGTGCGGCCTTCGGGATAGAGGATCACGATGTCGATGCCCTCGCGGCCGCTAAGGCCCGCAATGGCGGCGGAGCCTGTGTCGCCCGACGTGGCGCCCAGCACCACCGATTTCTGTTTCTTATCCTTCAGTGCCGCTTCCATTAAATGGCCGAGCAATTGCAGCGCGAAATCCTTGAACGCCAGCGTCGGGCCGTGGAACAGTTCCAGCACGAAATGATCGCGCTCCAACTGAACCAGTGGCGCAATAGCGGTGTGGCGGAAACTGCCATAGGCCGCGTCGATCATGGTTTTCAGTTCTGCCTGCGTGAAGCTGTCGCCCACGAACGGCGCAAGAATTTTCAGCGCCAGTTCCTGATACGACAAACCCGCCAGCGCCGCGATGTCGCGCGTCGAGAATTGCGGGATGGATTCGGGCACATACAGTCCGCCATCGGGCGCAAGGCCCGCCAGCATGGCGTCACGGAAAGCAATGGCGCTGCCGCCGCCGCGTGTGGAGATGTATTTCATAGGGGTGTTCACTAACGGAGTTGCCCCGCCCGCGCAAGTATCGCCTCCCCCGCCAAACGCGGCTTAGGAAAGGTAGCGGGCCCGCACATGCGCCTGGTAAATGGCCGGGTTCAGGCCTTGCCCGGTCGCCTGGGCGATGAGTTCGGGGGTGGAAAGCAAGCTGGCATGGCGATGCACATTCACTCGCAACCAATTGACCAACGGGGCAAAATCGCCTTTTCGGATGCTGGCGTCCAGCTCCGGCAGGGCCTTGCGGGCCGCGTCCATCAGCTGCGCGGCGGTCATCGCGCCGAGCGTGTAGGTGGGGAAATAGCCGAACATGCCCTCCGGCCAGTGAATGTCCTGCAGGCAGCCATTTTCATGGTCGGGCGGGGTGATGCCAAGGTAGGTCTGCATTTTCTCGGCCCATGCGCCGGGCAGATCGTCGGGCGTCAGGTCGCCAGTCAGCAGCGCCTGTTCCAACTCCCAGCGCAAAATTACATGCAACGGGTAGGTCACTTCGTCGGCGTTTACGCGGATAAAGCTGCGCTCCACTTTGGTAAGCGCGCGCTGCACGTTCGGCAGTTCCCACGCCGCACCGCTGACGCCGAATTCGGCTTTCAGTTTCGGCAGCAGATATTCGAGGAACGCGGCCGAGCGGCAGAGCTGCATTTCGATCAGCAGCGATTGGCTTTCATGCATCGCCATGCCGCGCGCATCGCCGATGGGCAGGCCGCGCCATTCGCCGGGCAGGCCCTGCTCGTACAGCGCGTGGCCGGTTTCGTGCAGCACGCCGTACAGCGCATCGGTGAAGCGGTCTTCTTTGTAACGCGTGGTGATGCGGCAATCGCCGGGCGCGCCGCCGCAGAACGGGTGCACCGACACATCGATGCGGCCACGCGTGCTGTCGAAGCCGAGCGCCGCCATCATCTGCCGCCCAAGCTGTTCCTGCTGCGCGATGGGCACCGATGCGGTGAGCGGCAAGGTGGCTTGTTTGCTCTGCGCTTCGATGGCCTCGCCGACAAAATCAGGCAACCAGCGTTTCACATCGGCGAATACCGGCTCGATGTAGGCGTTGCGCAAACCGGGATCGTAGCTGTCGAGCAGCGCGTCGTAGGGGCTGAGGCCGAGGGCGGCAGCTTTAGCGTCAGCCACCTCGCGCGACAGGGCAATGATCTCGCGGAAGATGGGGAGGAAGCTGGCGTAGTCGCTGGTCGCCTTCGCCTCGCGCCATTGATGCTCCGACGTGATGCGCAGTTTGGTGAGCGCCGACACCAACGCTTGCGGCACGGCGGTGGCGTGCGCGTAGCGGTGTTTCATTTCGCGCAGGTTCGCGGCGCGCCAACCGTTCGGCTTCTCGCCTTCGGCGTCAGCGAACAGGGGGCTCAGTGCAGGATCGGTGAGTTTTTCATGCGCCACTTCGGCCAGCGCCGCCAGCTGTTCGCCGCGCGCATCGCCCGCGTTTTCTGGCAGCATCGTGGCGGCGTCCCAATGCAAAATACCAGAGGCGCTGTCGAGCGCCGCGATCTGGCGGAAGCGGCCTTCCAGCTGGTCGAGTGCGCTCATCGGGGTTTCCGGTGATAGACGATGAAGATGACGAGGATGCCCAGCGCAATGCCGTACCACGTAAGGATGTAGCTCAGATGATCGTTGCGCAGACGGATGGTGCCGTCGGAGGGTACGGGAAGTGTCGTGGCGTCTTGCGTGCCAACAATGTCGAGCATCGCGGGGATGGTGTTGGGCAGTTGCGCGTACTCGCCCATCGCCACCGCATCGCGCCCGAACCAGATGTTTTTCTCGGGGCTGTTCTCGGGCGTCAGGCCGTTGCGGTCGTCGCCCACGCGCAGCAGACCGGTAAGCGTGGCGCGGCCTTTCACGGCAGTTTCAGGGCGGCTGAGGGGGTTCTTGCTCGCGGCGGGTATCCAGCCGCGATTCACCAGCAGCGTGCGGCCATCGGTGAGGGTCATTGGGGTGATGACGAAGTAGCCGAGCTTGCCGTTGAAGAAGCGTGGGCTGACATGGAATTCGCGGTCGCCGGTCCATGTGCCGGTGGCTTGGGCGGGGTAGAAATTCTTGGCGTCCAGCTCGGCGTCGGTGGTGGGGATTGTCGTCAGCGGTTCGCCGATTTTTGCCGACTCGATCTCGGCGATCAGGCTTTCTTTCCATTGCATGCGCTGCACCTGCCACGTGCCGAGGCCGACCGTGGTGGCGAGCGCGGCGAGGAAGAAGAACCATGCGACAGGGCGGGGACGAACGAACGTGCTCATGCGGATATCCTTTGTTTTACCGAGCATTCATAGTGCGATTGCCGCAGCGAGTCGAGGCTGAATAGCCATTAGGTTCAGCGCGAAGGCGACTGCCGTAGCCGGAGCGTTAGCGAACGAGGGGGGCGGAGCGAGGGTGGCTTGGCCCCACGCTTACGAAGTAAGCCAATAGATTCCAGCGAACAGGAACAGCCAGACCACATCCACGAAGTGCCAGTACCACGCAGCGAACTCGAAACCGAGATGCTGCTCGGAATTCAGCGTGCCGCGATGGGCGCGCACCAGGTTCACAGCAAGGAAGATGGTGCCGATGATGACGTGCAGGCCATGGAAGCCGGTGGCGAGGTAGAAGGTGGCGGCGTATTTGCCATCCGCCAAGCCGAAGGCGGCGTGGCTGTACTCGTAGGCCTGGCACAGGCTGAACAGCACGCCAAGGCACACGGTGATGGTCAGGGCGGTTTTCACGTCCTTCAGGTTGTTCTGTAGCAGCGCGGCATGTGCCCAAGTGACCGTGGTGCCCGAGAGCAGCAGAATGAGGGTGTTCATGAACGGCAGGTCGAACGCGTCGAAGGTGATGATGCCTTCCGGCGGCCACACGCCTTCCTTGATGGCCCACACATCGGCCAAGGGCGCATGCGGGAACATGGCCGCGCCGAAATAGGCCCAGAAGAAACCGAAGAAGAACATCACTTCGGATAGGATGAACAACGCCATGCCGAGGCGCAGGCCTTTTTGTACGGCGGGGGTATGGTCGTGGTGCATGCCTTCGCGGATCGTGTCGCGCCACCAGAAGAAGCAGCAAGTGGCGGTAGCGGCGAGGCCAGCGAACATCACCACCGGGCCGATGCCCATTTTATGCATCCACATCGCGCTGCCGACCAGCATCGCCATGATGGCGAAGGAAGTGAGCAGGGGCCACGGGCTCGGATTAACGAGGTGGTAGGGATGGGTTTGTGTGCCGCTCATAAATACTCTCTCAGTCGCGTGCTACTTCGTTTTGTTAGCCGAGTCATAGCTAAAAAACGCGTAAGATAAAGGGAAAAATACCGTATCCAACGCTAGTAGGTGAAGATGAGCGCGCACTGCAGCGAATTGGTCGAGAGCGCATAGGCGGCGGTGCCGGCCAGCGCCACGGTGGTTGAGGTGCCGGCATTGTGGCATCCCCCCTGATCCTCGCGCACGCGAACGATACCGGTGCCGGGTTTTCCATCATCGAGCTTGGTGTCGATGTTCCACGCTTCCTCGGGTTTCAGTGCTGCTCCAAAGGTTTGAGAAGTCGATACGGCGGCGCCATAGAAATAGAACTGCGAGTAATCGCCCTCAAAAAATACGGTGGTGGAGATCGCGGCGACTCCCTGTGCGTAGACGGTCCAGCCCGCACTGCTGAGTTTACTGCGCGGCACGTTGGTGGCGATGACGGATTCATAAGCGCTGGCGCCACCTAATCCTGTATAAGCGCCCTCCACTAAGCCTGCGAGGTTCAGCTGCTTCCAGAACTGGTAGTTCTCCGACGGGCAAGCGGCACCACCGCACGCAATGTCGGCGATCCCGTTGCCATTGCCATTGCAGGTACCGTTTGCCGCCGCAGTGCCGGTATGGCCGGAGCAATTCGTATTATCCTTGCCCCAGAAACTCGTGGCGTTTGTCATATCGCCCGGCACGGCAAAATATTTATCACGGAATGCTTGGGTGACGGTGCGGTAGCCAGCATACTCGGTTGATGCACTACGTAGTTCCGCCGCGCGGATCAGCGATTGTCCGGCAAGGATGCCGCCGACCAACAGGCCAAGGATAACCAAGACAATGGAAAGCTCGACCAGTGAAAAACCGTGTCTCACGTGCTACCTCAAATCGTTGCGGCTATCATAACTGAAAAACGTATACGATAAAGTGATGTTTGTTAATCCTTTGAGGTCTGGGTCGTCGAGAATGGCCGGATCGATGAAAAAGGACACAGGCATCGTCACTTCTTCACCCGGATGCAGCTTTTGTTCTTCGAAGCAGAAACACTGGATTTTGTTGAAATATTTTCCTGCCAGATTCGGCGTGACGTTGTAGGTGGCGGTGCCGCGCGTTTCCTGTGTGGATTGGTTCACCACTTTGTACGCCACCAAGCGGTTCTCGCCGACATGCACGGTCACTTCCGGCTCCAGCGGCGTAAAATTCCACGGCAGGCTCGGGTCGGTGTCGGCATTGAAGCGGATATGTAGCGTTTCTTTCGACACGCCTGCCGAGAAGTTTGCATCGGCGCGGCGGGTGGTGCCGCCAAACCCGGTCACTTGGCAGAACAGGCGGTATAGCGGCACAGAAGCATACGCCAGCATAAGCATGCCGACAGCGACAGCGACCAACGTGAGAGCGGTCGTGCGGTGGCGGTTATCAGGCGCCACGGATCTTCAGCATGGTGAGGTAGTAGAACAAGGCAACCAGCGTCAGCAAAATGCCGAGAAGGAAAAGATTCTTGCCGCGTTGGCGTTTATGGGCGGGGCCGATGGGCATGCTAAAGTGCTTTCTTGCTGCGCGATAATTCGAGCAATACGAGGATGAAAATAGTGAACAGGCTTCCCAAAACAAAGCTGATGCCCATCAAGTAGATGACGCTCTCGCTGAGGTTGGAAAGGTCATGCTGCTGCGCAATGGTCAGGGTATTTTCCATGGGGCTCTCATGTGCTGGAGGAGTAGGCAGCCTACTCCGATGTTAGAAATTTGCAACCAAATGGTCGGCCAGAAGCGCCGCGAACAGCGCGAATAAATAAACAATGGAGTAGCCGAACATGCGCATGGCGAGTTTCGGGTCGTCGCTGCGCAGCACGATCACGGCGTGGCGCAGGAAGTTGACGCCCAGAATCACCGCGATGGCGCCATACAGCAGATGGCTGCCCACCAGCAACGGCGCCAACGACGCCGCCACCAGCAGCAGGCTGTAGAACAGCATCTGTTTTTTGGTGGCGGGTATGCCGGCGGTCACCGGAAGCATGGGCACGTTGGCTTTTTTGTAATCGTCGTGGCGGTACACGGCCAGCGCCCAGAAATGCGGCGGCGTCCACAGGAACACGATGGCGAAGAGAATCCATGGCATGGCGGCGACGGGCGAGGGGCTGGCGGCCACCCAGCCGATGACGGCGGGGAACGCCCCGGCCGCACCACCAATGACGATGTTGTGCGGGGTCCAACGTTTCAGCAGCATCGTGTAGATCACCGCGTAGTAGAAAATGGCGAAGGCAAGCCATGCCGCGGCCACGGCATTTACGGCCAGCCCCAACAGCGCCACCGAAAGCCCGCTTAGAATAATGCCCATGAACAACGCGTCGTCGGCGGCGATGCGGCCCGCGGGAATAGGACGGTTGGCGGTGCGTTTCATCACGGCGTCGATGTCGCGGTCGTACCACATATTGATGGCCGCGCCCGCGCCTGAACCAAGTGCAATGGAGAGAATGGTGAGGAACTGCAGGAACGGGTGCAGATGCCCCGGCGCCATCCACATGCCCACCGCGCCAGTGAACACCACCAGTGTCATCACGCCCGGTTTCAGCAGCGTGAAATAGTCTTTGATGGAGGCGTCATTCGTCGCCCCGACTGGTGCGGCCAATGCCATGTCTAGTGCAGTTTGCCTTGGTCGGAATGATCCGACGGGTAAGCTTCCGACACATTGCTGAAATCGGGCTGCGTTTCGAACGTGTGGAACGGCGGCGGCGAGGTCAGCGTCCATTCCAACGTGGTGGCGCCTTCGCCCCATTGGTTGTTAGGCACCGCGCGCTTCCGCACGAACATTTCCACGACCATGGCAAGGAACCACAGCACCGAAATGCCGCCAATGTACGAACCGATCGACGACCAGTAGTTGAAGCCCGCATACGCATCCGGGTAGTCGGGAATACGGCGCGGCATGCCCGCGAGGCCAAGGAAATGCTGCGGGAAGAAGGTCAGGTTGGTGCCGATGAAGAACATCCAGAAATGCGCCTTGCCCATGAACTCGTTGTAGCGGTAGCCCGAGATTTTCCCGATCCAGTAATAGAAGGCCGTGAACACGCCGAACAGCGCGCCGAGGCTCATCGCGTAATGGAAGTGGGCGACCACGTAGTAGGTGTCGTGGAAGGTCACGTCGATGGCCGAGTTGGCGAGCATCACGCCCGTTACACCGCCAACGGTGAACAGGAACACGAAGCCAATGGCGAACAGCATCGGGGTGTCGAAGCGCAGCGAACCGCCCCACATGGTGGCAATCCAAGAGAAGATCTTGATGCCGGTGGGCACCGCGATCACCATGGTTGCGATCATGTAATAGGCTTCGGTATCCGGGTCGAGACCGACGGTGAACATGTGGTGCGCCCACACGGCGAAGCCGAGCACGCCGATGGCGCTCATCGCGCCGACCATGCCGAGATAGCCGAACACCGGCTTCTTCGAGAAGGTGGCGATGACTTCGGAGACGATGCCGAACGCAGGAACGATAAGCACGTACACTTCCGGATGGCCGAAGAACCAGAACAGATGCTGGAACAGCACCGGGTCGCCGCCGCCCGCAGGGTTGAAGAAGTTGGTGCCGAGGTTGCGGTCGGTCAGCAGCATGGTGATGGCGCCGCCAAGCACGGGCAGGGCCAACAGCAGCAGGAACGCCGTAATCAGGATCGACCAGGCGAACAGCGGCATTTTGAACAGCGTCATGCCGGGCGCGCGCATGTTGAGGATGGTGACGATGAAGTTGATCGCGCCGAGAATGGAGCTGATGCCCGCAAGGTGAAGCGCGAAAATAGCAAGGTCGATCGCCATGCCGCGATGCAGCCCATCGACGACGGAAAGCGGCGGATACATCGTCCAGCCCACACCCACGCCGCGCGCTTCGCCAGAACCGACGAGCGAAGAAGCGATCAGCAGCAGCATCGAGGGAACGAGCAGCCAGAAGGAAATATTGTTCATGCGCGGGAACGCCATGTCGGGCGCGCCGATCATCAGCGGTACGAAGAAGTTGCCGAAGCCCCCGATCAGCGCGGGCATGATAAGGAAGAACACCATGAGCAGCGCGTGGGCGGTAAGAATCACATTATAGAGCTGGTAGTTGCCAGCAAAAATCTGGTCGCCGGGATACATGAGTTCGGCGCGCAGCACGATGGATGCGGCGGCACCCAGTACACCTGCGAAGCACGCGTAGAACAGGTACAGCACACCGATGTCTTTGTGGTTGGTGGAGTACATCCAGCGGCGCCAGCCTTTCGGTGCGCCGTGATCGTCGTGATGTGCATGTGCTTCGGTGTGGGCCATAATTCTCTCGTATCGTTTTTTGTCTTATTGGTTCAGGGCCAGTTGCAGATGGTCACCCGCGGCGAATTTCTGTTTCGCGCCGGCAACCCAGGTTTCGTACTCTTCTTCCGACACCACTTTTACCATGATCGGCATGTAGCCGTGGAACTTGCCGCACAGCTCCGAGCATTGGCCGAAAAAGATGCCGGTCTCGGTGGCTTTGAACCATGTTTCGCTCAGTTTGCCGGGAACGGCATCCTGTTTGATGGCGAAGGCGGGCATGGCCCAGTCATGAATCACATCGGCGGAGGTGAGCTGGATGCGCACGACTTTGTTCACGGGCACCACCACGGCGTTATCGACCATCAGCAAGCGCGGCTCGCCTTCTTTCAGGTCGGCGTCCTTCACGATGTTGCTGTCGAACTTGATGCCCGAATCCGGGTATTCATACGTCCAGTACCACTGATTGCCGACGACTTTCAGCGTCATGTCCGGGTTGTTGATGATGTTTTCGTTGTTGGTGTACTGGAAATGCGCGCGTACCGACGGAATGCCGATGGCCACCAGAATCACGATGGGCAGTACCGTCCACAGCACTTCGATGAGCGTGTTATGCGCGAAGCGGTGCGGCACCGGGTTGCGCTTCTCGCGGAAACGTACGCAGGCGTAAAGAAGCAGCCCTGTCACCACAATGGTGATGATGGTGATGATGATCATCACATAATCATGCAGCCATTCCAGATGCGCCATCACCGGCGAAGCGGCTGGCTGGTAGTACATTTGCCACGGCTTGGCGTGGCCTTTTACCAGCGCGGGGTCGAACGCAGCGATGGCGTCGGAGGCCAGAATGGCTTCTTCGGCAGGCAGTTCCGCCTTAGGTGCGGCTTGCGCACCCGGCTCGGTGGTGGCGTTGGCGGCGTCGCTCGCCTCGATCATTTCCGCGCGGGTCACCGCGGGTGTGTTCTGGGCTTCCTGCGCTGCCGATTGCTGCGGTAAGGCAAGCATCAGGCCCATGAAGCCGGTGAGGATGAGAGAACGGAAAAAGCTGCGCTGTGTCATAAGTCTTTTTATCGTTGGGTTTTGGTTACGTTGCGGGTAGCCCAACGTGCGCACGGATGCAAGCCGATTTCGAAGAAGTCGTGAGTTCTTAGTCATTAGTCGTGAGTTAAAGGTAGTAGATGGGTCTTCCATACCCTATATTGCTCTAAACTCACGACTAACGACTGACAACTCACTTATGCAGCACGAATCCGAACGATTTTTTGGCACCGGCGCACTCGATCGCGCCGCCACCACCCGCACCCTCGAGAACGCGCTTGGCGCGGCGGATGACGGCGAGCTGTACCTCGAATACCGCGCCAGCGAATCTTATCTGTTCGACGATGGCCGCCTCAAATCCGCCAGTGGCGATACGTCGCAAGGCTTCGGCCTGCGCGCGGTGAAGGGCGAAGCCGCCGCCTACGCCCACAGCGCCGAGATCACCGATGCTTCGCTCACCCGCGCCAGCGCCACCGTAAAAACCGTCGATTTTGGGCAAGGCGCTGTCAGCACTGCGCTCGAGCCCGCCTTTGGTGCAAACCACGCGCTGTATAGTAGCGAAAACCCGCTCTCCCTCGTGCCGTTCGAGGACAAGTTAAAGCTGCTGCAGCAAATCGATGCCTATGTGCGTGCTAAGGAATCCAAAGTAAAACAAGTGTCCGTCAGCTTGGCTGGCAGCTGGCAGGTGGTGCATATCCAAAGAGTCGATGGCCGCGCCGCCACCGATGTTCGCCCGCTCGTGCGCCTGTCCATCAGCGTCATCGTCGAGAAAGACGGACGCATGGAAAATGGCTCCAGCGGCGCCGGTGGCCGCACCATGTATGAAGGTCTGTTCGAGAACTGGAAGCCGGTGGCCGACGAAGCCTTGCGCCAAGCCCTCGTGAATCTCGAATCGCGCCCTGCTCCGGCGGGCGAACTGCCCGTCGTGCTTGGCGGTGGCTGGTGTGGCGTGCTGCTGCACGAGGCCGTGGGCCATGGTTTGGAAGGCGATTTTAACCGGAAAGGCAGCTCCACCTTTAGTGGCCGCATCGGCGAGCAAGTGGCCGCCAAAGGCGTCACCGTGGTCGATGACGGCACCTTCACCGACCGTCGCGGTTCGCTCACGATTGATGACGAAGGCACCCCGACCCAGCGCAACGTACTCATCGAAGACGGAATCTTAAAAGGCTACATCCAAGACCGCATGAACTCGCGGCTGATGGGCGTGGCCGCCACCGGCAACGGCCGCCGCGAAAGCTACGGCCATCTGCCCATGCCGCGCATGACCAACACCTTCATGCTCGGCGGCAAAACCCCGCAGGCGGAAATGATCGAAGGCGTGAAACGCGGCATTTACGCGGCCTATCTGGGCGGCGGGCAGGTGGATATCACCTCCGGCAAGTTCGTGTTCAACGCCACCGAAGCCTACATGATCGAGGACGGGAAGATCACCCATCCCATTAAAGGCGCTACTCTTATCGGCTCCGGCCCCGAGATCATGGGTCGCATCACCGCCATCGGCGACGACATGGCGATGGATCCCGGCATCGGCACCTGCGGCAAAGCGGGGCAGAGCGTCCCCGTCGGCGTCGGCCAGCCCAGCCTGCTCATCAGCGCCATGACGGTCGGCGGCACCGAGCTTTAACCGTTGTGCGGCGCAGCAGGCGCAAAGGCCGACTGTTTTACTTATTGTTTATGCGTGCTGCCCACGCCCCGACCAATTGTGACAGTTTGATGAAGATTGGCGAGAAACCAACGGTTATGGTTGCTGCGCACCCCTCGCAAGCGTAGGATTGGGCGGCGAAGTGGTTTTCAATAAGTTAATGTCGACTGTCACAAAACCTTCACAAAAACCGTTAATACGTTAACCAATTGTTAGTGAAGATGGCGTACATTTGGATGAAGCGGGAAGAAAACCCGACGCACGAAGAACATGGAGCGGAATAATGAGTGACACGTTGATTAAGTTTACGGGGAATGTGGAGTGCTCATCCATTGGTGGCAACCCAGTCGCCGCCTCCATTGCCCGCATGATGATGTCACAGGATACTGCACTTAATGTCGAACATGCGCAGGATGTTAATTCGCAGGCAATGTCTGCGGTTGCGGGCTTGAACTTGGGTGGCTTTGGTCGCTAAGGCCACGCCCACGCCACAATCAGGCGAAAAACCTTCCACACCCGACGATTCGACTTTATAATCCGCGACCTGATAGGTTAAGGTTCGCCGATGAACACCACATGGAAAACCAGTGCTTTCAGCAAGAACTCGACTCCGGTCGAGATCGACGAAGCATTGCTGCTTGAGAAAGTGGTGATCCTGCTGCAGGGAAAGAACGTCTACGCCGATCAGATCTACACCTATTTGCAGCTCACTCTCAAAAGCCTCCAGCAGCTGCGCGACAAAATGCGCAAGCAGGAGGATTTCATGCCCGCCGAATACGGCACCGTGCTGGCCGCGGGCAAGGGCGAACCCAGCGCCGAGCTGCGTTCCGAGATGGCCGTCACCCATAACATGATCGATGTGCCCAAGCCCAAAACGGTGGCCGCCCCGGCCTACGCCGTGCCCCAGCCCAAATTGTGGGACGACTAGAAACCTGCTCCCCCTTTAACGCATTGTTAACGGCTCTCAGCGTATGCTGCATTCATACAGGGAGAGTCCAATGACCCGTTTAGAAGAATTCAGCAGCATCCACGCCATGGTCGAAGGCCAAGTGTTCGGCGCGCGCGGCGAGTGGGAGAAACACGAATCCGGCGACGGCAACAGCGTGTACGTGAAAGCCATCCATACCCGCGATGTGGAGCTGAAAGCTCGCATCGCCAACCGTTTTGATGAGTTGGGCTTCGTGCCCAAATTCTTCCGCGAATCCGGCAAGGAATTCGTGGCGCTCGAAAGCGTGAAACAAACGCGCTACAAAACCGTAGAAGAAGCGTTCATCAGCCAAATTCTCGGCAAGCTCTAAAGCTTCACCACATCCCGCATCGTATAAAAACCGTTCGGCTTCTTGGCCACCCATTCGGTCGCCACCAGTGCGCCTTTGGCGAAGATGTCGCGGGAGCTGGCTTTGTGGCTGAGTTCCAGCCGCTCGCCCATGCTGGCGAACAGGACGGTATGGTCGCCGATCACGTCGCCGCCGCGCAGCGTTGCAAAGCCAATGTCGCCCGGATGCCGTGCGCCGGTATGGCCATCGCGCGAGCGCACGCTCACATCGTTCAGGTTCACGCCACGCCCACGCGCCGCGGCTTCGCCCAGCGCCAGCGCCGTGCCTGAAGGCGCATCCACCTTATGTTTGTGATGCATCTCGACGATCTCGATGTCGGTCTCCACGCCCAGCTTGGCGCTCGTATGTTCCACCAGCGCCATCAACAGGTTCACGCCCACCGACATGTTCGCCGACCACACCACGCGGGTATCTTCCCCCGCGCGGATCAGCGCTTCCTTTTGCGTGGAATTGAGGCCCGTAGTGCCGCTCACCAGAATTTTTTTGCTGCTGGCGGCAAGGCCTGCCAGCCCGATCGCATGTTCCGGGGCCGAAAAATCAATCACCGCATCGGCGCGCTCGAACAGCTCCGCCGGATGCTCGCATACCATGTCGTGGGCGTAACTCAGCCCGGCCTGCTCAAGCTGGCTGAGCGCCAACGTGCGGCTGCCCGGGCGAATGCCCGCCGCCACCAGCTCCAGCGTCGTATGCGTCGACAGCGCCCGGATCAGCGCAATGCCCATGCGCCCGCCCGCTCCCGAAATCGCTACCCGTAATGAAGCTGTCATAATCTTCCCTTATACTTGAACATGATACATATCGCAGGAACAGAAAAATGGAAGCAGCAAAGCATACAGGAATCGTGGCCAGTTTTGGCGAAGCCTACGAAAAACGCGCCAAAGCGCTGCTTTTCGGCGGCGGCAGCCAGCGCTGGGGCACGCGTGATATGCATACGCTGTGCGAAACCGAGCAGGATCCCGGCCATACCGAAACCACCACCAGCCGCATGTTGATCCTGCATCATGTGTCGCCACTGAACGATGCGCTGCGCGACGCGATTTTTAAAGTACTGGGCGCGCTCGGCGTGCGCCGCATCGGCATCGCGCAGGACAAAGACCAGAACGTCACTGTCGACATCGACAACGAGGATTACGAAGCACACATCGCGCCACGCATCGAATTGTTCGGGCCCGGTACCCTGCAAGAAGGGCGGCAAAAATGAGTGAGTGCCCCAAACGCTGGACCCCCGCCGTGAAATGCGGCAACGACCCACGCGCCATTGTCGAAGAAAAACTCAAGCACGGCATGTTCGATGCGGGCTGGGGCGCATGGAAAAAAGATTATTCGCAGGTCAGCATGCGCTACCGCGTGCATGCGCCGGTCTCGTGCATCGAGTCCTACAGCAATGCGGAATTGAAGCGCATGGTTTTGTCGATCCTCGGCGATTCGGCAGGCATCGAAAACGCGGATGTCTACAAAGACCTCGCCACGGAGACTCTCAGCATCGGCATTCTCCCGGCCGAGATGGACAAGCTTCAGGACGCCATCGATGAGGACGGCCCGGGCAGTCAGAAACGGAACATCGTAACCTTGCCGCTCGGGCGGCATGCATGAACCAAGGAGCGAACCAATGAGCTACATTAAAAAAGACCGTCCGGCATCCTATCCGAGCCACCCTGCCGACCATATGTCGCCCGTTGAAAGCCGTCCCACGCGCACGTTGCGCGCACACGACGCCTACAAAAAGGTAGGGCGCTGGACGGGCCTCGAGCAGGAAGAACCCGGCGCCGCACCCAAGACGAAGCAACGCTGATGCTGCCTTCGCACGCCAACGATAACAGCCGCGAGCGGCCACAATTTAGTGGGCTGAATATTGCAACGCTGCGGCAGCTTCAATGGTTGGTGAACGAAAACCCGACATTGCTGCGCCGATTGGCACAGGTAGAACATTTCCTGCTCGCGCGGCAGACCTCGCCGGTGGTGATTACCGAAACGGAGGTCGCGCAAGATTTCCTTAAACCTTACAATGAGATTATCTTCGAGATTGGCATGCAGGAAACGCAGTTGGAGCGCCAACTGGCACCGTGGGTCCTGGGCACGGAGAATCAGCAAGTGGCGGGCCAGTTGAAAGGATTGCGCGACACGCGCACGTCTTTCATCAGACAATGCGCGGATGGGCTTGAGAGCGCGGATTTTCCACGCGCTGCCAGCAAGCTTCGGGAAGCTATTCCTTCAAATCTTCCCAGAACTCCTTCACGCGGGTGAAGAAGCTTTCGGCCGCCGGGCTGGTGGTCTTGTCGCCTTTGGCGCCGTCGAATTCTTTGAGCAGTTCTTTTTGTTTTTTGCTCAGGTTCACTGGCGTTTCCACCGCGACTTCGATGTACATGTCGCCCTTGGCTTGGCTGCGCAGCACGCTCATGCCTTTGCCTTTGAGGCGGAACTGGTGACCGCTTTGCGTGCCTTCAGGAATGGTCACTTTCACGCGGCCGCCATCGATGGTCGGAACTTCGATATGCCCGCCCATGGTGGCGGTGGTAAACGGAATGGGCGCGTTGCAGAAAATATTTGCGCCGTCACGGCGGAAGATCTTATGCGGCTTGATGCTGAGAAAAATATACAGATCGCCCGCAGGCCCGCCACGGAACCCGGCTTCGCCTTCGCCCGCCAACCGAATGCGGGTGCCTTCTTCCACGCCCGCCGGAATGGTAACGCTGAGCGATTTCTCGCGGCGCACGCGGCCCGAACCCGCGCAGGTCTTGCACGGGTTTTTGATGACTTTGCCGGTGCCCTGGCAGTTGGCGCAGGGGCGTTCGACGGTGAAGAAGCCCTGTTGCGCACGCACCGCGCCGCGGCCGTTGCAGGTGCTGCAGGTTTCGGGCTTGGTGCCTTTTTCGGCGCCCGAGCCATCGCACGTATCGCATTGGCCGGAGGTGGTGACCTTGATGGTCTGCTGTTTGCCGCGGAACGCTTCTTCCAGTTGGATATCGAGGTTGTAGCGCAGGTCGGAGCCACGCGCGGCGGAGGATTGCTGCTGCGCTTCCGCGCCACCACGGCCACGACCGCCCCGGCCGCCGGTGAATTCCGAGAACAGGTCTTCGAAAATGTCCGAGAAGCTGCCGCTGTATTCGAAGCCACCTGGCGCTCCACCGGCATTACCGCCGCCGCTTTGCGTGAAGGCGTCGTGGCCGTAACGGTCGTAGGCCGCGCGCTTCTGCGGATCTTTTAGCGTGTCGTAAGCTTCGCTGACGATCTTGAATTTCTTTTCCGCCTCGGCGTTGCCGTGGTTGCGGTCGGGATGGTACTGCATGGCGAGCTTGCGGTACGCCTTCTTCAGTTCATCCTCGGAGGCACCTTTAGCGACGCCTAATGTTGTGTAATAATCTTCAGCCATGGCGGGTGTGTAAGCGATTCAATAAAAAGAGTCGAGCGATGAGTTTCATCGCCCGACTCGTTTGGTTACAGGGTCAAACTACGAAGCCTTCTTATCGTCGTCCGAAACATCTTCGAACTGCGCATCGACCACTTCGGCGTTATCCGGGGTCTCGTCCTGCGTGGTGTCGGAGGTCGGGGCTTCCGGTGCGCCTTCGCCGCTCGATTGCTGCGCCTTGTAGATGGCCTCGCCCAGCTTCATCATCGATTGCGTCAGCGCTTCCGCTTTGGCGTCGATTTCGGCTTTGTCGGACGATTCCAGTACGTCGCGCACGGCTTTCACGTCGGCTTCGATGGTGGCTTTGTCCGAGTCGCTTACTAAGGAGGCATGCTCCTTCAGGTTCTTCTCGGCTTCGTGGGCCAGCGCTTCTGCTTTGTTGCGCGATTCGATCACGGCGCGTTTTTCTTTATCCGCGCTCGCGTTCGCTTCGGCTTCCTTCACCATTTTGTCGATGTCGGCATCCGAAAGGCCACCGCTCGCTTGAATGCGGATCTGCTGTTCCTTGTTGGTCGCCTTGTCCTTCGCGCTCACATTCACGATGCCGTTGGCGTCGATGTCGAAGGTCACTTCCACCTGCGGCATGCCGCGCGGTGCCGGGGGCAGGCCGACGAGGTCGAACTGGCCGAGCACTTTGTTGTCAGCAGCCATTTCGCGCTCACCTTGGAACACGCGGATGGTCACGGCCGTCTGGTTGTCATCGGCCGTCGAGAAGGTCTGCGATTTCTTGGTGGGGATGGTGGTGTTGCGGTCGATCAGGCGGGTGAACACGCCACCCAGCGTTTCGATGCCCAGCGACAGCGGGGTCACGTCGAGCAGCAATACATCCTTCACTTCGCCTTTCAGCACGCCCGCTTGAATGGCGGCGCCGATGGCGACCACCTCATCCGGGTTCACGCCGCGATGCGGCTCTTTGCCGAAGAAGCTCTTCACCAGCTCGATCACTTTCGGCATGCGGGTCATGCCGCCTACCAGCACCACTTCGTCGATGTCGGCGGCGTTCACGCCGGCATCTTTCAGTGCTTTTTTGCACGGTTCGAGCGTGCGTTGCAGCAGGTCGTCGACCAGTTGCTCCAGCTTAGCGCGGGTGAGTTTGATGTTGAGGTGTTTCGGGCCGTTCGCATCCGCCGTGATGAACGGCAGGTTGATGTCGGTCTGTTGCGTGCTGGACAGCTCGATCTTGGCCTTCTCAGCGGCTTCTTTCAGGCGCTGCAGGGCGAGTTTGTCTTTGCGCAGATCGATGGCGTCGGATTTTTTGAATTCGTCCGCGAGGTAATCGAGGATGCGCATGTCGAAATCTTCGCCGCCGAGGAACGTGTCGCCGTTGGTCGATTTCACTTCGAACACGCCGTCGCCGATTTCCAGCACGGATACGTCGAACGTGCCGCCGCCGAGATCGTACACGGCGATGGTCTGGCCGTCCTTCTTCTCGAAGCCGTAAGCCAGCGCCGCAGCGGTCGGCTCGTTGATGATGCGCAGCACGTTAAGGCCGGCGATTTTACCGGCATCCTTCGTGGCTTGGCGTTGGGCGTCGTTGAAGTAGGCGGGAACCGTAATCACGGCGTCCGATACTTTCTCACCGAGATAATTCTCAGCGGTCTCTTTCATTTTTTGCAGAATGAAAGCGCTGACTTGCGACGGCGAGAATTTCTCGTTGTGCGCTTCCACCCATGCGTCGCCGTTCTCGGCTTTGACGATTTTATAGGGAACCATTTTCAGGTCTTTTTGCGTCGTCGGGTCGTCGAACGTGCGGCCGATGAGGCGCTTGATCGCGAACAGTGTGTTCTCGGGGTTGGTCACCGCTTGGCGCTTGGCCGTTTGGCCCACGAGGCGCTCGCCGTCGCCGGTAAAGGCAACGATGGAGGGGGTGGTGCGTGCACCTTCCGAGTTTTCAATGACCTTAGCGGCGCCGCTTTCCATGATGGAGATGCAGCTGTTGGTGGTGCCCAGATCGATACCAATTACTTTTGCCATATTTTTCAATTCCCTTTTTTATTATCTCTGTAAAAAACCCACAGTGAATCAGTGGGTTTTCTGCCGTTTGTGCGGCTGTGGGAGGTAAATAAGTCACTTTGCAGTAAGTGCAAGGGGGAAAAATGCATTTTTACGGACAACTGGCCAAACCCGGCAAATCCACCAACGGGCAGGGGAAAATGCTTGATACCCTGATGGTGCCGCTGCAGCAGGAGTATTTCTTGCAGACGCCCAGGCCATAATTCATCGAAATCCCTGTCAACAGCACCAATGGGCCGCCGCGTGGGCTGGTGGCCGAACAGGTGCCGATGGGAAGGCAGGTGCCGACGGTGGTGCGGCTGCCGCCATGGCAGGTGGACACCGCCACCCCAGTATAACCGGAATGGGTGTTGGTGAGCGTGACCGAAAGCCCCAGCAGCGTTACCAATGCCGGTGCCGAACAGTTGCCGCCCCAACTTACCACTTCCGCCGAGCAACTGCTGCTGGGCGGCGCTTCCTCATCCGGCGCGATGCTGGGATCGATGACCTGCAGCGGTGGCTTCGTACCATAGATCACGGCATCGTCGAAGAACGTGGCCTGCTGATCGCCATCCTGCAAGGAAGCGGCAAAGAAAATACGGTTTTGCGTGTCGCAATTTTCCTTGTCGATGCGGGTGACGGCGGCATCTGCCCATTGGCTGTTGCAGTTCTTTTTCGCGCCGCCGTAATTATGCGCACTGGCGCCCAGCGCATCGGGGCCGTGGCTCAGCACCGCATAGGCGGCGTCACTGACCAGCACGGTCGGTGCGGCCAGTGTTCCGTCGCGCATTTCCAGCCTGCCTTGCTGCAACGGATTGGCGAAATGCGCGGCGTCGGTCAGCGCTTCGGTTACGGCGTAGCTGTATTTATTGCCCCAGCAATCGCTTGCCTGTTCGGGCGACAGCCCCATGGCTTCGAATGGCAGGGCGCCGATAAGCACGGCGGTGTCTCCCGCGATGCGATCGATGCGGCTGTCGGTGCCGCTGGGCATTTCACGCCCGGCCATCGGGTCGTGCGCATTCAGGCTGCGTCCGGCGGGCAGCGGGTAGCGCGTGCGAGCGGCAAGAAACCGTTCGAACGCCTGCCGAATCTCGGTTAGTTCCTGCACGGTCTCGTTCCCGCAATCATGCTGCGTGGCCATGGCGTTGAACCGCATGCCGTATCCAGCCATCAACGCGGTGATGGCCAGCACAATGGCCAGCTCTAGCAAGCTGAAGCCGCGCGTAAGGGGTCCTGATGGCACAGGTCGCTCCATGGTAGCTGGCGGCTCCAAGGCGACCATACCATAGGCAAGGAATAAAACAACCTAAGGTTGTTGATATGTAATGAACTCAACCCTTAGGGGCAGACGGGCGCTCCGCCACCATCGCACCCGATACCACTCGAACCCGAGGAGGAAATGTTTCCATTATCGCAGCGGTTGGTCAGTACCATGCCCCCCCCAGAACCAGCGGCACACCATTGTTCGCCATGCGCGCGGGTCGTGCCGCATTCATCCATGCAGCTTGCATTGGCGACAGCTACACACGTGCCCGAACTGTCCACTTGGCCGCTGCAGCAGCGCGAGGCCAACGCTGCCCCGTTAGCTTGCGTGGCGCTGGTTCCGTTGCTCAGGCATCCGCAATCGCGTGCATAGACCGAGCAGGTGGCGGCGCCCTGAATTCGGCTCACGCATTTGCCAATCTGGTTGCGGCTGTTGGGCTCTGTGCCGCCCTCTTGGCCGCCAGCTCCTGCAGCGCAATAGCCTATGTTATTGGCGGTATTTACGCAGTCTGCGTACACACCTTCCATCGTGAACACATATTCCACGCCCCAGCCCGCGGCGCAGGTAGCGGTGTTGCCGCAGGTGGGCGATGTTTGCTGCAGCACGCCGTTCACACAATTTATCGTCACGGTGCCGGTTTTGCCCGAAACGGTATTGGTCACTTGCTGCGACGTGTTGTTGTTCAACAAGGTGCTAGTGCCGCTGCAACTGCTCCAGTTCACCGTCTGCCCGTTGCAGGAATAGGCGCCCGTGGGCGAGCAGTTCGTATTCGTCAGTTGCAAGGTGCCGTTATTGCAGGTGACCGTGGCCGTACCCGTGTAGCTGGCGGCGGTATTCGTGATTGGCGAGGCATCGCCATGCTGCATCGCTCCCACGTTGGCCGTGCAGGAAGTGCCCCACGTCACGGCCGCAGCATTGCAGCCGGTGTAGCCCGTGCGGCCAGCATAGACGACAAGGTCGTCGAAGTAATGAACGGCGCTTTCGCCATCGTTGAATTCGCTGATATAGAGCGTTTTGTTGCTGAGGTCGCAGTTCTCTTTATCGACCCGCGTGATGCTGCCGTTGGCATATTCGCTCACGCAGTAGCCGTGGTTGCCGCTGTTGTTGTTGCGCGACATCGCGCCCAACGATTTTTTGCCGTGGCTGATGACGGCATACGCGGCGTTCGCCGTGACGACGGAGGAGCTGGAAAGCGTGCCGTTACGCACCGTAATTTGCCCGCTTGCGCTGTTGCTCATGTAGCTGACGCTGTCGGTCAGTTGCTTGCTGATGAGATAGGTAAATTTATTGCCCCAGCAATCGCTGCCATAGCCCGCATTCAGGCCCAGCGTTGCATACGGCAAGGCGCCGATCAGCACCGCGGTCGGGTCGCTGCCGATCGTGTCGATCGTAGAGGAGCCGGCGCTGGTAGCGGATACACCGGAGGTCGCGGTGTTGATGCCGATGCCGCGTCCGGCGGGCATGGGGTAACGGTTGTTCGCGCGCACATACGCGTCGAGACTGGCGACGATCACCTCTTGCTGTGCGCGTGTTTCAGCGTAGCAATCGCGTTGCGGCGCGATCTTGACGGCGAAGCCCGCCATCATCGCCACCAGCGCGAGCACGATGGCCAGTTCCAGTAAGGTAAACGCCTGTTGCGGTGTTCTGATAATAAGTGGCCCCTCTGTATAAATATATAACATCGCTATCGGAACGGAAACAGAATTATAGTTCTAAGTACATTCCGCTGCTGCACTGCACAGCGCTGCCGGACCTTGATCCACCACATTTCCATTGACGCATTTGTATTGACGGCAGCCTGATCCAAGAGATTCCCATGTATCACCATTCGTTGCGCAACCCCCACAAGGGGCGCCTTTCACCATGCTGTTGTTAACCGCACATTCCGTAGGGCCGCAAACTCCGCTTCCCCCGCCACCGCCACTGCAGCATTGCACAATGTTCGGCTCTCCCGGCCCGGGCGCGCCGCTGGGCGAAACGCAGCTGGGTGTGGAGTAGTCGTCCCAATTAGTGCCGTTCCACGCCCAATGGCCTTGGCAGCCAGTGCAAACGGGCGACGAAGTTGTTAGCGCACCATTGTTACAAGTAACGGTAGCCGTACCCGTGTAACTGGTGCCTTGACTGGCCAGAATGGCGCTGGTGCCATTGCCCATATAATTGCTTCTCGCCATGCAATTGCCACTGCTCCAGGATACGTCACGCGCCGTGCAGGCACCATTGGTGGTGGCCGAGGTCAGGATGTCGTCGAAATAGGCGCTGATGCTGGCATTGCTCGGGGTAAAGCTCGCGCCCTTCAGAAAGTCGAGGTCGGTATCGCAGTTCTCGTTGCGGATCTCGCTGCCGGTGCAGGCAACGCTTGGTGCCGTCAGATCTTGCTGGCTGCGTAGGTATCCGCCGCGCCTGTCCTTGCCGTAGCTGATCAGCAAAAACGGCTCCGAGGGCAGCACCAGATCAAGCGTGTTCTCACGCACCACCGGATAGGCGGTGCTGATGCCGGTGCCCGCATCCGTTAGGTTGCGGTTCACCACATACATAATGCGGCTGTTCCATGGGTCGAACGCATCGTCGATGGAGACGCCGAACTTCACCAGCGAACGCACCGGCACCATGCCGCGTACGTTCTGGGAGCCGGTCAGTAAGGTGAGGCCGCTGGGCGTGCCGGTATGGCAATTCGCCACCGGGGCACCGAAATCGATCTCGAGCGGGATGCGGTCGAACCGCGCAGGGCAGGGGTAGCGACCATAATAATATTGGTACTGTGCCAGCGCGTTCGCCAGTTTCGCCAGTTTGGTGTGCGCCTGTTCGTTGCGCACCAGCTGCTGGGTCACCGCGTCGCGGTCGAGATACGCCGCCACCGAGATCGCCATGGCCGCGAACAGCGCCGCCACCACCACCAGCGTATAGCCGTCGGAACGGGTGAGGAATCTGTTCAAACATTGCCGGAGACGCGTCATGGGCAGCTCACATTCGAAGAGGGATAAGCATATTCGCACAGCATTTTACAGGGCGAAGTGGAGGTGATGGTGCGCGTGCATACTGCATAGGGCAAGCTGGTCGGAGGGAAATTCGGGTCGCACGGCGCGCACCAGCGTTCGCAGGGGCCGGTGCCGCAGCCAATGCCCACGCCGCCCAGCACGGTCGGCATACGATCCAACAGGTTGCTGCCCCAGACAATGTAATCGTCGAAATGCAACGCGGCGTTGTCGCCGTCGTTGAAAGGGTTGTCCCAGAAGGTGACGTCGCTGTCGTCGCAATTACCGCGATCGGCGGCGGTGGCGCTGCAGGCCGCCACGCGTGTGGCGCTGTTCATGGGCCAGGCATTGCCTGCATCCTTGCCTTGGCTGACGACCACATAGGTCGCGCTCGGCCCCGGCGCATTGGTGCCATCGCTCTCGCGTTGGGTAGTGATGGTGTAATTAGTGCCCGAAGGGTTGCCGGTGGAAATGCTGATGGGCCCATCGACCGAAACATAGCTGCTCAGCGAACCGATATGCGACGCACTCACGCCGTAGGTGAATTTATTGCCCCAGGCATCGCTCGCGTAATGGTCGGGCAGGCCCAAGGTGCGCACGGGCACGGCGCCAATATAAATGAACGGTGAGCCCGTCGCGGGGGCGCGCACCAATGCCGTTCCGCTGGTGGTGCACTCCAGGCGATTGGCTTTGCGCGCTTCAACGCCGAAGCCCGCTGCCGAGGTTAGGTTCGCGCGGCTGGAGGGACAGGGCAAATGCCCATGCACGCGCGCATAGGCGTCGAGCGTGCGCTGGATGGCGGTGAGGCGTGTCTGGGTGGTGATGCGGTCGGAACCTTTCAGCGCCGAGTTGGCGATGTTGAGCCCGAACGCCAGCACCACGGCAATGATGACCAGCACGACACTGAGTTCCAACAGGCTGAATCCTGTATGCGCGCGGCGGCTCATAGCTGCCCCTTGGTCTGCCAGATGACGAGATCGTCGAAATGCATCTGCTCCACTCGGCCATTATTGAAACGGCTGTCGTAGAATACGTTGTTGGGAATGGTCACCTGCGAGCCGGAGCCGTTGATGCGCACTTTCGTCGCGCCGCCGAAGCGGCAATTCACCGTATCGATCATGCCATCGATGACGGTATTGGCGTTCGGCAAGCACTGGGTGGCGCTGGCTCCGCGCTTGTCGGCGCCGGGGCTGAAGATCATATAGGCCGCGTCGGCGATGGTTTGGCAGACGGTGCTGCACGGCTGCTGGATCCTGCCCGTGCGCACGGAGATGGCGCCCGCCGAAGCGCCGTTGCTGAACTGGCCTGCAGCCGTGCCGGGTTTGTTGAGGTTGGCGCTTACTATGTAATTCATTTCCGAGCCGTAGCCGTCTTTCATGAACCCGAGCGGCAGGTTCAGGTCGCGCACCGGTATCAGCCCGTAATACACACCCGTCATGAGGGTGGTGCCGCAATCGCTGCCGACCCGATATTCTTTGCCGTAGCTAGCGTCCGACGTTCCCACCGCCCGTGCCGGGCAGGGCAGGTAACCATACACGAACCGATGTTTTTCCATCGCCGCCTTGATCACTGTCAGCTTCTCTTTGGTGGTGCTGTAAGCGGTTCGGTTCATGTACAAAGCCGCCGATTCGAGCCCCATCACCGCCACCACACTCACGATGGCCATGACGATGGAAAGCTCAAGCAGGCTAAAGCCATTTCTGGTGCGGGGGTGTGGACGGGCTGGACGCATAAAGAAACCCTATCACAATTCGCTTAAGGGGTGGTTAATAGGTGGTATTTTAGCGAATGATGGGTTTATTCTTCCTGCGTTGCGGTTTTTTTGTTACGCCCGCTTCCATGGGGGGTTAGCTCAGCGGTTAGAGCAGGGCGCTCATAACGCCTTGGTCGTCGGTTCAAATCCGGCACCCCCTACCATGTAAGGAAGCACGATGAGCACTGGCCTGTTAGCCCTCCTCGACGACGTTGCCGCGCTGGTAAAGCTCAGCGCCGCCAGCCTCGACGACATTCCGTCGCAGATCGCAAAAACCAGCGGCAAGGTCTCCGGCCTCATCATCGACGACGCGGCCGTGACCCCGAAATATGTGGTTGGCCTCGACCCGGCGCGTGAGCTCGCCATCATCTACCGCATCGCGCGCAGTTCACTCGTCAACAAGCTGCTGTTCGTTGGCCCTGCTGCGTTATTTCTTGGCTATGTCGCGCCGTGGTTGATCCAGCCCATCCTGATGCTGGGTGGAGGGTATCTCTGCTACGAGGGGTACGAAAAACTCCATTCCATGTTCGCACATCGGGTGGCGGCACCTGTCCAAAAACCCGTCGAAATCATTACTCCTGAAGCACTCGAGAAAAAGCGCATCGCCAGCGCCGTGAGCACCGATTTCATCCTCTCCGCCGAGATCATCGCCATCACGTACTCCACTGTCGCCGACAAAGATCTGCTCACGCAGATCGTGGTGGTCTACGCCATTGCAGTGGGCATCACTGCGCTGGTCTATGGGGTGGTCGGGCTCATCGTGAAGCTCGATGATATCGGAGTGCATATCGCAAAATTCGCGCGCCATGCATTCCTACGCAAACTGGGCCGGGGGCTGGTGAAAGCCATGCCGGGTTTCCTTCAGGTGCTTGGCACGATCGGCACCGCCGCCATGCTGTGGGTGGGCGCGGGCATCATCGCGCACGGCATCCCGTTCCTGCATCATGCGTTACAGGAACTGGAACATTCCCTCACCCCCCCTATCTTGGGCTGGTCGGTTGCGGCATTGATGAGCGCCATCGGCGGCGTGGCCGTGGGTGCGGTGATCGACATCGTGCTGCGGCGCGTGTTCATGGTTTGGAAAAGAATGCGCGCTTAGCGCAGGCAGCTCGTATCGGCATGGCCCATGCGCGCGCCAATGCTGCTCGCATAGCCTTGCATGTAACTATCCGGCCGAGCGGGATTGCGTTTTTTCGGGCTGGGCAACGCAGCGGCCAGCAGCGCTGATTGCGAAGCGCTTAAGCCCGCCGCCGACACACCAAAATAATGCCGCGCCGCCGCTTCCGCCCCGAAAATGCCGGGCCCGAATTCGGCGATGTTCAGGTAGGTCTCCATGATGCGCCGCTTCGGCCATATCGCGTCGATGCCCATAGCCAGCGGTGCCTCCAGCGCTTTGCGAACATACGAACGCCCGTTCCATAGGAACAGGTTCTTTGCCGTTTGCATGGTGATGGTGGAGGCGCCATTCGCGCCGTCCGCATCGCGCGCGGCACGTTCCACGGCGCTCTGCATCGCTTTCCAATCGATGCCGTGATGGCGACAGAATTTCCCATCCTCGGCGGCGATGCTGGCGCGCACCAGCGACGGCGCGATGCGCGACAGTGGCACGAACCGCCGTTCCATTTTTTCGCCACGCACCCAATGCGCCACCATCAGCGTCGATACCGGGGGCAACGCCGTGTCGTAGGCCAGCACGGCGAGCAGCAGTACCAGCAGGTACGCGAGCGTTCTCATCAGGAATTTCATGTCGGGTTGGTACGCGCACGCAACGCAAAAAGCAATCGCGGCTTAGTCGAACCAGCTGCCTTTATCGACCGGGTCGGTGGCGAAGCGGCAATAGGTGAAGCCTTCGTTCCACGCGGTCTTGTACAAATCATTATCGCCCAGCTCGGGGCGTTTTTTGAAACCGTACACCATACGATCCAGCAGCGAACCCGCCGCTGCAAGGCCGGTATCGCAGCCATCCTCCCAGCCCAGTTTGTACTCGGGCGGGCCCGAGGGCTGCACCATATACAACGACGGCGGCCGGCACGAGGCCAGCAGCGTTACGCTGAGCAGGGCAGAAATAGCCAGGAACGGGATAGGGTTCTTCATGCTGTAACTATAGCATTTTTTCGGGCGAGCTTTGTGAAATATTTGTGAAGCCCTGCACCCCCCTAAAAAAGCGGGCGCAACTGTCAGACGTTGCGCCCCTATTGCGGGGAGTATCAATGCGTAATTCGATGCCGGGGTTTAGGCCGGGCAGGCAGCGAGCATGCGGTCGAGTTGGACGCGCATGTCCTGAACTTTAACACCGTCGCGTTGCATCACCAGTTGGATGATGGGTTCGGCGAACAGTTCTTCCAGCGTGGGTTCTTCCGTGGGGTGGTCAGCGGGACCATCGTAGCAGTTTGGGTTGCTTGCCATAAATGCCTCCTGTTAGTGGCGCAGTCGTTTTCTTGTTTTTATCGTGTCTCGCTTATACGTTATTATTACCCGTCTGTACATAAAAATACCGTAAGGGATTTATATAAAAATTAGACAATAGCCCTGCTGCAATGCGGCATTTTGATGGGTAAAATGAATATATCGTTTAGATACGGGCCGATAGCCAAATGGCGGCGCGGCAGCCGGTGCGGATCGCGCCCGTCAATGCCTCATAGAATGGGGCCGATTCCGCGTCATGCGCCAGCCCGGCATCGTGGTGTTCCATCTCTTCGTCACGGAATTTTTTCAGCGTCGCGCCCAGCGATTCGCCGGTCACTTCAGGCTGCGCGATCTGGCTGTCGTAATGTTCCGTGATCACCGATTCCACCGCCACGGTGCAGGCCATCGCCGCGCGTTCGCCCATCAGCGCCGTGGCCGCCCCCAGCGCGTAGCCCGCTACGTGCCACACCGGCAGCAGCGCCGTGGGCCGAACGCGATGTTCCGGCAGAATGCGGCGGAACGTATCCAGATGCACCTGTTCCTGCGCCGCCATATGTTCCAGCTCCGCCGCGATCGGCGTGTTCTTCAGCACCGCGATCTGCCCGGCATAAATGCGTTTGGCGCCGTATTCGCCCGCATGGTTGATGCGCAGCATGCGCGCCAGCGTGTTCTGGCCGGGAAGCGGGTCGCCCGGTAAGCGGCGTGTATGCGGGCTAGCGGCCGACATGCTGCCTCCGCTCGAACCGATATTGCAGCGCCACCAGCAGCACCATGCTGGCCGCGAACAGCACGTTCCAGCTCGCCATCGACAGCCCCGCGAACGAGGCCATTACCGCGTCGCACGCCACGATGGGCGAGGCCAAAATAGCATCCACCGACACCGTGTCGGACGCCACGCAACCGCCCGTATATTTGATAAACCCGGTCTCGATGCCGGTATGCACCAGCCCCAGCGCACCCGTGGCCAGAAACGCCATAATCCCCACCGCCACCGTCAGCCGCCAGGCCAGCGACATGCGCGCCACCAGCAGCGACAGCACGCCGCACAGCATCGCCAGCCCATAGGGCCAGCGCTGCAAAATGCAGAAATGGCAGGGCGGCAAATGCAGCGCATACTGCGCCAGCATCGCCGCTCCAAGCGGCAGCGCGCCGCCCAGAATGAGGATGGACGCCATCGACTCGATTTTTTTGTCGGGATGATTGAAACGGTACGGCATGCCGAATCCATAGCATGCAACACGCATTGACCAAATAAAATTCCTGCCCTATGAGTGCGCCCTGAGATGCCCCGGTGGTGGAATTGGTAGACGCGCTAGATTCAAAATCTTGTATCCTCACGGGTGTGCCGGTTCGAGTCCGGCCCGGGGCACCAACAAAAAAGGCCAGCAACGCGCTGGCCTTTTTTGTTGGTGCCGTGCGACTAGCGCTTAGCGCCAACAGCGAAACAAACATGCCCGCCCCAGCAGTGCAGGGTTAAAGCCTAAACTCCCAAATCTCGCCAATCAGCCCATTGCCGAATAGGTCCGTTGGTTCTTCGCTCACTTTTGCGAATGCCATGCGTTCGTAAATTCGGCGGGCAGCGAGGTTCTCGCTGGTGGTGAACAGCGTTAGTTTTTTGTAGCCTTTGTCACGGGCGAACTGGATGGATTTTTCGATGAGTTTGTTGGCGAGGCCCATGCCGCGCGCGTCTTTTTCCACATAGAGAAGGCGCAGTTTGGCGGTGTGGGCATCGACGCGCGTGAGGAACAGCGAACCGAGGATTTGGCCGGCACGTTCGGCGATCCAGCTGCGCTCGAACCGGGCGTCGTAATTGCTGATGAACTCGGCGAGGATGCTGGCACAGAGCGCCTCGAACCGTTGGTCCCAGCCCATTTCCTGTGCGATGAGCATGGCGTGGCGATGGATGATCCAGCCCGCATCGCCCAGTTTCAATTGGCGAATGAGCAGCGGCGCGGCGCGCCTCTCCGGTGCGCATTGCGCCTGAATATGTTTCATCGCCACCACCACCGCTTGCCGCGCGGCGGGGTCGATGCTTTCCAGCCGCTTACGCAATTGTGCCTGCGCCAATGTTTCCAGTTCCGCCGCCAGCGCTGCGCCGCGTGGGGTGAGCCCCAGCAGCATGGCGCGTTTGTCGCGTCGCGACCGTTCGCGTTTGATGAGCTTTTTCTTCTCGAACCCTGTCAGGATGCGGCTCAGATACCCGGCATCCAGCCCCAGTGTTTTCATCAGCGCGCGGGCGGTCAAGCCCTCGGCGCGGGCCAGCTCGCCGAGAATACGCCCCTCCGTCGCCGACAGCCCGCCCGGCAAACTGCCCGCCTCGGGGCCGCCGAACAGGGCGGCATAGAAGCGCCCAAAGGCGCGGATTTCCTGAATAGTATCGCTCATAGTTGCCAAAGTCATCCAATTGCGTGCCAAGGTCAACTAAAATTAAGCGGCGTTCGGGCCCGTTGTCATCAAACCTTCATTGGTTTTACGCGCGCCGCTGCAGGATACTCGGCCCAGAAAAGGACTGCATATGAGTGACCCGCAAACCATCGACCCCACCCTTTTGGCGCCGGAAGTGGCCGCCATTGCGGAAATTCCCAGCATGGAGCAGTTCCGCGACCAGCTGTTCCGCGATACGGTGGTCGACCGCCTCCGCGCGGGTGTGAAAGCCGGCATGACCCCCGAACAGGTCCTGCAAACCATGGCCGCCGAGCAGCGTGCTTTGGCCGAAGTGGTGAAAGCACCGGAAACCATCGCCACCGCCGCCGACCTGTTGTTCATGGCGCAGAAATCCGCTGCCACCACCAGTTTTGCTGTCAGCCACGAAGAAGCCGCCGACACGATGGGGCAGATTCTCGTGCGCCGCAGCAGCGAGGCCACTGGCTACGCCGAGTTGCTTGGCCAGCCTGCCTTCGCCAACGAAATGCTGGCCGCCGCCCAAGCCGCCAACGACGCGCCCCGTTTTGCCCGCTCCACCCTGCATGATGTGAAAGCGCAGGAGATGCTGGCGGAGCTGAAACATGCCGGGCCGGATGGAAAAACGCAGGTGCTGGCGCATATCAAGCAAGCGCAGCAAGGCACCATCTTGCAACATGGTGCGCTGGCGCAGGTGTTCCTGCCCGACGGGCCTTTGCTGAACACGTTGGTCGCCGGGCTCGCTACGCATTTGCCGGAAGCCGATGCCTCGCATCTGCAATCCATCGCCGCGCCTTGGCTGAACGACCGCATGAACGCGGCGTTGGCCACCGTCGATGTCAGCCGCAACGATGGCGCGGCCTACGTGCAGGCCGTGGCCGATTCCAAGCGCGACCACGTGACGGGCCGTGTGGCCCTCGTGCCTGCGGCAAGCCACGCCGAGCGGGCGGTCGCTTCCAAAGCCGTGACCGACCTCGTTCAATTGTAATGAATGTTTGACGCTGAGCCTCCGCCTCCGGTAAAGCGTGGGGCAGGAGATTTTATGACCCAAGACCGCATCGGCCGCGTTCAACGCAGCACCAAAGAAACCGAGATCGACGTCGAAGTGAACCTCGACGGCACCGGGCAATACGACATCAGCACTGGCATCGGCTTCCTCGACCACATGCTCGAGCAACTGGCCAAGCACAGCTGCATCGATCTGAAAGTGAAAGCCAAGGGCGATCTGCACATCGACTTCCACCACACCACGGAAGATTCCGGCCTCGCCATCGGCAAGGCCATTTGCGATGCGCTGGGCGAGCGCAAGGGCATCACCCGTTACGCCGATGCGCTGTCGCCGATGGACGAAACCCTCACTCGCGTGGCGATGGATCTGTCCGGCCGCCCGTACTTCGTCTGGAAGGTCGAGTTCAGCAAACCCAAGCTTGGCGACATGGATACCGAACTGTTCCGCGAATGGTTCCAGGCCTTCGCGCAAACCCTCGGCGCCACGCTGCACATCGAAAATCTCTACGGCGTGAACAACCACCACATCGTTGAAAGCTGCTACAAGGGCGTCGCTCGCGTGCTGCGCGAAGCCGTCACCATCGACCCGCGTAAGATGGGATCGGTGCCTTCCACCAAAGGCGTTCTCACCCAGAGTTAATCATGGCCCGTTCCGGCACCATCTACACCGTACATATCAACGACGAAGTGAAAGAGATTTCGCAGCGCGTCGAGCTGGTGCGCGAGGGGTTCTCCATCTGGGCGTTCGTTTTCCATGCGCTGTGGCTGCTCTATAATCGGCTGTGGATTCCGTTCGTCATCTACCTCGTGCTGGTCGCTTACATCGTTGAAGGTGGCGCGCGCATGGGCTGGAGCGAAACCACCATCGCCATCCTACAAGTGGGTCTGCAATTGCTGCTCGCCGTCAGCGCGCACGACCTGCAGCGTTGGGCCTTGGCGCGTCGGGGCTACCGCCTCAGCGGCGTCACCATCGGCGAATCCGAACTGCACGCCACGCAGCGCGCCTACGACCGTTTGGGCGCGTGATGAACGTCGCCATCATTGATTGCGGTGCGGGTAACCTGCACTCCGTGCGCAAGGCCGTCGCCGCGCAACTGCCCGAGGGCGCCGCACTCACCATCACCACTTCCGCCGCCGATGTGAAATTCGCCACGCATATCGTGCTCCCCGGCGTCGGCGCGTTCGCCGATTGCATGCAGGGCCTTAACGCGCTGCCCGGCATGCGCGACGCGCTGGAAGAAAAAGTACATCACGGCGACACACCCTTCCTCGGCATTTGCGTCGGCATGCAGATGCTGTTCCAACGTGGCCACGAACACGGCGTGCATGACGGGCTCGGTTGGTTCGCGGGCGAGGTAAAACCCATTGCCCCCAGCGACCCCGGCCTCAAGATTCCGCATATGGGCTGGAACCAGCTTATGCTGCAGCACGAGCATATGGTGCTGCGCAGCATAAACCCCGGCGAACATGTCTATTTTGTGCATTCCTACGCCGCGCAGGGGGCAGAGGCAGAAAATATCCTCGCCAGCGTTGACTATGGGGGGCAAATCGTGGCAGTTATCGGCCGCGAAAACATTATCGGCACGCAGTTCCACCCGGAGAAAAGCCAACGCGTCGGACTGCAGCTGATTTCTAATTTCTTGAGCATGTGAGGCGACCCGATGCCTACCACCAAAACCAAGCCCGAGCAGCACAAGCTGCTGATCGAGAAAAAAACGACGCTGAGCGCGACGGAAATCGACGAACTCTGCACCGCCACCGAAGACGCCATCCGCGACGGCATCGGCTTCCATTGGATGGCGCCGCCCATGCGCGAAACGCTCGAGAGCTACTGGAACGGCGTGCTCATGGTGCCCAGCCGCACCTTGCTCATCGGCAAGCTTGATGGCGTGGTCGCGGGTTCCATTCAGCTCGTGCGCCCCAGCAAAACCAAAGAAACATCGGCCTTCGCCGCCACCGTCGAAGCGCATTTCGTGGCCCCCTGGGCACGCGGCCATGGTCTCGCCAAAATGCTGCTGGCCGAAGCCGAGCGCGAAGCTGCGCGTGATGGGTTCTCGGTCATCAACATCTCCGTGCGTGAAACGCAGGAGCGCGCGCTGAGCGTTTACCGCGAACATGGTTACACCGAATGGGGCACCATGCCCTACTACGAATACGTCAACGCCAGCATGGTGAGCGGCCATTTCTTCTACAAGAAACTGGAACCGATCTCGAACCTGATATGAGACTCTACCCCGCCATTGACTTGAAGGACGGCAAATGCGTGCGCTTGCTCAAAGGCGACATGGCGGCTGCTACGATTTATAACGACGACGCCGCCGCGCAAGCGCAGATCTTCGAGCGCATGGGCTTCGACTACATCCATGTGGTCGATCTCAACGGCGCCGTCAGCGGCGATTCGGTGAACCATGAGGCTGTAAGCAACATCGTGAAATCGGTGAAAGTTCCGGTGCAATTGGGCGGCGGCATCCGCAACGCCGACGCGGTGAAACGCTGGCTCGATGCCGGGCTCGAACGCGTCATCCTCGGTACCATCGCGCTGAAATATCCCGGCCTCGTGAAAGAGGTCGCCGCCGCCTATCCCGGAAAAATCGTCGTCGGTATCGACGCGCGGGGCGGCATGGTCGCCACCGAAGGCTGGGTCGATACCTCCACCACCAAAGCCGTCGATCTCGCCCGCCATTTCGAGGACGCAGGCGTCGCCGCTATCGTCTACACGGACATCGCGCGCGACGGCACCTTGGCTGGCCCCAACCTCACCGAAACCGCCGCGCTGGCGGAAGCCGTGTCCATTCCCGTCATCCTAAGCGGCGGCATCGCCAAGCTCTCCGACGTGCAAGCCGTGAAAGCGCATGGCACCATCGAAGGCATCATCATCGGCCGCGCCTTGTACGAGAAAACCCTCGATCCCAAACAGGCGTTGAACGCTGCCGCCGCTTAGCCTTCCCGGCCCATTGCATCGCAGCTAAACTACTGATAATTCCAAACGGTACGCGCGGAACCATGTCAATAAATGTCAAGATTTGTCATGGTTGCACGCGAGTTCCCGACGCATTATAGCCTAACCCATTCATTGCATTGAAAAGCCACCTGTCATGAACTTCCCCGTACGTATCATTCCCTGCCTCGATGTGACTGCCGGACGCGTCGTAAAGGGCGTGAACTTCGTTGATTTGGTCGATGCGGGCGATCCCGTCGAGCAGGCAACCGTCTACGACGCGCAAGGCGCCGACGAGCTCTGCTTCCTCGACATCACCGCCACTTCCGACAGCCGCGGCATCCTCTACGACATGATCGACCGCGTGGCGTCGCGCTGTTTCATGCCCGTCACCGTCGGCGGCGGCATCCGCGAACTGACCGACATTCGCACGTTGCTTCTGGCGGGTGCCGACAAAGTCTCCATCAACTCCACCGCCGTGAACAATCCCGAATTCGTGCGCGAAGCGGCTGAGAAATTCGGCAGCCAATGCATCACCGTCGCCATCGACGCCAAGCGCGTGGGCGACCATTGGGAAATCTTCACCCATGGCGGCCGCCGCGAAACCGGCATCGACGCGGTGGAATGGGCCACGCGCATGGCCGGGCTGGGCGCGGGCGAATTGCTCGTCACCTCCATGGACCGCGACGGCACCAAATCCGGCTACGATCTCGAACTCATCCGCCAGATCAACGCGGCCACGCGCGTGCCCATCATCGCTTCGGGCGGCGTGGGCAAGCTGGAGGATTTTGCCGCAGGCACCGCAGCGGGTGCCACCGGGCTACTGGCCGCCAGCGTGTTCCATTTTGGGCAGTTCAGCGTGGCGCAAGTGAAAGAGTCTTTGTCAAACCAAGGAATTGCAGTAAGAAAAACGCTATGAGCAAATTTGCCTATCTTGACACGCTGATGGACACCATCGAATCGCGCCGCAACGCCGATCCGAAAGAGTCGCACATTGCGAAAATGATGAAAAAAGGTTCCGTCAAGATCGCCAAAAAAGTGGGCGAGGAAGGCGTGGAAGTGGCCATCGCCTCCGCCCAACACGACTCCACACAGATAATTTACGAGAGTGCTGATTTACTGTTCCATCTAATGCTGCTGTGGAAGTCGCATGGGATCGAGCCGGAAATAGTCATGGCCGAACTCAAACGTCGTGAATGCAGCAGCGGCATCGCAGAAAAAGCTTCCCGCACGGAGGACTAATCGTGACCACCGAAATCAACACCCACGCGCTCGATGCGCTTTTCAACCTCGCCCGCACCCATGTGGCGTGGACGGATGAACCGGTCGATGCCGGTGTGCTGAAGCAAATCTACGACCTCGCCAAAATGGCGCCCACTTCGGCCAACAACCAGCCGATGCATGTGGTGTTCGTCACCACGAAAGAGGCGAAGGAAAAACTGAAACCCTGCCTCATGGAAGGCAATGTCGAAAAAACCATGAGCGCGCCCGTCACCGCCATCATCGGCTTCGACGCCAAATTCCAGGATCAGCTGCATCGTTTCTGGCCGCACGGCGCCGCAAAAATGAAAGCGATGTACGACAACGATCCGCAATTGGCGCACGACACCGCGTTCCGCAACGGCTCGCTGCAAGGTGCCTACTTCATTCTCGCCGCCCGTGCGCTCGGCCTCGATTGCGGCCCCATGTCCGGCTTCGATAACGGCAAGGTCGATGCAGCATTTTTTGCGGGCACCTCCCTTAAATCCAACTTCTTAGTGAATCTGGGCCACGGCGATGCCAGCAAGCTGCATCCGCGCGGCCCACGCCCTGACTTCAACGAATTCTGCGAGATCGTGTGATGGCGTACGATACCGACAACGTGTTCGCCAAAATCCTGCGGGGGGAAATTCCCTGCAAAAAAATCTTCGAGAGCGAGCATGCGCTCGCGTTCCACGATGTGGCCCCGAGCGCCCCGGTGCATATCCTCGTCATCCCCAAAGGTCCCTACCATTGCTACAGCGATTTCATGGCCAACGCGAAAGATGACGAGATCCTCGATTTCTTCCGCACCGTGCAAACCGTGGCCCATGCCGAGGATGTCGGCGAAGCCTTCCGCCTCATCACCAATAACGGTGAGGATGTCGGCCAGAGCGTGCATCATTTCCACATGCACATACTGGGCGGCCGTACGCTCGATAAATTAGTCGCGGAGTAGCCGCGCGGTTTCCGCCAGCGGCAGCCCCACCACATTGCTGTGCGACCCCGAAATGAACGGAATGAACGCCCCGGCGCGGCCTTGGATGGCGTAGCCACCGGCTTTGCCCTCCCACTCGCCGCTGGCGATGTAGGCGTCCATATCGGCGGGCGTCAGCCGAGCAAATTTCACGATCGTCGTGGCCGTAGCTTCCCGGTATTGGCCTCCTGTGATAACACAGACTGCAGTCATCACCCGATGCCGCCGCCCGGAAAGCAGGCGCAGACACTCCCGCGCCGTGGCTTCATCCTCCGCCTTCGGCAAAATGCGGCGGCCCATGGCCACTACCGTGTCGGCGCCGAGCACTTTGGCGTCGGGCTGCGACCTGGCAACCGCCTCGGCTTTCCCTCGCGCCACGCGCTGCACATAGGCGGCAGGCAGTTCGCCCTTACGTGGCGTTTCGTCGATATCGGCAGGGATGATGGTGTCTGGCGTGATGCCAAGCTGCGCCAACAACGCCACCCGGCGCGGCGAAGCAGATGCAAGAATGAAAGGAGTGGGGCTCATACAGATACCATGCGAAGCCAGCAGGCAAGTGAGCCATCAGCCCGCGAAGCGGCGTTCCATTGCGAGGGCAGTAGCCCGAGCAGGGAACGAACTAACAACTACTTCTCGCGGAATTTGATGCGGCCTTTGCTGAGGTCGTACGGGGTCATCTCGACGATGACCTTGTCGCCCGCCAGCACGCGGATGCGGTTTTTGCGCATCGAGCCTGAGGCGTGCGCGAGGACTTCGTGGCCGTTCTCCAGTTTCACCTTGAACATGGTGTTGGGGAGGACTTCGCCGACGATGCCTTTGAATTCGAGTAGTTCTTCTTTAGCCATGGCGGGGCTTATAGCAGGTGACGCGGGGGATGCAAGGGGGAAGGAAGAAACAGAACTAAGACGAATCCTTGCTCCCGGGAGGCAACCGCCGACCCGCAAAGCGGCGGGGCTCAAACATGACGTTTAGTTATGTTTGAGGGGCGAAGGGCCCCATCAGGCGCGCAAGCGCTCAAAAACTACTTAATATGCAGCACGCATATTAAAGTGAACAGCCGCCGTGCCGTATTGAAATCCATGGTCAGTGCGTCTTTCACCATTTCCTGAAGTTTTTCCGAGCCTTCGTTATGCACGCCGCGGCGGGCCATATCGATGGTCTGGATGCGGTCGGGCGGGGCGTGCTTGATGGCTTCGTAGTAGCTTTCGCACATCAGGAAGTAATCTTTGATGAGGCGGCGGAAGGGGCTCAGCGGCACGGTCACATCGGCCACCGCTTCGTTGCTGCCGGTGAAGCGCAGGGTGAGGCGGTTCTCGCGCACCGAGATGAACAGGGCGTAGGGCGAGGTGAGGGCGGTGTCGGCCAGTTCCACGCTGTTGCTGTGGGTCAGGTCGACCATCGCCACGCGGCGCTCATGCTCCACCTCCGGCGTGCGGCGGATGATGCTCGCGTCGTCCAGTGTTACGGTATGGATGCGGTGTTGGTGCTCGGCCATGCGGCCAGCCTAGCGCAGTCGCAAGCGTAAGGAAAGAGCATGCGCGGGGAGGCCTTCGGCATCCGCCAGCACGGCAGCCGCCTCGATCAGCGCTTCGGTGCCTTGCGTCGGGCAGCCGATGAGGCTGGTGCGGTTCAGGAAATCGAACACCGACAGGCCGCTGGAGAAGCGCGCGGCGCGGCTGGTGGGCAGCACATGGCTGGGCCCGGCGATGTAATCGCCAATGGCTTCGGGCGTGTGGCGGCCAAGGAAGATAGCCCCGGCCCCACGGATTTTCGGGGCCAGCTGTTCGGCCTCGTCGATGGCCAGTTCCAAATGTTCGGGCGCAATGGTGGCGATGAGCGGCAGCGCTTCATGCCAATGCCCCACCGTGATGATGGCGCCATGCGCGGCCCAGGAAGCCCGCGCGATCTGTGCGTTGGGCAGGTGGGCCAGCAAGGCCTCCACCTCGGCGCCCACGGCGTTGGCAAAGGCGGCGTCGGTGGTGATGAGAATGGATTGCGCCATCTCGTCATGCTCGGCTTGGCTGAGCAGGTCGGCGGCGATCCAGCGCGGGTCGTTCTTGCTGTCGGCCAGTACCAGAATTTCTGAGGGGCCAGCGATCGTGTCGATGCCGACCGTGCCGTATACCTGACGTTTCGCCTCGGCCACATAGGCATTGCCGGGGCCAACGATTTTGACGACGGGGGCAATGCTGGCGGTGCCATAGGCCAATGCCCCGACCGCCTGCGCGCCGCCGACGCGGTAGATTTCATCGACGCCCGAAAGCGCCGCCGCAACCAGCACGGCCGGGTTGATGACGCCGTTCGGTGTCGGCACCACCATCACCACCCTCTCTACACCCGCGACCTTAGCAGGCAGCGCGTTCATAAGCACGCTGGAGGGATAGCTCGCCTTGCCGCCGGGCACATACAGGCCCACGGAAGGCAGCGGCGCGTATTGCCAGCCCAGCGTCACGCCCAGCGCGTCGGTGTAGCGGTGGTCGGTTGGTTTTTGGATTTCGTGGTAAGCGCGGATGCGTTCGGCGGCGAGGGCGAGTGCGGCCTTCACTTTCGGGTCGCAATCGGCCTGCGCCTGTTCGATTTCCGCTGGGCGAATGCGCAAGCCAGCCGCAGTCACGGCGACCTTATCGAACTGCGCGGTGTACTCCGTCAGCGCCGCATCGCCACGTGTTTTCACGGCGGCGAGGATATCGCGCACCACGGGTGCGACGTCGCTCACCGTGCGGTTGCGCGAATCGAGCACCGCGGCGAGCGCCGCATCAAAATCCGGCTGGGCGATGTCGAGACGGGTGCTCATGCGGCCACCGCGTCGCGGAACATATCGACGAGTGCGATGACGTCGCGGCGGGTTTTGAACGCCGCACGGTTGACGATCAGACGCGAGGAAACATCCATGATTTTCTCCACCTCCACCAGCCCGTTCGCCTTCAGCGTCGCGCCGCTGGAGACCAGATCGACGATGCGTTGCGAAAGGCCGATGGCGGGGGCCAGCTCCATCGCGCCCGACAGTTTGATGCATTCCGCCTGCACGCCGCGCGCCGCGAAATACTTGCTGGCGATGTGCGGGTATTTGGTGGCGATCTTCACATGCGTCCATTGCGTCGGGTCGTCTTCCGCCGCGAGGTTCTGCGGCTCGGCCACGCTGAGTCGGCACAGGCCAATGCCAAGATCGAGCGGCGCGTAGATGTCGGGGTAGGCGAACTCTTCCATCACGTCGCTGCCGCACACACCGATCTGTGCGGCGCCGTAAGCCACGAAGGTGGCGACATCGAACGAGCGTACGCGGATGATGCTGAGCCCTTCGATGTTGGTGCCGAATTGCAGGGCGCGGTCGTCGTCGTTGAAGAAGTTCGCGTCGGGCGTGATGCCAATTTTTTTCAGCACCGGCGCAAGCTCGCTGAAGATGCGGCCTTTCGGCACGGCGATGGTGAGGGGCGCGGTAAGGGTAAGGCTCATGACGGGTTCACTGCAATAAGGCTGCGCGCGTAAGAATCGGCGGCCAGGGTGAGTTTTTGGAACGCCCCGTCTTCCAGCGGCGCGTAAAGATTGATGGCCACCACACGGTCGCCAACCACCGTCAGCGCGGTCACGACGGCCATGGCATATTGCAGGCGCGTGCCGATATGGCGCTGCTCGCTGCCTAGGATAAGGAACTGGTCGGTTTGCTTCAGCACGCTGTGTTCCGAGGCGGTGTATGTTTTGCGGCGACCGGAGGTTTCCCCGCTATTGGCAAGCTGGGCTGCCGTCATCGATTTGGCCGCGATGGTGCCCGACATGCCCGCTGCCGCGCCAAGAATTTTCATGGCTTGCGCGCGCGTGGTGCCCACGGGCAGCGCCTCGTTATGCTCAAACACAGCGCCATAATGCGACAGGAAATTCAGTTTGTCGTTGCGCAAGTAGCCCAGCTCCGCGCACTCGGTAAACAACGCTTTCAGCGTGGCCGGTGTCTGGGTAGTGAGGTGCATATAGGACAGCGCGTCGCGGTCGGGTTTCTGGTTGTTGTCGAGCGGGCAGGCGCCCTCCGGCAACGGCGGCATGACCAACGCCTGCGCGGGCAGGGCCAGCAGCATGCAGGCGAAAAGAACAGCAAAGAAAGTGGGGGTGGTGCGCATGGGCCTAGCGTAACCGCTGGATTTTTGCGCCGCAAGCCTCAAGTTTTTCCTCCAGGCGCTCGTAGCCCCGGTCGAGATGGTAGATGCGGCCCACCGTGGTTTCGTGCGGGCTGGCCAATGCGGCCAGCACCAGCGACACCGAGGCGCGCAGATCGGTCGCCATCACCGGCGCGCCTTTGATGGTGGCTTTGCCATGCACCACGGCGCGGTTGCCGTCGATGCTGATGTTTGCCCCCATGCGCGACAGCTCGGGCACATGCATGAAGCGGTTCTCGAAAATGGTTTCGCAAATGGCCGAATCGCCCACCGCCTGCGTCAGCACGGCCATCAGCTGCGCTTGCATGTCGGTGGGGAAATCAGGGTAGGGCGCGGTGGTGATGTTTGCCGGTTTCAGCGGGTTGCCATCGTAGCTCACCTTGATGCCTTGGTCGGTGGGTGTGATGTCGAGCCCGATGGCGCGCAGGCAATCGACTACGGCGCCCAATGTGTCGAGGCGTGCATCCAGCAGTTCCAGCTCGCCGCCCGCCATGGCCACCGCGCATAAGAACGTGCCGGTTTCGATGCGGTCGGGCATCACGCGGTAGTCGGTGCCGGAAAGCGATGGCACACCCTGAATGGTCAGCGTGTCGCTGCCGATGCCGGAAATTTCGGCGCCCATGGCGTTCAGCATATGCGCGAGATCGGCGATTTCGGGTTCGCGCGCAGCGTTGCGAATAGTGGTGACGCCGTGCGCCAGCGTCGCCGCCATCAAAGCATTCTCGGTGGCGCCGACGGAGACTTTCTCGAACACGATCTCCGCGCCTTTCAGCCCACCCTCGGGGGCCGTGGCCAGTACGTATCCGTCTTCCAGCGTAATGGTGGCACCCAGCGCTTCCATGGCTTTCAAATGCAGATCCACGGGCCGCGCGCCGATGGCGCAGCCTCCCGGCAGCGATACTTTCGCGGTGCCGACGCGGGCCAGCAGCGGGCCCAGCACCTGAATGGAGGCGCGCATGGTGCGCACCAATTCGTAGGAGGCGGTCACGTCGGCCACCTTCTCCACCTGCAGCGAAATCCGGCGGCTGTAATTTCCCGGCGTCCCATGGTCGGCGGTCACGCTGCCTTGCGAGGTGTCGTACAGCGTCATCCGCGCGCCCAGCTGCACCAGCAGCTTGGCCATGGTGGTGATATCGGCGAGGTACGGCACGTTGTCCAGTGTGAGTTTGTCAGAAGTCAGCAAGCACGCGCACATCAGCTTCAACGCCGCATTCTTTGCGCCGCCGATGATGATCTTGCCATGCAGGGGGGTGCCCCCGATGATGCTGAGTCTGTCCATAAGGGGCGGGTTCTAGCGCCTCAGGAAGTTATGTGCCAGCTTAATATGAGAACGGTGTCGGACGGTGTGTTTGGCCGGAAAACGTACTTTCAGCCAAGATTGAGCAAGCGCCTCTCTATCCGTATCGACTTAGAAGTTCGCGCCACCACAACTGACGTATGATCCACCCGCACCATTGCATTGCCAGCCACAGCTGCCACCATTTTGTGAATAGTTGCTGACAGACCCGGAGTTACAAGATCCACCGGTACACATGCCGACTCCACACTCCGGCGCACCGCACGTCACACTGTTATATTCGATGGCATAAGCTCCACAGGTATTGCCCTGAACCAAGTGAATCCCAGAGCAATATGGCGCCCCTTGATCGGAACAGCAGCTCTGCGTGTTACAGCTTTGGCTTGTGCTGCCAGCACATGTGCTGCCCCCATTTGCTGGGGCGGGATTGGTGCAGGTACGCGTTTGCGTGCCGCCGCCACAGCTGACGGAGC
>JBBKVX010000062.1:0-5843 GCA_037968615.1 Rickettsiales bacterium
CCCCAACCCCGCCGATCGGGTCAAAGCCATCCAAGCGGGCATCGCCACGGCCTACCCCGAAGGCATCCCGCCGAGCATGAGCGAATAAGAAATACGCTCTCCCAATGTTTGTGAAACTCCCCGGGAGGCGACCGCCGACCCGCGACAGCGGCGGGGTTTGGGGCAAAGGGCCCCATTAGGCGCGCAAGCGCTTAAAAAACTGGCGGTCCCGAGAGGATTCGAACCTCCGACCTAGCGTTTAGGAAACGCTCGCTCTATCCGGCTGAGCTACGGAACCACCTGCGTTTTCTGTACCTGACATTATCCTTGCCCGGCAAGTAGATGCGTCGCGGCCACATCGCACTGCAATAGATGCGTGTGAGGCTATGTCTGTTCGGCACTGCAACGTGCCTCCGCGCCAAGCGGTTGTTACTCCTCGCAATGCAGGTTCATTCACAAAGGAGTCCGTCCATGTTCCGTTCCAAAAAACTCATAGCCGCCTTGCTGGCGTCGCTGTTGCCGGTTCCGGCGATGGCGGCCATCAACGGCGCCGATACCACTTGGGTGATGATCGCCACCGCCATGGTGATGATCATGACCCCCGGCCTCGCTTTCTTTTACGCAGGCATGGTGCGCACTAAAAACGTTGTCACCACCCTGTCGCAGAGCTTCATTTGCCTCGGTGTGATCGGGCTGGTCTGGGCCATCATCGGCTACAGCCTCGCTTTCGGTACCGGCGATATGTATATCGGCGATACGATGCATTACATGCTGCGCGGCGTGGGTATGGAGCCGGAAGGCACCGCCACCATCCCGCCGATGCTGTTCATGATGTTCCAGATGATGTTCGCCATCATCACCCCGGCCCTGATGACCGGTGCGTTCGCCGAGCGCGTGCGTTTCCAGTCGTGGTTGCTCATCCTCGTGCTTTGGTCGTTGGCGGTCTACGCCCCGGTCGCGCATTGGGTATGGACGGCGGGTGGCTTCCTCGCCGCCAAAGGCGCGCAGGATTTCGCGGGTGGCCTGGTGGTGCATATGACCGCTGGCTTCTCGGCATTGGCTGCCGCCATCGTCATTGGCAAGCGTCGCGATTTCGGCACGGCCGCCAAGCCCTACAACATTGGCATGATCGTGCTGGGCACCACCTTGCTCTGGTTCGGTTGGTTTGGTTTCAATGCTGGTTCGGCGTTGGCGGCCAACGGCCAAGCGGTGCAGGCCTTCACCAACACCTTCCTCGCTTCGGCTGCGGCCATGGTGATGTGGGTGCTGGTCGACCATGTGAAAGACGGCAAGCCCGCGCTGATCGGCGCGTGCATCGCCGTGGTCGCTGGCCTCATCGCCATCACCCCCGCTGCAGGCTACGTGACGGCAGAATCCGCCATCATCATCGGCCTTGTTGCAGGGTTCATCTGCAACAATGTGGCGCGCCTTGTGAAGGGCCGCTACGCCATCGATGACTCGCTGGATGTGTTCGCCTGCCACGGTGTGGGCGGCCTCATCGGCGTTCTCGCGGTGGGCTTCTTGGGCGATGCAGCGATTGGCGGTGCCAATGGTTCGCTTAACGGTGGCGACACCCTGCTTGGCGCGCAAGCCACGGCAGCGGTCATCGTGGCCATTTACAGCATGGTGGTTACCGTGATCATCGTGAAGCTGGTGGGCATGATTATGCCGATCCGCGTCACGGATGCCGAAGAAAAGCTGGGCCTCGATGTGGGCCAGCACGGCGAGATCGCACATAACCACGACTAAACGATTCTTCAATACATACGGCAAAGGCCGCTCCTTCCGGGGCGGCCTTTGTTCGTTGAGGGCTGAGTTTTAGGCGAAGCTGGGTTGCATGTTGTCGGAAGTAGCAGGTGCGACCACTGTGTGGCGGCTCTGCAGTGGGCCGCCAAATTGCAGCACTCCGTGCTCCACAAAGCGGCCATTGAACACGCGGCCTTGCTCGTTGTGGCAGGCAGGCAGCGCCGTCCAAGGTACGTCGGGGTTCAGATGGTGGGTCTCATGGTAGTTCCCGTGCAGCACCAGCTTCGAGTAGAGCGGCGCGAGGATGAGTTCTTTGCCCGCCTTGCTGTTATCGTCGGCGGTACCGTAATGGTAAACGTTATCAAGGAATGAGATCACCAGCGCGCGCAGGCCGATAAACGCGGCCAACACCGGCCAGAAGGCACCGAAATGCCATGCAGTGGCGGCGAACATCACCGCGCACGCCAACATGTCCTGACGCACCATGCGCACGTTACCGCGCGTGTAGAAGAAGCGCTCCCCGGCGATGGCCACGTCGGGATGGTATTTCAACGCCGTGCGACGTGCGAAGCGTATGGCGGTTTCTTTAGGCAGCACAGCGACGAGCACGCTGGTAGCCACTTCCGAGCCGTACAGCCCGAACAGCAGATGGGCGTAATAACGCGCGCGGTTTACAAAACTGCGTTCCGACACCCATTCGGAATGCCAGTCGCGGTTTAGCTTGTGATGCATCATATGGCCGAAGCGCAGTACATGAAAACTCGCGCCCATCAAAACGCCCAGCAGGCGTGCCAGCCGTTCGTTCTCGGCGCTGTTCGGCACCAGCAGTTTGTGGATGCCTTCATGAATCAGCGCCCAATGGGTGATGTTGGCCCATGCCAACAACGGCAGCAAAGCGGCCCACCACAGTGACTGCGCCAGTAAAAACGGCAGCGCTACGAACACGCCCAAATGCAGCGCCACGATGCCCGCGATCAAGGCGCGGTTGGTGCTGGCGGGTAGGGCGAACTCGGTATGTGTGGCGGTGTGGGTCATGGCGCTAATTAGCCATAACCGCGCGTTAAAACGCTGCGGGCGAAGCATGCCCCGAATATAAAAAAGGAATTAGTCGGCCAGTTGCACAGTGGCGGGGGCGCTGTATTTTTCCAGCACAGCCTTCAGCGTTTCCGGGCGGAACGGTTTGGCGATGTAGTCGTCCATGCCCGCTTCGATGCAGCGCTCGCGGTCGCCTTTCAGCGCATGCGCGGTCATGCCCACGATGGGCAAGCGGCGGCCATCGCCGCGCGCCGCTTCGTTTTCGCGGATGACGGCGGTGGCCTGATAACCGTTCATTTGCGGCATTTGCACATCCATCAGCACCACGGCGAATTCCTGCTCCTCGACCTTCTTGAGGGCTTCTTCGCCGGTGGAGGCCAGCTCGTATTCGTAGCCGTAATTCTGCAGCAGCATCGTGGCGACCAGCACATTGGCATGGTAATCCTCGACCAATAATACCTTGGTCGCGGCGTTCGGCGCTTGGGTGGATGCGGTCTCGGGCATAGGGTTTTTCTTTTTTACGGTCGCGGGTTTGAGGTCTTGGGCATCTTTTTCGCTGCTTACGGTGGGCAAGGCAAGCGTTACGGTGAAACACGAGCCCTTGCCCGGCTTGCTGTTCACGGTGATTTGTCCGCCCATCAGCTCCACCAGTGTTTTGGCGATGCTGAGGCCCAGACCCGAACCACCGAAGCGGCGCGAGGTCGAGCTTTCGGCCTGAGAGAATTTTCCAAAGATATCTTCGACCTTGGATGCAGGGATGCCGATGCCGGTATCCTCCACTGCGATCATCAGGTCCACCATGCGACTGCCAACGCGCGTCGCGCAGAACACGTTCACGCTCACCGAGCCTTCTTCGGTGAATTTCACGGCGTTGCCAACGAGGTTCATGACCACCTGTTTGATGCGCAACGGGTCACCGATCAGTTGCTGGGCGCAATGGCCGCGCGCGGTGATGGCGATGTGTTTTTCGCGCCCACTGACGCTGTTGATGTTCACCACCTCATGAACGATGCGGTTCAGATCGAACGGGATGGATTCGAGATGCATGCCATGCGATTCGATGCGCGACAGGTCGAGCAGGTCGTTGATCAGCTGCAGCAATTGCTCCGCTGATACTTGCAGGGTCGATACGAACTCGCGTTGTTTTTCGGTCAGGCCCGGGCTGTTGCTCAGAATGGTTGAAAGACCCACCACCGCGTTCATCGGGGTGCGTATTTCGTGGCTCATATTCGCTAAGAATTCGGTTTTCGCCATACTGGCCGCTTCGGCCTGCTCCATGGCCTGCCGAAGCTTATGTTCGCTGGTCATCTTGTCGTGGATGTCGGTGCAAGTGCCGAACCAGCGAGTGATGGTGCCGCGCGCATCGCGCACCGGCAAAGCACGTGCGAGGAACCAGCGAAGCTCGCCGTCCTGGCGTCGGATGCGGTATTCCATTTCGTAATCTTCGCCGCTGCGTACGGCATGTCCCCAGCGCTCCTCAACGCGGACAAGATCTTCCGGCAGGAACGCGGACGACCATGGGAGCGAACCATCTGACTGTGCGTTGTCGAGGCCGGTATACTGGTACCATTGCGAATTGAAATACTCGATCATGCCGTCCGGTTTGGCGATCCACACGATCTGCGGCATGGCATCGGCCAATTGGCGGAACTCGGCGTCTTTTTGGCGGCGTTCGGTGATGTCGCGCGAAACAACGAGAATGCGCTGCACGGCGCCCTTGCTATCGCATACGGGGCTGACGATTACTTCCCACCATTTGGGCGAACCCAGCGCAGTGGTGCGGAATCCCTCGAAATAGCTGGTTTCTCCCGCCAGAGCAGCCTGCACGGCCTGGCTGGCGGTGGTGTGCATGTCGCCTTGCCAGAAATCCAACCAATCGCGCATCAGGTATGCCGACACGTCGCTCATTTCGAGATGCTCGCGGCCGGAGGTGTTCATCGACAGCAAGCGCCCCTCGAGATCGAGCACTTTGATACCATCGGTGCTGCTGTCGAGGATGGAGCGGTTGAATTCGCTTTGTTCGTTCAGCTGTTCTTCGGCGAGAATTCGGTCGTGGATGTCGGTGAGTGTGCCAAACCAACGGACGAGTCTGCCTTGCTCATCGCGCATCGGCTGTCCCCGGCAGAGGAACCAACGGTAGGCTCCATCCGCCGAACGGATGCGGTACTGCACGTCGAGGCCCACTCCGCTGGTCAACGAGTGATCCCAGCGGGTGCGCAGATGCGCTACATCCTCGGGGTGGTAGGCCAGCTTCCAGCGGTCGGGGCCTAGCGAATCGGTTTCCGACAGCCCGGTGAAGTCATACCAGAGCTTATTGAAATACTCTGCCGCGCCTGAGGGGTTGGCGATCCATACGATCTGCGGCAACGCATCGGCTAGGCTGCGGAATTCAGCCGCCTTAACGGTCGAAAGATCCTGCATGGCGCCAACCATGCGGACGGCCTTGCCTTGTGCGTCGCGCAAGATGCGGCCGCGGTCTTGCACTTCGAGGTAGTTTCCGTCGGCATGCCGATAGCGGTAGCTGTCCTGCCAATCTATTCCGGTGCCATGGAGTGCGGCGTGGATGCTGCTCACCACACGCTCGCGATCGTCGGGGTGGATGTAGTCGCGCCACCAGTTTGGATGGCTGATCTGTTGTTCGATTGGGTAGCCGAAAAGTTTGGTGAGGCCGTCGCTCCACCAGATTTGATGGGTGAGCAGATTCCAATCCCAAATGACATCGCTCGAGATCTGAGCGACGAGACGGAAACGTTCTTCACTGGCGTCGATCGGAAACGCCATTATCGCACTTGCCGGTTGCATTGACTGACCCTGTTTTAGTCCGCGGACTTTTTAGAAAGTGAGCAACTAGGAGGTCGTATTATTTTTTCAGAATGAACGTGATAGCCGATGTGCGAGATTATTTCAATAAGTAACTTCTGTATCCCGGCCCAGTGTTAGGCAAAAATTTTGGTTTCTTTGGGGCGCACATGCACTTTCTGGCCGGCGATCAATTGCAACCCGTCCATCACCGATTTGGGCACTTCGGCATCCAACAGAGTACCGTTTTCGCGCTCCAGTTCTAACCGCACCAGCGACCCGGC
>JBBKVX010000063.1:0-5476 GCA_037968615.1 Rickettsiales bacterium
GGACGCCGTGAAAGTGGGCATCGGCCCCGGCTCCATCTGCACCACGCGCATCGTCGCGGGCGTCGGCGTGCCGCAGCTTTCCGCCATCATGGATGTGCGCAAAGTCACCGAGCGCCACAACATTCCGCTGATCGCCGATGGCGGCATCAAATATTCCGGCGACTTCGCCAAGGCCATCGCGGCGGGTGCCGAAGTGGCCATGCTTGGCAGCCTGTTCGCGGGCACCGAGGAATCGCCCGGCGAGGTCATTCTGTTCCAAGGCCGTTCCTACAAAACCTACCGCGGCATGGGTTCCGTCGGCGCCATGAGCAAAGGCTCCGCCGACCGCTATTTCCAAGCCGAAGTGAACGATGCGCTGAAGCTGGTGCCCGAAGGCGTTGAAGGCCGCGTGCCGTTCAAAGGCTCCGTTGCGGGCGTCATCCACCAGTTGGTGGGCGGCCTCAAAGCCTCCATGGGCTACACCGGCAACGCCACCATCGCCGACATGCGCAAGAACTGCCAGTTCGTGCGCATGACCGCCGCCGGTCTGCGCGAAGCCCACCCCCACAACATCGCCATCACCCGTGAAAGCCCGAACTATCGCGTTGAAGGTTAGTGTTTTAAGCATTTCTGAGATGCATGTTTCGCTGGCCAACGGGACGGTAAAAATGGTGAGGCGACGCTTGCAAGCGTCGCCTGCGCCCGCTACAACCCCCGCCTATGCAACAGGCATCCCACATTCAGGCCGTGATTGAGATCATGGAGCATCTGCAGTCCATCTGGGCGGCGGATCGCCGTGCGCCGGTGGATTCGCTGCTGTCGAAATATTTTAAGGAGCGCCGCTTCATCGGCTCGAAGGACCGTGGGGCGATCTCCGACCTCACCTATTTCGTGCTGCGCCATGGCGGCACGCTGCAATGGCACATTGAGCAGTGCGATCGTTCCGTGACCCCCCGCCGTGTTGTTATGGTGGGGCTGTTGTTCTACGGTCAAAGCGGCCACACGCCCATGGAGCGCGAGGACATCGCCGCTATGTTCAACGGCGCGCAGTATGCTCCCTCCGCCATCACCCAGCCCGAGCAGTTGATGCTGGCGCGCTGCGAAGGCCGCGAATTTACGCCGCCGACCATGCCCGACGCCGCGCGCTACAACTATCCCGATTGGATGGAAGGCCGCCTCAAGGATGCGTTCGGCGACGATCTGCCCGAGGCGATGATTGCCCTGAACTCCCAAGCACCCATCGATCTGCGCGCCAACCTGCTGAAATGCGGCGGCGCGTCCGATCTTATCCTCGCGTTGGATAAGGACGGCTATTTCGGCGTGCCTACCCCGCATTCGCCCATCGGCGTGCGGTTGAAAAAGCGTCTGCCCGCGTTCAACACGCAGGCCTTCAAAGACGGGCTCTACGAGATGCAGGACGAAGGTTCGCAGATTGCGTCGTTGCTGGTGCAGGCTAAGCCGGGCCAGAAGGTGATCGATTTTTGCGCCGGGGCAGGGGGCAAAACGCTGGCCATCGCCGCCACCATGAAAAACAAAGGCCGTGTGCTGGCGTGGGACGTGAACGAGAAGCGCCTCGACCAGATCAACAAGCGCCTTGCCCGCGCCGGGGTCGACAACGTGCAGACCCACGTGATCAAAGACGAGAAAGATTCGTTCCTGAAGCGCCATGCCGGTTCGGCCGACTGGGTGCTGGTGGATGCGCCCTGTTCCGGCTCCGGCACATGGCGCCGAAACCCCGACTTGAAATGGCGTTTCGGAGCCGAAGATCTTATGGAAGTCAAAGCTTTGCAGGGCACCATCCTGCAGAACGCCGCGCGCCTGGTGAAGCCGGGGGGCAAGCTGGTCTATCTCACCTGCTCCATTTTCCCCGACGAAAACACCTGGCAGGTGAAGCAATTCCTTATGAATAATCCGAATTTTCGCGTTGCGAGGCCGGATAAGTTGTGGGATAAACACATCACCTTGCAGGATGGGGTTGGCCCCTACCTGCAACTTAGCCCGCACAAAGACGGGACGGATGGCTTCTTCGGGGCCATTCTCACCAATGACGTCAGCTCTTGAGTCGCGCGAACGGTCCAAGAGTATGTAATCACTGCGATTACCTGGCGAATATCGGGATAAATAAGGGTTCGAACGCATATGGCAAAGTCTACTCTGGGCAAAAAGCCCAAATCGCGCGTGGGTAAATGGATGGGCAGTGCTTTTGGCCGCCTGTTCTGCAAGCGCAGCATCATCATTATCTCCGAGCATAAAACGCAGCACGTGCCCTTCGCCATCGGCATGCAGATGGTGGCGATGGTCGGCGTGATGGCCGTGGTCGGCTGGGCGTCCTACTCCAGCGGTTCCTACATGGCCGCGCAAAGCGTGCTCGAAGAAAAAGACCGTACCATCGAGGCTACTTCGGAAGAGAACGCCCGGGTGGAAGCCGAATTCTCGCTGCTGAAGCGCGATCTCATGAAGCTGGCCGAGGAAGAAAACACTGGCCGCAACGCGGGCAAACTCGGTGATTTCGCCAAAATGGTCACCGAACAGTACAAAGACGCCGACGATAAAGTGGGCCAGGATTTTGCCGAAGGCCTCGCCACGGAAGTGGATACGCGCGAAGCCAGCGCCAAATACGACGCGGTCTTCGCACGCATCGATTACCTCGAAAATAAAGTAAAAGACCTGCAGACCACCCACGACGACATGGTGGCCGACATTCGCAGCGCCACCGGCGGTAAAATTGCCGAGCTTGAGAAAGTCATCGCCATGACCGGCGTCGACAAACAAAAACTGGTGAATAAAGTTGAAGCCCAGAACCGTACCGATGAGGACCGCCGCGAGAAATACGGGCGCATCGAGAATGGACAGGGCGGCCCTTTTGACCCCGTCAAAACTTCGGTGCTGAAAGAGCGCGAGACCGAGCTGTATTTCAATCTCAAGCGCATGATGACGCTCAATAAAGTCGTCGACACCATGCCGCTAGCCAACCCAATGGCCATCAGTAATTACCGCCAGTCGAGCGGGTTCGGCACGCGGGTCGATCCGTTCCGTGGCCGGTTGGCGTATCATAGCGGCGTCGATCTCGCCGGGCCGCAAGGCACGCGGGTGAAAACCACCAATAAAGGCCGTGTTGTGTTCACTGGCTGGAAAGGCGCGTACGGCAATTGCGTCGATATCGATCATGGGCTTGGCTTCGTCACGCGTTACGGCCATCTCAGCAAGATCCTCGTGAAGGATGGGCAGGCCGTCAAGAAGGGCGATGTCATCGCTGTGCAGGGCTCTACTGGCCGTTCCACCGGCAACCACTTGCATTACGAAGTGCGCTACAACAACACCCCGCTCAATCCCAATAAATTCCTGAAAGCAGGTAGCTATGTTCGGTAAAAACACTTCTGGCCGCACCGCTGCGCCCCCCGCCACCCCGCGTCCGGCCCCGAACTCGGTGCTTGGTAAAAAAGGCATGCAGCCGTCGGTCATCGCGGTCGACCTGAACGTGCTCGGCAATATCATCAGCGATGGCGTGCTCGATATCGATGGCAAAATCAACGGCAACGTGCGCTGCCACACGGTGAGCCTGCGCCCCAACGGTAAAGTGATCGGCGACATTCATGCCGAGATCGTGCATGTGCACGGCGCCATTGAAGGCGTTATCAAGGCCAAAACCGTGATGCTTTACGCCAGCGCCCGCGTGGTCGGCACCATCATGCACGAGTCGCTCTCCATCGAGGACGGCGCGTTCGTCGACGGCAAATTCAAACGCACCGACAAGGTCTTCATCGACGATGACGGCCAACCCGCCCCGCAAACCCTGCTGCCCAGCATGGACGATGTCGGCTTCGTCAGCGACAACGACGAAACCACCAGCGAAGCGGAAATCAAAATTCTGGAGAATCTGCGGCTGGTGCGTTAACTACCACAGAAGTGGCGCGCGGGTAGAAAGTTCATTGGCGATTCAGTTATATCGCTCGGTTGAATATCAGCGAGCAGTCCTTGGCGCTGCTGGTCAGCAGGTAGGTGGCCGCGCTGTCCGTGTTACTGGCACCGTTGGTGCAGCCGCTATTCCAGCGCACAGAAATGACGCGGCCTGCAAAGGGGCGGCCGTCATCGAGCTTCGTGTCAATGTTCCACGCTTCTTCCGGCTTTAGGTTACCGGTGTAGGGCGCAGCGTTACCGGCAGTGTCATTACCGAAGCCGAAGGCTTTGCTGTAGAAGTGGGAAGGATAATCACCATCCGCCCAGATTTGGTTTAGGTCGAAGAAATACCAGCCGCTGTTGGTGATGCGCCCGCGCGGGGCATTGATACCTGAGTCAAAATCGTACGCCCCGCCAGCGCCAGTGATGCCAGTATATTGCCCTTCGATCATTCCCGCATTTGCGAGATGCTGCCAGAAGCGGAACTTTTCGTAGTTGTGCCATAAAACGACGCCGTCCCCATCGCCGTTACAGGTCGCCGCGCTGGTACTGGAGGTACCACCACAAGTGGTGGTGTAATTGTCGGTGCTGTTGCCTGCCACATTCGTCCAGAATTGTACCGCATTGCTCAAATCCCCCGGCAGCCCTAGATATTTATCGTGGAAACTATTCACGGCGGCGGTGTAACGGGCCAGATCGGTGGAAATACTCCGCAGCTCCGCGGCGCGGATCAGGCTCTGCCCGGCCAAAATGCCGCCGACCAGCAATCCCAGGATGACTAGGACAATGGAGAGTTCAACTAAACTGAAACCGGTACGACGCATATGCAGCGAACTTTACATAAACCACGCTGCTTTGTCACGCTACTCGTCGCCCCAAAGCTCGCCCAGCCGGTCGACGCGGCCGGAGCCATACTTATAGGCATTGTAGCGGAGCTTGTTCTTCTCGTAGTATTTCTGGTGGTAGTCCTCGGCCTCGTAGAAGGTTTTCGCGGGGAGGATTTTGGTGGCCACTGGCTTGGGCGCGAACTTCACTTCCATGGTTTTTTTGGAAGTTTCGGCGACGGTTTTCTGCGTGTCGTCGGCATAGAAAATGGCTGTCTGGTAATGCTGGCCACGGTCGGCCAACTGGCCGCCCGCATCGAGCGGATCGATGTTCTCCCAATACACCGGCAGCAACTGCTCGTAGCTCACTTTGCTGGGGTCGTAGGTGATCTCGATGGCTTCGTAATGCCCCGTCGTGTCGGTGCTCACCTGCTCGTAGGTGGGGTTCTCCACATGTCCGCCTGTGTAACCGACCGTGGTTTTCACCACGCCTTGCATTGCATCGAAGCCCGGCTGCATGCACCAGAAGCAACCTCCGGCGAAAATAGCGGTTTTGGTATCGGCAGGTGCGGCCATGGCGGAAGCTCCGAAAGCGAGGGTGAACAGCAATGTTAAGATGGGTTTCATAAACACGATATAGGCTTTTTTATTATGATTACGAGAGGCGCTCCCCGGGAGCCTACCTGCGGCCCGCGAAGCGGCGGGGGCAAGGGGCGGAGGGCCCCATTCGCGCGCAGCGCTTATAAAAGAATAATCGTCGCCAGACCGAGGAAGCT
>JBBKVX010000064.1:0-12644 GCA_037968615.1 Rickettsiales bacterium
CGCCGCACTTCGAGCTTCCGGAGATAGCATGAGCGAAAAATTACAGGAACTCGGGGATTACATTGCGCACACGGTCGCCGACCGCGTGCTCGACCATTACGTGGCGCTGGGCGAGCTCATCGTCATCACCGAGCCGAATTCCATTGTGCCGCTGCTCACCTTCCTTCGCGAAGACGAGCGTTGCCAGTTCACGCAGCTCACCGAACTCACGGCGGTCGATTACCCCACGCGCGCACGGCGTTTTGAAATCGTCTATAACCTGCTCTCCATCACCAAAAATCTCCGCATTCGTGTGAAGCTTTCGGTCGAGGAAGACGCGGCGGTGCCGAGCGTGATCGATGTCTATCCCGCCGCCAACTGGTTCGAGCGCGAAGTGTGGGACATGTACGGCGTGCATTTCAAGAACCACCCCGACCTGCGCCGCATCCTCACCGATTATGGCTTCGAAGGCCATCCGCAACGCAAGGATTTCCCGCTCAGCGGCTATGTCGAACTGCGCTACAGCGAAGACCAAAAACGCGTGGTGTATGAACCCGTGCAGCTGAACCAAGCGTACCGCAGCTTTGATTTCCTCAGCCCGTGGGAAGGCCCGAATTATCCGGCTCCCGCCGTGCCACCGGTCGATGCGGCCGCGCCGCCCGCGCCTGTCGCGGAGAAAAAAGCATGAGCGCGCTGATGAAACAAAAACCACGCGCATGGGATGTCTCGCTTGCCACCGAAGCCGATTGGGCGGGTGTCTGGACGATCTTCCACGAAGTGGTGCAGGGCGGCGATACCTATTCCTACGACGAAGCCACCACCGAAGAGAAAGCCCACGACATGTGGGTGGGTGCGGGCAAATATGGCACAGGCGCGGCCTGCTATGTAGTGAAAGACGGCGATAAAGTTGTCGGCACCTACAGCCTCCGCCGCAACCATTATGGCCGTGGCAGCCACGTCGCCAACGCGGGCTACATGGTGCATAAGGACTATCGCGGCCAAGGCGTGGCGCGCGCCATGTGCGCCCACTCGCTGGCCGAGGCCAAGCGCCAGGGCTGCCTCAGCATGCAATTCAACTACGTGGTCTCCACCAACACGGCGGCCGTCGAGCTCTGGCAATCCATGGGCTTCACCATCATCGGCGTCAGCCCCAAATCCTACAACCACAAGCAGCACGGCTTGGTGGATATTTACATCATGCATCGTTTCTTGGAAGAGGTGCCCGCATGACCGGCCAAGTCGATATCAAGAACATGACCCTGAATTTCGGCCCTCAGCACCCGGCGGCGCATGGCGTGCTGCGCCTCATTCTGGAAATGGATGGCGAAGTGGTGGAGCGTGCCGACCCGCATGTGGGCCTACTGCACCGTGGCACCGAAAAGCTCATCGAGCATAAAACCTATTTGCAGGCGCTGCCGTATTTCGACCGGCTCGATTACGTGTCGCCCATGTCGCAGGAACATTGCTACGCGCTGGCTGTCGAGAAACTGCTCGGCTGCGAAATCCCCGAGCGCGCGAAATACATCCGCGTTATTTTCGTCGAGCTCACGCGCATCCTCAACCACATCCTCAACATCACCACCCAGATCATCGATGTGGGCGCTACCACCCCGCTGCTGTGGATGTTCGAGGAGCGCGAGAAAATGCTCGAGTTCTACGAGCGTGCGTCCGGCGCGCGCTTCCACTCGGCCTATATCCGCCCCGGCGGCGTGCATCAAGACATGCCGAAGGGCTTGCTTGAGGACATCGACATTTTCTGCAACGGCTTCGGCAAAATCATCGACGACGTGGAATCCCTCGTCACCGAGAACCGCATCTGGAAACAGCGCACGGTTGATATCGGCGTGGTGACTGCCGACGAAGCGTTGGCCTGGGGCTTCACCGGCCCGATGCTGCGTGGCTCCGGCGTGGCGTGGGACTTGCGCAAGTCGCAACCCTACGAAATTTACGACCAGCTCGAGTTCGATATTCCCATCGGCAAGCACGGCGATTGCTACGACCGCTACCTCATCCGCGTCGAGGAAATGCGCCAGAGCCTGCGCATCATCAAGCAATGCATCAACAAAATCCCCAGCGGCCTCGTGATGGTCGACGATCCGAAAATTTCGCCGCCGCGCCGTGGCGAAATGAAACAATCGATGGAAGCGCTGATCCACCATTTCAAACTGTTCACCGAGGGCTACCACGTGCCCGCCGGCGAAACCTACACCGCGGTCGAGGCCCCCAAAGGCGAGTTCGGCGTGTTCCTCGTGTCCGACGGCACGAACCGTCCCTACCGCTGCAAAATCCGCGCCCCCGGGTTCCCGCACATGCAGGGCATCGATTTCATGAGCCGTGGCCACATGCTGGCGGATGTTTCCGCCATCATCGGCACGCTCGACGTTGTATTTGGAGAGATTGACCGATGAGCGCACCGGTAAAACAGGCCGCCGAACAACCCGCCAGCTTCGAGTTCACGCCCGAGAACATGAAGGCTGCCGAAGCGCAAATGGCGAAATACCCCGAAGGCCGCCAGCAATCGGCGCTGATGCCGCTGTTGACCATGGCGCAGAAGCAGCACAGCAACTGGCTGCCCGTGCCCGCCATCGAGCTGGTCGCCAAAATGGTGAACATGCCCTACATTCGCGCCTACGAAGTGGCGAGCTTCTACAGCATGTACAACCTCGCCCCCGTCGGCCGCCACCATGTGCAATGCTGCACCACCACCCCCTGCTGGCTGCGTGGCTCCGACGACGTGGTGAAGGCCTGCAAAGAAACCCTCGGTATCGGCTTCGGCGACACCACCAACGACGGCCTGTTCACGCTGACGGAAGTGGAATGCCTCGGCGCCTGCGTGAACGCCCCCATGGTGCAGATCACCTCGCATGACGGCACCGACGAATTCTTCGAGGATTTGAATTACAACAACACGCGCGAGCTGCTGCTGGCCCTCAAGCGCAACGAAAAACCCAAAGCGGGCCCGCAATCGGGCCGCGTGTCGTCCGAGCCGCTGGGCGGCCTCACAACGCTTACGGAGGCCGTGTAATGCTCGCCGATAAAGACCGCATTTTCACCAACCTCTACGGCCACCACGACTGGACGCTGAAAGGCGCCCAAGCGCGCGGCGACTGGGACAAAACCGGCGATATCCTGAAACTGGGCCGCGACGCCATCATCCAACAGGTCAAAGATTCCGGCCTGCGCGGACGTGGCGGGGCAGGGTTCAGCACCGGCATGAAATGGTCGTTCATGCCCAAAGTGTCCGATGGCCGCCCGGCCTACCTCGTGGTGAACGCCGACGAAGGCGAGCCCGGCACCTGCAAAGACCGCGACATGATGCGCCACGACCCGCACAAGCTCATCGAAGGCTGCCTCATCGGCGGTTTCGCCATCGGCGCGGTGGCCGCCTACATCTACATCCGCGGTGAATTCCGCGAAGAGGCCGATCACTTAGAACATGCCATTCAAGAGGCCCGCGATGCGGGCTTCCTCGGCAATAACGCCTGCGGGTCGGGTTACGCGTTCGACGTGTTCGTGCATCGCGGGGCAGGGGCCTACATTTGCGGCGAAGAAACCGCGCTGATCGAATCGCTCGAAGGCAAAAAAGGCCAGCCGCGCCTGAAACCGCCATTCCCCGCCGCTGTCGGCGTATGGGGTTGCCCCACCACCGTGAATAACGTCGAATCCATCGCCGTGGTGCCCACCATTCTGCGGCGTGGCCCAAGCTGGTTCGCGGGCATCGGCCGCCCGAACAATGTGGGCACCAAAGTGTTCTGCATCAGCGGCCATGTGAACAATCCCTGCAACGTCGAAGAAGCCATGGGCATCCCGCTCAAGGAACTCATCGAGAAACATGCGGGCGGCGTGCGCGGCGGGTGGGACAATTTGTTGGCCATCATCCCCGGCGGCTCGTCCGTTCCCGTGCTGCCCAAAGAAATCTGCGACACTGTGCTGATGGATTTCGACGCGCTGCGCGAAGTGCGCTCCGGCCTCGGCACCGCCGCCGTCATCGTGATGGATAAATCCACCGATATCGTCAAAGCCATCGCCCGCCTCAGCAAATTCTACATGCATGAAAGCTGCGGCCAGTGCACCCCCTGCCGCGAAGGCACCGGCTGGCTCTGGCGCATGATGGAGCGCATGGTCGTCGGCAACGCCTCCCGCGCCGAGATCGACCAGATGCTCGACATCGCCGGACGCATCGAAGGCCACACCATCTGTGCCCTCGGCGACGCCGCCGCATGGCCCGTGCAAGGTTTGGTCCGCCACTTCCGCCCCGTCATCGAGGCCCGTATCGACGAATTCACTCGGAGAGCTGCATAATGCCCGCTTTAAAAATTGACGGTCAGGAAATTGAGTTTACCCCGGGTGAGTCGGTCATTCAGGTGTGCGACCGTGCGGGCGTGGAAATTCCGCGCTTCTGCTACCATGATCGCTTGAAAATCGCGGGCAACTGCCGCATGTGCCTGGTGGAAGTAAAGCCCGGCCCGCCGAAGCCGCAGGCTTCCTGCGCGCTGCCTGCTGCCGATAAAATGGAAGTGTTCACCGACACGCCGATGGTGAAAAAAGCGCGCGAAGGCGTGCTGGAATTCCTGCTCATCAACCACCCGCTCGATTGCCCCATTTGCGACCAGGCGGGCGAATGCGATCTGCAGGACGAAACCATGTTCTACGGCACCGGCACCAGCCGCTACGACGAGCATAAACGCGCCGTGGAGCCCAAATACATGGGCCCGCTGGTGAAGACCGAAATGAACCGCTGCATCCATTGCACGCGCTGCATCCGCTTTGTCGACGAAGTGGCAGGCGTGCCGGAGCTCGGCGCCATTGGCCGTGGCGAGCATATGGAAATCACCACCTATCTGGAGCAGGCGCTCAGCTCCGAGCTGTCGGCCAACGTGATCGATCTCTGCCCCGTCGGTGCGCTCACCTCTAAGCCCTACGCCTTCCTCGCCCGCCCGTGGGAGCTGAAAAAAACCGAATCCATCGACGTGTTCGACGCCGTGGGCAGCAACATTCGCATCGACGCGCGCGGCGAGGCCGTGCTGCGCGTGCTGCCGCGCCTGAACGAAGAAGTGAACGAGGAATGGCTGGCCGACAAAGCCCGCTACGCCGTGGACGGATTGCGCGTGAACCGCCTCGACCGTCCCTATATCCGCGTGGCTGGCAAACTGCGCGAAGCAAGCTGGGACGAGGCGCTGGCGCTGGTATCAGCCAAACTCGCCGCCACCAAGCCCGCCGCCATCGCCGCCGTCACCGGCAACATGGCCGATGTGGAATCCATGCTGGCGCTGAAAGATCTGATGGGCGCGCTCGGCGTGAGCAACCTCGAATGCCGTCAGGATGGCGGCAAGCTGAACGCGAACGATCGCGGCAGCTACATCATGAACACCAGCATCGCCGCGCTGGAGCAGGCCGATGTGGCGCTGTTCATCGGCACCAACCCGCGCTTGGAAGCCCCGCTGGTCAACACCCGCCTGCGTAAGGCGTTCCTCAAGAACGGCCTCAAAGCATTTAACATCGGCCAAGCCGCCGATCTGACCTATCCCGTCGAGCAGCTCGGCAACAGCGCCACGCTGCTGGCCGATATTGCGGCGGGCAAAGGCCCCGTCGCCGAAGCGCTGAAGAACGCCAAGAACCCCGTCGTCATTCTCGGCGCAGGTGCTGTGGCGCGCGACGATGGCGCGACCATCCTCGCCACCGCCCAAGCCATTGGCGCGCTGTGCCAACGCGAGGGCTGGAACGGTTTCAACGTCCTCCACAACGCCGCCGCCCGCGTCGGCGCGCTCGATATTGGTTTCACCGGGAGCAAGGACATGGCCGCGCTGGTGCATTCCATCGCCGCGAAGGACATCGAGCTGGTGTACCTGCTGAACGTCGATGAAATCGACATGAGCTATTTCGGCGACGCGTTCGTCATCTATCAAGGCCACCATGGCGATATTGGCGCACACCGTGCCGATGTCATCCTGCCCGGCGCCACCTACACCGAAAAAGACGGCACCTACGTGAACACCGAGGGCCGCGTGCAGCGTGGCTACCGCGCCGTGTTCCCGCCCGGGCTGGCCCGCAGCGATTGGGAAGTGGTGGCCGCCGTGGCGCACGCCATGGGCAAGCAATTGCCGTACAACGACATCCACGCCCTGCGTGCGCGCCTCGTGGCCGAGTTCCCCGTGTTTGGTTCGCAGGATGCGCTGCAAGCTGCACCGTTCGTCGCCGCCAAAATCACTGGTACGCTCAACGATTCGCCGTTCGACAGCGCCGTGCGCAACTTCTATATGACCGACCCGATCAGCCGCAACAGCGCCACCATGGCGCAATGCACCGAGCAGGCCAATAAGCGCAACCAACCCGAGAAGGCGGCCGCGTAATGCAGGAATTTTTGCACAGCGAGCTGTGGCTCACCGTTATCCTGCCGACGCTGCTGACGGCGGGCAAGGTGCTGCTGCTGGTGGTGCCGCTGCTGATTGCGGTGGCGATGAGCACCTACGCCGAGCGCAAGGTGCTGGGCGCCATCCAGCTGCGCAAAGGCCCCAACGTCATCGGGCCGTTCGGCCTGCTGCAACCGTTCGCCGATGGTTTGAAACTGTTCTTCAAAGAAACCATCATCCCGACGCAATCGAACAAGGTCATGTTCATCCTCGCGCCGATGATCACCTTCGCGCTGGCACTTCTCGGCTGGGCCGTGATGCCGATTTCGGCGGAATGGGTGATCGCCGACCTCAATGTGGGCGTGCTGTACCTGTTCGCCATTTCCTCGCTGGGTGTGTACGGCATCATCATCGCGGGCTGGGCATCCAACTCGAAATACGCGTTCCTCGGCGCCATCCGTTCCAGCGCGCAAATGGTGAGCTACGAAGTGTCCATCGGCCTCGTCATCATCACCGTTCTGCTGTGCGTGGGTTCGCTGAACCTAGGCGACATCGTGCGCGCGCAGGCAGGCGGCATCACGCATTGGTACTTCTTCTCGGGCCTGTTCCCGATGTTCATCGTGTTCTTCATCTCGGCGCTGGCGGAAACTAACCGCATTCCGTTCGATCTGCCCGAGGCGGAGGGCGAGCTGGTGGCGGGCTACAACGTGGAATATTCCTCGATGAGCTTCGCGCTGTTCTTCCTCGGCGAGTACGCCAACATGCTGCTCATTTCCGCGATGACGGTGGTGCTGTTCCTCGGCGGCTGGTACGCGCCGTTCAACATCGACCTGCTGAACTGGATTCCCGGCGGCATCTGGTTCTCGCTCAAAGTGTTCTTCATGCTGGTGGTGATGATCTGGGTGCGCGGCACGTTCCCGCGCTACCGCTACGACCAACTGATGCGCCTTGGCTGGAAAATCTTCCTGCCGCTGTCGTTGCTGTGGGTGGTTGGCACGGCGGGCGTGTTGGTCTACACCGACAACCTGCCGAACCGGAATGTACCGGTGGTGCTTGACCAACCGGTCGCGGAACCTGTTCCCGCCGACGAACTGCCGATGGACGAATCGGTGCCGATGAATGAAGAGGCCCCCGAATGAAACGCCTGATGTTCCTGCTGCGCAGCTTTACGCTGTTCGAACTCGTCCACGGCATGTGGATGACGCTGAAATACATGTTCAAAAAACGCGTCACCATCAACTACCCTTACGAGAAGGGCCCGCTGGGCGCGCGTTTCCGTGGCGAGCACGCGCTGCGCCGTTATGCGAACGGTGAAGAACGCTGCATCGCCTGCAAACTGTGCGAGGCCATCTGCCCGGCGCAGGCCATCACCATCGAAGCCGAAGAACGCGACGACGGTTCGCGCCGCACTACCCGCTACGACATCGACATGACGAAATGCATCTATTGCGGTTTCTGCCAGGAAGCCTGCCCGGTGGACGCCATCGTCGAAGGCCCGAACTTCGAATACGCTACCGAGACCCGTGAAGAACTCTTCTACGACAAAGCCAAGCTGCTCGCCAACGGCGACCGCTGGGAATCGGCCATCGCCGCCAATCTGGAAAAGGACGCTGAATACCGATGATCCTCCCCATCACATCCTTACTGTTCCTCGTGTTCGCCTTCATCCTGCTGGTGTCAGCGGTGGCGGTCATCACGGCGAAGAACCCGGTGCATTCGGTGTTCTTCCTCATTCTCGCCTTCTTCAACGCGGCGGGCCTGTTCGTGCTGCTGGGCGCCGAGTACGTGGCGATGACGCTGGTCATCGTTTATGTTGGTGCCGTCGCGGTGCTGTTCCTGTTCGTGGTGATGATGCTGAACATCCATTTCGAGAAGCTGCGCGCCGGGTTCATCAAGGCGCTGCCTTGGGGCATTTCATTGGCGCTCATTCTGTTCCTTGAGCTGGGCGGGCTGCTTTACGCCTCGCTGCTCACGCCTACACCCACAGCTCCCGCCGTGGTCGCTATTCCTGATGCCGCCGTGGTCACCAACACCGAAGCCATCGGCATGGTGCTCTACACGCGCTACATGCTGGCGTTCGAGCTGGCGGGCCTCATTCTGCTGGTGGCGATGATCGGGGCCATCGTGCTCACCCATCGCCAACGCCTCGGCGTGCGCAAGCAGGTGATCGCCGACCAGATCAAACGCACCAAGGCGAACAGCCTGCACATCATCGCCGATGTGAAAAGCGGGGAGGGCGTCTAATGGAACAGCAAGCACCCGACACCATCACCCAAGTGCTGTATGGCGTCACCACCATCAATGATTACGTGCTTCTCAGCGCGCTACTGTTCGTCATCGGCGTCTGTGGTATTTTCTTGAACCGTAAGAACATCATCACGCTGCTGATGTCGATCGAGCTGATGCTGCTGGCCGTGAACATCAATTTCGTGGCGTTCTCCGTGTATCTGGGCGACCTCACGGGGCAGATATTCACCATGCTCGTGCTCACCGTCGCTGCCGCCGAAGCCGCCATCGGCCTTGCCATTCTCGTTGTTTATAACCGCAACCGCGGCACCATCGATGTCGACGATATTTCTTCGCTCAAAGGTTAATCCATGTCCCTGCACGAACTCTTGGTACTGATCGTCTTCCTGCCGCTCTTCGGGGCGCTGGCCACCGGCCTGTTCGTGCGCAACATCAGCGACACGCGCGCGCAACTGCTCACCTGCATCCCCATGGTGCTGTCGGCGGTGTTCGCGTTCGTGGTGTTCCTCGACGTTACTGGCAACCACATCGTCACCACCGTGCATGTGTTGAACTGGATCCATTCCGGCGGGCTTGAGGTGAACTGGGCGCTGCGGGTTGATTCGCTCACGGCGGTCATGCTGCTGCTGGTCACCACCGTCTCGGCGGTCGTGCATGTCTATTCCGTCGGTTACATGAGCCACGACGACCACAAACCGCGCTTCATGGCCTATCTGTCGCTGTTCACCTTCTGCATGTTGATGCTCGTCACCGCCGACAACTTCATCCAGCTGTTCTTCGGCTGGGAGGGCGTGGGCCTGTGTTCGTACCTGCTCATCGGCTTCTGGTTCAAGAAAGAATCGGCCAATGCGGCGGCCATGAAAGCGTTCATCGTCAACCGCGTCGGCGATTTTGGTTTCGCGCTGGGCATCGCCGCCATCTTCTTCACTTTCGGCACCGTGAATTTCGAGGAAACCTTCTCCACCGCCGCCGCGTTCCACGCCGATTCGCCGGATGCGAGCTGGATCCTATTCGGCTACGCCATACCCGTCATGGACACGATCTGCCTGCTTCTGTTCCTTGGGGCCATGGGTAAATCCGCCCAGTTCCTGCTGCACACGTGGCTGCCCGACGCCATGGAAGGTCCGACGCCGGTTTCCGCCCTCATCCACGCCGCCACCATGGTCACGGCGGGTGTGTTCATGGTGGCGCGCTGCTCGCCGTTGTTCGAGCTGGCGCCCATCGCGCTCACGGTCGTCACCTATGTCGGTGCCATCACCGCCATTTTCGCGGCCTCCGTCGGCCTCGTGCAGAACGATATCAAACGCGTCATCGCGTACTCCACCTGTTCGCAGCTCGGTTACATGTTCTTCGCTTGCGGCGTGTCGGCTTACTCGGCGGGTGTGTTCCATTTGCTCACTCACGGCTTCTTCAAAGCATTGCTGTTCCTTGGCGCGGGCTCGGTCATCCACGCCATGTCGGGCGAGCAGGACATGCGCCGCATGGGCGGCATCTGGCGCAAAATTCCCTACACCTACGCCTGCATGTGGATCGGGTCGCTGGCGCTGGCGGGCATTCCGTATTTCTCCGGCTACTTCTCGAAAGACACGATTCTGGAAGCCGCGTGGGCCTCCGGCTCCACGCATGGTCATGTCGCCTACATCCTCGGTGTGCTGGCCGCGTTCCTCACCGCATTCTACTCGTGGCGCCTCTTATTCATGACCTTCCACGGTGCGCCGCGCGCCGACAAACACACGATGGATCATGTGCATGAATCGCCGCCCATCATGCTGGTGCCGCTGATTCCGCTGGTGCTGGGCGCATTGTTCATTGGTGCCGCCGGTTACTACGGCTGGGGCATGGTGAACGGTCATGTCGAGCATGGGTTCTGGAACGGTTCGCTCACCGTGCTGGAGGAGAACAACTCCGTTGAAGCCGCGCACCATGTGGCGCTGTGGGTGAAAGTGCTGCCGCTGTTCATCGCCATTTCGGGCATCGTTGGGGCGTGGGTGTTCTACATCCGCAAGCCCGAACTGCCCGGTAAAATGCGCGTGGCCACCGGCCAGTTCTACGATTTCCTGCTCAACAAATGGTATTTCGACGAGCTGTACAACCGCATCTTCCTCATGCCCTCGCTGGCCATTGGCCGCTGGTTGTGGCGCTTCTTCGACACCCGCATCATCGATGGCTTGGGCCCGAACGGCGCCGCATGGGTCAGCCGTACGCTGGCCGTGCGCACCAGCGCGCTTCAGACCGGCTATTTATACACCTACGCATTCGCCATGTTGGTCGGCCTGATCGTGCTGATCGGCTGGGTGATTTTCACGGTCATGAGGTAATACGCACGTGTCAAATATCCTAACCATCCTCATCGTCCTCCCGCTTGTCATGGCGGCCATCACCTATTTCGGTAGCCGTTGTGAAGAGCATGGCGCCAACCATGCGCGTTGGATCGCGCTCATCAGCACGTTGGTCATCTTCGGTATTTCCGTGGCGATGCTCGTCGGGTTCGACGGCAGCAGCGCCGCCTATCAGTTCGTCGAAAAAGCCCCGTGGTTCGTGGGCTACGACATCAACTACCATGTCGGCGTCGATGGTATTTCGCTGTGGCTGATCCTGCTCACCACCTTCCTCATGCCCATCTGTGTGCTGTGCAGCTGGAACTCCATCACCACTCGCGTGGGCGAGTTCATGGCGGCGTTCCTTGTGCTGGAAGCCTTGGTCATCGGCACGTTCGCGTCGCTCGACCTGCTGTTGTTCTACCTGTTCTTCGAAGCCGTGCTCATTCCCATGTACCTCATCATTGGCATCTGGGGCGGCAAGAACCGCATTTACGCCTCGTATAAATTCTTCCTTTACACGCTCGCTGGCTCCGTGCTGTTCCTGCTGGCGCTGCTGTATCTCTACTTCACCTTCGGCACCACCGACATCCCCACGCTTACGGCTCAGGCCCCCAGCCTCGGGGTCGATGTGCAAAAATGGCTGTGGCTTGCTCTGTTCGCCAGCTTTGCCGTGAAAGTGCCGATGTGGCCGGTGCACACTTGGTTGCCCGACGCCCACGTGCAAGCGCCCACCGCAGGCTCCGTCATCCTCGCTGGTATTTTGCTTAAGTTGGGGGCCTACGGTTTCCTGCGTTTCTCGCTTCCGATGCTGCCACAGGCCTCGCATGAATTCGCGAACTTCGTGTTCATCCTCAGCATTATCGCCGTCATCTACACCTCGCTCGTCGCGCTGGTGCAGGAGGATATGAAAAAGCTCATCGCCTACAGTTCCGTGGCGCATATGGGTTTTGTCACGCTCGGCATTTTCTCTTTTAACCAGCAAGGCATCGAAGGTGCCTATTTCCAGATGATCGCGCATGGCGTGGTCTCGGGCGCGTTGTTCCTCTGCGTTGGCGTGGTTTACGACCGGCTGCACACGCGTGAAATTTCGCAATATGGCGGCGTCACCAATGTGATGCCTTATTTCGCGGCCTTCTTCATGGTGTTCACCATGGCGTCGGCGGGCCTGCCGGGCACGGCTGGGTTTGTGGGCGAGGTGCTGGTCATCATCGGTTCGTGGCGCGCTGCGCCTTGGGCCACCATGGGGGCAGCCACCGGGCTCATCCTCGGTGCGGCCTATATGCTGTGGCTCTATCGCCGCGTGATGTATGGCGAGATCACCAACGAAGCCGTACGCTCGATGAAGGACATCAGCACCCGCGAGCTGCTGTTCATGCTGCCGCTGCTGGTGGCCACCCTGTGGCTGGGTATTCACCCCACCTCGCTTACCAACTCGGTATCGCCTACGGTAACGGCGCTGTTGAAGCATATTGAGCAACCGCTCGACAACAACACCGCCGAGCCGGTTGCGGAAGCGCCGCAAGCGGATGTGGGCGAAGCACTGCCCGAACAATCGTCTGAAGATGAAGCACCCACGGAGTCGATGGAATGATCTGTAGTTTTAACCTCATCGACCTTTCCCTGCTGACCCCCGAACTGGTGGTCGCCATCGGCGCGTTGGTGCTGCTCATGTATGGTGCGTTCCGCGGCCCGCGCGCCAGCGGCGGCATCGCGCTGCTGTCCATCCTCGTCATGGCCTCGGCGGCCT
>JBBKVX010000065.1:0-30467 GCA_037968615.1 Rickettsiales bacterium
GCGAAAATGATCGCGCGGCACGGCATTCCGCACATCGATGCGGACAAGCTGGTGCATGAACTGTTCGCCAGCGACCCGGAAGTGATGGCCGCGCTCGAGAAAAATTTTCCCGGCACCGTAAAGAACGGCGCCGTTGACCGCCCCGCGCTCGGCGCATCCATCGCGGGCGATGCAGCGAAATTGAAGCGGCTGGAACAAATACTGCATCCGCGTGTGCGTGCGGCGGAGGAGCAGGCCATTGTGCAAGCGATGCATCAGCGCCGTCGTGCCATTCTGCTCGATGTTCCGCTGCTGTTCGAAACGGGAGCCGAAGAATTATGCGACGTGGTGATCGCCGCTTACGCACCGCTTGCCATGCGCCGCCGTCGCGCGCAAAAGCGCGGCATGAGCACCGCCACCATCGACCGGCTCATTGCACGCCAGCTCACCGACGTCGAACGCAACGCGCGCGCCGACCACGTCATCCCCACCACCATCGGCAAAGCGCATACGCGGCGGATGGTGGAAGCGTTTTTGGCAACGCTGTCGCTTTAGACGGCGGATAAAAACAAGAAAAAGTTTCTTCTAAAACCCGTTTTGGGATAGAAATTTCCCATGAGAGAAATCGTCCTTGATACCGAAACCACCGGCCTTGATCCGGCGTCGGGCCACCGGCTGGTGGAGATCGGGTGCGTGGAGCTTATCAACCACATCCGCACCGGAAATTACTTCCATGTCTACCTGAACCCCGAACGCGACATGCCGCGCGAGGCCGAGAACATCCACGGATTGAGCAAGGCGTTCCTGTCCGACAAGCCGCTGTTCAGCAGCATTGCCAGCTCGTTCCTCGAATTCATCGGCGACGCCCCGCTGGTGATCCATAATGCCGGGTTCGACATGAAATTCCTCAATGCCGAGCTCGACAAGCAGGGCCTGCCACTGCTGGGCATGGACCGCGCCATCGACACGGTGCTCATGGCCCGCAGAAAATATCCCGGCCAACCGGCCAGCCTCGATTCGCTGTGCAAACGCTTCAGCATCGACCTCAGCGCACGCACCAAGCATGGGGCGCTGTTGGATGCCGAGCTGCTGGCGGAAGTGTATCTTGAGCTCAAAGGCGGCCGCCAGTCAACGCTGGGTCTGGTGGCCGACAGTCAGGAATCCGCAACCGAGACCACGCTGGCTTTCAGCGGTCATACCAGCATTCCCGAGCGCCATTTTCCGCCCAGCGCCGAAGAACAGGCCGGGCATAAGAACATGCTCGAAAAAATTAAAAACCCACTTTGGTCGGCGCAGTAGTTTTTGAGCGCTTCGCCCCTTAACCCCGCCGCTTCGCGGGTCGGCGGTCGCCTCCCTAAAATAATTTAGGCCTGCGCGGGGGCGGTTTTTTGCTGCATGTAGAGGCCGTGGAAATCCACGGGCTCGAGCTGCAAGCCGGGGAAGCCGCCATCGCGCGTGACGTCGGAAATAACGCGACGCACGTAGGGGAAAATGAGCTGTGCGGCCTGCACGTAGAGCGCCTGCTCCATATGCTCTTCCGGAATGTTGCGCACTTCAACGATGCCCGCATAGACGAGATCGCACAGGAAGATGGTGGTTTTATCGGACATGGCGCGGATGGCGGTTTGCAGCGCCACCTCGTACATGTTTTCGTCGAGTTTGCTGACGCCTAGATTCAGCGAAACTTCCATGGCCGGTGCTTCGCGCAGCGAGAACAGGCTGGCCGGCGCGCGTGGATTCTCGAACGACAGATCTTTGATGTATTGCGACCGCATGGACAGCGAAGGACGCGTGTCGGTTTCGGTGGGGGCGGGGGCTGTTTCGGGTGTTTCGCTCATATGCTCGCACAGGTTGTCATTGCAGTAAGCTTGGTCTATATCAGGAGGCCTAACGCTTACAAGCAGTAATGAAGGACATTATGGGCGGTCTCCCTTACGGCGATATCATCGTCATCGGCGCAATTGCAGTATTCATTCTGCTTCGCTATCGCGCCATGCTGGGCGAAAAAACAGGCCGCGATGAGGCGACCAAGCCGCGCCCGCTTCAGGAATACGAGCGCGTGATTCAGCTGCCAGAACGCGAAACAGCGGCGAAACCCGCCGCCGTGCTGTCCGCAATTAAGGATCATGGCGCATTCACCACCACCTTCATTAAAATGCAAGCCATCGACCGGGAATTCACACCGGAAGAATTTTTAGAGGGCGCCTGCGGCGCATTCGAAATGGTGCTGGAAGCCTTCAACGAAGCCGACCGCGACACATTGAAAATGCTGCTGGCCAAAGACATTTACAAACAGTTCGACGAGTCGCTTTCTGCACTGAGCGCAGAGGGTAAAACCCAGCAGACGACCTTGCTGGCCATTGTCGATTCCGCCATCACCGACGCCAGCATGACGGGCGGCAAAGCCCGCATTACGGTGAAGTTCGTCAGCGAACAGGTGCATTTGGTGCGCGACGCCGAAGGCGAAATCATCGAAGGCGACCCCTCGCATCAGGAAGCAGTAGAAGACAGCTGGGTGTTCGAGCGTGTGCTCGCTTCCGGCGACCCCGCCTGGAAAGTGGTTGAAACCTAGGTTCCAACCCAAACTTCTCTTTACAACTGGCGTGGGCTTGAGAAGATAGCGCATGCGTAAAATTCTAGTGATTGCCCTTCTGCTCCTGACCGCCTGTGGCGGTGGCACCGACGACACCATTCTGGAGCCCGCTGAATTCAGCGACCTGCACGGATGGGATCGCGACCGCCATGCGGAAGCGTTTCTGGTGTTCCAAAAATCCTGCGACGTGAATTCGCGCCGCGCTGCGGCTTGGACCACTAAGCTCGGCACCACGATTGGCGATAAGGCGGCTTGGTCGCTGGTGTGCAGCAAAGCCAAACATCTCGAAATGCCGACCGACGACGAAGCACGCCGCTTCTTCGAGAACAACTTCCAGCCCGTGCATGTAATGACTGGATTGGAGCGTGAGGGTCTGTTCACTGGCTATTACGAGCCGCTGTTGCATGGTTCGGCCACACGCCACGGCCCGTTCCAAACGCCCGTCTACGGCGTGCCCACCGGTCGCAAAGATTTCAGCCGTGCCGAAATCGAAAACGGCGCCCTGCGCGGCCACGCCCCCGTGTTGTTGTATGTGCAGGATCCGGTAATGCTGTTCTTCTTGCATATCCAAGGTTCCGGCAAAGTGCGCATGGACGATGGCAGCATCATCGGTCTGCAATATGCCGCGCAGAACGGGCATCAATATGTCGCCATCGGCAAACCGATGCGCGACTCGGGCATGCTGACGGAAGTAAGCCTGCAAACCATCCGTGATTGGCTGCATGCGCATCCGGGCGCCGAAGCGCAACGGGTGATGAACCTGAACCCCAGCTACATTTATTTCAAACTCTCGCCGGGTGAGGAATACGCCAAAGGCGCGCTGGGCATTCCGTTAACGCCCGGCCGCTCCATCGCCATCGACGACGACCGCGCCACCTACGGTGTGCCCACCTACATCGCCACCACCCGCAAGGATTTCTTTGACGGACGCGATGTGAAATTGCGGCGGCTGATGGTGTCGCAGGATACGGGCGGCGCGCTGAAAGGGCCGCATCGCGGCGATATTTTCTTCGGCCGCGGCGAGGAAGAAGAATGGATGGCGGGCAAACAGAACGCGCGCGGCAAAGCCTACTGGTTGCTGCCGGTGGTGAGCATGCCCATGTCCATCCCGCTCTGGTAGCGCCATGGCCCCGCGCGACCTGACCGACGAAGAGCGCGAACATTGGGAAGAAGCCACCAAGGACGCGCGGCGATCGCGGTCAGCCAAACGCGTCGTAAAAACACCGACAGTGAAAAAGCCCGCTCTTCCTAAACCCGCCACTGCGCCAGCCGCTGCAGTCGCACTGCCCAAACAAAAAATTAAAAAGCAGGCTTCGCCTGCACCTTTGTCGGTGTTGCCCAAGCGCGAAGGCGAGCGCATGTTCAAACCCCACGCGCGCACTGAAGCGCGCATCGATCTACACGGCATGACGCAGGACGAGGCGCACGAAGCATTGAAACGGTTCATCACTCGCTGCCATGCGGCAGGCAAGCGCCATGTGGCGGTCATCACCGGCAAGGGCAGTCGGGGCGAGGGCGTGCTGCGCCGCGCGGTGCCGCGTTGGCTGGAACTACCGGAACTGCGCCGAATCGTTTCGGCGGTGACTCACGCCGCGCCAGAAAAAGGCGGCGAGGGCGTGCTGCATGTGCTATTGAAGAAGCCATCATGACCGCCGCCGCATTTCCCGAGACCCATATCCTCGTTGTCGATGACGACGACCGTTTGCGCGCGCTGTTGGAGCAGTATCTGGGCGAGCAGGGTTTCTTCGTATCGGGTGCAGCTAACACCACCGAGGCCGAAGAATTGCTTTCCATGTTCGCCGTTGACGCGTTGGTGCTCGACGTGATGATGCCCGGCGAGACCGGGTTGGAATACGCCAAGCGCATCCGTCCGCGTCCGGGCACACCGCCCATCCTGCTGCTCACGGCGCGTGGTGAGGCGGAAGACCGCATCGCCGGGCTGGAAACTGGTGCCGCCGATTACTTGAGCAAACCCTTCGCCCCGCGCGAATTGTTGCTGCGGCTTGAAAACATGGTGCAGGCCCGCAAAGAAACGCACCCCGCAAACGCCAACAGCGTCACGTTCGGCGGGTGCCGCTTCGAACTGGCGCAGGGTCGCCTCATCAGCGATGGCCAGCATGTCTACCTCACCTCCAGCGAAATCGATTGCCTGCGCATTCTCGCCGAGCGGGCGGGCACGGCTGTGAGCCGCGAAGAGATCGCCCGCCTCGCCGGAGACCTTGGCAACGAACGTTCGGTGGATGTGCAGATCAATCGCCTGCGCAAAAAAATCGAGCCGCAACCGGCGAAACCCATCTATCTGCAAACCGTGCGGCATGCGGGCTATGTGCTGCATGCCGACAAGGCGGGTGCGTGATGCGGCTGCGTTCCACCATCAAACATTTCCTGCCCGGGAACCTTTTTGGCCGCGCCCTGCTCATTATGCTGGTGCCCATTGTGCTGCTGCAAGTGATGATGGCGCATATTTTCTATGACCGGCACTGGGACAGCGTGGTGCGCAACATGTCGAACACCACGGCCAGCGATGTGGTCGTGCTGGTGAGTGAATACCGCACTGTGCGGGCGCAGAACGGGGCGGCGCAGGCGCGGCAGCGCATCGAAGCCATCGGCAATATCATGGGCATCGACGTCAATTTCATCGAGCCGCCCATCGCCATCAGTAACGGCAAAGGCCGGAAAAAATTCCCCGAATTCCTGCTAAGCCTCGATCATAATCTGAGCGAAGCGGTGATGCTGGAATCGGCATCGAAGGACCGCCTGCGCGTGTTGATCGATATGGATGGGCGCACCATGGAGCTGTTGCTGGCGCGCAAACGTCTGGCCAGTTCCACCACCTACATCTTCATTTTATGGATGCTGGGATCCAGTCTGCTACTGGTCACGATTTCGGTGCTGTTCCTGCGCAATCAGATACGCCCCATCGTGCAGTTGGCGCGGGCATCAGAACAGTTCGGTCTGGGGCAGGACGTACAAAATTTCACGCCGCGCGGCGCCAACGAGATCCGCCGCGCTGGCCGTGCGTTCCTCACCATGGCCGACCGCATCCGTCGGCAAGTGCAAAGCCGCACGGAAATGCTCGCGGGCATCAGCCACGATCTGCGCACACCGCTGACGCGGATGAAGCTCGAAATTGAAATGGGCAAACTGGACACGGCGACGCGCGAAGCACTGAACAGCGACATCGACGAGATGCGCCGGATGATTGACGAGTATCTGGATTTCGCGCGCGGCGACGGAGCCGAGCCCGTAGAACCGATGGATGTGTCGGCGCTGCTCACCAATCTGTGCCAGCAATACGCACGGCAGGGCGCCGACATCGAATTTGCCGGTGGCCCGCCCACGTCGCTGATGGTGCGCCCGCAAGCCATGCGCCGGGCGCTCAGCAACCTGATCGAGAACGCCCTGCGCTATGGCGGTGCGCAGGCGCGGTTGACACTCGAGCAAAGCATCGCCTTTGTGCGCATCAAGGTGACGGATGCTGGGCCGGGCATTGCCCCCGCCGACCATGAAACCGTGTTCAAGCCGTTCACCCGGCTAGAGCCCTCGCGCAATACGGCCACAGGAGGCGTCGGCCTCGGCCTGTCCATCGCCCGCGACATTGCCCAAAGCCACGGCGGCGACATCTCGCTGGAGAACCAAAAAGATGGCGATGGCCGCATTACCGGGTTGGAAGTAACGCTCCGGCTTCCCCGCGAAGTGCAGCCGCTTTAGACAAACAAAAAACGCCGCCCTTTTTGCAAGGGGCGGCGTTTCGTGTTTCCCGTATGGAATCGCTTAAGCGGCGGCTTTTTTCTTCGGCGCCACAACGTGCATTTCAGAGAGGCTCTCCGACGCGCGCTTGTTCAGAACGTCGAACACTTCAAAGCCCGACTTGGTAACGAGTTCCGACACTTCGCGGAGATTGTTCAGCGAGGTCTCGAAGACCGATTTGGCCAGCTCGACTTGTTTGGTGGTGTTGATCTCGGGCGAACCGTTGACCATCATGTCTTTGGTGCTTTTCAGCACTTTTTCGACTTGAGCGCGGGCCAACTCGGCCTGACGGCGAGCGATGGCTTGGTAGCTTTCGGCCACTGCCTGGCTGGCGGCGGTCACGGCTTCCGCAGTGCGGCGGCCAGAGTTGAGAGCGGTGCTTACATCGAACGCCGGAACGGACATGTTCGGGGTTTTGTAGTCGCTCCAGAATTTCATAACGTCGGCGTAGGGATTGGTGGTAGCCATGTTGGTCTCCTGCAATGGTTGTTGCAGTGCAATATAGCGATGCCACCCTGGGTTGTCAACTGCTTTTTGTGCAGTGCAGCATTTTGTGGATAATGGCGCTTAAGCGATCGGTATCGCCAGCTCGGTGGAACGATCGAACGCCGCCTTCACAGCGTCCTCCATCAGCTTCATGAAGATACCATCCTGCAGCAGCACATTCAGGGCGGCCTCGGTGGTGCCTTTGGGGCTGGTAACATTGCGCCGCAGGAGCATCGGATCTTCGTCGGACTGCTTGGCAAGGGTTGCCGCACCAAACAGGGTCTGGATAACCAGTTGGCGGGAAATATCCTTGGGCATGCCGACATTGCGCGCCGCGCGCTCGAACGCCTCCATGAAAGCGAACACATACGCCGGGCCCGAACCGGAAATGGCGGTGGCGGCATGCATCAGCGCTTCATCTTCCACCCAAACCACGCGGCCTGCCGCTTCGAACAATTTGGTGATGGTGTTGCGCACGCTGGGCTCAAGCCGTGGGTTGCACGCCACCGTCATGCCCTCGCCGACCATGGCGGGGGTGTTGGGCATCAGCCGCACGCTGCGCGGGGTGAGTTTTTCGAGCTCCGGAAGGGTAATGCCCGCCATGATCGACACGACCACGGTGCTGCCCCCAGTAAGGTGTTTTTTTACCTTCTCGGCGATCTGTTCGAAGGTCTGCGGTTTTACCGCCAGCACCACGATACCCCGCATCAGGTTGAAGCTCTCGATGCTGCTATGGACCGTGATGCCGCTGCCGACGAATTTGGCGCGCGCCTTCTCGCTGGTCTCAACGATATGGATGCCGGCGGTGGAAGCCACCGCTTGCCGCCAGCGCGTGGCCAGCACGGTGCCCATGTGCCCGCCGCCGATAATCACGATTGGTTCTGAAATAGCCATAGCGCCATCTAGCGAGATTCAGCGCATGGGCGCAAACAAAACCGCCCGCCCAAGGGCGATTGCCAATAAAAACCTTGGGCGCATGCCGCGAAGTAACAGTGTGCGGTGCGGTTAGGCCTCGCCGACCGTATCGAGCATGGCGATCTCAAGCGCTTCTTCCACCGTGTTGCCACCCCAAAGAACGGATTGGAAGGCCGGGTAGAAACGGTTGCATTCGACAAGGGCGATGTCGATGAGGTCTTCCATCTGTTCGGGAGAAGCGCCCGCACCGCCGCGCAACAGCATGGCGTGACGGAACATGACGAGCCCATCCTCGGCGCCGAGGTCAAAATGGCCGAGCCACATTTTTTCGTTCACAGCAGCGAGCAGCGGATAAATTTTGGCGCGCTGTTTCTCGGGAATCTTTTGGTCGTAGGCGCAGGAGAAGACAACGGCGTTCAATTCCGGCTGCCAGCTGAACCACACACGAAAATTGCACCAGCTGGATTGCACTTCGGCAACGAGCTCTTCGTCCATCGGGCGTTCGAAAAGCCAGTCGCGGTCGGAGACGAGCTGTTCGGCGAGGTCGAGCGGGTTGGCGTGGATGGATTCATGGAACTGGACTGCGGACATAAGGCGTGACTCCTTAAGCATGTTGACCCTGGTTCTACTTGGCCGACTGTCCGTACTCTTCGCACCCGGGATGATGCGCGGTACAAAAAAATAAGAACACAGGCCACGCCCCCCTGTCCATCAAAATATGGTGGTCGGCAAACATACCACACCGCTAATGGTGGTAATGCCACGGCATGAAATTATTTTCGAAGAACAGCGCCGCTGCGGTAGAAAAAACGCGCACTGCATGCGTTTTTTGTTACCATAGCGCTTCATCGAAAGGGACATATGCGTAAAGGATTTTCACTGGTCGAACTTAGTATCGTGCTCGTCATCCTCGGTCTTTTGGTTGGCGGAATTCTGGCCGGGAAATCGCTCATACGTGCCAGTGAAATGCGCGCCACCATTGCCCAGATCCAAAGTTATCGCGCCGCCATGTTCAGCTTCTATGATAAGTTTTCGGCTGTTCCTGGTGATATGGCCAACGCTACGACTTATTGGGGCGCGGTGAACCCTTCCGCCGCGACGTGCCGCACCTTGCCCAGCAGCAGCACGGCCACATGCGATGGCAACGGAGATGGCGCCATCACCACCATGGACGGCGGCGTGACCTACAGCGAATATTTTCATGCATGGAAGCAACTGGCCAATGCCGGCGTCGTGGCGGGGAATTTCACAGGAGTGAAAGCCTGCACTTCTGTGGCCTGCTCGAAAGCGGGCGAGAATGCGCCGGAAGGAAAAATGGCCAATTCCGGGTTCTCTTTTGCCAATATCCCCGCCATCACCACAGAAACGGACCCGAACTGGTTCTACGGCAGTTATGGCAATTTTATCTGGTTCGGCGGTTACACAGGTGGCGACATGGGCGGCACGATATTAAACGGTAAAGAGGCCTGGAACATTGACCTTAAAGCGGATGACGGGGCTCCCAATAGCGGAAAAATCATGACGCAAAAAGCGCAGACCGCGTGCTATCTCTCCTCAGGCGCTGATTACAATTTGCTCGCGACGACCGGGGTGTGCGCCCTCATGATTATGATGGGTGTTTAAAAGTACTTTATGGGAGTGTGCGGCGCGGCGGCACATTGCTCGTTGCCAACAGCACCTGCAGGAATGGAACAGGTTCGGCTCCAAGCGCTTCCAGATAATCCAGCCATTCCGGCACATCGAGCGCCCGCGCACCCGCTTCCACTTTTGCGACGAACGATTGCGGACGGCCCATGCGTTGGGCGAGTTGGGTTTGCGTGAGTTTTTTGTCGCGACGCAGAGCGCGCAATAACATGCACAGGCCGCGGGTGCGTTGAGTGTAGAGCGCTTGGTTCATGAAACCGGTATATCCTGTTTTAGGATAATCCCAAAACAGAATATCGAGTTATTTTTTGAGCGCGTCCAATTCGGTTTTTAGCAGGGCATTCTCTTCGCGCGCTTTCTGCGCCATGTCCTTCACGACCTCAAATTCCTCGCGGGTGACGAAATGGCCGCGTGCCATTAAGCGTTCGATGCGATCGGTGACGGAGGCTTCGATCTCGCGTTTCATGTCCATCGCGGCGCCGGCGGCACCGGAGGCGAATTTGGCGAGGTCTTCAAAGAGTTTGGAATCTTTCTGCATGCAGTGAATATAAGGCGTCACCCAAAAAACACAATAGAGGCGTGAAGGCGGGTGCCGTGGAGCTGGCGGGGCTGTGAAACAAAAAACTGTTTTACCCGCTGTCGGTTCGTTTTAAGCTGGGGCTTCAAGTAAAGGACGAGCGTATGAAACGGATTCTGGTCACGGGCGGCGGCGGATTTATCGGCAGCAACATTGCGGGCACGCTGGCCGACCACACGGATTATCGTGTGGTGGTGGTGGACGAATTCGCCGAAACCGACAAATGGCGCAACCTTGCCAAGCACCCGATCTACGAAATCATCTCGCCCGGCGAGACCTTCTACTGGCTTGAAGCCAACAAGAACACGCTCGACGCCATCATTCATATGGGCGCCATCAGCAGCACCACCGAACGCGATGTCGACCGTTTGCTCAATAATAATTTTGCGCTCTCGCGCAGCTTGTGGAACTGGGCAGCGCAGAACAAAAAGCGCTTCATCTACGCCTCCTCCGCCGCCACCTACGGCGACGGCCAGGCCGGGTTCGATGACCAGCTCGACATGGAATACCTGAAAAAACTCACCCCCATGAACGCCTATGGCTGGAGCAAGCAGCTGTTCGACCAGTTCGTGTCGGTGGCAACGTCCAGCAAAGAGCCGGTGCCCGCGCAATGGGTGGGGCTGAAATTCTTCAATGTCTATGGCCCGAACGAATACCATAAAGACGACCAACGCTCGGTCGTCAGCCAGATCTACCCGCACGCGGCGCATGGCCGCCCAGTGAAACTGTTTAAAAGCTACGACGAGAAATACGCCGATGGCGGTCAGCTCCGCGATTTCATTTACGTCAAAGATTGTGTGAAGGTGACGGCATGGCTGCTCGCCAACCCGCAAGTGAACGGGCTGTTCAACATCGGCACCGGCAAGGCCCGCAGCTTCGAGGATCTGGCGAACGCCACCTTCGCGGCCGTCGAGAAACCTGCGTCCATCACCTACATCGACATGCCCGAGCAGATCCGCCCGAACTACCAGTATTTCACCGAAGCCGACATGAAGCGCCTGCGCGCTGCCGGATACACCGACCAGTTCTATTCGCTGGAAGATGGCGTGAAGGATTACGTGCAGAACTACCTCATCAAAGACGACCATTATTACTAAGATGCGGTTCCCCAACATTGACCCGATCGCCCTGCAGCTCGGGCCCGTCGCCATCCATTGGTACGCACTCGCCTATGTGGTCGGCATCATCCTTGGCTACTATTATGTGAGCTGGCTCGACAAGCGCCAGCCCGCGCGCTTCTTCACCGAGAAAGCCAAGGACGATTTGATTTTCTACGCCGTACTCGGCGTGTTGCTGGGCGGGCGCATCGGTTATATTCTGTTCTATAATCTGCCGTTCTTCCTCGAACATCCGACGGCCATTCTGCGCATTTGGCAGGGGGGCATGAGCTTCCATGGCGGGCTATTGGGCGTGTTCGTAGCTTACTGGTTGTTCGCACGTAAATACAAGCTCAGTTGGCTCCATATCATGGATTATCTGGCGGTTGCCGCGCCCATCGGCCTGTTCTTCGGCCGCATTGCGAACTTTATTAATGGCGAACTGTATGGCCGCGTCACCACTTCATCGTGGGGCATCGTGTTCCCCGATGGCGGGCCGCTGCCGCGCCATGCCAGCCAGCTTTATGAGGCCGCGCTGGAAGGGTTGGTGTTGTTCGTGCTGCTGTTCGTGGTCTGCGTGTTCACGAAAGCGCTGCGTTATACAGGGCTGGTCGGCGGGCTTTTCCTTGCGGGCTACGGCATTGCGCGCTTCGGCATCGAGTTCTTCCGCCAACCCGACGCGCAGCTCGGGTTCCTCGCCTTCGGCGCCACCATGGGCCAGTTGCTCTGCCTGCCGATGATCGCGTTGGGAATCTATGTTGCCGTCACCGCCAAGAATCGCCCCTATGTCGCCGCTCGCTAGCATCATTCGCGACAAGATCATCGAGAGCGGGCCCATTAGCCTCGCCGAGTATATGACGCTGGCGCTGGGCCACCCGCAGCATGGCTATTACACGAAACAAGATCCATTCGGCGCGCGCGGCGATTTCATCACAGCCCCTGAAATATCACAAATTTTTGGCGAAATGATCGGCGTTTGGTGCATCGAGATGTGGCGGCAATTGGGCGGCGGCCCGATCAGCCTTGTCGAGCTGGGGCCGGGGCGCGGCACGCTGATGGCCGATCTGCTGCGCGCCAGCCGTTCGGTGTCGGGCTTCCACGACGCGCTAAGCATCCATATGGTCGAGATGAGCCCGGTGCTGGCCCACGCGCAGTACATGAATTTGCGCAGCCTGCATCCGCGCATCGAGTGGTTGGATTCGGTAGAGCAACTACCCGCCAGCCGCACCATCCTCATCGCCAACGAGTTTTTCGACGCGCTGCCCATTAAACAGTTTCAGATGACGGCGGAAGGACTGTGCGAACGCCGCGTGGCATGGGACGAGGAAGCCAATGGCTTCGCGTTCACCCTAGGCGCGCCGGGGCTGCAACTGGCCAAATCCGGCCACGTGATTGTGCCCGGCACCATCATGGAGCAGTCGCCCGAAACACGCAGCACCATGCGCTACCTTGCGCAGCATATTCAGGAAAACAGCGGCGCGGCGCTGATCATCGATTACGGTTATCTGAGCGACGCGCATCACGACACGCTGCAAGCAGTGAAGCACCATAATTTCCACCCTGTGCTGAAAGAGCCGGGCGAGGCCGACATCACCGCGCATGTGGATTTTCCAAGCCTTGCGGGCATCGCGCGCGATGCTGGATTGTTGGCCCACGGGCCGGTCACGCAGGGCGAATTCCTTATCCGCATGGGCGCGCAGGTGCGCGCCGAAATGCTGGTGAAGGCCGCCACGGAAGAACAGAAAGAACCCATCGTCAGCGGCCTTACGCGCCTGATTTCGCCGCAAGCGATGGGCGACCTTTTCAAAGTGTTGGCCGTGGTCAGCGACCCGCGCGCAGGCGTGCCGGGGTTCAACGCATGACCGCACCGTTTCTCATCCACGCCTCCCTCGACCAACCGCGCATCAAGCATGGGTTTTTCACTCGGCAGGGCGGCGTGAGCTCGGGCATTTACAAGAGCCTGAATTGCGGGCCGGGCAGCGGCGACGACGCCGAACATGTGCGTACCAACCGGCACCGCGTGATCGCGGCGATGGAGGGTGGCGAGCTGGCGACGGCGCATCAGGTGCATTCACCGGACGTGTTCGTAGTAGAAGGAAGCTTCCCAACCGAGCGCCCGAAAGTGGATGCGCTGGTGACCAAATCGCCCGGCATTCTGTTGGGCATTTTAACGGCCGATTGCGGGCCGGTGCTGTTCGCCGACAACGAAGCGCGCGTGGTGGGCGCGGCGCATGCGGGCTGGAAGGGGGCGTTCAGCGGCGTGCTGGAGAACACCGTGGCGGCGATGGAAAAACTCGGCGCGCGGCGCGAGCGCATTACGGCAGTGCTGGGCCCGTGCATTGCGCAACCCAGCTATGAGGTGGGCCCGGAATTCTACGCACGGCTGGTGGAAGCACAACAAAGCAACGCGGCGTTTTTTGCCCCGTCCGCCGCCGCAGAGGAGGGGAAATGGATGTTCGACCTGCCCGGCTATGTCATGGGGCAATTGCGCGCCACACACATAAAATCGGCCGACTTCGTCGGCAGGGATACCTGCGCCGAACCAGAATTTTTCTTCAGCTACCGCCGCACCACCTTGCGTAAAGAAGCGGACTACGGTAGGCAAATAAGCGTGATCGGCCTACGATAAGGCTGGCGAATGCAGGAGACGACAATGGCTGGCATGATTCCTTTTGACGACCGCGAAGGGTTTATCTGGGTCGATGGAAAAATGGTGAAATGGCGCAAGGCCACCACCCATATCCTCACGCATGGCCTGCATTACGGCTCCAGCGTGTTCGAGGGCGAGCGTTGCTACGCCGGAAAAATTTTCAAGAGCCACGAGCATAATGTGCGGTTCCACAAATCGGCCGAGCTGTTGGGCTTCGAGATACCGTACTCGCTCGACCAGCTGGAGGCCGCGAAATACGAAGTGCTAAAAGCCAACAATATCACCGAGGGCTACCTGCGTCCGGTGGCGTTCCGCGGCAGCGAAATGATGGCGATTTCGGCGCAGCGCGCCACCATCCATGTGGCCATCGCGGCGTGGGAATGGCCGAGCATGTATTCGATGGAAGCAAAAATGAAAGGCATCCGCCTTGGCATGGCGCCGTATAAGCGCCCCAGCCCCGAAACCGAGCCGGTGCACAGCAAAGCGGCGGGCCTGTACATGATCTGCACCATCAGCAAGCACGCGGTGGAAAAGCAAGGCTTCGACGATGCGCTGATGCTGGATTACCGCGGCTATCTCGCGGAAGCGACGGGCGCGAACCTGTTCCTGGTCATCGACGGTGAACTGCATACGCCGACGCCGGACGCGTTCCTCAACGGCATCACCCGCCAGACCATCATCGAGCTGGCGAAAGCGCGCGGCCTGAAAGTGCATGAGCGGCACATCAAACCCGAAGAGCTGGAGCGCGTGCAGGAAGTGTTCCTCACCGGCACGGCGGCGGAAATCACTCCCGTCAGCGAAATCGCGGGGCAAAAATTCACCCCCGGCGCGATCACGCAAGCACTGATCGAGGATTACACGACGGTCACCCGCGCGCATACGAAAAGCAACGCGGCTTAGTCGGACGATTTTTTGAGATGCGGCATGGCGGCGCGGGTATAATCCACCGCCGTTATCAGCGAAAGCAACGCCGACAGCCACAGCACAACGATGCCGGCATCCCATGAGTAGCTGGCGGTCACCGGAATGTTAGCCATGAATGCCTTGGCGCCCAGCAAGAACGAGATAGCGAACATCTGCGTGGCGGTTTTCCATTTGCCGCCGCTGGAAACGGGCAGCGGCATGCCGCGCAACGCCATGAATTCACGCAGCGCCGAAATATAGATCTCGCGCAGCAAAATGATGGCGATGGGCACCATGGGCGCAAAACTGTACGTGGCGAGATACAGCAGCATCAACGCGACCAACAGCTTGTCGGCCACCGGATCGAGCATGGCACCAAGCGCGCTGGTGGCCTTCCATATGCGCGCCAGATATCCGTCAAAATAATCGGTGACCGAGGCAGTCACGAACAGCACGAACAACGGCAATGCGACGTTGGGTTCGACGATGATGAACCCGAGCGCCAGCGGTACGATTAGAGCGCGTCCGAGTGTCAGCATATTGGGGATGGATTTTTTTGTCAGCATGCTCCGTCTGTAACATAGGAAAAGCAGCGAAACCAGCACCGTGAGTATCCGCAAGCGGATTAGCTTTGGAAAAAATTATGAATCGCCTGCGCGGTCTTTTTGGAGACACCGGGAACGTTTTGCAATTCCGCCAGCGTCGCCCGTTCGACGGCGGCGCGGCTGCCGAAATGATGCAGCAGCGCTTTCTTGCGTAATGCGCCGATGCCGGGAATGTCGTCGAGCGCGGAGGTGGTGAGCGCTTTGGAACGTTTGTTGCGATGGGCGCCAATGGCGAAGCGGTGCGCTTCGTCGCGCAAGCGTTGCAGGTAATGCAGCGCCCCGTCGTTCACTGGCAACTGGAACGGCTCGCGCCCGTTCATGAAAAACCATTCGCGGCCATCGCGCCCATGATGCGGGCCTTTAGCGATGGCGACCAGCGACACATGTTGCATGCCGAGCTCTTCCATCACCTCGGTTACGGCGGAGAGATGACCCTTGCCGCCATCGATCAGCACGAGGTCGGGGACGGCCCATGTTTCTTTTTTCGTTGTGCGCGAAGTGGAGACGACGGATTCGTCTGTCTCTTGGCTGCGCTTGAAGCGGCGGCGGAACATCTCGCGCATCATGGCGTAATCGTCGCCGGGCTCCATGCCCTTCATGTTGAATTTGCGGTAGCAGCGTTTGTCGAACCCCTCTGGCGTGGCGACGATCATCGCGCCCAGCGCGTGCGTGCCGCCGATATGGCTGTTGTCGTACACCTCGATTTTTTGTGGCGTGGTGGCGAGGGCGAACAGGTCTTTTACCTTATGCAGATTTTGCAGCACGCTGGCGCGTTGCAACTCCTCGCGATCGAGCGCGGCTAAGGCCTGTTTGAGCCCATGCACGATCAGCCCGTGTTTGTCGCCGCGCAGCGGTTGATGCAGACGCACGGTGTAGCCCGCTTGCAGCGCCAAGGCTTCCTCCAGCAACGCGTTTTCTTCGGGCATCACGCTGAGCAGAATTTCCGGCGCGGGCAAATGGCCCTGATAGAACTGGCCGATGAAGGCGGCCATCAGCTCGGCGTCGGTGGCGTCGGCGTCGTGTTTGGGGTGGTAGGTCTGGTGCCCCAGCGCCAGCCCCTCGCGGTACAGGAACAGCTGGATGACTGAGCGCGCGCCCTTGCGCGCCAACACGAGGATGTCGGTGTTATAAAGGCCCGCCGGGTTCATCGCCTGCTCCTGCTGCACGCGGGTGACGGCCTGAATGCGATCGCGCAGCAGGGCGGCGAGTTCGTAATCCTGCGCGGCGCTGGCGGCGTTCATTTCCACTAGCAGCGCGTCCTGCACGTCGCGGTGTTTGCCGCGCAGGAAATCGCGCGCCTGCACCAGTTGCTCGCGGTAATCGGTTTCTTGCACATAGCCGACGCAGGGAGCGGAGCAGCGCTTGATCTGGTATTGCAGGCAGGGCCGTGTGCGGTTTTTGAAGACCGTGTCCTCGCAGGGGCGGAGCTGGAAAATTTTCTGCAACAACACCAGCGTTTCGTTGAGCGCGCCGACGGAGGCGAAGGGCCCGAAATACTCCCCCTTAGCGCTGTGCGCGCCGCGATGTTTGGCGATGCGTGGGAACGGGTGGTCGCCGCTGATGAACAGATGCGGGAAGGTTTTGTCGTCCTTCAGCAGGATATTGTAGCGCGGCTTGTGGCGGCGGATCAGGTTCGCCTCGATGAGTAGCGCTTCCGCCTCGGAGGCGCAGGTGACGATCTCGACGCGCGCGACCTGTTCGACCATTTTCATGATGCGCGTGGTGAGCTGGTTGATGCTGGCGTAATTGCTGACGCGGTTCTTCAGGTTCTTGGCTTTGCCCACGTAGAGGATGGTGCTGTCGGCGGCCATCATGCGGTAGACGCCCGGCGTCAGCGGCATGGTTTTCAATGCCTCGCGAATGGCCTCGGCCCCAAGAAGTTCTGGGGTCGCGATGCTAACAGTCTGGGTTTCGTTTGCGAAGGCCATAGGTGTAAAATACTGGGATTTCAGTGAGCCATGAAAACTATCCACGGAACCTGTGGATAAGTCTTGGAGTAAGTTGCGCTGCTGATGCTGCATGCGCCGAATATGAAGGGTTGTTCATGTTCTGCCCGCTTTTTAGGCAGCCGTCCATTCTGTTGGAAATAGGTCAGAAAAAACTCCCTTTCAAGACGCGCGCGCCAACTCGTTAATGGCTTCGAACGTAAATTGATGGATTCTTAATACCCTATCCACGCTGTAGATAAGTAAACGGCGGATGGCTCAACCGGGACGTGCAGAAGTGAGCGCCATGCCATTGGCGAGCGAGAGCACTTGCCCCGTGATGCCGGGCGAAGCCAGTAGGAAATCGATGGCGGCGCAGACCTCGGCGGGGCTGCCGGTGCGTTGCATCGGCGCGCGTTCGGCGAGGCGCTGGAACAAGGCCTCGTCCTCGCCCGAGTTGGGCAGCACTGGCGGCAAGGCCAGCAGGTTGGCGCGGGCCTGCGGCGCAACGGACGCGGCCAGCAAATCGATGATGCTCTGCCACGCGATTTTGCTGACGGAGTAGGAGAAGAATTGCGGCGCGACGCTCCAGCCCATCGTGCCGTCGCCCAGCACCACGATGTTACCGGACACGGTGGCGGGCAGTTGCGCCATGAACCCTTGCGCCAACAGCAACGGCGCTTCGACATTCACGGCCATTTGGTGGCGCAACATGTCCGCCGACATATCGGCCAGCGTGTCGCGCTCGTAGGTGGCGGCGTTCAGCACCAACAGGTCGCAAGGTGGCAGGCCATCCCAGAAATGGCTGAGCGCATCGGTCTGTCCCAGATCGGCAGCATGCAGCGTCACGGAAATGCCGTGTTGCTCGGCAAGCGTCGCCGCCAGCTTTTTCGCCTCCTGATGCGAACGATGGTAATGCAGCACGAGATCGAAGCCCGCGGTAGCCAAATGCGTGGCGATGGCGGCACCCACGCGTTTGGCGGCGCCGGTGATGAGGGCAGTGGGGCGATGGGCATGGTTCATGGTTCGAGTATGCTGTCGTGGCGGCCACTTGTCACCAAAATCTGCGATGGCTGAGCACGCGTGAGTTGCATGCGCCGTGCGCTCTGTGCAATAAAGTTCCGCATGGATGTATCCCAGATTCCGGAATTAATAACCGACAGCATGCTCTACGCGCGCGGCATTCCCGATTCCGTGATCCTGCTGGGGTTTGCCGTGGGCATCGTCGCGCTTTTCCGTAGCTTGCGGCTGAACCCGGTGCTGGGCTATCTGGTGGCGGGTGCGCTGATCGGGCCAAACGGACTCAGCCTTATTTCCGACCCGCACCGCACCGAGACCATCGCCGAATTCGGCATCGTGTTCCTGATGTTCATGATCGGCCTCGACCTGTCGTGGGACAGGCTGAAAGCCATGCGCAGCCAAGTGCTCGGTATCGGCAGCGCGCAAATGATCTTCACCACGTTCGTGTTCTACGTCATCGCGCATCTGACCGGCCACCCGCTGGCCACCAGCCTCGTTATCGGGGCGGCGTTGGCGCTTTCCTCCACCGCGCTGGTGCTGCAGGTGCTGGAACAGCGCGGTGAATTGGCCGGACAAACGGGCCGCTTGTCGTTGGCCATTCTTATTTTGCAGGATCTGGCGGTGCTGCCGTTGCTGGTACTGCTACCGTTGCTGGCCACCGGCGAAGGTTCGTTGACTGGCACTGTTGGCATCGCGTTACTGCGCGCGGCGGCTGGCCTGATATTGATTCTGCTGGTCGGGCGGGTGTTGCTGCGGCCGCTGTTCCGCCTCATCGCGCGGCTCGATATTGGCGAACTGTTCGTGGCCACTATTCTGCTGGTGGTGTTGGGCATTTCCTGGGCGACGAAAGAGGCGGGCCTAAGCGCTGCGCTCGGCGCGTTCCTCGCCGGCATGCTGCTGGCTGAAACCGAATTCCGCCACCAGATCGAGGTGGATGTAAAACCGTACAAATCGCTGCTGATGGGGCTGTTCTTCATGACCGTCGGCATGATGATCGATGCCGGGTTCATCCTCCACCACCTCACCGAAGTCATGGCCATCGCCATCGGCATCGTGGTCGTGAAATCAACGGTGCTGTTCGGCGTGCTGCGCGTGGGCGGTTACAGCAAACGCAGCAGCGCGCACACCGCATTGCTGTTGGCGCAAGGTGGCGAATTCGCCTTCATCCTGTTCGGCCTTGCCGGTCACTACGACGTAATCGGCACCGAGCTGGTGCAGAAACTTCTGCTCGCTGTCACGCTCAGCATGGCCGCCACGCCGCTGCTCGATTCCGTCGGCGCGCTGCTGGAACGCCGTTGGTGGCACCGCGTGCGCACCACCCCCGATTTGTTGAAAACCGAAACGCGCGATCTCGACGGCCACATTGTCATCGCCGGATATGGGCGCATGGGGCAACTGATCGGCAATTTCCTGGCGCATGAAAAAATCCCATTCATGGCGCTCGACACCGACCCGCGCGAAGTGAGCAGCGGCCGCAAACGCCAGCAGCCGGTTTATTACGGCGACGCCGCACGGCCCGACGTGCTGGAAGCCATTGGCGTCGAACGCGCGCACGCCCTCATCATCACGTTGCACGACCCGGCCAAGGCCGACGCGTTGCTGAAAGCCATGCGCGCCGCGCACCCCAACATGCCCATTTTTGTGCGCGCTCGCGATCAGGGCCATGCGCGTGCATTGGAGCTGCTGGGCGCGAACCTTGCCGTGCCGGAGCTGCAAGTATCCAGCATGCGCATGCTTTCGGGCCTGCTGGCAGCGCTGGGGCGGCCAGAAGAAGAAGTCCAACGCGTCATGGACCAAATGCGCGAGTAGGGGTTCCGCCCTTTTGGCCGGAACAGCTTCGCCGGTTTAGGAAATAAGAAAAAAGGGTTTCGTTGGGCGGAAGTTTCGTTAAGGTGCAAAAAATTATCGGGCGCCCTCATGAAACTCATTTCCGGCAATTCGAACCAACCGCTGGCTAAGGCCATGGGCCTGTATCTCGGCATTCCGCTGACGGACGCGAGCATCCGCCGGTTCTCGGACAATGAGATCTTCGTGGAAGTACAGGAAAATGTGCGCGGCGAAGACGTGTTCCTCATCCAAAGCACCAGCTCGCCCGCCAACGACCATCTGATGGAAATGATGATCACGCTCGATGCGCTGAAGCGCGCTTCGGCCCGCCGCATCACCGTGGTCATCCCCTATTTCGGTTATGCACGGCAGGACCGCAAACCCGGCCCGCGCACGCCCATCACCGCCAAATTGGTGGCCAACCTGATTACCGAAGCGGGTGCCGACCGCATCCTCACCGTCGATCTGCATGCCGGGCAAATACAAGGCTTCTTCGATATTCCGGTCGACCATCTCTATGCCCGCCCGGTGATCGTGGAAGACATTCGCACGCAGTTCCCGAACCAGGAAAACGTGGTCATCGTATCGCCCGACGTGGGCGGTGTGGTGCGTGCGCGCTCGCTGGCGGGTAAGCTCGGCGCGGGCCTCGCCATCGTCGATAAACGCCGCGAGAAGGCTAACCAGTCGGAAGTGATGAACATCATCGGCGACGTCAAGGGCCTCGATTGCATTTTGTTCGATGACATCGTGGATACCGCCGGCACCCTTTGCAACGCCGCCAAAGCGTTGATGGACGAGGGCGCGAAATCGGTCAGCGCTTACGTGACCCACGGCGTACTTTCCGGCCCCGCCGTATCGCGCGTCGAGAAATCCAGCCTCGCTTCGCTGGTAGTGACGGATTCCATCGACATGCCAGAGGCCGTGCAAAATTGCAAAAACATCAGAACCTTATCCATCGCCCCCCTACTCGCCGAAGGCGTCCGCCGCATCTCGGAAGAAAGCTCGGTCTCGAGCCTGTTCGATTGATTCGTCAGTTAATTCCATCTACATTCATGATATGAAAAAGAAATTCGCCGCATTCAGTCTGGTCGAGCTTAGCATTGTGCTGGTAATATTGGGGTTACTGGTGGGCGGAATTTTGGCTGGCCAATCGTTGATTCGCGCAGCACAGCTGCGTTCCGGCATCACCCAAATGCAATCTTACGTTACCAGCCTCTACGCATTTCGCGATAAATATTTTTCCGTGGCGGGCGACATGAGCAACGCCAGCAGCTTCTGGAGTGGATTGAGCAACGGCAATGCCGATCGTTTGTTATCGCACAACGAAGGCCTGCGCACATGGACGCACTTAGCTGCGGCGGGTATGATCGAGGGCACCTATACGGGCGCCGCTTCCACTGCTGGCGGTGGCGTCATTTTGAATGCGGGCGAAAATGTGCCCATCGGCAAAGTAAACGGAACGGGATATCATATAGAAAATTATGGATATTATGATATGGCGGACACCGCTTGGTACGGCGGCGAATACGGCAATGCAATTTCCTATGGCAAAATGCCCAGCGCTTATTGGCGCGGCGATCCCGCCTTTACGCCTGAAGAGGCCTGGAACATGGATACTAAAATCGATGACGGAAAACCCGGGATGGGCCGCATCGTCTCCTTAATGTTCGGGCTAAACTGTGGCGATACTGTTGATGAGGCAACCGCCGCATATAAATTAAGCGTCCGCACAGTTGGTTGCGTGCTTTTTTACCGTCAAATTATTTAATAATTGAACAGTTTCCCAACTGTTGACAGGTGTTGCCGGATTCCTTATACACACCCACCTTCCGCACGGGTTGTCCGTGCCGACGAATCAACCAGCAGGGTGGCATCAGCCATCAGGCCACTAAAGGAGTCAGAAATGAAAGCATCCGTAGAATTTACCGCCGAAACCCGTGACCTCGTAGGCACCGGTTCCGCACGCGAAGCACGCCGCCAAGGCAAAGTGCCGGTCGCCGTGTACGCCAAAGGCAAGCCGAACCTCAGCCTCGTGGTCGATGCCATGCAGCTCAGCCACAACTACTTCAAGGGCGGGTTCATGAACAAACTCGTTTCGCTGAAAATCGACGGCAAAGACAACTTCGTCATCCCGCGTGAAATGCAACTGAACCCGGTGACCGACAAGATCGAGCATGCCGATTTCATTTCGGTTGACGCAAAATCGATCGTGAAAGTGACCGTTCCGGTGCATTTCAACAACACCGAGAAATCGGTGGGCATCAAGCGCGGTGGCATCCTGAACATCGTGCGTCACGAAGTGCAGCTGATGGCTCCCGTGACCAGCATCCCGTCGTCGGTCGAGATCGACGTGACCAACCTGAACATCGGTGATTCGATCCACCTGCACAACATCAAGCTGCCCGAAGGCGTCAGCACGGCGATCAAGCGTGAAGATTTCACCATCGCTTCGCTCACCGGCCGCGCCAAAGAGGAAGAAGAAGTAGTGGCGGCCCCGTCGGCCACTGCCGTTCCGGCCTCGACTGCGAAAGCAGTGGAAGGCGCTCCGGCTGCTGGTGGCAAGGCTGCTCCGGCCGCCAAGCCCGCCGCGAAGAAGTAAGTTTTTCGCGCCAACGAATGAACGCCCCGTGGAAACACTTCCCCGGGGCGTTTTTTCTTTCTAGGTTACGCGCATGAACGCATCGAACATGGTCCTCATCGTCGGCCTTGGTAACCCGGGAACGGATTATGCCGGGCACCGCCATAATATCGGGTTCATGGCGGTGGATGCGCTGGCCAGTAGTTTGCGGGCGGATGCCTTCACCAAGAAATTCCATGGTGAAGTGGCGCAGGCCAATCATGGCGGCAAAAAAATCATCCTGCTGAAACCGCTCACCTACATGAACAATTCAGGCCGCGCCGTGCAGGCGGCGGCCGCGTTCTATAAAATCCCGCCCGAGAACATCATTGTGCTGCACGACGAGCTGGATCTGCCAGTGGGCAAGCTGCGCATTAAAAAAGGCGGCGGCGCGAATGGGCAAAATGGCGTGCGCGACATCGATGCCTGCATCGGCAAAGAATACTGGCGCGTGCGCCTCGGCATCAACCATCCCGGCGACAAAGCGAAGGTGCACAGCCATGTGCTGAGCAATTTCGGTAAGGACGACCGGGAGGCCAGCTACAAGCTGATCGACGCGCTGGCGCATGCGTTCTCGCTGTTCTGGGAACATTCGCCCGAGGGGCTGATGAGCAAAGTGACCGACACGTTGGCCCCGCCGCGTGAGAAGCCGCCGAAGCCGGTGGACAAAGCGGCCCCGACCTCCTAAAAGCCACGCAAGCGCGCGGATGCTGCGCGATCAAGGAGAAGTACGATGGGTTTCAATTGCGGTATCGTGGGCTTGCCCAACGTGGGTAAATCGACGCTGTTCAACGCGTTGCTTTCGCAGCAACAGGCGGAAGCGGCGAACTATCCGTTCTGCACCATCGAGCCGAATGTGGGCCGCATCTCGGTGCCGGATGTGCGCCTCGACGCGCTGGCGAAAATCGCCAACTCCGCCACCATCATCCCAACGCAACTGGAGTTCGTGGACATTGCAGGCCTGGTGCGCGGTGCCAGCAAAGGCGAAGGCCTCGGCAACCAGTTCCTTGCCAACATCCGTGAAACCGATGCCATCATTTATGTGCTTCGCTGCTTCCATAACGACGACATCGTGCATGTCGAGGGCACCGTGGACCCCGAGCGCGACGCCGAGATCATCGAGCTGGAATTGGTGCTGGCCGATCTGGAAAGCCTAGAGAAACGCTACGACAACCTGCAGAAAAAAGCCAAGTCGGGCGACAAAGAAACGTTGGCCACCCTCGCCACCATCGAGCCGATTTTGCCGCTGCTGCGCGAAGGCCAGCCCGCGCGCTTGCACAAACCCGCCGACCGCGACGAAGCCAAACGCATTCGCGGCCTGCAGCTGCTGACCAGCAAACCCGCCATGTATGTGCTGAACGTGGACGAGGCCTCGGCCGCCATCGGCAACGCGCTGTCGGAAAAAGCCGCCGCCATGGCCAAGGCCAAGGGCGCGCAATCGGTGGTCATCTCGGCGCAAATCGAAGCCGAAATGGCGGGCCTAAGCGACGAAGAGAAAACCGAATTCCTCGCCGATCTTGGGCTGAAGGAAACCGGCCTCACCAGCATTGTGCGCGCTGGGTTCACGCTGCTCGACATCCTGACCTTCTTCACCATCGGGCCGAAGGAAGCCCGTGCATGGACCGTGCGCCGTGGCGCCAACGCCCCGGAAGCGGCGGGCGTGATCCATACGGATTTCGAAAAGGGCTTCATTCGCGCCGAGACCATCGCCTGCGACGATTACATCGCGGGCAAAGGCGAGCAGGGCGCGAAAGAAGCAGGCAAGCTGCGCTTAGAGGGCAAGGAATACCCCGTCAAAGACGGCGACGTGTTCCATTTCCGCTTCAACGTTTAAGACGCCGAACGCACACCGACCATTAGAAGTGGTAACGCATTTCTGCGCCCACCTGGAACCGATCGTTCTCGGGCTCGAGGAACGTGCCGATGGGTTGGCTGTCGGTTTCCGAATCCTTGAATTTCCAGTAACGGAAGAACGGGCCGAATTCGTAATAGCCGCCGCCCGCACGCCGCTGTGCGAACATCATTTCTCCACGTAACGCGCCGCCGCTGCCAAAAGATTGGCGGTTGTTGGCGTTCTCGAAACCGCCACCGAGCGTGCCGAGACGTGAGCTGACATTGCCATAAAGCAGAAGGTCGGCTTCCAGCGTCGAGCGCACGTCCCAACCCGCGAACGGGCCGTCGAAGCGCATGCCGAACGGCATGTAGAGCTGGAAGATGTTGCGGTCGTAGCCCGCCGCGCCGAGATTGGTGGTCTCGCCTTTTAAATCCATTTGGTAATAGCGCATAGCGAGGCCGGTATAGGGAATGAAGCCGCGGCCATTCTCGGTGTAATCGTAACCGATCTTCCAGCGCAGTTCGTATTCCTGTTCCGGAATTCCGTCGATGGTGCCGCTGCCGGATTCGTAATCCGCCTGCCCGTAGGAGATGCGTGCGTCGAGGCCGGTATAGAGCCAGTCGTCGTAATAATCGAACCCGCCCGTCAGCGCGCCATAGACCGATTCGGTCTCTACGCCGAGGGTCGGCTCCCGGTATTGGTCGTAGAAGGCCTGCACGCCGCCGTACCATTCCATGGTCGGTGCATCCTGCGTCATGGCAACGGGGGCCGAGTATGGCTGAGCCATCGGGTCGTAATAAATCGATTGCGGCGGCATGGCGGGCGCGGTTTCCACGGGCGCGGCTTCGTAATACTGCACCGCTTGCACGGGCGCGGGGGCCGGGGCGGCATAGGCGGGTGCGGGAGCCGTGTAGGCCGGGGCCGGAGCAGCGTACGCTACAGGCTCGGGCGCGGCATAAATGGGCGCCGGAGCGATGTAGGCGGTGGCGGCTGGCGCCGTATAGGCCGGAGCAGGAGCAGTATAAGCGGGAGCCGCATAGACCGGAGCGGGAGCGGGCGTGGGCGCGCGGAATGGGTTGAGCGTGCCGGTAGATTGCGGGCGGGCCCAGCGCTGTTCTTCCGGCGGCGGGTTGCTGGCGTCAGGGTAGGGGTTCCAAGCGAGTGCGAAGACGGGCCAAACCGCCATAGTGATCGCCAAACCTGCCGCTGTGATACGCATACGCACTCCCCTTTGGCCGCCACGCTAATGCCTTCGGTTATCTCTGGCAAGCGCGCCAGCATTCGGCACTGGAAAAAAACGGGCCGCATGGTAGCATTGCGCCATCAACTCATGGAGCGATGCATGTACCCGCGCTGGCTGGCTTGGCTGTTTGTCCTATTTCTTGGCTACATCATCGTGACCGGCAACCGCGGGCTAACGGTGCAAGAAAATGAGCCGCAAAAAGCAGCGCGCAGCGAGCAGATCGCGCAGTCCTATCCGGAAATGCATGCGCTGATCGATGGCAAGCGGTGGAAACGTGCGATAAATCCCATTTATGTCGAGGAGCCTACGCTGTGTGGCGCACCCGCATATTCACCGGACCAGTTCGGTAGCTACGCCATCCTCGAAAAAGAAGGGATGGGAGAGGCGGCCCGCTGCGGCGACACGCTGCAACTCACGCTGCAGCCTTGGAAGGCGGATGGAAGCAAAGCCACGCCCATCACGGCGACGATTGTTATGGGGGAGCAGCCAGGCCTCGATGTGCTGTTGAACGGAATGACCCTCGACGAGGTGCGCACGGTAGCCTTCGTGATCCCCAAAGAAGGCTATACGGCTATACCGGATCTGCAAAAAAACATACTTCATCTGATCACGGTGACCCGCACCAAATAATCGCTTTGATTTTACTTCAGCAGAACCATGCGTTATTTTTTATAGACACGTTCTATTTCGAACAGAATCAAAGACCAATTCATCTTTTTCTTAGCGTTTTTTATCCTTGCTCGCGGCATGTTATGCTCGCGTTTTGTGACGTGGGCTGGTAGGGTATTTTTATGCGCAAAGGATTCTCGTTAGTTGAATTATCGATTGTGCTCGTCATTCTTGGGCTTTTGGTCGGAGGCGTGTTGGCGGGACAATCACTCATCCAAGCATCGAAGCTGCGTTCGATAAGCACTGATTTTCAGCGATACACCACCGCCGTTTATGCCTTCCGCGACAAATATTTTGCGCTCCCCGGTGATATGGCAACTGCGACGAGTTTTTGGGGCGCCGCCGACGGGGGTGATGGTTTGCTCAGCGATTGCGGCGATACGGTGGTGGCTAGTGGAACCGCAACATGCAACGGGAACGGCGACAGACAGATACCCTCGTCGCCCACCAACGGCATTTATGAGCAATTCCGTGCCTGGCAGCACTTGGCAAACGCGGGGTTAGTGCAGGGAACGTATGTTGGCGCGCCGGATGCTGGCCCTATCGGCACGATTGGCCGGCAAATCCCCGCGTCTAAATTAGAGCGTGCAGGTTACGTAGTGGCTTATCAGGCTTTATTTTATCGGCAGGGCGGGAACCTTTTTAAAATTGCGGGCAAGACCGCAACGGATACGACTGGCCTGAACAGCGGCGTGTTGTTGCCCGAAGAAGCATGGAATTTGGATACTAAGATGGATGATGGATTGTCGGACGGTGGCCGCCTGTTGGCCATTGACCGTGAATTTACAGGCTGCGTCACCAATGCTACGGCCTACACAGCAACAACGTACGGCACCTATATGCTCGACAGCACCACCCGTGCTTGTGCGCTCTTCTATTTCCCTGGGTTTTAAAATCCATCCGCGCGCTTTTTGCTAAAGAAAAAGCCGGGCACAAAGGCCCGGCTCAAGCATAACAGGGAGGCTAATTCACCGCCGGAGACCGGCGGCAAGACTCGCGCGAACAAGCCGCGCAATCGGGCGGGAACATACGAGCGTTGGCCTCAGTTGCAAGTTAATTTATGCGCGCCCGCAGCATTTTTAAAAATGCATAATTTTAATCATATAAATCAATAGATTGATTTTTCCGCTATCCACATACTTATCCGCAATTGGCGGCGAATGGGCTGGCCGCTAGAAATTACTGTCGGCGATTTTCTGGGTGATGAACTGGCGGAAGACAGCGATGCGTTTCGAGTTTTTCAGCTCCATCGGGTATTGGTAATAGGCGGCCGTGGCGGGCCCTTCCAACTCGGGCAGCACCCGGCTGATATGGCGGGTGCGATGCATCAGGTAATCGGGCAGGGCGGCGATGCCCATGCCTTGTTTTACTGCCGTGCGCATGGCCAGCAGGGAGTTGACGCGGAAGAACGGGCGCAGCTCCTTGCCCGCTTTACTGTCAAACAGCCAGTTTACTTCTGGGAACGGTAGCACGCGGCTGGCCTCTTCAAACGCCAGCAACTTGTGCTGTTTCAGCTCGGCCACCGTTTTGGGAATGCCGTGCTTGCGCAGGTAATCGTTGCTGGCATACAGCGAATTGCGCAGCTTGATGATCGGCACCTGCACCACGTCGGGCTGTTTCGAGGCGTTCACGGGGTGGAAGCGGATGGCGGCGTCGGCCTCGCGGCGGCTCATATCGGGCTCGCGGTCGTCGCAGATCAGCGTTACTTCGATGTCGGGATAGAGGTCGGTGTATTCTTTCATCAACTGCGTCAGCCAAATAGTGCCGAAGGTCGCGGCCACCGAAAGACGGAACGGGCCTTTGGGCTTGTGCGATGCTTCGCTGAGCGACACTTCGGTGCTTTGCAGCTTGGCCACCATGTCGGACACGGTGCGGAACAGGATATCGCCCTGTTCGGTGAGCAGCAGCCCGCGCGCATGGCGGTGAAACAGTGACACACCCAGCCGTTCCTCCAGGCCCGCGATGTGCCGTGACACGGCCGATTGGCTAAGGCCCAGCACTTCGCCCGCCTGAGTTAAACTCTTGCTCTGGCCGACGGCGTGAAAGATACGAAGTTTGTCCCAATCCATGAGCTATGCATTTAACGCAAAGCTCGGGCGGTGTGAAGGGAATTAGCTATGCGTTCAGCGCAACCTGCCCATGCAAAAATTGCATGCGCTTAACGTTGCCGGGAAACATTCTGTTCGGCATCCATGCGCAGCGCATCGAACTCGCGCAGCAAACGCGCGAGTGTGGGCTGGAATTGATTGGCCGTATGCTCGGCATAGACATCCAGCGCTTCTATTTGTTTCGCCGATAATTCCATCGCAATCGGCGAGGCGTGGGCTAAATTCCGGTGCCCAACAATGTCTTCAAGCGGTTTGGCCAGCTTCTTCAATTCGCTGCGGATCAGGAAACAATGCATGGTGATCAGGCTACGCACCGCCTTGTTGCCATGCGCGGCATTGGCCATTGGGTTCGCTGCTTCGCGCAGCAGGTTGCCGTACATATCCATCGGCTCGCTGGCCTGCTCGAACAGTACGGTGGGGAACAGGGCGGTGGCCTGATCCAGCCCACGGATTTCTGTCTTCGGCAAAAACGCTGAGGTGGTCGCCGCATCGGCCACCGCACACAGATAATGCTGCTGCAAGCTGAGCGTATCCTGCAAGCGCTGCGATAATTTCGCGGCGCGCTGAAGTAGGCGGATGGTCGTGTCGGTGGTGGCGGCGTTCATGCGCGCTATCTAGCACCGCGCAACATGTTGCGTGTGACAGTTGCGTGAAGCTTGCGCTACGCGGCCGCTTCGTTGGTGGTCACGCCGTGATGTTCGAGGAACTTCTGGGCTTCCAGCGCGGCCATGCAGCCGGTGCCGGCGGCGGTGACGGCCTGACGGAAGATTTTGTCCTGCACGTCGCCCGCAGCGAACACGCCGGGGATGTTGGTGCGGGTGGAGCCGGGAACGGTGATGAGGTAGTTCTCGGCGTCCATATCCAACGAACCGGCAAACAATTTGGTGTTCGGGTCATGGCCGATGGCGACGAATGCGCCGTCGACTTTCAGCTCCGACGCGACGTTCGTTTTCACGTTCATAAGTTTCAGATGCGTCAGGTTCGGCGGGCTATCGCTGCCGCAGAATTCCTCGACCACACTGTCCCAGATGACAGAGATGTTCTTAGTGTTGAACAGGCGCTCCTGCCCAATTTTTTCGGCGCGCAAGCTGTCACGACGATGGATAAGCGTGACGGATTTGCAGATGTTCGACAGGTACAGGGCTTCTTCCACCGCCGAGTTGCCGCCGCCTATAACGGCCACGTCGCGGTTTTTAAAGAAGAACCCGTCGCAGGTAGCGCAGGCGCTGACGCCGAAATTTTGGAACTGCTGTTCGCCCTTGGTGCCCAACCAGCGCGCCGAAGCGCCAGTCGCAATCACCAGCGTATCGCCGATGTAGGTGTCGCCGGAATCGCCCTTGGCCACGAACGGACGCTTGCTGAGATCGACTTCGACGATGGTGTCGTGGAAGATCTGCGTGCCGACATGCGCGGCCTGCGCTTCCATTTGCTCCATCAGCCATGGGCCCTTGATGGGTTCCGCGAAGCCGGGGAAATTCTCGACATCGGTGGTGATGGTGAGCTGCCCGCCCGGCTGCATGCCATGCACCATGATGGGTTTCAACGCCGCGCGCGCTGCGTAGATGGCCGCCGTGCAGCCCGCCGAGCCGGAGCCGATGATGAGGACGGGTGTTTTATGTTCAGTCATATACAATCTCTACCAAGTAATGAGAGGCCAGCAGGCCGAACCAGCCCTGAGCCCGCGAAGCGGCGTTCCATTGCGAGGGCAGTAGCCCGAGCAGGGAACCACTAGATGTTCGCAGCTTTTTTCTTGAGGTAATCGGCCACGCCAGCGGCGGTGGGCTTCATGCCTTCTTCACCTTTTTTCCAGTTGGCGGGGCAAACATCGCCGTTCTCGTCGTGGAAGATCAGCGCGTCGAGCATGCGGATGGCTTCGTCCACGTTGCGGCCGAGCGGCAGGTCGTTCACCACTTGGTGGCGCACCACGCCTTGTTTATCGATGAGGAACGTGCCGCGGAAAGCGACCGAATCGTTCAGCAGCACGTCGTAGCTGCGGGCGATGGATTTGGTGAGATCGGCCACGAT
>JBBKVX010000066.1:0-44372 GCA_037968615.1 Rickettsiales bacterium
ACGCTTTCTGATGTGCTGGGCACTGGCCCCGGCGGCCGCATCCTGCGCGCCGATGTGGAAGGTTTCACGGGCGGCAGCTCGAGCGGTGCCGTGCGCCGCAATCCGGTGGAATTCGTGCAGGTGCCGAACAACTCGATGCGCAAAGTGATCGCGCGCCGCCTGCTGGAATCGAAACAGCAAGTGCCGCATTTCTACCTGACGGTGGAAGTGGAAATCGACGCGATGCTGGAAGCGCGCGCGCAACTGAACGCGCTGGCCGAGAAGAAGGCTGGCAAAGGCAACCCGCCCGCCTACAAACTTTCGGTGAACGATTTTGTCATCAAGGCCTCGGCCCTCGCGCTGCGCGACAAGCCGAACTGCAACGTGAGCTGGTATGACGACGCCATCGTGCAATACAACAACGTCGATCTGAGCATCGCGGTGGCAACGGATGGTGGCCTCATCACCCCCATCGTGCGTAACGCCGATCAGAAGTCGCTGGCCGCCATTTCCACGGAAATGAAAGACCTCGCCAAACGTGCGCGTGAGAACAAGCTGAAGCCCGAGGAATTCCAGGGCGGCGGCTTCTCCATCTCGAACCTCGGCATGTACGGGGTCAGCACGTTCCAAGCCATCATCAACCCGCCGCAGGCCGTCATTCTGGCCGTGGGTGCGGGTGCGCCGAAACTGGTAATGCGCCATGGCGTGCCGACCGAAATCACCGTGGTGAACATGACCCTTTCGGTCGATCACCGTGCGGTGGACGGGGCGCTGGGGGCGGAATATCTGCAGCTGCTGAAAACCTACCTCGAACAACCGATTTTGATGTTCGCGTAAACTGCGCTAGGCTGCTCGTATGGCCGATAAGATTTGCACCCATTGCGGTTACGAAGGTAAGGCGATCAAACGCCCCAGCGACGCTGCGGGCGAAAAGGACAACGAGACCAGCAACGCCTTCGACAAATTGTGCCGCGTGATTTTCCTCGCCACCGGCATTCCGGTGAAGCCGATCGCGATGTTCCTGACGCTGCCGATTTACCTGTTCGTCGTCTGGCCGCTGCGCGCGGTGTTCGGCGGCGGCGACAACAAGAAATTCTGCCCCAATTGCGGCCTGCCGCTGATGGTGAGTTTGAAAAGCGACGCGGGTTGGTTGGCCAAACGCAAGAACGACATTAAAAGCGGCGCCGTGGTGGTGGGCGAGCTGCGCGAGGAAAAGCCCGTGGTGGCGTTCGGCAAGGATGTGAAACTGCCCGGCGACGAACGGGAGGCGGGGCCTGCCCCCGTTGCGGTGCCCGAGCGGTTGCCGAGCCTTGAACAGATGTTCGAGGAACCAGAAAAAGATGGCGCTCCGGCGCCCGTTGCGGCAGAAAAGCCGCCTGTGATAAAGAAACCCCCGGTGAACCCGGACGAATGGTAGGAGACGAGCATGGCAGAACAATTTGATGTGGTGGTAATTGGTGGCGGCCCGGGCGGTTATGTGGCGGCCATTCGCGCGTCGCAGCTGGGCAAAAAAGTGGCGCTGGTCGAGCGCGACCATCTCGGCGGCATTTGCCTCAACTGGGGCTGCATCCCCACCAAGGCGCTGCTGCGCTCGGCGGAAATTTACACCAACATCAAGCATGCCAAAGAATACGGCATCACCGTGGGCGAGGTGAGCATCGACCTGAAAGCCATTGTGCAGCGTTCGCGCGGCGTGTCGGAGCAGATGAAAAAAGGCATAGGCTTCCTGATGAAGAAACACAAAGTAACGGTGTTCGAGGGCTTCGGTGCGCTCGGCGGCAAAGGCAAAGTGACCGTGACCGACAAAGATAAAAAGAAACTGGCCGAGCTGGAAGGCAAAGCCATCGTGCTGGCGACCGGTGCGCGCGCGCGCAACCTGCCGGGCTTGGAAGCCGACGGCAAATTGGTATGGAGCTACCGCGAGGCGATGGTGCCCGAAACCATGCCGAAATCGTTGCTGGTTATGGGCTCCGGCGCCATCGGCATCGAGTTCGCCAGCTTCTACCTCACGCTGGGCGTGGATGTGACCGTGGTGGAGCTGCAAGACCGCGTGATGCCGGTGGAGGACGAGGAGATCTCGAAATTCGCCCAGAAGCAGCTTGAGAAACAAGGTATGAAAATCATTACCAGCGCGGTGGTGAAGGAACTGAAAAAAGGCAAAAACAACGTCACCGCCACCATCGAGAAAGACGGCAAGAAGCAGGAAATCACGGTGGATCGCGTGATCTCGGCGGTGGGCATCGTGGCCAACATCGAAGGGCTCGGGCTTGAGGGCACCAAAGTGAAGGTCGAGCATGGCCGCATCATGGTGGACAGCAACTGCCAGACGAGCGAGCCGGGCGTCTACGCCATCGGCGACATCACGGGAGCCCCATGGCTGGCGCATAAAGCGAGCCACGAGGGCGTGATCGCGGCGGAACACATTGCGGGCGGCCATCCGCACGCCATGAAGCGCGAGAACATTCCGGGCTGCACCTACTGCAACCCGCAAGTGGCCAGCGTCGGCCTCACTGAGAAAGCCGCGAAGGAAAAAGGCTATGAGCTGAAAATTGGCCGCTTCCCGTTCATGGGCAACGGCAAGGCCGTGGCGTTGGGCGAGCCGGAAGGCCTCGTCAAAACCATCTTCGATGCCAAGACCGGCGAGCTGCTCGGCGCGCATCTGGTGGGTGCCGAGGTGACGGAACTGGTGCAAGGCTTCGTGATCGGCAAACAGGCGGAACTCACGGAAGCCGATTTCATGGCCACCGTATTCCCGCATCCGACCCTCAGCGAAATGATGCATGAGAGCGTGCTGGATGCCTACGGCCGCGCGCTGCATATCTAGCGGGCGTTGCGAACAGGCGATTTTTTTGCTATGATCCCCCGTAACGCGCCCTCTTAAAGCGCGGCCTCGGGCAAGCAATCCACGGATTGCGAGGGATTATGAAGCGACGCCGCCTGCCGCTCTTCTACCGTACCGTTTACGACAACGAGGCTCTGGACGATTGTTTCCACGACCTCATCCACGCCCACATGCCCGAACAGGACAAGATCGAGGTCGGCTGCCTCATCCAATACATGATGATCCTGCGCGCACACGGGCTGATGGAGCTACCCATCGACATCGCCAAACACCGGCAGGGCGAGGGGCCGGATTTCACGCTTTGCGGCAATGACGGGCTGAACGGCGTGGAGATGACCAAGGTCACCACACAGGATTATCAGGTCTGGCTGAAACGCCGCATGAACTACCGCGCCATCCGCGACGTGAACGATTACATGGAGCACCGCCCCGAACAGCGCGTCAGCCAACTGGCGGGCATGCGCGTGCTGCGCAAGAACTACAAAATCGAGAATTACTACGCCAGCATCCCCGAAATGTCGGCCTGCGACCTGGTGTTGGAGGAGGACGGCGACACGGCGATGAATGAACAGGTGCTGATGGAGATGATGCAACGCGAAATCGTCACCCTGCGCAACCAACGCTACCGCTGCATCAGCATGATCTCCGGCTCCGTGCTTTACCACGCCATCAACACGCCCGATGCGCAGATACTCTACGCGCCCGAAGTGCGGCCTCTCTGGCTAAAACCGCAGCATGCGGTGCTGCAAAGCCGGCACTAAAACGAAGCCGGCATTTGCAGGGAGCAAAGTGTTGTGCCAGTGAGCAGGTAATCGCCGTTAACGTCGGAGCCATTAGCGGAGTTAGTGCAATCCACATAATTACGAGCGCGTATTTTACCCGTACCGGGTTTGCCATCATCCATTTTCTTGTCGATGCCCCATAATTCGGCGGGCACAAGAATACCATTCTTGCAGCTACCACTGGAATTCTCATTGCCAAACAACCATTGGTTGCCAGCAGGCACGTCGTAGTAGTTTGCATTGCTTGCAATGGCAGTGGTGTAACCAAGCGTCCAGCAACCGCCATTTATTTTCGAGGCTGGCGCATTAAAGCCCGCAACAGCATGATTGACACCACCACTGCCCTGTACGCCTGCATAGGAACCTTCGATCAGGCCAGCATTCGCTAGATGTTGCCACAAACGAAAATATTCGTTGCCCGTAGCGCCGGAGGGTGCCGACTCAAAAATAATGTTACCATTGCCGTTACAAGTCGCCGGAGTGGTGCTGGGCTGGGCATTAGTGCCGGGGCAGGCGGCGGCTATTCCCCAGAAAGATTGAGCATTGGTCATGTCCCCCGGCAGCGCGAAATATTTGTCGCGGAAGGCATAGATGCTTGTGTGCCAACGGGTGAATTCAGTGCCGACCGAACGCAATTCGGCAGCACGGATGAGGCTCTGCCCAGCAAGAACGCCACCTACCAGTAAGCCCAGAATGACTAACACGATAGAGAGTTCGACCAGCGAAAATGCATGTTTGTTTTTCATGCATTTATTCTAAGAAGTTAAGGGCGCGAATGCAAGAATTCTGGCAGCCATTCCTCCAGCTTGCTGAAGCCGTCGATGGCTTTGGCTTTGAATTTTTCGATCTGCATGACGTTCTCGATGCGGCGGCGGAGGAAGGCTTCGGTGTCTTCCAAGTCGGGCGAATGGTCGTCGAGCCAGACGGAGACGGTGGTGGTGTAGACTTTCGAAAGCAGGATGCGCTTGGTGTAGAAATTGTAGTCGGTGCTGGTGTCGCCGGCGGCATGCCACATGGCGTCGACGGTGGCGTAGAGGTTTTTGAGCCCATCGGCGGCGTGCCACGGCAGGGCGAAAGTGGCGATGGCGCGGCGGATGGCTTCACGGTGCGCGCTGTTCTGGCGCAGCCGCACCATGACGGCGGTGGCGATACGCTCGCGGATTTTCATGCTGGGCAGATTGTATTCGGTGGTGAGGCTGTCGAGCATGCGCTGGTCGCCGCGGCGCGAATGGTAGTTCAGCGCGTCGATGACGGTAGGGAAAGCGCGGCGCGCATCGGCGGCGCTTAGGCCCACGCGCTCGGCGGCGCGGGCGAGGGTGCCTTGCGTCCAGCCGTCGAACACGGCGTCGGTCAGGGCAGCATCGATGATTTGGTCGTGGATGTCGGTCATGCGCCCAGTCTATAGCAGCATTTATAAGTTTGTCATTCCTGCCTACGCGGGAAGGCGCTTAAAGGCTGCGGCGACGTTTGGCGGGCATGCCCGCCATGATGCGCTCTTTGGGCAGGATCATCGAGACTACGGTGCCGCGATGGCGGATGGAATCGAGCATCATGCGGCCTTCGTGCTGGGCGGCCAGCTCGCGGCTGAGGGACAGACCAAGACCAATGCCCCCGGCCTCGATGTTGCGGTAGGCGGAGTTCTTTTGCAGTGCCTCGCGGATGATGGCGAGCTGCTTCGGCTGGATGCCTTCGCCCTCGTCGCGCACGCTGAGGATGACGCCGTCGTCGGGCTGGATACGGGCCATGAGCAGCACTTCGCCCGCGTCTTTCGAGTGGCGCAAGGCGTTGCTGAGGAAATGGGTGAGGGCGCAAAGCAGCTTGCGGCGGTCGGCGACGAGGCGAATGTTGCCCGCGCAATCCACCGTAACCAGTTGCTTGCGGTTGTTGGCGGTGGGTGTGACGAGGTTCACGGCCTCGGCGAACAGCTCGGCCAGCGAGAAATCGGTTTCGTCGAGCGTGACGCCGCCGGTATCGAGCGAGGCGATGTCGAGCAGGTCGTTGATCTTGCCCAGCAGCGAGCTGCCGGAATCATGGATATGCCCGGCATAGGCTTCGTAGGTGGGGTTTTCGATGGCGCCGAACACGCCTTCTTTCATCATTTCCGAAAAGCCCATGATGGCGTTGAGCGGCGTGCGCAGCTCGTGGCTCATGGCGGCGAGGAAGGCTTCGCGGGCGCGGTCGCTGACGGCGAGGGCGGCTTCCAGTTCTTTCACGCGGCTTTGCAGCGCGTCGTATTGGGGAATGCTGTTGAAGAACGCGACGCAGGCGGGGGCAGTGGCTTTCGGCATGGCGCTGGGCGCAACCGTGGGGGTGCTGACGATGGAGGAAGGCGTCGCCACCTTGGCCGTGGGGCGCTGCTTCTGCTCCTCAGCCAGACGGTAGAATTCGCGGGTAAACTGCAACCAGAACATGCCACACCAGAACGTAAGGGGTTACTTCAGGATCACGTGAAGTAATACGTGCACAACTCTGGCAAACCAGTGTTTTTGCTCAGGATGGGGTGTGGATAACTATTCGGTGATGCCGCTGCGGCAGAGATGCCACAATGTGGCTAGGCCGCCAGCATGGCGTCGAGCTTGCCACCTTTTTCGAGGGCGTTCAGGTCGTCGAAGCCGCCCACATGCGTTTCGCCGATGAAGATCTGCGGCACCGTGCGGCGGCCGCCTGCCTTGGCGATCATTTTCTCGCGCTCGACATCGTCCTCGACGTTGATCTCGGTATATTCCACACCCTTACGCTTGAGCAGGTCTTTCGCGCGGACGCAATAGGGGCAGTAGTTGGTGCTGTAGACGGTGACGACGGGCATAGCTCTCTCCATTTTTTTACAATATAGGGCTCGGCGCGTAAATTAGAAGTCCGGATCGGTATAATGTTCCGGCGGCTTGAAGCCTTGCACGCGGTCTTCCAGCAATTCGCGGAAGGCGGGGCGGCATTTGATGAGGGCGTACCATTCTTTCACGCTGGGATACTGCTCCCACGGCACGTCGCCCAGATAATCGAGCGACGACAGATGCGCGCTGGCGGAGATGTCGGCGAGGGTGAGGTATTCGCCCGCCAGCCAGTTGCGGCCGTTCAGCAGATGGGCGATGTAATCGAGATGGTAGAGGATGTTCTTTTTGCCTGCGCGAATGGCTTCGGAGCTGGGCTCGCCATAGCCCATCAGGCGCTTGTAGAGTTTCTCGAACAGCACCAGCTGCGTCACTTCGCGGTCGAATTTCACGTCGAACCAATCGACGAGGCGGCGCACTTCCGCGCGCTCGATGGGCGAGTTGCCGAAGAACTGCACCTCGGGGTAGGTCTCGTCGAGGAACTCGGCGATGGCGTAGGCGGTGACGATGGTCTGGTTCTTATCGGTGGTCATCACCGGCACATCGCCCGCCGGGTTCAGCGCGAAGAACTCGAAACGGCGCAGCCAGAAATCCTCCTGCTTCAGTGTATGCGGGATGTTTTTCTCGCGCAGCATCAGCCGTATCTTGCGTGCCGACGGAATGAGCGGGGAATGATAGAGGGTAAGCATAATGAATGCCTAGCGCGTGGAATGAAGCACGGCAAGCAGCATCGCCACGCCGCCGGCAAATAGCAGCAGCACACTTACGGGATGCAGCGTGAGGCAGAACATGGTTGCGTCGAGCACGGTCACGGGGGTGTAAGCCACGCCCGCCACGCGGAAGGCGGTGGCGTAATTCATGGGTATTTTAAAGCGCCAGGCGATGAGGCGGGCGCTAACGGCCAGCAACACCAGCATCAGGATGCGCAGCAGCAGGCCGCCGACAAAAATCAGGCCCCATTCGGCGGGGGTCACATCGGCCAATTGCGGCAGCATCTCCTGCAACGGCGCACGCATGGTGAGCAGGATGCAGCTAGCCCCCAGCACCGCCACGAACAGATACAGGAACAGGCTGTAGGCCACGCCGTAGCCGCGCTCGGCCATCAGTACTCGGCGATAGAGGGCGGCCGAATAGAAGGCGCGGAAGAAGGTGGCGAGAAAGCGCATGCTAGCTCCGTGTGTAACGCGCCAGATATTCTGGCAATTTCGACTGAATGGCGGCGGGGGCCATGCCCAGCGCCGCAAAGCCTTCGGCGCCATCGCCCACCACGCTGTCGGTTTTCAGCATGCGCACCTGATCGCGGGTAATCATCGGCGGCAGCGGCAGCAGCTCGCACACGAAGCCCATGGCTTTCGCGATGGGAGTGGGCAGCGTGACCAGGCAGTTTTTGCGTTTCGTGGTGGCGAGCATCAGCTGCATCAGCTGGCGGAAGTTGAACACTTCCGGCCCGCCCAGCTCGAACGTGCGACCTGCGGTTTCCACCTGCGTGGCGGCGTGGAAAATGGCCTCGGCCAGATCCGTCACCAGCAGCGGTTGGAAATTGGTGTGGCCACCGCCTACCAGCGGCAGCGCCGGGGCCAACAGGCTCATTTTCGCAAAACGCTGGAAGAAATCATCCTCCGGCCCGATGACGAGCGAGGGGCGGAAAAGAGTGGCGCCGGGGAAGGCGGCGCGCACGGCGTCTTCACCCGCTTTTTTGGTTTGCGCGTATTCGGCGTCGGATTTCCCAGCGCCCAGCGCCGAGAGATGTACCAGCGCTTGGGCGTTCGCCTTGGCGGCGTGTTGGGCCACGGCCTGCGCCCCGCGCACATGCACCGCATTGAATTTCTGACGGCCCTTGGAATAAAGCACGCCCACCAGATTCACCACCGCCGTGGAGCCCGCGAATTTGCCCTCAAGCGTTTCCGGGCGGGTGATGTCGGCATGATCGAGCACGATCTGGCCGGGATATCCGGCGGTTTTCAGGAAGTCGGCTTTCACCGTGTCGCGCACCAGCACGCGCACGCGCCAGCCCGCATTGGTAAACAAACGAACCGTATGGCGCCCGATGAACCCAGAACCGCCGACGATGGTAACGAGAGGATAAGTATGCATTATGTTCCCTATGCGTGAGTCGCAGCACTCGTAGCACCCGTGCGGGAATAATCAATAGCGCGGCCTGCGCGCCATCCACAAAAAAAGCCACCCGAAGGTGGCTTTTTAGTGGTGCCCAGGACTGGACTCGAACCAGCACGATCTTGCGAACGCTAGCACCTGAAGCTAGTGCGTCTACCAATTCCGCCACCTGGGCACTTCAGGAGGCGGGTTCATAGCGGGCGGCGGAGGGCCTGTCAATTGCCCAGAACGCATGAACAGAAATTTACTTGCCGGGGGCTCGGTTCGCTCTTATGGCATGCAGCATGGACTTTGAATTTATCAAAACTGCGTTTATCACGATGTTCGTGGCGATTGATCCGCCCGGGCTGATCGCTATTTTCTTGAGCCTGACGGCGCATATGAGCATCGCTGACCGGAAAATCACGGCGTTCCATTCGGTGACGGTAGCGCTGGTGGTGCTGATCGCGGCGGCGCTGGGCGGCGAAGCGGTGATGCGCCTGCTGGGCATCAGCGTGCCGGCGTTCCGCATCGCGGGCGGCTTGTTGCTGTTCTACATCGCGTTCGAGATGGTGTTCGAAAAACGCGTGGAACGCAAAACCAACACGGCCGACGAAGCCATCCACGACCATCCGAAGAACATCGCCGTGTTCCCGCTGGCCATCCCCATGATGGCCGGGCCGGGCGCCATCACCGCCACCATCATTCAAGCGGGCGCGGCGGGCGGCAGTGTTATTAATACGGTCGGATTCCTGTTCGTGCTGGCTGCGGTGATCGGCAGTTGCCTCGTCTGCTTCCTGCTGGCGAACCGTTTGGACAGATACCTTGGCAATACCGGCCGCGTGGTGCTGTCGCGCTTGCTGGGCCTATTGCTGGCGGCGCTTGCGATTCAAATTATCGGCGACGGGATTTTGGCCTTCGCGCACTAGCGGCGCGCACCCAAAGCGTGAGTACGACTATCGATGGATGGATGGTTGACGGTTGATTCGTGGGATTTATGGTCGCGCATCCATTGTTTTAATTTTTGTAATGCCGTGATCATCGCTTCCGGATCGCCGGATAGGGTGGCGGAATCGTGATCCGCTTTGGATTCGTACAGGCGGTTAATAGCCGGTGTGCCGTGTGTAACCACCATCGCGGTTGCCCCGCCGCCAATGAAGGCTCGTCGGGATATCGCGCTGCATACATGCGAGTGGTTTTTTGTTCGGCATGCTTCGGGCACGGCCATTTCACCGCCATGGACAGCACCGACCCCCACCACGGCACTGAGGGCCGCGGCCCCTATTTTTACCCCTTCGCGTTGCGAATATTTTATGAGATGGGAGAGTTCGTGCCCCATAATTGCGACCAATTCGCGGTCGGTAAAAAAAGGAAGTGCCGAAGTTGGAATGCCAATTTTCTGTGGGTGGGTTTGAGGGAACGCGCATAAAGCAGGGAACGCTGCTTCGTAGGTTACCAGTTCCGGCGTGGCACAGCCCGCTTTTTGAGCCATTTCTGCCAATCGCATGGTGACCCATGGGCGCTCCGGCAGCGTCGTAGTCACGGCGCCGGGGTACTCCCGCGTATGGCGGCTTTGCGTAGGAAAAGCAGGTCGGAGTGGAGGAGATGACATCCTGCCATAATAAGCGATAGCAGGAGAAAATCCCGTGAAGATACGGTGACAGTGCGAGGGGGTGAAACGAAAAACGGCCCTGTGCAAGCACAAGGCCGTTCTCTGTGGGGTAACTCGAAACATCCACCCGAAGGCAATTATTCCAAGCCGCCGCCTCATCTCGAAGTCTGCGCGCCTAAGCGCGCCGACCTCTGCCGAGCAAGGGTTACCCCTCACTTTTTTGTTCAGCGCCCTGGCAGAGCGCCACCGTGTGGCAGCAAGCCACCACCGGTTCGAGAGAGTGGAGCAAGCCCGAAGGCTTGCTCCGCTTCCCGTGTCAGTCCGTCTCCGGTGCCTGACGTGGGCTTAACCCCACCGCACCAACCTTTCTCTTCTTGCGAAAAGCCTCGTTGGCCTTGAAACCAATATGCGCCCGAACCCGAAAAATTTCCAACGGGCGGCGCTCGCTATCCACACCAATTTTTAAAATACTTATTTATGGGCCGCAATTCATGGGCTTATGAGGGTGGCCGCGATGTGCGTAAGTTCGGGATAAGTTATAAGCGCTTCGCGCGAATGGGCTCTTTGCCCCAAACCCCGCCGCTTCGCGGGTCGGCGGTCGCCTCCCTGTCACCCCCTACGGTTATCCACGCATTGTGACAATCTCATGAAGTTACAGGATTTTTCGGCATTGCAGCATGCTTTCAGTGAAAAAGCCGGGCAGGGTAGGGCATGTAAAAAAGAAGAGACGCATGTCCGATTCCGAGAATGATCGCCCCATCATGAATGTCGGCGCCAGCTATCTGGCGACGATGGGTGGCCTGTGGGAGAACGCTTGGAACATGGGGCAGGATATGGCGATGGCGCCATATCAGGCGATGGCCGAAAGCGCGATGACCAGCCCGGCCTACGATATCTGGACGCCGCGCGGGCAGGGCGCGTTCCTCAGCCAATTCCCCGCCTATCGTTATTGGGAAACCATGGTCGATGCGGGCTTCAGCCGCTGGAGCGCCGCCCGCGAAGAACGCAAAGACCGCGCCCACGCACCGGATGCCGAGATGCCGACACGCAGCATCGAACAGGAAATGGAATTCCTGCCGCGCGTGATTCGCACGCTGGTGAAATCGCAATTGCTGTTCAACCCTATGGCGCGTGCGGCGCTCGAAAATGTGCCGATGGAAAGCGACGGCATGGCCGCGGTGCTGGAAATGGTGTGTGGCCGCATGCCGGGCGAGGGCGAGCTGTATAAACCCGCCTACAATAATCGATTCCTAAGCGAAAATGCGCAGGGCGATGTGCAAGCGGTGGATGGCGACGACATCGTAAAACGCTTCCAGCAGCATGATTGGGACGCGCAAGCTGATTTCCCGCGCATCATCATCACCTCCAGCCATGCGCGCGCCAAGTCGGTGAACGACATGCGCGAGATCACCCACGGCATCGCCGCGATGACGCGCGACGCCAGCGACGGAAAAGCGCTCGACATCACCCCGGCCGATGCCCCCACCCAGCCGGGGCAAACGCTCATGCTGTTCGCGTGCGATACCGAGCGCAACAGCGGGCTCAACGCGGCGAGGTTGATCCGTCGCGTGAACGAACTGCGCCGTAGCGTCAGCGGCGACGTGCCGGATGCGTTCGCAGAAATATCGCCCGGCGCCAAACGCATCGCCAAGCTGATGTTGAAATGCATGGCGGAAAATCCGCAGCAGGTTGGCGACATCAACTCGCCGCTTTCGCTGCGCGATACCATGCCTGCGAACGGCCGATTGGTGCTGCGCGAGGATGCGGCGCGCATCGCCCAGCATTTCCAGCTCATCGGCTACAGCAAGGGCGGCAACGTGGTGAGCGACGCGATGCGCTACCTCGTCAGCGAACTCACCTCGAAAGGCCGCAACGGCAACGATCTGGTGCGCATCTACAGTGAGATGGAGCCACGCCCCATCAACGATTTCGGCACGCATGGCGTGCGGTCGCTGATGCGCAATGTTGGGTTCATGTCCATCGCCGCGCGCGAAGTGAGTATGAGCAAACATCTGCGCGATTGCGGTGTGCGGCGCGTGGCGTTCAACAACCGCCATGATTCCATCGCCTTCTTCGATAATTACCCGCACCGCCCACGCGACGAGAACTGGGTGATCGAAGGCAGCGCCGCCAAGCTGGGCCACGACCCCATTGACGCCATGGGCAGCGACACCGCCAGCGGCTACATGGTGGGCGACGCGCGCGTGAAACACCGGCTCAAAGAATTCATGGCTCCGCATTACGGAAAAGCCGCCGTCGGCCATGTGCTGTTCGACGAAACCGATGGCGAATTCAACGTGAAATTCGTGGTCGCGCCCGGCACCAGCGACGAGCTGTTCCTCGAACATGAGAACACCATTCTCGCGGCGCTGTCGAAGGCGGGCATCGCAAATCCACGGCTGGTGCATACGAACAGCAATGTCCGCAGTTTTGAATTGGAAAGCGACGAAGATTTCCAGCACGACGCGCGCGCCGTGAAAAAGCTGCAGCAGGCCTTCAAGGATTTGCGCAAACCAACGGTGAAGGGGCTGGTGATCGGCGACGCCATTCTCACCGAAGATATCCCACAGCATATGGCAAAAGTGGGTGGGCCAAAAGCAGCCCAGACCCTTCAAAAAAATCTGCCGGATGGCCCCGCGCTTTAACGAAAAATTAGGATTTGCTCTGCTACTGTGAGTTCATGGTCACGATCTCCACAGTCTTGCTGTTTGCCAGCCTCCTGCTCGCCACTTTGGGCGTCAAGAAGGTGCCGCAGCGCCGCGCCGTCCGCGTGCGGGCCCGTGCCAAGCGCCGGAATTCCCGCTAGAAAGCTGATAATCCGACCTTTTCCTTGAGCTTGTTCGCGTAATATGGCAATTTCCCCGCCTATTCTTAAGAGGGGGCGGTTATCGCTATTTATCTGCATAAGAACGACCTGCCAGCCGACGTGGTGTTCGAGGGTGACCTTGCCGTCGATACCGAGGCCATGGGCCTGAACAACCAGCGCGACCGCCTCTGCCTGTTGCAGATTTCCGATGGTAAGGGCGACGAGCATCTGGTGCAGTTCGAGCAAGGCATGTTCGACGCGCCGAACCTCAAAAAACTCCTGACCGATCCGAAGCGCGTGAAGCTGTTCCATTTCGCGCGGTTCGACGTGGCCATCGTCCAGCATTATCTCGGCGTCACCACCGCACCCATCTATTGCACCAAAATCGCCTCGCGCCTGACGCGCACCTTCACCGACCGCCATGGGTTCAAAGATCTGTGCCGTGATCTGCTGAGCCAGGAAGTGTCGAAATACCAGCAAACCTCCGATTGGGGCGCCGACACGCTGAGCCCCGAACAGCAGGAATATGCCGCGAGCGACGTGCGCCATTTGCACCGCCTGCGCGAGAAGCTCGACATCATGCTGGCCCGCGAAGGCCGCACCGAACTGGCCGCCGAGTGCTTCAAATTCCTGCCCACCCGCTGCAAGCTTGATCTTGCTGGTTGGCCCGACCTCGATATTTTTGCCCACTAGGTTCCCATGCCCGAACAAAAAACCCAGCCCGACGATTCCCAGCGCCTGCTCGACGCCGCACGCCATGTGATCGCGCGGGAAGTGGAGGGGCTGGAGGCGGTGTCGAAAGCCCTCAATGGCCAGTTCCTTTCTGTGGTCGAAAAAATCTTCGCGCTGAAGGGCCGTGTCATTATTTGCGGTATGGGCAAAAGCGGGCATATCGGACGCAAAATTGCGGCCACCATGGCCTCCACTGGCACGCCCGCGTTCTTCGTGCATCCGTCGGAAGCCAGCCATGGCGACCTCGGCATGATCACCGCCGACGACCTGGTCATCTGCCTCAGTAACTCCGGTGAAACGCACGAGCTGCGCGACGTGATCGCCTACAGCAAACGCTTCGGCATTCCGTTGGTGGCGCTGGTGCGCCGCGAAACTTCGGCACTGGTCGACTCGGCGGACATCGCCATTATTTTGCCGGAAGTGCCGGAAGCCTCGCCCATCGGCGCGCCCACCACCAGCACCACCATGATGCTGGCTTACGGCGACGCCCTCGCCATGGCGCTGCTAGAAAAACGCGGCTTCACCAAAGAAGATTTCGGCGTTTACCATCCCGGCGGCAAGCTGGGCACGCAACTGATGCGCGTGGCGAACCTGATGCATGACGCCGAGGAACTGCCGCTGGTGGACGCCGAAGCCGACATGCCGACGGTGCTGCTGACCATGACCGCCAAGCATTTCGGCTGCGCGGGTGTGGTGAAAAATGGCGTGCTGCAAGGCATCATCACCGACGGCGATCTGCGCCGCCACATCGACACCGACCTGATGAAACAAACCGCGCGCCAAGTGATGACGGCAAACCCCATCACCATCACGCCGCAGATGCTGGCCACCGAGGCGCTCGGCATTATGAATACGCGCAACATCACCGTGTTGTTCGCGCTGGATGCGGAAGCCAAGCCCGTCGGTATATTGCATATTCATGATTGCCTTCGCGCAGGCATTCTCTAGCCATGCCCAAAATCCCAGACAAAGAGTTTTCCCTCTGGGGCGTGCGTAAGGTCGATCATCTGTTCTCTGCTTTCGCGCGTTACACGCGGTTCGTGCTCTACAGCAAATGGGTGGTGGGCGTGTTCGCCGTGCTGCTTCTGGTGAGTCTTATCGGCTATCCGCTGCTGACAAAAGACCGCTCGGGCATTCGTGTGTCGTTCGTCGGTACCAATGGAAAAGACCAGCCGGTGGCCAGCCCGGTGATGAACAATCCCGAATACCAAGGCACCAACACCAGCGGCCAGCAATATAAGGTGACCGGCCTGCGCGCCATCCAGAAAACGTCGGACATGATTGTCATCGAGCAAGTGTCGGGGCAGCTGGTGCGGGCCGATGGCGGGTTCGTCGCGCTCAACGCCGACAGCGCCGAGTATCAGCAAAAAGCGCAGCGCATCGAACTGATCGGCAATGTGCATGTGGATGACGCTAGCGGCTACAGCTTCACCACTTCGCGCGCCATGGTGAATACCGACACGATGGATGTGGACGGGAACGCGCCCGTGGAGGGCACTGGGCCGCAGGGCAAGCTGCTTGCCACCGGCTTCAAAATCCGCGATAACGGTAAGCGTATCAGCTTCGGCGGCCGCGATCGCGTGACCGTTACCCTCGATCAAAAGCGGCAGGACTAAATGAACAAGCTCATGACGGTTTTCGTAGGCATCGCGCTTCTGGCTTCGGCCGCGCAGGCGCAAACCACACTCAGCAATGAAAAGCCCATCCAGATTTCGGCGGATGCGCTGGATGTGCAGCAGGAAAATAACACCGCCACCTTCAGAGGAAACGTCATCGCATCGCAGGGCGGCATCAACATGCGGGCCAACGAAATGGTGGTGCATTATCGCAACTCCGGCGGCAGTGCGGGCACTGAGGGCGAAGCCGCTAAGGGCATTTCGCGCATCGACGCCAACGGCAACGTCATCTTCACCAACCCCACGGACACGGCCCGCGGCAGCGCGGCGGTGTACGATGTTGACAAACAAACGCTGGATCTCACCGGCGACGTGCTGCTGACGCGCGATAAAAACATTCTCAAAGGCAGCCGTATGAACTATAATCTAGCGACTGGCCGCTCGGTGCTTACCGCAAGTGGCGGTGCCGTTGCCGGACAAAGTGGCGGTCGTGTTCACGGACTCTTCGTCCCCGGCTCGAAAGCCAAGTAATGAGCGATACGCCCGACGATCGGAACCCGCCGTCTTCCCATGGTTTAGGGGAAGGGTGGTTGCTGCGTCCGGCCCGCCCCGCGAACGAGAATGTTCCTCCCGTCGAACAGCCCACCGAATTTATCAGTGAAACCTCGCCCATCGCACATCCGATGGAAGCGCCCTCTGCGCATGCTGAACCCGAATATCCTGCCTACGCTGCTCTGCCGCCCGAGCAGGAAGCGCCGCGTCCCTCTGTTGCCCGCGTGATGGAACTGCCCAAAGCCCCGCCGCCCGAGCCGCGCAAGCCAGAACTGGTGAGCAAGGATTCCGGGCTGGTGGTAAAAAATCTCGGCAAACAATACGCCAAACGTCCGGTGGTTCGGAACGTATCCATCGCCCTGCAACGCGGCGAGGCTGTGGGCCTGCTTGGCCCCAACGGTGCGGGTAAAACCACCTGCTTCTACATGATCACCGGCCTCGTACAGCCCGATTACGGCTCCATTTACATGGACGGCACCGACATCACCGCGCTGCCCATGTACCGCCGCGCGCGCTTAGGCATCGGCTACCTGCCGCAGGAGGCCAGCATTTTCCGTGGCCTCACGGTGGAGCAGAACATCATGGCCGTGCTGGAAGTGAGCGTCGCCGACCCCGGCAATCGCCGCGCTTCGTGCGACGAATTGCTCGCCGAATTCTCCATCACCCATTTGCGCAACTCGCCTGCCATCGCCCTTTCGGGCGGGGAACGCCGCCGTGCGGAGATCGCGCGCGCACTGGCGGGTCGCCCCGCATTCATCCTGCTCGATGAGCCGCTGGCGGGCATCGACCCCATCGCCATCGCCGACGTGCGCGACCTCGTATCGCACCTGAAAGATCGCGGCATCGGCGTGCTCATCACCGACCACAACGTGCGCGAAACCCTCGACGTGATCGACCGTGCCTACATCATTCACGATGGCTCCGTGCTTATGGAAGGCTCGCCATCCGACATCGTGAACAACCATGAAGTGCGCCGGGTGTATCTCGGCGAACGCTTCTCGCTTTAAAAGCGCGCCCTCGAACCCTTTGGTTCGATTCTTGCATGGAAAATTGAACTGGTTTTTGCTATGGTGCCTCCATGGTAGGAATGAAACAGGAATTCCGGCAATCGCAGACGCTGGTGATGACGCACCAGCTTCAGCAATCCATTAAGCTTTTGCAGCTTTCCTCGCAGGAACTGCAGGAATACATCGACGCCGAGATCGAGAAAAACCCGTTGCTGGCGCGCGAAGAAGGCGACAACGACCGCGACGATTCCGCCGCCAACGAGGGCGAAGCCACGGTGGATGCCGAGGGCGAAGAAATTCCCGTCCGCGAAGAAAAAGAAGTCACCGTTTCCGACGACGACTACTCCGCCGCCGAGAGCCTCGACAACGACGATTACAGCAACGACTACTCCGCCGATGAAAATCGCATTAGTGCGGGCGAGCATGTGGGCGGTGGTGGCTTCAGCGAAGCGGGCGAGGGGCTCGGCATCGACAACGCCGCGGGGCAGGATAAAACCCTGCGCGAGTATCTGCTCGAACAGATACGCATGGACATCACCGAGACCGACCAGCTGCTCATTGCCGAAAAGCTCGTCGATTTGGTCGACGACACGGGCTATCTGCGCGAAGACACCGCGCCACTGGCCGAAACGCTGGGCGCCACGAAAGAAGAAGTGGACGCGGTGGTGGTGCGTTTGCAGGAGCTGGAGCCGGTCGGCGTGTTCGCGCGCTCGCTCACCGAATGTTTGCGCTTGCAGCTCGACGACATGAACCGCCTCGATCCGATGATGGAAACTCTGTTGGCCAATCTGGAGATGATCGGGCGCGGCGAACTGGCAGGCTTGCGCAAGAAATGCGGCGTCGAGGAAGAAGATTTCGCCGAAATGCTCGCCGATATCCGCCGCTGCAACCCCAAGCCCGGTGCGGGGTTCGCGCAGGAAGATACGCTGTCGGTAACGCCCGACGTGCTGGTGCGCCGTGGGCGCGGCGGTAAAGGCTGGCACATCGAACTGAACGCCGACGCATTGCCGCGCGTGCTCATCAACCGCCAATACACGACGGAAATTGGAGTGCGCGCCAGCGACAAGGAAGCCAAGAAATTCATGGGCGAGCAAATGGCCAACGCCAACTGGCTCATCAAGGCGCTCGACAGCCGCGCGCAGACGATTTTGAAAGTGACCGAAGCCATCGTGCAGGAACAGGAGAAGTTCCTGCTGCACGGCATCCGCTACCTGAAACCGCTGGTGCTGAAAGACATCGCGGCGGCCGTGGGCATGCACGAATCCACCATCAGCCGCGTGACGACGGCGAAATACATGGCCACGCCGCGCGGCACGCTGGAGCTGAAATTCTTCTTCACCAGCTCCATCAATAGCGGCTCGGGGATGATGGATTTCTCAAGCAAAACCGTTCAGTTCTACATCAAGGATCTGGTGGAAAAAGAGACCATCGAGAACATTCTTTCCGACGATTCCATCGTTACTTTGCTGAAAGACCGCAACATCGATGTGGCGCGCCGCACGATCACCAAATACCGCGAGGAAATGAACATCCCCTCCAGTGTCGTCCGCCGCCGTCAGAAGCGTGGCGCTTAAGCAAGTCATTGAAATAAAAAGCTTCCCCCTAGCTGATATCTCTTAAGTAATCTTTCACCTTTCCGCCTTATGCTGGTGAGAAATAAACAAGAACCTCACCTGCACAGGACGAACCAGTGGAATCCGATTTAAGCGCCTACCTTCGTTTGGACGAAGACAAACCGCGCACGCTTGCGGCGGTGCCGCCATTGCCGCTGCGTGTGCCGGTGACACCGCGTATGGTGGCGCCCATAGCTCAACGCACCGTGTCGGTGCCCGACCGCGATTTCAGTGAAATGTCTGCGCCCGACGCTACAGTGAGCGGCGGTTTGTTAGCCGGTGGCGCCGAACTGGGCGAGGACGGCATCGTCACCGCCATTTTCCCGCCATCGCCCGTAGCCCGCCCGCGCCGCCATGCGCTGGATGCCGCTATGCCTTCGCTTGGCATTCTGGATAAGCTGATGGCCGATGACACGGTGCACGATATTCTCGTCACCGGCACACAGCCCATCTACATCGACGTGGCCGGGCAGGTGCAGGATTCCGGCCTGCGTTTCCGCACACATGAAGAAGTGTATCGCATCGCTGAGACTATTATGGATACGATCGGCCAACGCTGGAACAGCGAGCGCCCGCTCATCGATACGCGTTTGCCCGATGGCAGCCGCGTGAACATCGTGGCGCCGCCGATGGCGGTGGATGGAGTGACCATTTCCATCCGCAAATTCCCGGCCATCCATATCACGCTAGAACGCATGGTCGCCCGCAAGCAAATGACCGACGAAATGGCGGATTTCCTAAGTCGAGTGGTGGCCAGCCGGGTGAACATCATCGTGGCGGGCGGCACCAGCTCCGGCAAAACGACGCTGCTGAACGCGTTGTCCGGCTCCATTTCCTCCAGCGAGCGCATTGTCACCATCGAGGATTCGGCGGAGCTACGCCTGCAACAGCCGCATGTGGTGCGGCTCGAATCGAAGCTCCCCATCAGCATCGACGCACCCGATACGGCCGTTACCATTCGCGACCTTGTGAAGAACGCGCTGCGCATGCGGCCAGACCGCATCATCGTGGGCGAATCGCGCGGGCTGGAGGCGTTCGACATCATTCAGGCCATGAACACCGGGCATGACGGCTCGATGACCTCGCTACACGCCAACTCGCCGCGCGATGCGCTGAGCAAGCTGGAGACCATGGTTTCCATGGCCATTCCGCAATTCCCCATGCGCATCGTGCGCCAGCAAATTGCCTCCACCGTGAACATCCTCATTCAGATGTCGCGCACTAAGGACGGGCAGCGCCGCATCACCCATATCAGCGAGCTGTCGGGTATGGAGGGCGATATGCTGGTGCTGCAAGACCTGATCACCTACGGCGAATTGAACGGCCAGCCCGCCGGATATCGTTGGGTGGGCGGCGCGCCGCGCCATCCGAATGTGACGGATGCAGCACGCCAGTCGGGAATGTTGCGTGGTTTGCGCTGATTCCAAACAAAACCACTCATCTCCCGCCCAGAAAGCACGTATAAGCAAACCATGTCCGACGAAACCGAACGCCGTATCCTGCAACTCGAAGCTCAGGTACAATTGCTGACGCAATTGCTTGGCGGACAGGATAACACGCCGAGCAATGGCTCCAACGAAGCAGAGATGCAAATAGCGCTGGCCGATGCCGTTCAGGCGCTGGCCCCGTTGCAAGCCTTCCTCGACGACCCGACGGTGAACGACATCCTCATCAACGGTGCGGGCGCGATTTACGTGGAATCCAGCGGCAAGCTACAGCTTACCGGCCTGCGTTTCCCCACCGACGCCAAAGTGTTCGCCATCGCCAAGGCCGTGGCCGCGCAGGCGGGTCGCCAGATTCCAAACAACCGTCCGTTGCTGGATGCGCGCTTGCCGGACGGCAGCCGCGTCAACATCATCGCTCCGCCGTTGGCGGTGGATGGCACCTCCATTTCCATTCGTAAATTCGCCAAGCAAGCCATCACCCTCGATATGATGGCGGCCAACGGCAACCTTTCGCCGAACCTCGCGGAGTTTTTAAAAATCTGTTCGCGCTGCCGCCTGAACATCGTGGTCGCGGGCGGCACTGGCTCGGGAAAAACCACACTGCTCAACGCTATGGGCGAGTTCATCGACCCCGAAGAACGCGTCGTGACCATCGAGGACGCGGCGGAACTGCGCCTGCCGCAGCCCCATGTGGTGCGCCTGGAAACACGCCCGGCCATGGCTGGTAAACGCGACGAAGAAGTTAGCATCCGCGAACTGGTGCGCAACGCCCTGCGCATGCGCCCCGACCGCATCATCGTGGGCGAGGTGCGTGGCCCGGAAGCGTTCGACATGATGCAGGCGATGAACACCGGCCACGAAGGCTCGCTCACCACCATTCACGCCAACCACCCGCGCGACGCCATTGCCCGGCTTGAAAACATGATCACGATGACCAACCTGAACCTGCCCAGCCAGGCCATACGCGCCCAGATCGCTTCGGCCGTGCATCTCATCGTGCAGGTCAGCCGCATGCGCGATGGCCATCGCCGCGTTACCTATGTCTCGGAAGTGGTTGGCATGGAATCGGAAGTCATTACCATGCAGGAACTGTTCGCGTTCCAAAACAAAGGCGAGGACGCCGAGGGCAAATTGATCGGCGACTTCAAATGGTCGGGCATCATGCCGCGCTTCCTGCGGCGTGTGGCCTATTACGGTGAAGCCGAGCGCATGAGCCGTGCCTTGGGAGTCAAGCTCCCCAAAATGTAACTTCCCGGTTTATTCTCTGCTTCGCTATGGAATTCTTATCCGGCGTTTGCTATATAATACTAGTCTCCCACGCGCTGCGAAGCGCTTACGCACAATGAAAACAAAATCCCAAACAATCAAGAGGAGCCCTTATGCAAGTTCAAGTTTCCGGCCGGCATGTCGAACTCGGTGAATCCTTCCAAGCCCACGTAGAAAAACGCCTGACCGAAGGGCTCAGCAAATACCTCGACCGCGTGACCAGCGTCGATGTGGTGGTGTCGAAAGCGGCACATCATCAGTTCCAGGTCGATATTCATGGTAATCCGGGTACGCACAGCTCCGTCATCATCAAAAGCCAAGGCAGCGCGGGTGAAATTTACGCCGCGTTCGATGATGCGGCCACCAAGGCCGAGAAGCAGCTCCGCCGCTACAAGCGCCGCTTGAAGGACCACCATCGCGGCGACGAGAAATCGGCCATCGCCAAAAAATACGTGCTTCAGACCGAATCGCATGATGATGAGTTGGCCGAAGAGGGCGCACCTGTGGTGCTTGCTGAAAAATCCACCAACATCGAAAAACTCACGGTGAGCCAAGCCGTGATGAAAATGGATCTGTCCGACCTTCCGGCGCTGCTGTTCTTCAATTCCGGCACCGGCCGCATCAACGTGGTGTATCGCCGCGCCGACGGCAACATCAGCTGGGTCGATCCGCAGGAGCTCGCGGCCTAAATGGCGCTCGAAACGATCCATGGCGGCGTCGTGGCCATCTCTGGTTCTGGCTGCCTCATCCTCGGCAAATCGGGTAGCGGCAAATCGCGCCTGATGGCCGAGATGATGGCGTTCGGTGCCCGCTTGGTGGCCGACGACCGCGTGGAGCTGATCGAACAGTCCGGCATGCTGATGGGCGAGGCCCCTAAGGAGCTCAGTGGCATTATGGAGCTGCGTGGGGCAGGGCTCATCCGCGTCATCGATATCATTCCTCGCCACGTCATCCATCTGGTGGTGGAGCTGACGGAGAGCGAGCTGGAGCGTGTTCCCGAGCCCGCCACCATGCAGCTGGCTGGACGCGCCATTCCACTGCTAAAAATCGACGCCCATGCCAGCGCGGCGGTCATTATCCAGTACATGAAAGCGATGCAGGAAAATCGCATCCTGCCGCCGGATTGGCGACCGGGGGTATAAAACCCCTTAATCCATTGCATTCCTGCGGGGCTTGGCATAAATCCACCGGATGATCGGAATTATCATCGTCACCCACGGCAACCTCGCCATCGAACTTATCTCGGTGGCCGAGCATGTGGTGGGTAAGCAGAACGACCTGGTGCCTGTATGCATCGGGCCCGAAGACGACATCGAGCGCCGTCGCAACGAAATCATCGCCGCTGTCGGCAGCGCCGATAAGGGCCAAGGCGTGGCCATTCTCACCGACATGTTCGGCGGCACCCCTTCCAACCTCGCTATTTCCGTTATGAAGCCCGGCAAAGTCGAAGTGATCGCCGGGGTGAACGTGCCCATGCTCATCAAGCTGCTTAGCCTGCGCAATGGGCCGGGGCTGCTGGAAGCGGTCATGGGCGCGCAGGAAGCGGGCCGCAAATACATCAACGTGGCCAGCAACCTGCTGAAAAAGGCAAAAGTGGGTTAGGCCATGACCACCGCCCGCGTTACCATTTGTAATAAAAAAGGGCTGCATGCCCGGGCGGCCGCCAAGCTGGTGAAAACCGCCGCCGGTTTCGATGCCGAAATCCAGGTGACGCGTATGCCGCTTCCCGGCGAAACGGGCGAAGCGCCCAGCGCTGGAGCCACTTCCATCCTCAGCCTTCTCATGCTCGCCGCCGAAATGGGCGTGGATGTAGAACTGCGCGGGCAGGGGCCGCAGGCCGAACAGGCCATCGAAGCCCTCAAAGCCTTGATAGGCCGCCGTTTCGACGAAGAAGAATAAACAATTTTACCAAAAATTAACCATTCCATAACACCCGCCGTGCCACACTGATCCATAAGGGGATTTCCCCGGAGGATTATGGGACGAATAGTAGCATATGGCGATGCGATCGCCGCCGGCATAGCAATGGCCAACCCACCCGCCATCAACGCAGGCGGCAATGGGCGCGGCTTGGTGACGGGGCAACGCGCGCCCACTACCATGATCGAGCGCGGCGACCATGTGCTCGTGTCGCTTGGCTGGGGCGACGTGAACGCCGTTTTCGGCGCGCAGCCATTTTTTGCCCCCGCCATGTACGAACGCCGCTATGCCGCATTGCTGCAAGAGATGCTCGGTCGTAACGGCAAAGCGCCGATGACGCTGCTGGGGCTGGAGCCGCTCACTAAACCCTACCCCAACATCACCAACGCGCATGTGCTTCCGATGAACCTGCTGCTCGAGCAGATCGCCCGCAAAGCGCATGTGCAGTATCTCGACCTCGCCGCCGATCCCATCGGCCACCGGGCCGAGGACGGCATGCTCTACCGCCGCATCGGCTACCAGCAACTGCTCAGCCGCGCCGGATACCTGCTCGACAGCAATGGCCTGGCGCTCAATACGCCGCTGCGCCCCTACATGCACCCATAGTTTACGAAATGTTAAACAATGCCTGTTAGCTTCGATACAGGAGAAGCAACATGTTCGTTTACGGTGATTCGATTACAGAGGATATTGGGAACGCCAAATCGGGCGTCGTGAATCTTGGCATCCGTAGCATGGGGCTGGTGCCCGACCGCTTGGCCGACACGGCACGCATTCCGCAAGGTAGCTCAGGCATCGTATCCATTGGTTGGAACGATGCACTGACGGCCGAACAGGGACCATCCCATTATGCCCGATTATTGACGGCGAAATTGTTGGACATCGCCGAGCGCACCAATGGCGCGCCGTTTGTGCTGTTGCCTTTGGAGCCATTAACAGAGAACAGCCCGTATCGTGCGCGCATTTCCGACAACGCCGTGAGAATGACCAACGAGGCGTTGGCCACCGCTATGGACGCAGCCCGTGTGCAGGCCGCTGCGCGCGGCATACCTTTCCATGCAGAAATTTTGCCCCCCCATCGCTCGGAATCAGGTGAGCGCGCACCGGACGGTCTGCATTACACAACGGCAGGGTCGCGCGCGACCTTCAGCCGCGCGGAAGCAGCAATCGAGCGCATGCAAGGTGGCGTTGCCGGGCAAAGCTACGTTGCAGAAAGTGAATCACCAGCACCGCTTGCTGCTAGGCCCGTGGCGCATCGCGCCGTGCCCATCGTTTCTGTTCCGGCCGTTCCGGCCGCACCAAGCGCACGGGTACAAGCACCGCCAACACAGGATCGTGTGTCGGGGTTGCTCGCCTCGGCCGGGTCTGTCGTGCGTGATATAAGCGAGGATGTGGGAGAAGCGATCAGCCACGGCTGGTCGCGTTTCAACCGCGCTGTCGCCTCTATAGGTCGCCCGCGATCGGTGGAGCCTACGCCACCCGCCGCACCCCTGCGCATTCTGGCGGTCGATGATATTCGCTCTACGTACAACCGCGCGCAATTGCAGGAACAGCAACGGGATTTGAAAGCGTTGGGCCTTTACCATGGAGACATTGATGGGATACGTGGACGAGGCATGAACCAGGCCATCCGCGATCTGGAAAGGTTGCCGGGTTTTCAGGCCGATGGCGTGCTGCATAGCGAAGAGAGCCGAGCATTGCATGCTTTGGCGCGGCCGCAACGTCATCCACAGGGGCGTGGGTAATTCCATCCACTTTTAAATTAAACTGACGTATTGCGTCGCCGGTTAAGTGGCTGACGCGCTACAGGCTTTTATAAAGTCAACGCCCAGAGCAAAAATATATAATAAAACTTGACGCCGGTTGCGCTTGCAATAGAAAGGCGGGTTTGCTTTTCTAGGGTGGTCACTCACCGCGTAAGACCAGCTTCAAGCTGGCGCCAACCCTCAGGGAACGTTGTTCCCAATGTTCATAGGAAGGTATTCAGGTATGTCGCTCACTACCCATCTCACCATGCTGCAAGACAAACACGTGAAGCTCGAAACCATGATCGGCGACGAATCGCATCGCCCGCAACCGGATTTCGGCCTGCTGCAAACCCTTAAAAAGCAAAAGCTCATCCTCAAAGAAGAATTGGAACGATTACGCCTGATGTCGGAGCAGCGTTTCGACGCTGCCTGACGTAAGGCGGGGTTGCCTAGCATTCGCGTGCAGGGGCAACCCAGTTTTAGGCTCCGGAACGTCAAACCTCCGGAACTTCGAGCGGGGGACTTTTTAGCCCCCCATAAGCAAGCCCCGGTATTCCTTGAATGGGATCCGGGGCTTCGCATTAAAGCTTTGCAAATGTTCAATCTTATAGGCAGGATTATGTGAGCGATATCTCAAGCCAAAAAGGTGCAAAACATGAACAAAAGAAATGCTTTCAGCTTGGTCGAGCTCTCCATTGTACTGGTTATTCTAGGCTTGCTCGTTGGCGGCATTCTCGCTGGGCAGTCTTTGATAAGGGCTTCTGAACTGCGTGCAGTAAATACGGAATACCAAAAGCATGTTACGGCCATAGGTGCCTTCCGCGATAAATACTTTGCCATACCGGGGGATATGAGCAACGCGCAAAGCTTTTGGGGCGTGGCGGCAACTTGCCCAGGTATCTCAAGCACTGCTGCAGCGGGCGTATGCAATGGCAATGGCGATGGCTTGATATCTTTTACTGCCGCAACATCGAACGAAATGTTCGGCTCTTGGGAACATCTGGCCAACGCAGGGTTGGTAGAGGGGACCTATACTGGAAATAGCGGCGATACGACCGCGGCCAATCCGACGGCGATCATCGGCACAAACGTACCACGCAGCAAAATGAATGGCGGCGGCTGGACCTTGAATGGATGGGGGAGCATGCCCGTTGCGGACCCAAACCTTTTTGATGGTAATTACGGGAACGCCTTCTTGTTCGGCGCGACGATGGCAAGCAATACGACCGGCACTCCCCTGCTAAAACCGGAAGAAGCATGGAATATCGATACCAAAGTGGACGATGGCATGCCCGCGACTGGACGCGTTAGGAGCCCTGAGAATGCAGGCAATACAGGCGGAACGGGCTGCAGCAACTTGGCGGCCTCCACTACAGTATCGCTGGCCGCCTCTGCTTATTCACTGGCAAACCGCAGCATCGTTTGCGCATTGTTCATGATGAGCGGCTACTAAGATTTGAAGAAACAGCGCTACGCTGCTTCTTCCTCGTCGTCGAGGCCGTGGTCCATGCCAAGCGCGCGCTTGTAGAGGTCGAGCATGTATTCGGCTTCGGTGCGATCGTTCGATTTCATTTTGCGCAGTTTGATGACCTGGCGCATGGTTTTCACGTCGAACCCGTTGGATTTGGCTTCCGAGAACACATCGGTGATGTCGCTGGAAATGCCGGCTTTGTCCTCTTCCAAACGCTCGATGCGCTCGATGTAGGATTTGAGTTTGGTGGTCTCGACGCCACCGACGGTGGTTTTAGCCATGCTTTGCCTCGTTTTTGTTGGGTTTATTGCGGAGCGCACCTTACGCAAAACACCATCCACAGGCAAATGGCCGCTTGCCATTATCCACATGCTGGGGATATAGTGCTGCTCCGCTGAAGGCCGGGTTGGCCGTAAGCAGTTCACATCTAGCCGTCCCACAGGGACGAAATAGTCGGAAGGGGGTATGTACCGTGGTTGAAGTTGTTGTTCGTGATAACAACGTGGATCAGGCTTTGCGCGTTCTTAAGAAAAAGATGCAGCGTGAAGGCATTTACCGCGAAATGAAAATGCGCAAGCATTACGAGAAACCTTCCGAGAAACGCGTCCGCGAGAATGGCGAAGCTGTTCGCCGCGCCCGTAAACTGGCTCGCAAGAAATCCGAGTTGTTCGACTAGGATTTCCGTCAGTAGGAAAAATTGAAAAAGGCGGCCCTCGGGTCGCCTATTTTATTAGCCGCGCCCTGTCGAAGTTTGGGCTGGGAGCGCACGCACGTTGCAGCGCTCGATGGCTGGGCCAATGGCCGAGGCCAGCGACGTGCAGCGCCGTTCGATGCCCTCGCGCACTTCCGATAGCTGGCTGGACAGGGTGGGCGATAGGTCGTTCGGGTTCTTTTTCAGCGTGTCCTCGTATTCTTTGAGCAGCACGATCTCCTGCGCATGGGGCAGTACGTCGCCGTGCATTTCGTGGCTGAGCAAGCGGTGGAACATAATTTTATCCTCGCCCAGAAGCTTCAGGCCGCCCGCAATGCGGCGTTTGTCGGCGTAGGGGGAATTGGCCGGTGCGTAATCGCAGCTGACCATAGCATCCACGAGGGTGGAGGTGGCTTCGTGGCTAAAATCGATCTCGCGATGGTGGCGCCAATATTTGGTGTTCACCACCGGTTCGGGGTTGGAATAGGGGTTGCCCTTGCGCTCATAGAGCGATTCCGCCGCTGCGCGCAGCAGTGGGTCGGTCTCCAGCAAGCTGGCGTAATGGGCGTCGAGTGGCGTGAAAGTTTTCTGATCCATTCACCCACTATAGCGGCGCGGGTTTAACAAACGGTTAAAGCGCTTTCAGTGCCTTCACCAGATGCTCCGTCGCCACCTTCGCATCGCCGAACAGCATCATGGTATTATCCTGATAGAACAGTTCGTTCTGGATACCAGCGTAACCCGCCGCCATCGAGCGTTTGTTGAAGATCACGTTGCGCGAATCGCCCACGTTGAGGATGGGCATGCCGTAGATGGGGCTCTTGGGATCGGTTTTCGCGGCCGGGTTGGTCACGTCGTTGGCGCCGATGACGTAAGCGACATCGGTGGTGGCGAAATCGTTGTTGATCTCTTCCAGCTCCACCACATGGTCGTAGGGCACGTTGGCCTCGGCCAGCAGTACGTTCATGTGGCCGGGCATGCGGCCCGCCACGGGGTGGATGGCGTAGCGCACTTTCACGCCGCGTTTCTCCAGCTCCTCGGCCAGCTCACGCACGGCGTGCTGAGCTTGGGCCACGGCCATGCCATAACCCGGCACGATGATGACGGAGTCGGCGTTGGCCATCAGGAAGGCCGCGTCGTCGGGCGCACCGGATTTCACGGGGCGGTCGTCGGCACCAGCGGCAGGGCCACCAGCATCAGCCACGGTGCCGAAGCCACCGAAGATGACGTTGATGATCGAGCGGTTCATGGCCTTGCACATGATGTAGCTGAGGATGGCACCCGACGCGCCGATGAGCGCGCCTGCGATGATAAGCAGCGGGTTGCCGAGCGTGAAGCCGATGCCTGCAGCGGCCCAGCCGGAGTAGGAGTTGAGCATCGACACCACCACGGGCATGTCCGCACCGCCGATGGGGATGATGAGCAGCACGCCAAGGGCCAGCGCCACCAGCGTCATCAGGATGAAGAAGAATGGCGCGCCGCTGAGGAAGAACAGCACCATCAGCACCACCACGCCAATGCCCAAGGCGGCGTTGATTTGGTGTTGCATGGGGAAACGCACGGGTGAGCCCGACACGAGGCCTTGCAGCTTGGCAAAGGCCACGATGGAGCCGGTAAAGGTGATGGCACCGATGACCGCGCCGAGGCTCATCTCGATGAGGCTGCCGCCATGGATATGGCCAGCGGCGTCGGTGATGCCGAAGGCTTCGGGCGACCAGAGCGCACCGAACGCCACCAGTACGGCAGCAAGGCCGACCAGCGAGTGGAACGCGGCCACCAGTTGCGGCATGGCCGTCATGGCGATGCGCTTGGCGATGACCCAACCGATGCCGCCGCCGATGGCGATGGCGAGGATGATCCAGCCGTAGCTGGTCACTTGCGGCAGAGCGAGGGTGGTGAGGATGGCGAGGGCCATGCCGCCCATGGCGTACTGGTTGCCACGGCGCGCGGTGGAGGGCGACGACAGACCGCGCAGCGCCATGATGAATGCGACGGCCGCGACGAGGTAAGCGATATAATAAATGCCGTTCATGGGAGTTCCTTACAGTTTGCGCCAGAGGAATTCAGCGACGATGCCACCCAAGGCACCTTTGATCAGATCGATAAGCAGCCAACCGATGGCCAGGCCCGCCGGAATCGGTAGGAAGGCGTAGGCGCTGGCCGAGGTGAGGCCAACAATGAGGCCGAACACGAGGCCGAATCGGATGCTTTTGCGCCAGTTGCAGCTGCAGGTGCCGGTGACGCCCGCAGGCACGGTAGCGCGCCATTTGCGGAAGAGGCTGGCGAAAATGAGGGCGATGAGCAGCATGTAACCGAGGGCGTAGGGGCCGTAGGTCGCCATGTCCGTTACCGGACGCCACAGGTTTTCGGTGGCGATGTAGTAATCCATCAGGAACTGGCTGGTAAGCGCCCAGCAGGTGCCCCAGAAAACGAAGAACAGGACGACGCCGGTGACGCCACCCTTCATGCATTCTTTGTTGGTCATTTCTTAGCTCCCGTCGTCGGGGGTTTCTTTTTGAACATATCGAGCATGCGCTGCGTCACCACGAAGCCGCCGAAAATGTTGATGCTGGCGATGAGCACGGCCACGAAGCCCAGCCCGTGCGACATGTCCGAACCTTCCGCACCCAGCGCAATGATGGCGCCGACCACGATGATGCCAGAGATGGCGTTGGTCACGCTCATCAGCGGGGTGTGCAGGGCGGGGGTCACTTTCCACACCACGTAATAGCCGACGAAGCAGGCCAGCACGAACACGGTGATGCCGAAAATGAACGGGTCGATGCCCGCCGCATGCACGGTCTCGGTAATGATGGTCGTGGTGGTGGTTTTTACATTTTCCATTATTTGGCCCCCAATGCCGGGTGAACGATCTGGCCGCCCGAAAGCAGCAGCGTGCCTTTGATGAGTTCGTCGTCGGTTTTAATGGCGAGGGCTTTGGAGTCCTTGTCCATCATCAGCGTTGAGACGAAATTGAACAGGTTGCGCGCGTAAAGCGGTGTCGCATCGGCCGCGGCGCGGCTGGGCAGATCGCTCAAGCCCATCAGCTTCACGCCGTATTCTTCCGTCACCTGATCTTTTTTCGACAGCTTCACGTTGCCGCCGGAAGCCACCGCGAGATCGACGATGACGCTGCCCGGTTTCATGGTTTGCAGCATGCTCTCGGTAATCAGCTCGGGGGCAGGGCGGCCGGGAATGAGCGCCGTGGTGATGATGATGTCCTGCGTGGAAACGACAGCCGCCAGCGCGGCTTCCTGACGTTTCTTGTAGTCGTCGTCCATTTCCTTGGCATAGCCGCCGGTGGTTTCCAAATTCTCGGAGGCTTTCACTTCCACGAATTTCGCACCGAGCGATTCCACTTGTTCTTTCACCGCTGGGCGCACATCGAACGCGCTGACCACGGCACCGAGGCGCTTGGCGGTGGCGATGGCCTGAAGCCCCGCCACACCGGCACCCAGCACCAGCACTTTGGCGGGCGGAATGGTGCCCGCTGCCGTCATCATCATCGGCACGGTTTTGGAGGTTTCGGCCACGGCTTCAATCACGGCGCGGTAGCCCGCGAGGTTGGATTGCGACGACAGCACATCCATCGCCTGCGCGCGGCTGATGCGCGGCAGCATTTCCATGGCGTACACATTCAGCGAACGCTTGTTCAGTGCCGAAAAATCGCGGCCGGGCTCCAGCGGGTTCATCATGCCCACCAGCACGGCGCCTTCGGGAATATGCGCGAGCACTTCATCGGAGGGCGCTTCCACACACAGCACCACATCGGCACCGCTAAGCGCGGCTTGCGCGAAGGGGGCCACGGTGGCGCCTGCATCGCTGTAGGCGCGATCGGCGATGCCAGAAGCAAGACCGAGGCCTGTCTCGACACTTACTTCTGCACCAAGGGCGATGAATTTTTTTACCGCATCGGGCGTGATGGCGGTGCGGTTTTCGCTGGGCGAAGTTTCTTTTGCGACGGCAATTTTCATGGATTGCTTCCTATCAAATATGCGCTTGTTATTAACGCAGGTTTGACCGGGTGGCAACCTTGGTGTAGGAACACGTTTTAATAGCCAACGAGAAACTGATGGCCAGCAAGAAGACCGCCAAGAAAAGCGCGAAGAAACCCGCCCAGCCGCTTGTGGGTATCATCATGGGCAGCCAATCCGACTGGGCGACGCTTAAAGTAGCCGCTGACATGCTCGACCTGTTGAAGGTTCCCTACGAATCCAAAATCGTTTCCGCGCACCGAACGCCGCAACGGCTTTACGATTACGCCACCAAGGCAGCAGGCCGTGGCCTCAAAATCATCATCGCCGGGGCAGGCGGCGCGGCGCATTTGCCCGGCATGGCCGCATCGCTGACGAAGCTTCCAGTGCTCGGCGTGCCCATCAAATCCAAAGCGCTCGACGGCATGGACGCGCTGCTCTCCATCGTGCAAATGCCCAAAGGCGTGCCGGTGGGCACCTTGGCCATTGGCGAGGCAGGCGCGGGCAACGCCGCACTGCTCGCGTCCATGATGCTGGCGCTGAACGACGAGGCACTCGACAAACGCGTCACCAACTGGCGTTCGAAACAGACGAAGTCTGTCGCGCTCGAACCGCAGGACTAGCCATGACCAGCATCACCCCTCCCGGCTCCACCATTGGCATCGTTGGCGGCGGCCAGCTTGGGCGCATGCTGGCGCGCGCCGCTTCGCGCATGGGCTACAAAACACACATTTTCACGCCCGATAAGGATTCGCCCGCCTCGCACGTGGCCACCAAAACCACCATCGGCGCGTATCAGGACACGGCGGCGCTGCGCGCCTTCGGCCAAAGCGTCGATGTGGTGACGTTCGAGTTCGAGAACATTCCCGCCGAAACGCTGACCATGCTCGAAGCCGTGGTGCAGGTGCGCCCGAAACCCGAAGTGCTATTCACCACGCGCCACCGTTTGCGCGAAAAAGAATTCATCCGCGCGCAAGGCATCCGCACCGCGCCGTTCGCGCCTGTGCGCAGTGAGGCTGAACTGGGCGCCGCCATCAAAGAAATCGGCGTGCCCGCCGTGCTCAAAACCTGCGAGATGGGTTACGACGGCAAGGGGCAGGTGGTGACTAAAGACGCCGCCGAAGCGGAAAAAGCGTGGGCCACGCTGGGAAAAACCGAATGCATTCTTGAAGGGTTCATCACCTTTTCTGCCGAGGCTTCGGTCATCGTCGCGCGCTCCACCCATGGTGAGGCGCGCTGCTACCCGCTGGTGCAGAACATTCACCGCGACCATATTTTGCACAAAACCATCGCGCCCGCCCCGTTCATCGACGCGCATCAGGAAGAAGCCACGCGCATCGCCAAAAAGCTCGCCGAAGCGTTGGACATCGTTGGTTTGCTAGCCGTGGAACTGTTCGTGACCGCCGACGGCTTACTGGTGAACGAACTCGCCCCGCGCCCGCATAATTCCGGCCACTGGACGATGGAAGGCGCGCCCACCGGGCAGTTCGAGCAGCATATCCGCGCCATTTGCGGCTGGGCGCTGGGTGACACCACCGCGCGCGGCCATGTCGAAATGATCAACCTGCTCGGCGACGATTGGAAACAGTGGGAAGAATATGCGCGCCAAGCCGAAGCCCATGTGCATCTCTATGGCAAAACAGATGCCAGGCCAGGCCGCAAAATGGGGCATGTGACGATCGTGAAGCGCGCCAATTAATTAGCGAAGCACCGCGCCGGTTTTGCTCACGTTGGCGACGATGGAGCGGACGACGGTTTCGATCTCCGCATCCGTCAGCGTGCGATCCGCCGCTTGCAGCGTTACCGAAATGGCGACGGATTTTTTGCCTTCCTCAACGCCTTTGCCTTGGTAGACATCGAACACAGTCACGGCTTGCAGCAGCGTTTTTTCGGCTTTGGTGATGGCGTTCACGAGGTCGGCGGCGGGAGTTTTTTCATCCACCACGAACGCAAAATCGCGGCTCACGGCTTGGTAATCCGACACGCTCAGCGGCTTGCGTTTTGCGCCGCGTGCTTGCGGAATGGCGTCCACATACACTTCGAACGCCATCAGCGAGAAATCGCAGCCCAGCGCCTTCAGCGTGGCGGGGTGCAGTTCGCCAAATACGGCGATCACGTTTTTGCCCAGCGCGATGCTGCCGGAGCGGCCCGGATGGTACCAAGCCGGTGCGTTGCGTGTGACCGGAGTTTTGCTGGCGTCGAACCCGGCAGCATCCAGCGCGGCGAGGGCATCGGCCTTCACATCGAACACATCCGCTTTCGCGGTGCCCGTCCAGTGCGTGCCGGTTTTAAGCCCGGCGCGGATGCCCGCAGCCACCGTATGTTGACTGGTGGGCGTTACATCCACGAACACGGCTCCGATTTCAAACAGCGCGATGTCGGTGTTGCCGCGCGCATGGTTGTTGCTGGCGGCGTCGATGAGGTGCGGCAAAAGGTTCGGGCGCATGACGGACAGTTCGGCGCTGATGGGGTTCAGCAGCTTCAACGCATCGCTTTGGCCACCGAAGGCAGCGGCTTGGGCCTCGGAGCAGAAGCCCCAGCCGTAATGCTCGTTCAGCCCACGATTGGCAAGGCCGCGGCGGGTGTTGGCCACGCGCTGCTGCACCGCCGACAAAGCAGGTTTGGAAATGCCCGGAGCTTTCGGCAGCGGCGTGCTGGGGATGTGGTCGTAGCCCACGATGCGCAGCACTTCCTCGGCCAAGTCGGCGGGCTGCGAAACATCATGCCGCCAAGTGGGGATGGTGGCGTTGCCGCCTTGAATCACGAAGCCGAGCGCGGTGAGGATTTCCACCATGCGCGCTTCCGCGATGTCGGTACCGCCGAGGGCGTTGATGGCCTTGGCGTCGAACGCGACCGGCGCGGCGGGGACGGGGATGCTGCCGACAAGGTTCGGCGCACCGGCTTTGCCGCCAGCCATCAGCAAGTAACAGGCGAGGCCGATGTCGGAGGCGACGAGCGCGCCGCTATCAACACCGCGTTCAAAACGCGAGCGCGCGTCGGAATCGATTTGCAATGCGCGGCCCGATTGCGCGATGCGCAGCGGGTTGAACAGCGCCAATTCCACCAAAATGTCGGTGGTGGTTTCATCCACCGCTGTGCTGCTGCCGCCCATGATGCCACCGAGGCCGATGACGCCGGAATCGTCGGCGATCACGCAATCGCGCGGGGCGAGATTGTAGTGCTTTTCGTTGAGCGCGGCGAAGGGCTCGCCATCATGCGCGCGGCGCACGACGATGGGGCCTTTGAGTTTTTTGATGTCGTACACATGCGATGGGCGGCCATAAGCCAGCGTGCCGAAATTGGTGGCGTCGACCAGGAACGAAATGGTGCGCATGCCCGCCGCCGTCAGTAGCTTCTGCATCCATTCCGGCGAGGGGCCGTTACTGACGCCACGGATGATGCGGCCAAGGAAGGCGGGGCAGCCGTCGGTATCCTCGATGGTGATGGGGTAGGTTTCATCATTCGAGGCAGGGGCGGGCGGGAGTTTGGTGATGAGCGTGCCGAGACCAGCAGCGGCCAGATCGCGCGCCACGCCATACACGCCCATGCAATCGCCACGGTTGGCGGTGATGTTGAGGTCGAGCACCGGATCGCCGAGGCCGAGCACATCAACGATGGACGCGCCAATGGCGGCATCCGCCGGAAGTTCGATGATGCCCGCCGCGTCGCCGCCAATGCCCAGTTCGTCAGCGGAGCAGAGCATGCCCTGCGAATCGACGCCGCGTACTTTGGCGGCTTTGATTTCCATGCCGTTGGTGGGAATGATGGTGCCGATGTTGGCCAGCGCCACTTTGATGCCCGCCCGTGCGTTCGGCGCACCGCAGACGATTTGCAGTTCGCCCTGCGCCGTGTTGACGCGGCACACTTGCAGCTTATCGGCCTGCGGGTGTTTTTCGGCAGCCAGAATTTCGGCGACCACGAACGGTGCAAGGGCTTTCGATTTGTCTTCGATGCCATCCACTTCGAGGCCGATGGCGGTGGCCACCTCAGCAATTTTTTCGAGCGAGGCATCGGTGTCGAGGAACATTTTTAATAGGGAAAGGGGGAACTTCATGCCGCCACTCCCTTCACCAGATTGGGGATGTCGAGCCCGCCGAAGCCGTAATGTTTCTGCCAGCGCAGGTCGCCGGCGAAGAAGGTGCGCAGGTCGGGGATATTGTATTTCAGCATGGCGAGGCGCTCGATGCCGCAGCCGAAGGCGAAGCCCTGCCACTCGGCGGGGTCGAGCCCGCAATTGCGCAGCACGTTGGGGTGCACCATGCCGCAACCCGCGATTTCCAACCAGTCGGAGCCTTCGCCGATGACCAGCGAATCTTTCCCGCGTTTGCAGCCGATATCCACTTCCGCCGAGGGTTCGGTGAACGGGAAGAAGCTGGCGCGGAAACGCATCGGGAGTTTCTCGAGCCCGAAGAAGGCGGCGAGCGCTTCGTTCAGCAGGCCCTTCAGGTGCCCCATGTTCACGCCCTTCTCGATGACGAGGCCTTCGATCTGGTGGAACATCGGCGTGTGGGTCATGTCCGAATCGGAGCGATAGGTCGTGCCCGGCGCGATGATGCGGATGGGCGGTTTCTGGTTCACCATAGTGCGGATTTGAACCGGCGAGGTGTGGGTACGCAGGACGGGATGTTCTTTGCCGTCGCCAGCCAGGTAGAACGTGTCGTGCATTTGGCGCGCGGGGTGCGACTCGGGAATGTTCAGCGCGCTGAAATTATGGAAGTCGTCCTCGATCTCCGGGCCTTCCGCCACGGTGAAACCGAAATCGGCGAAGATGGCGGTGAGCTCTTCCGTCACCTGCGTGATGGGATGGATGCTGCCGCGCTGGATGGGCGTGGCGGGCAGGGTGACATCGATATGTTCGGAAGCCAACCGCGCGTCGAGTTCCGCACGCTCCAGCGTCGCTTTCTTTTCTTCGAGCGCGTTGGTGAGCTGCTCTTTCATCGCATTCACCTGCGCACCTTTTTCGCGGCGCGCCTCCGGCTCCAGCGCGCCCAGCGTTTTCAGCTCGGCGGTGAGCAGCCCGGATTTACCCAGATACTGCACGCGCAGTTCCTCCAGCCCTTTGGTGGTGGTGGCGGTGGCGATGGCCTCGAGGCCGTTTTTCAGAATGTCGGTCATGGGGGATTCTTTTGGCATTGCTGCGGGCGGGGTGCAATCAAAATGCGGGCAAAAAAATAGCGGGGCTATGCATGCACAGCCCCGCTATCGTTTTTAAGTAACTAGGCTTTGATCGCAGCTTGTGCCTGATCGGCCAGTTGCTTGAACATCGCGGTGTCGTTCACGGCGATGTCGGCAAGTACTTTGCGGTCGAGCGTTACGCCAGCCTTGATCAGGCCGTGCATGAACTCGCTGTACACCAGACCGTGCTCGCGGGCCGCAGCGTTGATGCGCTGGATCCACAGAGCGCGCCAGGTGCGCTTTTTGTTACGACGGTCGCGGTACGCATACTGCAGACCTTTCTCGACGCGCTCGATCGCTACGCGGTAGCAGGTCGAGGAACGACCACGATAGCCTTTGGCCATCTTGAGGATTTTTTTGTGACGGGCCCGTTTGGTAACGGAACGTTTAACATGTGCCATGGTGCGTGCTCCTTAACCGTTGGGGAGGAAATATTTGCGGATCGTCGTTGCATCGGACTCATTAAGAATAATGGTGCCGGTAGCATCGCGAAGCATGCGACCCGAACGCTTGCGCATTCCGTGGCGTTTACCGGCCTGGCCGCATTTGACCTTACCGGTGGCTGTCAAGCTGAAGCGCTTCTTCGCGCCGCTTTTCGTCTTCATTTTAGGCATTGTTTTCTCCGTTGTAGTTCGTTGTTTTGTTTCCTGCTCGGGCTGCTGCCCTCGCAATGAAACATGCTTCGCAGCTCATGGCTGGCTCGCGCTGCTGCGCTCGTCAATTATGTGCTGCGTTGGTGCCAAGGCAAATGCCATTCGCCCGGCTCCAGCCCCGTGAGGGGAAGCGGTGTATAGTACAGTTCTCGGCGAATGCAAGCACTTAAGTCAGCCGTCATTCCCGCGCAGGCGGGAATCCATGCCGCACCCCGCGCGCATGGCCTGGCATGGATCCCGGCCTCCGCCGGGATGACGAGATGGAGCATTGAAAAACAAAGAAACCTCCCTAAATAAACTCCGGTTCCCATTGCATACCCCCGTGGGGGGACTATAATGGAGCCGTTGCAACCACAGTTAGGAGACTACAATGAATCCATGGAATCGCCCCAACGCCGCAGTTTCGCAGGCGCAAGGCACGGCGGTCGATGCGGGCCTGCGCAGCTACATGCTGAAGGTCTATAACTACATGGCGAGCGGCGTGTTGCTCACCGCCATCGTGGCGTATTTCGCTGGCACGTCCGACGCGTTCTTTAACCTGATGGTCACCCAGAACGCCGAAGGCGGTATGGGCATGTCGGGCATTGGCTACCTCATCACCTTCGCCCCGTTGGCGATGGTGTTCTTTATGATGTTCCGCATGAACAAAATGAGCGCCAGCGCCTTGCAGACCACCTTCTGGGTCTATGCCGGGATGATGGGCCTCAGCCTGTTCTCGCTGTTCCACATGTACACGGGCGAAAGCATCGCACGCGTGCTGTTCGTCACGGCGGGCACGTTCGGCCTGCTCAGCATCTACGGCTACACCACCAAGCGCGACCTCACCGGCATGGGCACGTTCCTGATGGTGGGCATGTGGGCGGTGCTGCTTAGCTCGCTGGTGAACATGTTCCTGCTGCAATCCACCATGTTCCAGACCGTGCTTTCGGCCGTGGGCGTGGTGATCGCACTGGGCTTCACTGCTTACGACACGCAGAAGATCAAAGAGATCTACTACGTGGTGGGCAGCAACGCCGAGGCATTGCAACGCGCCACCATTATGGGTGCGCTGAAGCTGTACATGGACTTCCTGTACCTCTTCATCAACCTGATGCAATTGATGGGCAACCGCCGCTAATTGCAATGGTGCTGTAAAATAAGGAAAAGGGAGGCGCAGGCCTCCCTTTTTTTATGCTCTGCTGTTTATCCACATGCCTTGACCGAATGGTCTGTTTTCATTATATTCACTAGATACAAAAATAAGGGCCAGCAGGAAGTTGGCTTGTCTCTGATTGTTAACCATGAAGGTTATTGAAGGATGGCGTCAAGCCTCAGCACATTAAGTTCCCTGTTACTGAACCCGTACGCGCAAACCGCGTTCAACGCGGGGCAGGCTAAACAGGCTACCGACCCGATCAAACCGGGCGCTACGATTACCGCCCGTTATACGGTCGGTGACGATGGCGATTTGCTGCTGCGCGATGTCAATGTCGATAGTGTGAACCAAGGGCAGGAAGAAGCCGCCCGCAAACAGCAGCAGAGAACCTCCGAGGAATCGAACCGCCCCAGCTACACGCTCGGCGATATTTCCAAACCCCGGGCGACGCTCAGCCCCTCCGACGAAGTATCCATCTTCGCTGCACTGGCCAACCAGCCGCTGCGCCTTGCCAGCCCGAAGCCGGAAACGCAGGTCAACCCCAACATTACCGACATCGCGCTCGACGACGCCACGCCGTCCGCCGCCACCATCTCGCTCGCCGCCCAGAAGCAGCAGCAAGTCGCCGGCCTCTATGCCCGCAACCTCGACATCACCTACAATGTCGACCCGATCTATTCGGAAGCGGCTTAAGCCCGCCATCGCACGATTTTTCTAAATCACGCATTGTAGTTCGTCCCAGAACCCATTACTTCACGTGTCATAAAACAGCAGACACGGATATCAGCTATGGGCATCAACTGGATCGGCATGCAGACCCTCTATAAGCGCGAGACATGGCGCTTCCTGAAGGTGTGGAACCAGACACTCGTCGCGCCGATGATGACCACGCTGATCTTCCTCGCCGTTCTTACGCTGGCCCTAGGCGGCGGCGCACGCGAAGTGCATGGTATGTCGTTCGTGAAATTCATCGCCCCCGGTCTCATCATGATGGCGATGGTGCAAAACGCGTTCGCCAACACTTCCTCCAGCTTCATCATCGCCAAATTGCAGGGCGTCATCATCGATTGGCTGCTGCCGCCTTTCTCTGCGGCTGAGCTGGTGGTGGGCATGGCCGCAGGCGGCGTCACCCGTGGCCTGATGGTGGGCTGCACCGTGGCCGTGGGCATGAGCATCTTTGCGCATGTCGGCGTGCATTCCTTCATCGCACTTATTTATTTCTCGGTCGCCGCGACCCTCATGATGTCGCTGCTCGGTATCGTCACCGGCATCATGGCCAACACGCCCGACCAAGCCGCCACCATCACCAACTTCGTGGTCACGCCGCTTAGCTTCCTCTCGGGCACGTTCTATTCCATCCGCGATCTGCCGCCGCTGTGGCAGCAGATCAGCCACTTCAACCCGTTCTTCTACATGATTGACGGGTTCCGCTACGCCATGACCGGCGTATCGGACGGTAATCCCGCACTGGGTGCCGTGGTGCTGGGCGCGACCATCGTGGTGCTCTGGGCCACGGCCCAAACCATGTTCGCGCGCGGCTGGCGTTTGAAGTCGTAGCATGAGCATCACGCCCTACCTCCCCATCTATCGCCGCACCGGCATCCGCATCGCGCGGGGCGAGGGGGTGTATCTCATCGACGATGCGGGCAAGCGCTACCTCGATTTCGCCAGCGGCATCGCGGTGAACGCGTTCGGCCACAGCCATCCGCATCTGGTCGAGGCGCTGAAAACCCAAGCCGATAAAATCTGGCATTGCTCCAACCAGTTCGTCACCGAGCAACTCGAAACCTTCGCCGCACGGTTGGTAGAAAACACCTTCGCCGATTCGGTGTTCTTCTGCTCCTCCGGCACCGAGGCGGTGGAAGCGGGGCTCAAATTCCTGCGCCGCTACCATTACGAAACGGGCGCGCCTTACCGCCAACGCATCATCACCTTCGAGGGCGGCTTCCATGGCCGCACCTATGGCGGCATTTCGGCGGGCGGCAACGCCAAGGCCCGCGCCGGGTTTGGGCCCATGCTGCTCGGTTTCGACCGCGTGCCATATAACGATATCGACGCGGTGAAGCGCACCATCAGTAAAAACACCGCCGGCATTCTCATCGAGCCCATCCAAGGCGAGGGCGGCGTGCAAATGGCCGACCACGCCTTCCTGCGCGAACTGCGCGCGCTGTGCGATGCCGAGGGCATTCTGCTGATGTGCGACGAAGTGCAATGCGGCTATGGCCGCCCCGGCAGCTTCTACGCGTTCGAGCAGGCAGGCATCACGCCCGACATCGTGAGTTCCGCCAAAGGCATTGGCGGTGGCTTTCCGTTGGGCGCCACACTCGTCACCGAAAAAGTTGGTTCAGTGCTGCCCGCAGGCAGCCACGGCGGCACCTACAATAACAACCCGCTGGCCATGGCCGTCGGCAACGCTGCGCTCGATTTGCTGCTGGCCGACGGAGTGTTCGACCATGTAAAATCCATCGGCACGTACCTGATGGATGGTTTGAAAAAAATACAGGCCCAGCACCCCGATAAAATCAAGGATGTGCGTGGAACTGGTTTGATGATCGGCGTCGAGCCGACGGGCGATGCCCGCGCCTTAGCCGCTTCCCTGTTGGATCACGGGCTGGTCACGTCGCCCACCGTCACCAATGTGCTGCGTTTCGTGCCGCCATTAATCATTGACAAGACGCATGCGGATACTGCTTTATCCGCGCTTTCCGAAACACTGGCCTAGGGGTTCCCCATGCGTCACTTTCTCGATCTGCGTGATCTTACGCAGGAAGACATCATCGCCATTCTAAGCGAAGCCAAGCGCCGCAAGCTGGTGCGCACCCACGGCGAAGAACTGGACATGAACGGCAAGTCGCTGGCCATGATTTTTGAAAAAAATTCCACCCGCACCCGCGTCAGCTTCGAAGTGGCTGCGCGCGAACTCGGCGGCGTGCCGCTGGTGCTGCAGAAAGAAGATTTGCAACTGGGTCGGGGCGAAACCGTGGGCGACACCGCCCGCGTGCTGTCGCGCTACGTGCACGCCATTATGCTGCGCGCCCACAAACACGAAACGCTGATGGAGCTGGCGCAGGCGTCCGGCGTGCCCGTCATCAACGGCCTTACCGATTACATGCATCCCTGCCAGATCATGGCCGATGTGATGACGGTGGAAGAACGCCTGAACGGCATTCGCGGTAAGAAGGTCGCCTGGGTGGGCGACGGCAACAACATGGCCAACAGCTGGATCACCGCCGCCATGAAACTGGAATTCGAGCTGGTGCTGGCCTGCCCGAAAGGTTACCAGCCCAACGCCGAACTGCTGGCCGAAGCCAAAGCAGCGGGCGCGAACATTACGCTCGTTAACAGCGCGGAAGACGCCGTGCGCGACGCCGATGTGGTGAACGCCGATACGTGGGTGAGCATGGGCGACGACGACACGCCCGCACGCAAAGCCGCCTTCGCCCCCTATCAGGTGAACGACGCGTTGATGGGCCTCGCCAAAAAAGAAGCTATTTTCCTGCATTGCCTCCCCGCCCATCGTGGCGAAGAAGTGACCGACAGCGTGCTCGACGGCGCACAATCGGCCGTATGGGACGAAGCCGAGAACCGCCTCCATGTGCAAAAAGCCATCCTGCTCTGGTGCCTGGAAGGCATGGACATGCTGCCCGGCGCCGAGGCCAGCCAGCCTTAATACGCATTCTTTGGTTCAGGAATAGATGTTAAGCCGCGTTGGCTTTTTTATGCGCGTTGAACAGCGCGGACACTTTCTCAACAATCTGCGCCGCGTTCAACTCGGCTTCGTCGTACATGCGCTCGGGCGTGTCGTGATGCTGGAATTCATCCGGCAGTGTCAGCACGCGGAGTTTCGGGTGGGCGGCGTCGAGTAGCCCGGCATTGGCGGCGTAACTGAGCACATGCGCGCCGAAGCCGCCCGCCGCGCCTTCTTCCAGCGTCAGTACCAGCGCATGGCTGCTAAGCAGTTTTTGAATGAGCGATTCATCGAGCGGTTTGGCAAAGCGGGCATCGGCGACGGTAACCGAGATGCCTTGAGCCTCTAATTGTTCTGCTGCTTTTTGTGCTTCGCCCAAACGCGCGCCGAAGCTGAGCAGCGCCACATTTTTTCCTTCACGCAGAATGCGGCCACGGCCTATTTCCATCGGCGTGCCGCGCGCGGGCAGTGCATCGGCATTGGCCGCATCGCCGCGTGGGAAGCGCACGGCGCTGGGGCCAGCATCGTAGGTGGCGCAGGTGGCGACCATATCCATCAGCTCCGGCCCATCGGCGGCGGCCATCAGCACCAAGTGGGGCAGGGTGGTGAGGTAGGCGATGTCGAACGAACCGGCATGCGTTGCGCCATCGGCGCCCACCAGTCCGGCGCGATCGATGGCGAAGCGGACGGGAAGTTTTTGAATCGCCACATCATGCACCAGTTGGTCGTAGGCACGTTGCAGGAACGTGGAATAAATCGCGCAGAAGGGTTTGTAGCCTTCGGTGGCAAGGCCCGCCGCGAACGTCACGGCATGCTGCTCAGCGATGCCGACATCGAACGTACGTTCGGGGAAGGCGGCAGAAAATTTATCGATGCCGGTGCCGGAGGGCATGGCCGCCGTGATGCCGATGATTTTGTCGTCGGCCTCCGCTTCGGCAATCAGCGCTTTAGCGAACACGCTGGTGTAGCTGGGGTTGGTTTTGCCTTTGGCCTGGGTGCCGGTGGCCACATCGAACTTCGCCACGCCGTGGTATTTGTCGTCGGAACTTTCGGCGGGAGCGTAGCCGTAGCCTTTTTGCGTCACCACATGCACCAGCACGGGCCCGCTCTGTTTCTGGTCGCGAATGTTCTTCAGCACCGGCAGCAACTGATCGAGGTTATGCCCATCGACCGGGCCGACGTAATAGAAGCCCAACTCCTCGAACATGGTGCCGCCCATGGCCATGCCGCGCATGTATTTCTCGGCGTTGCGCGCGGCGCGGGCGAGGGGGCCGGGCATTTTGCTGGTGACGATTTTCGCCACATGCCGCACTGCGCGGTAGGAGTGCGACGACACGATGCGCGACAGATACGCGCTCATCGCGCCGGTCGGTGGCGCAATCGACATGTCGTTGTCGTTCAGAATCACAATGAGGCGTGTGCCGAGCGCCCCGGCATTGTTCATTGCCTCGAAGGCCATGCCCGCGCTCATCGCGCCATCGCCGATCACGGCGACCACTTCAAAATCATCTTTCTTGAGGTCGCGCGCTACGGCCATGCCGAGCCCGGCAGAAATGGAGGTGCTGGAATGGCCCGCGCCGAACGCGTCGTATTCCGATTCCTCGCGTTTGCAGAAACCCGACAGCCCGCCGCCTTGGCGAATCGTGCCGATGCGCTCGCGCCGCCCGGTGAGAATTTTATGCGGATAGGCCTGATGGCCCACATCCCAGATCACTTTGTCCTTGGGCGTGTTGAACACATGATGCAGCGCCACGGTCAGTTCCACCACGCCCAGCCCTGCGCCCAGATGGCCACCGGTTTTCGCCACCGCGCCGATCGTCTCGGCGCGCAGTTCGGCGGCAAGCTGCTTCAGTTCCTCGTTGCTGAAGCCCCGCGTATCGGCAGGTTCCAGCACGCGGTCGAGCAGAGGGGTGGGTATGTTCGCGTTCATGGGCTCGGAATAAGGAGTTTTCGGCGCTGATGCAAGGATTTTGCCCGTTTTGTCTCCCCCATAATGTCATCCCGGGCTTGTCCCGGGATCCGCCGAGAGTATTGCGCAAGAGTCATTGCGGATCCCGGGACAAGCCCGGGATGACAAATCCTTTTTTTAGTATTATTTAAACGCCATGAACCCCATCGCTGAAATCACCGTCGTCAGCCCCACCGAGATCGAGGTGGAAGGCCGCCGCTACGCCTGCCGTATCGGCCGCGCGGGCACCAGTGCTGCCAAGTGCGAAGGCGATCTAAAAACGCCCGTCGGCCGTTTCCCGCTGCGCCTGTGCTATTACCGCCCCGACCGTATGGATGCCCCACAAACCGGCCTCAAAACCATCGCCTTGTCGGTGGATGACGGTTGGTGCGACGCGCCTTCCGACCCGCTCTATAACCAGCACATCAAACTGCCGTTCGACGCCAGCCACGAAAAACTCTGGCGCGAGGACGGCATCTACGACCTCATCATTCCCATGGGCTACAACGACGACCCCATTACCCCCGGCAAAGGCAGCGCCATTTTCCTGCATCTGATGCGCGACGACGGGGTGGGAACCGAAGGGTGCTTGGCCATGAATCGGTTGGATTTGCTGGCATTTCTTCCGCGGTTGGATGCCGCCACTGTCGTGGTAGTCCGCGGCTAATTTCATCGAAACGTCATACTTTGGGTCGTGCGGGTTTGCTACAACAGAAGCATGTTCGGAAAAAAGACTCACATGACGCCGGAAGAGGAAGATCGTGCCGTAAAGGCGCGCCGTGGCTTCCTAACAGG
>JBBKVX010000067.1:0-4255 GCA_037968615.1 Rickettsiales bacterium
CCTTAAGCAGGTGAGCCAATCTGGCAGCCTACCACGGCAGGGATGATGACTGGGGTGAAGTCGTAACAAGGTAGCCGTAGGGGAACCTGCGGCTGGATTACCTCCTTTCTAAGGATCGACCCAGATCAATGATCGCCGAGAATTATCTCGGCCATTTCCGGTTCTCATACCTTACATATTCTATTGCACTCATCTGCGCTTAACCGCTTTCACAGCGATACTTCGACCCCAGCGGTCGGACAAAAATAACCATCAAGGTTAGCAACAGAAAAAGCCCCGGACGCAAGTTCGGGGCTTTTTTTGTTGGTTTTGGCTTTTGGCGGGTTAATTCCCGGCCATGCTGCTTTTTTATGCACCCTCGACATAAGGTTTTTTAGTTCATAAGAACGGACATGTCTGGAATTAACGCTAATAAAACAGCAGCTTTACGAATTCGCGGCTTTTTCGTCAGAAGTAGCTCGTAGGTACCCCCGCCTAGCCGCAGAAACCCGGCGGTTAAACCACGATATTAACCAAATATTAAGACTTAAAATGCATAATTGTATAAAATGCATTGGTTAGGATACGCGTGGACGTAATGGACAAACAGGCCGCACTACCCGATACCAGCCGCGACAGCGCGCCGGATGCTGGCGATGCGCTGGGTGCGCTTGATGCCGCGGTCGCCGCCTTGAATGATCCCAGTATTCCCTCGGCCGAACGTTCCGCTGCTCTGAGCGATATCGCCAGCCTGCGTGAAACTTTAAAAAATGGTGGTGGTGCAGGCCAAAGCAATCAATCGGCACGAGAGATGGTGGCGAAGATCGTAAGCGAAATATCGGCAGTGGTAAGTCAGGCCAAACAGACGGAAGCCAAACAGGCGGCCATTCACGCCGATCACGCCGAAGCGCAAATATACCAAAAGCCCCAGAAGCCGATGTTTAATCCATTCCGCCGTCCGGAAAAAACGATGGAAGAAATGGTGGATAATCTTGTAGGCGACATGCAGAAGAGCGGCTCGTGGGGCGACGAATTCAGCCCCGAGATGTTGAGGGCGATTCGCATGCAGGTCGATACGTTCAAAGATGGCGTGGTAAGCCAGCATGAAATTATAAAATTCTTGCGGGATAATGGCTACGGTAGCGCTGCTTCTTTGGATTTGAATGGCGATAACGATTTGAGCCGTCGAGAACTCGCGACGGCAATGGGGCGTATTTTTGAGGCCCAGCGGCTTGAAATCCAACGCGCTGCCTTGGCAGAGGCGCCTACGGTTTTGGATGATGTCATAGTAACGGCGCCGCGCCGAGTGAAAGGGTTTGATGAGCTGTTGAATGAAGCCAGATTGGAAGCGTGGGGCAACACTGCGCTCGAAGAAAAATATACTTACCTCAACAAGGATGGCCAAGCGGGCCTTTCGCTGGAAGAACTCAAAGCAGGGCTGGCACGCTTCGATGCAGACAAATTAAACATGCTCGACCGCGACGGTGATGGCAAAATCAGTGGTGCGGAACTGCGGGTGATGCTTGATGAGATTGGTGAGCGCCGTCGTCAGAATGCTTCCGTAACTGTAGATAACCTGGAAACTGTAGATGATCAGGCCGCCAACGTGGCTGTTGCACAGGCTGCTGAAGAAGTTGCTCCGCCCCCGCCGCCACAATTGGGTGATGTCGTCAATGGTTTGCAGTCGACGCACGCTGCAGAAATGCTTGCTGCGATGGGCAATGATATGAAATTGCTTGGTAATGGCGACAACGAGATCACAACTGCAGAAATAACGGCAGCGCTTGAAAGCCAAGGCTTCACGCAGCGCGAACTGGATGCTGCCGGTGGCGTTCTGACTGTCGAAAAAATAGCAGAGCTGCTGTCGCCCGTTATCGCCGCCGAGCGTGCAACGTTGGATGCACAGCAAGCGGAGCTGGATGCACAGGCAGCCCGCGAACAACAGTTTAAAGAGCATGTCGCTTCTGCATGGCAGGGGGTGGCGAGCCTCACCGACATCACTGCCAACTGGGAGAAATTGGACGTGGATGGCGACGGCCAATACACCAACAAAGATGCGGCTCTACTGTTGCACGGGGTGGAGTTAAGCTCGCTGGATACCGACCATAATGGCCTCGACACCCAAGAATTGATCCATGGTCTGCAAAGAGCACTTGAAGCGAATCAGCGTTCCAGCAACGGGCGGGGCTAGCGCCGTCATCAAACCGTCATAATCCTGTGGTATCTTCAGAAGTGAATAAGTGTATCTGAAGCACAAGGATTAAGGCAAATACGTGAATATTCCTGACATAGACGAGCGGCTCGACCGTTTCTATGCGTCACTTTCGGAAGCATTGGCGCCGGAAGCGGGCGATGCTGCGTGGATGGATGGCGCGCCTGCCGATCTGTTGCAACTGGCGGCGGAGGCCGACGATATCATGCATGCGATCGCCGAAGAGGGCGGCGCAGATGCACAGGCGCTGGCGCTACTACGCGAAGTGCAGAACCTTATTAAACGTATTCCTCGTAATGGACCAATTCCGCGCGCCACGATCGATGGGCTTAAAGCCCGCGTGAGCAGCGCACATAGTAGCGTGCGCCTGACGGCCAGCGGCGGACTGCGGATGGAGCATAACGTCGAGGCCGAAGAAGCGCATGCCGCCGAGGAGGCCCGCGAAGAAGCGCAAACCAAAGCCATCCAGCGTGCAGAAACACGTGAGGCACTGCGCGTCGAGCAGCAGGCCCAACAGCGTGCTGCCACTGCGCGTCGTGAAGTGGAAGAGGGTGGTGCGATAGGGTTCATCCGTAACGTAGCGGGTGCGCGTGTCGCGGCTGTGGTAGCGGTAACAAGCCACAAAGCACGTACGGCGGCCGGCGCCACTGGGCTGGCCGTAAGCGGCTTGCTGACCGGCAACGCCGATGCGGGACATGAAGGCGTGCGCGTGATTGCATTCGGGGTGCGCAATAACATTCAGTTCCTGGGCGAGGAGAACGCGCAAAATGTGGCGCATGGAGTGCGCGTCGTTGGCGATACAGCCATTGCCGCACGCGTGGGTGGTGAAACGTTGTGGGAGGGTGCGGGCGACGTGCTGACCGGCCAAGGTGGCCACGACCATGCCTTGACGATGGGGCGTGGCACATCGCGTACCTTGCAACGCATCGGTGTCAGTGAAGACACGGCGGAAAATGTCGGGCATCGGGCCACGCAGGTGTTTACAGCGGGTGCCGACGCTTCGGTGCAAGCCCGACGGAATCTGGAAGCGGCGGCGGAACAGGCCCGCCAAGCAGCGGCGCTGGCCAATCGCCGGCGTGACGACGCGGCCGACGCTATTGGCGATCGATTTGCTGCCCGCGATCGATTCGGCCAGAACATTGCCGGGCTTCGCGAGTTCATCGACAACGACCCCGGTCTGAAGCGCATTTTCGATAAAGATCGCGACGGTAAGGCCGAAACCCATGAGATCCGTGAGGTGCTGGAGCAGCGCTATCGCGTTCGCAACATGAACCAGGCGGATGCGAACGACGATGGCCGTTTGGGGCTTTCGGATTTAAAACGCATCACGGAACGCCCCTCCCAACCACGCCATTAACGGTTCCCTTTTCCCCCATCTTAGGCTATCAGGCGCCCATGCAGCAGCACGAGAACGCATCCGAGATCATTAAGCACGTGGACCTGAAAGTGCCCGAGGGCACGAATAAGGTGCTGATGCATAGCTGCTGCGCGCCGTGTGCGGGCGACCTGATGGAGCAGATGCTGGTCAATGGCATCGACATGACCATCTTCTTCTACAACCCCAACATCCATCCGTTGCGCGAATACGAGATCCGCAAGAACGAGAATATTCGTTTTGCTGAGAAAATGGGCATTCCGTTCGTGGATGCCGATTACGACGTGCAAGAATGGTTCGCACGCGCCAAGGGTATGGAGCAGGAGCCCGAGAAGGGTATACGTTGCACCATGTGCTTCGACATGCGCTTCATGCGCACCGCGCTCTATGCGCACGAGCATGGGTTCCCAGTCATCACCAGCTCGCTCGGCATCTCGCGCTGGAAAGACATGAACCAGATCAACGATTGCGGCAAACGTGCCGCTGCGCCCTACGATGGCATGACCTATTGGGATTATAACTGGCGGAAAGCCGGGGGTGGCGCGCGGATGTACGACATCGCCAAACGTGAAGAATTCTACGCCCAGCAATATTGCGGCTGCATCTATTCGCTACGCGACAGCAACGACTGGCGCACCAAAAACGGCCGCGAAAAAATCGCTATCGGCGAGACGTGGTACGAGGAGAAG
>JBBKVX010000068.1:0-4407 GCA_037968615.1 Rickettsiales bacterium
CTATGAGCGTACCCACACAAATCACCATTCGCCCCGATCGGGACCTGAATGTCGCCGCATTCCCCAATTCCGCCAAGCGGTTGGCGGGGGAGCGGGCGTCGTTCGGCGTGCCCGCAGCACAGGCCGACGCGCGGTTCTTTGGCGAAGACGGCCCCGGCATCAGCGACATCGTCGACGCCATCAACCCGTTACGGCACATTCCGTTCATTTCGACCTTGTATGACGAAGCCACCGGCACCACCGCTTCCGCTGTCTCCAAACTGGTGGGCGGTACGTTGCTGGGCGGGCCCATCGGCTTCATTGCGGCGCTGGGCACGGTCATTTTCGAGCAGAGCACCGGCCATTCGCCTGTCGGGGCTGTGGTTGCCGCCTTGCGTGGCGAGGAGAATCCAAACACCCAACTGGCGGCGGCTGCCCCTGAAACTTCGGACGTTACCCAGGAGGTCGCGGCGTCGCTGATTCCCGTCGAGACCCAAAGCATCGATGTCCAGCAGGCTCCGCCCAAGCCCGACGAAGTGGCCCGCCTCGTGCAGGACACCCAAATGCAGATGGCCTCGGCCATCGACGCGGTGGGCGCCAGCGACGCCACCGCCGATGCCGACATGCTCGCCTTATTCGGCCAACAGAACGCCTCCGCTCACGCCTCCTACCGCAAAGCGCAATTCGCGCCCTACCTGAAGGATGTCACCACCAGCATGGTGATGTAGCGTTTGACGATGGCTTGATGCCTTCGCCCCCGACCGGGATAGTGATTTGATGGTGCCGGGTGCACCCTGCCTGCACCATTCACCCACCGCAGGAGGCGACCCATGTCCCAGAAACCCGACACGATGAGCAGCTCGAAACAAGCCCCGGCCAATGCGCCGCGTGTGCTGATGATCAGCGACGACACATTCAACGACCTCGAACTGTTCTACCCCTATTACCGCCTCAGCGAAGCGGGCTATCGCGTTGAGCTGGCCACCCCCTCGGGCGACAGCATCAAAGGCGATCATGGGTTCGAGCTGAAAGCGCAACTGCGCGTGGCCGACGCCAAGCCGAACGACTACGCCCTGCTCTATCTGCCCGGCGGCAAAGCCCCCGCCTCGCTACGCAACGACGAGAACGTGTTGAAATTCGTGAAAGAGTTCGTAGCCACCGGCAAACCCATCGCCGCCATCTGCCACGGCCCGCAAATTCTGGCCGCCGCCGATGTGATTCGCGGCAAGCAACTGGCCGCCTGGCCGGATGTGGAACCGGAAGTTGCCAACGCTGGCGGCCTGTTCGTGAACCAGCCGCTGGTTCAGGACGGCCCGTTCATTACCAGCCGTTGGCCGGGCGATCTGCCCGTGCATATGGAAGCCACGCTCAAGGCTCTCAGCACTACGGCGCAACGCAAAGCAGCGGCGTAAACGTTTCGCCACTGCCATACAAAGCCCGCACCCTGTTCGCAGAGTGCGGGCTTTGTTATGCGCGCGGGCTTATCCCTGGCTTACGAAGCGAGCTGAGCGCCACATCGCATACTAATTCGCCGATGCATAAGCTTTCTTCATACACAGGAGAAACCCCATGACCGACCCCCGCGACATCGAACGCATCAATCCGGAAAATACGCCGGTGAACACCAGCGTCAACGACGTGCCTTCCAGCAATGAGAGTACGACGGCTCCGAAAATACAGGGCGCCGTGGTCAACCAGCAAACCACCTCCCCTCAGCCCGCTGAGCCGACCCCGCACGATGGCGGCAAGGATGCGGGTTAAACGAAAATTTCCATCCATCTTTTAAAAACGCCTACCGTCGCTCGCGTTAAGCGGGCGTCATAACCCACCATAGGAGCATGCCATGACTACCGAAAAATCGACCCTTAGCAGCATCAGCGACACTATCCGCGAATTTGCCCACGACATTGAAGACAGCATCTTTGGCGGTGGCGACAGCAGCAAAAAGCGCAAACCCGCCGCTAAAAAAGCAACGACGCGTAAAACGACCACCAAAAAGCCCACCGCCAAAAAGAAAGCTCCGGCCAAAAAAGCCGTGGTGAAGAAAACGGCGGCTAAGAAGCCCGCCGCCAAAAAGGCGCCCGCTAAAAAGACGACGACCAAAAAGCTCGCGGCCAAAAAGCCTAAGGCGCGCAGCTTGAGCACCATCAAACATGCGGGTGCGGCGCGCACTGGCATCGCTAAGAAAGCCATCAAAAAATCGGGCAAAGCGGTGAAATCGGCCACCAAAGCCAACACCAAAGCGGTTAAAAAAGCCGTGGCCCGCAAGCCGGTAGCCAAGAAAGCGACCAGCAAAGCGCGTGGCCGCTAGGGCCGATGCCGATGCTTACCCTTGTCTGCAATCATGAACCCGCATCATCCTCTTCGGAGGGTGGTGCGTGGAACCTGACTTCCCTGGACGCCGATGAAAAGGACGTCGCCCGCGTATTAATGATGGCGTTGGGTGGAGAGTGGGAAGTCGCGCCGCTTAGTCTTGCCGCGCCCCAAACAATTTGGTCCCGATCCGCACGGCGGTGGCGCCCAGCCGGATGGCGTCCGCAAAATCGTCGCTCATTCCCATACTCAGCGCGCTAAGCCCGTGCTCCGCCGCGAGACGGTTCAGCAAGGCGAAATGCGGCGCGGGGTTCTGATCGGCGGGTGGAATGCACATCAGCCCGTCGAGCGGCAAGCCCACGTCGCGGCATACCGCTACCAGGGCCGTGAGATTCTGCGGCATCACCCCGCCCTTCTGGGGCTCCTCGCCTGTGTTTACCTGAATGAAGCAACGCACGGCCCGGCCTTGTTTGGCGATTTCATCGGCCACGGCGCGGGCGATTTTTTCGCGGTCGATGGTCTGGATCGCATCGAACAGCGCCACGGCTTCCGCCGCTTTGTTCGATTGCAGCGGGCCGATCAGATGCAGCGCTACTTCTGGATGGGCGGCTTTCAGCGCCGGCCATTTGGCCTGCGCCTCCTGCACCTTGTTCTCCCCGAACGCCGTCACACCCAACCGAATGGCTTCCGCCAGCACTTCGGCGGGCTGTGTTTTGCTTGCCGCGATCAACGTCACCTGCGCCGCCGTCGCGGGCGACTGAACACGGGCGGCATCGATGGCGGTGCGCAACGAAGGCAGCCGCTCGGCAAGCGTGGTGTGGGGCGGAATCTGTCTGGTCGAGTTCATATAATACAGACGCTTATATTCTCACTCCTACCTAAAATCAATAGGATAGATGTCCTGTGGCATAAGTGCAACAAGGGGGGTGTAAAGGGCCGTCTGAGGGCGATTATTGTTTGGAGCTCCTTGCTTCGTGGGCGCTGGGCTCTAATAAATAGCGCCGTGGAACCCAAGGCGTTCGTCCGTGCGGCAGCAAATTGGTTTCAAGTGTAACAATATGTGCTCCCGTATGTGTTGTTGCGTCATTTTTGTTTAATCTAACAAGGAATAACCCACATGAAAAAAATTCTTCTTGGTACGACCGGTCTCGTAGGCGCAGCTCTGCTCGCTTCCGCTGCATCGGCCGAAACCCCGAAAGTAACGCTCGGCGGTTTCTCTGATTTCCAGGCTGGCTACAGCGATCAAGATCTTGATGGCACCGGCACCCCGCGTGACTTCGGTTTCCGCAACGACAACGAGATCTCGGTTCACGTTGACGGTCGCACCGACGGTGGCCTCGGCTACGGCGCTGTTATCGACATCGAAGCTGACATCAACGACGACGTTGACGGTCAAGGCACCAACGCTGCCCGCACCTTCACCTACCTCGAGAGCGGCTGGGGCCGCGCTGAAATGGGTGGCAACAAATCCGCTGCCGCTACCATGCGCGTAGACGCTTCCTCCGTAGCTGTTGCTACCGGCGGCATCAACGGTGCTTGGACCTACTTCGCAGCCGCTCCGGCTGCTGGTCAGAACTTCATCAGCACCTCGAAACTGGTTACCGAGCATGGCTCGACCAACGCCTACGGCGATGAGTCGACCTACAACGCGACCAAGCTCACCTACTACACCCCGTCGTGGGCTGGCTTCCAAGGTGGCGTAAGCTACACTCCGGACAGCGAAGCTCGTGGTCAAACCGTTGCTACTCGTGACATCGTTGGTTACAGCAACGTGTGGGATCTGGGCGTAAGCTACAACCACACCTTCGACAACACCTGGAAACTGGGCGTTGCCGGTACCTACGAAATGGCTGACGTTGATACCGCTGGTGCTGGTCTTTCCGACGACACCTCGTCGTGGAACGCTGGCGCCGTACTCGGCTTCGGTGGCTTCTCGCTCGCTGGTTCGTACGGTGAGTGGACCGACGCGACCGTTGCTGCTGCTTCGGTTGATGGTGACTACTGGACCGCTGGTCTCGGCTACGAAGCCGGCCCCGTTGGCCTGTCCGCTACCTACATCGATTCGACTCTTGAAGGTGCCGCTGGTGGCGACTTCAACAACCTCGTATTCGGTGC
>JBBKVX010000069.1:0-18956 GCA_037968615.1 Rickettsiales bacterium
ATAATTTCGATGCGTTCCAGCGTTTCGATGTCGGAATGCAGGTAACGCACCTTGATACCCGCTTCGTCCATGTACTCGGCCAGTTCCTCGGCCATGCGCTTGGTGAGGGTGGTGACGAGCGTGCGCTGCCCGCGCGCGACGGTGAGGCGGACTTCCTCGAGTAAATCATCGACCTGCGTGCCGACAGGGCGGATGATGCAAACAGGGTCAACGAGGCCGGTGGGGCGGATAAGCTGTTCCGCCACTTCGCCGTCGCTCCAGCTGAGCTCCAGCGGGGCAGGAGTGGCCGACACGCAAATGGTCTGGGGGCGCATGGCGTCGAATTCGGCGAACATCAGCGGGCGGTTGTCCATGCATGCGGGCAGGCGGAAGCCGTGATCGGCCAGCACCACTTTGCGCGAGCGATCGCCGTTGAACATGCCGCGCACTTGGCTGAGCATCACATGGCTCTCATCGACGAACAGGATGGCTTCCTCAGGCAGGTACTGGAACAAGGTGGGCGGCGGCTCGCCGCGTTTGCTGCCCGCAAGGTAGCGCGAATAGTTCTCGATGCCCTTGCACATGCCGGTCTCCACCAGCATCTCCAAATCGTACTGCGTGCGCTGGCCAAGGCGCTGAGCCTCCAGCAGGCGGCCATTCTCCTCGTACCATTTCAGGCGCGAGGCAAGGTCGATTTTCATTTGCTTGATGGCCTGTTCCATCGTGGGTTTCGGCGTCACGTAGTGGCTGTTGGCGAACACGGTGACGGCGTCGAGCTCCGTACCCTTCTCACCCGTCAGCGGGTCAAATTCGTAAATTTGCTCCAGCTCGTCGCCGAAGAAACTGAGGCGCCATGCCCGGTCGTCCAAGTGGGCGGGGAATAGGTCGAGCGAGTCGCCACGCACGCGGAACGTGCCGCGCACGAAGCCCACATCGTTGCGTTTGTATTGCAGGTCGCTTAGCTCGCGGATGAGGGTTTGCTGCGGGTAGCTCTGGCCGCGCTCAAGCGTTTTCACCATTTTTGAGTAGGTCTCCACCGAACCAATACCGTAAATGCAGCTCACCGACGCCACCACGATCACGTCCTTGCGCTCGAGCAGCGAGCGAGTGGCGGAGTGGCGCATGCGGTCGATCTGTTCGTTGATGGCCGAGTCCTTCTCGATGAACGTATCGGTCTTGGCGATGTAGGCCTCGGGCTGATAATAGTCGTAATACGACACAAAATATTCGACCGCGTTGTTCGGGAAGAAATGTTTCATTTCCGAATAAAGCTGCGCCGCCAGCGTTTTGTTATGCGCCAGCACCAGCGCGGGGCGTTGCGTCTGCTGGATAATATTGGCCATGGTGTAGGTTTTGCCCGAACCGGTCACGCCGAGCAGCGTCTGCGAACGCTTGCCTTGGTTCAGCCCCTCGACAAGCTGCGCGATCGCCTTCGGCTGGTCGCCCGCCGGTTGGTAATCGGACACCAACTCGAACGGTTGGCCGACTTTGGCGATGGGGGAAGCGATGTCTTGGAGCATGGGTTTTTTCATACGGCGAATATATAGGGCGGCTGCATCAAGATGCCAGTGGCTTAGAGACTGAGCGGGGTGTGCCCTATTAATTGCCCGTAACGGCGGAGCCCTGACGGGCGAAGCGAACGATGGCTGGCCCGAGCACGATGAGCATGAAGGCGGGCATCAGCAGGAAGATGAGCGGGATGGTGAGCAGCACGGGCAGGCGCGCCGCTTTGGCTTCGGCATCGCTGAGGCGCATCAGGCGGAAGTCCTCCGACAGCACGCGCATGGTATCGGTGAGGCTGGTGCCGAATTTCTCGGACTGGATGAGTGCGGCAACCAGCGAGCGGAACTGCACCAAATTGGTGCGGTCGCCCAAATTCAGCAGCGCGCGCACGCGGTCGTTGATAAGGGCCAGCTCAAGGCGGGTGCGGTTCAGCTCGGCGGTCATTTCCGGGTAGGCGCGACCAAGTTCGTTGCACACGCGGTTCAGCGCCGCATCGAGCGCGAGGCCGGATTCGACGCAGATCAGCAGCAGATCGAGCGTATCGGGAAAGGCCTTTTGCAGCACTTTTTTGCGATGGTCGATTTTGTTCTGAAGCCAGAGATAGGGGCCGAACAGGGCAATGACCACGAGGGCCGCGCCAACGAACAGCGTGAGCACATGCTGCATGCCTTCGCCGGGAGCGAGCAGGAACACCAGCGCCACCATGATGAGGCCGATGGACAGGATGCGCTGGAAGAACAGGTAATTGATCGGTGCGTCGGGCGAGGCGATGCCCGCCTGCTCGAAGCGGCGGCCCAGTTTGCGGATGGTCTCGTCGACATTCACGCCAAGGCCGCGCAGCAGCGCCATCATGGAGCGTGCGCGCGCCGAGGGTTCGTTATCGAGTCCGACCAGCGTTTCGTCGGCGTCGAAGCTGCTGCGCGCCACGCCATCGGGCGAGAGGCGCGCGGCGAGCGATTCGCGACGGCGTCTTTCGTCCATCACCCTGTCGGCCAGCAGATAGCTGCAGAATACGACGACGGCGACCAACAATGCGACAATGATCATCATATTTCGACATTCACCATTTGGGTGACCACAAACACGCACAGCGCGATCATGCCGCAGGCACCGGCGAACAGCATCATGCCGAGGGGGTCCGTCCAGAAGGCGCTGAGGTAGTCGGGCTGCACCACCAGTAGGGCGCAGAACACGAACACCGGCAGCAGGCCCAATACCCAGGCAGTGGCACGGCCTTCCGAGGTCATGGCGCGAATTTTATGGCGCAGCTGCTTGCGCTTGCGAATGATGCCGCTGAGGTTGCCGATGATCTCAGCCAAGTTGCCGCCGGTTTCCTGCTGCACCGAGAGCACCACCACGAAGAAGCGAATGTCGGGCTGGTTGATGCGGCTGGCCAAACGGTTCAGCGCTTGCGGCAGTGTGCGGCCGAGCGCGATCTCATCGACCACTTGGCGGAATTCTTCCTTCACCGGGTTCTCGGTGTTCTCGGCCAGCATTTGCAGCGCCACAGAAAGCGGGAAGCCCGAGCGCACCGAACGGACGATCATGTCGAGTGCATCGGGGAACTGATCGAGGAACTTGCGGTTGCGGGCGCGCACGCGCTTCATGCAATGGCGGTAAGGCACATAATAGGCCAGCAAAGCGGCCACCAAGAACGATCCCATGCCAAGCCCGACCAACAATAGGAGCGTGCCACTGCTGGCGAAAACGCCCAGCATCATCCAGAACAGAACAATAAGGTTGTTGCTATACCCGGCTTGCAGCGCCGCGTCATAGATGGGGCGCATGATGGGTAGGCCAAAAATGGCGCGCACGATGGGTTTTTCTTCGCGCAACGTATCGCGCATGATGGTGATCTGATCGGTCTCGGCGGAGCGGTTTTCTTCGTAGATGCGATCAAGCGCCTGCTGCGTGTAATCCGACGTATCGTCGGGCACGGCTTTCGGGAACAGCAGAACGAACCCGAAATAGGTGAGGATAGCCACGCCAAGAGATGCAAGAAGAACGCCCATGTGCCTACGCTACGTAGCAGGCGTGAAACATGCAAGCATCTCTGCCTCGCGGCCGAAATATTGGGCACGTGCAAGCAGCCCGCCGGGGGGGTGGTGTGGCAGGAACTCCCCATCGAGCGTGCCGTCGGGGCGCACGCTATGCATTTTGTAGGAGAACAGGGTCTGCGAGGTGATGTTGGTGCCGTCGAACCCGGTGATCTCTTCGATATGGGTGATGCGGCGCTTGCCGTCGCGCATGCGCTGGATTTGCACAATGAGGTTCACGGCGCTGGAAATCTGGTAACGCAGCGAGCTGGCCTGCACCTGCACGGAGGACATGGCGACGAGGTTCTCGATGCGGCTCAGGCAGTCTTTCGGGCTGTTGGCGTGGATGGTAGCCATCGAGCCGTCATGGCCGGTGGTCCTGGCGCTCAGCACGTCGTTCCCTTCTTCACCGCGCATCTCGCCAAGGATCACGCGGTCGGGGCGCATACGCAGTGAGTTCTTCACCAGCATGCGTTGGGTGATCTCGCCTTTGCCTTCGGTCGAGGAAGGGCGTGTCTCGAGGCGCAGCACGTGCGGCTGGTGCAGTTGCAGCTCGGCCGCATCCTCGATGGTCACCACGCGTTCGCCGGGGTCGATATGGCCGGAAAGCGCGTTGAGCAGCGTGGTTTTACCCGATCCGGTGCCGCCGGAAATGACGATGTTGAGGCGAATGGCTGCGGCGATTTCAAGAAATTTCACCATCGCCATGTCCATCGATTCGTAGGCGATGTAATCGGTTAGCGGCATTTTGTTTTTCTTGAATTTACGAATCGAGACCAGCGCGCCATCGAGCGCCAACGGCGGAATGATGGCATTGAAACGCGAGCCATCGGGCATGCGGGCATCGACCATGGGGTTTGCCTCGTCGATGCGGCGGCCGACGCGGCTGACAATGCGTTGGATAACGCCGACCAGATGCTGCTCGTCGTTGAACTGGATGTCGGTGAGGCTGATCTTGCCAGCGCGTTCGATGAACACGCGCTTGGAGGTGTTGATCATGATGTCGTTCACTTCTGGATCGTGCAGAAGCACCTCGATGGGGCCGAAACCAAGAATCTCATCGAGCGCCTGGCTCTTGATAAGGGCGATCTGCGAGTCCGTCAGGGGGATGCCCACTTTGGGCAGCACTTTGTCGCAGGCTTCCATCACGCGGCGGCGTTTGGTGTCGACAGGAAGGGTCTCGAGCGCTTGAAAATCGATCTGGTCGAGCAGCTCGGAAATGAGGCGACGCTTGGCTTCACGGTAATCGCCCGTTTCCAATTTACCGTCGCGGTAGCTGGCGATGTCGCCCTTCATGGCCACTGGCGCGCTGGTGATGCTGGCGGGTTTGATGGGCCCGCTGGAGGGCGGCATGCCTTGCACCAGATTAGAAACGGGGGCAGGCGTCGGAGTGGGCACCGGCCCGCTATCCATGTCGGTGAGCGGTGCCGTATCCGATGGTTTTTTACCGAACATGGTCTAGCTCCGCTTGCGCAGCGACGCGAACAGGCCGCCGGCTTTGGCGCCCGCAGCGCCTTCGGCGGGCGGCAGGCCGACAAGCCCGCGCGCCATGGTCATGATGTCGTTGGCCAGCTGGCTCTCATCCACCTCGAACACCGATTTGGCTTCGGCTTCGGCGGCGGTGATGGTTTTAATGTCGTTGGCCAGCGTGTAGTGGATGTCGGTGCCGCAGACGCGCTCGAAATCGCGGTCGTCGATGGCTTCTTTGAACTTGGCGCCGGAACGGTTGATGACCGTGATGATGCGGTCGAGCGGCACGTTCATTTCACGGAACACGCGCATCATGCGCGCGGCATGGCTCACCGATTTCAGCCACAGCTGGGCCACCAGCACCACTTGCGTGGATTGCTGGGCAGCGGCGGCCACCCACGGTGTCCAGACATGCGGCAGGTCGAGGATGATGTTGTCGTAGCTTTCCTTCAGTGTGGCGACGAGCGCGCTGATCGCCTCGGGGCCGACGGCAGGAAGATAGCGCAGTTCGGCAGGCGCCGTGATGACGTGGAGCTTACCGTAATTGGCGACCATGCGGCGGATAAGTGTGGCGTCTACCCCGCGCTCGGGATGATCGAACAGGTCGCGGATGCCGTACTGGTTCTGAAGGTCGAGATGTTTGGCCACCATGCCGAACTGGTAGTCCATATCGACCAGCACCGTGGTGCCGTTGAATATCTGGCTAAGGGCAAAAGCCGTGTTCAGTGCGGCGCTGGAAGCGCCATCGCCCGAGGCGGCGCTGTAGAAGCTGATGACGCGTTTTTCGCCAAGGGCGCGTGGTGCGGCAGGGGCCGGCGCAACGGGCGTGGGGGCTGCTGCTGCGATGGGTGCGCTGAGCACACGGAACACCTCTGTGGGATCGACGGGCATCGGCAAGTATTCGAGTACGCCGCGCGCCAGCAGGGCACGGTAGAGGGTGATGTCGTTGGTGTCGCCCACCACGGCCACGCGAGTGCCCGCTTCGCATTGCTGCGCCAGCTGGTCGATCTCGTCGAGGATGTCGGCACCACGCCCGCCAATATCGATGACCAGATGCGACGGGGTGATGTTATGTTCTGCCAGTTTGGCTGCGGCCTGCGCGGGGGTGCCGAGGAATATTTTTGGTTCGGCACTGCACGCCGTGCCCACGGCCTGAGCCCAGGCTTCGTGGCTGGCATTGGAGATGACGATTAGCAAAGTACGCATCGGGAGCCTCGTAGCAATAGCGGCCGGACGGATTATTCCGTTTTGGCGGAATTGATAAGCGGAATGGAGATACCGCCTGTATCAGCGGCGGGCGCTTTGGGCGCATAGGCGCGCCCATAAGCCGCCACGGCGCCTGTAGCGCGCGGGGTATCGGTTAAGTTCGGGTTTACGAACTGCTGCTTGTCGGACACGTGCTGCACGATATTGGCGCTGATGGAGCAGCCAAAGCTGGGGCTGCGCAGGTTCCAGTTATTGTAGGTGCGGTCGCGGAAGGTGGGGTTGCAATCGCGCGCGAGGATACGCTCATAGACAAGCGCGGCAGTGTAATCCATCGACGGCACTTGCATTACTGGCACGCCATGCAGTTCCAGCACTTTGCGGGCTTCGGTGCAGCGCGGCTCGCCGGGCGTGCAATACAGTTCGGCGCGGCTGGGCTGGTCCTGCTCGACCCAGGAGGAAAGCTGAGACAGTTCGTTCGGGCCAGCGACACTGAGATTCACCACTTCGCTTGACACATCGAGCAGCGCATCGGGCCCGCCACGGTTATAGAAGGCAGCATCGGACGGACGGTCGCAGGCGCTCAGGGCAAGCAAGGCAACAAGGGAGAAAAGAACGGTCGTGCGCATAGCCACTCCTAGTTGTCCGTCATGAAGCCGCTCGGGCCTTCGAGGCTCGGGTCGGTCTGGCCGCGGGTGGTGCCAAGCGCGCCAAAGAACAGCGATTCGGTGAAGCTGGCGGGGCGGAAATCATCGGTCGGCAGTTTCACGTCGCCGTCGCGGATCGGATCGACGATGTAGGGCGTGACCGCGATGACCAGCTCAGTTTCGTTGCGTTGGTACGAAGTGGAGCGGAACAGTGCTGAAAGCACGGGAATTTCGCCAATGCCGGGCAGTTGATTGATCTGCGACGACATGCCGTCGCGGATAAGGCCTGCGATCATGAAGCTTTCACCCGGCGCCAGTTCCACGGTGGTGGAAGCGCGACGCGTGATGAGTGAGGGAGCGATGAAACCGTCGCCCGTGTCGATGGTGTTCTGGTTCGAGATTTCCGACACTTCAGGCTGCACCTGAATGCGCAGACGGTTTTCGCTCAGCACGTAGGGCGTGAATTTCAGCGCCACGCCGAACGGCTTGTATTCGATGGTGGTGGTGCCAAGCTGCTGCGGCACCGGAATGGGGAATTCGCCACCCGCAAGGAACTGCGCTTCTTCGCCCGACATCGACACCAGGTTCGGTTCGGCCAGCACTTTCAGCACGCCGTCCTGCTCCAACGCATCGATCATTGCGGAGACGGTCGTGGCGCCGAAAGTGCCGTTGGCGCCGACGCTGCCAAAGCTGGCGGCGCTGGAGGTGCCACGGAATGTGTTGGCGGCGAAGGCGGGAATTTCGGGCGTGCCGCCACCGAACTGGCCGGTTCCGGTGCCGATGAGGAAGCCGTTCTCGCCACCGTTAAAGGCAGTGAGGTTGACACCCAGATTTTTCAGGGAGTTGCGCTGGATCTCACCGATGCGGATGCGCAGCATGACCTGCTGGCCCGCCGCGATCTTCATGAGGTTGATGATGGGCGAATTCTCGGCATCCGTGCGCTTAACGCGCGTTTCTGCTTGCTCGGCGGTGAGTTTGCCGCGCACGAATTCTTCGACGATTTCCATGGCGGTAGAAGCGGCTTCGGCACTCGACACGGTGCCGGTGAGGGCCATGCGCGTGTTGACCATGCTGACGCCGATTTTCTCTTTCGGCAAGAACTCGCGCAGCGCGCGGCGTGCGGCGGGCAGATCGTAAGTAACGGTGACATCCATGCTGCGAATGAGTTTGTGGTTGGCGTCGAACGCGCGCAGGGTGGTCTGGCCGATCATTTTGCCGATCACCGATACTTTGCGTTTACCGTGCACGAACACATCGGCGACTTCTGGATCGGTGACGATCACTTCCGACATGTCGCTCGAGGTGGTGACCAGTTCGGAGCGGTTGATGGGCACGTAGAACGTGGAGGACGACCCGGCATGGGCGGCAGGCGCCAGCAGCAATGCGACGCAGATGCTAAGCCAGAAAGAACGTGTGTGGCGCATGGTTTTCATTAGCGGCTACCCGGCATGTTTGGATTGTTACCCATCATGGCGTCGGCGGGTAACGGCTGTTCGAGCGATTTCATGATTTCCGTATCCGTGCCGCGGATCACCAGAATGCCGCCATCGGTCGCACCTAAGGATTCTTGCTCGGGATATTGCGAGATATCCTTGATGCCGGTGATGATGAGCGGGTCGGCGGATTCACGATCCTCCAGCGAACGCAGGGCGAGGGTGAGTGTGCCGGCGCGCGCACCAAGGCGCAGGCGCTGCGCGTCGGTCGGCGAAACCATGAGCGATACGGATTGCGGCACCAGCAGCTTGCCTTCGGCATCCACTGCGTTGGAGTTGCTGGCGCGCTGATCGACCGCAAGAACGGTCACGTTGGTCAGCAGAGTTTCGGTCACGGGGTCGACCACCTGACGGGGTCTTTTGGTCGCGCCGGGAGCAACGGGATCGGTAACCCATTTCTGCATGTCGTGGGTGAGCAGGATGTCGATGCGGTCGCCGGGGAATACGAAGCCCGCGAGGCCTTCAATTTCGTTGGTCTGGATGGTGATGACGCGCATGCCCTTGGGCAGTGAACCGGCGATGAAGTTCGGGTCCTGTGCGTTGGCGAGCTTGCTGAGGAGGATGGGCTCCTGCACTTGGAAAGGCGAGCGCGCGATCATGCCCACCGGGCTTTTTTCGCTGTCGGTGCGCATGAAGCCCTCGAGCATCAAATGTTCTGGCCAAGCTTGGCTGACGACCATTTCTGGCCCGACGGTGGAACCGATGGGGATGGGCTGGGCAGCGACATAGATGGTGGCGCTTTTCACTTGCGCGGGCGCACCCGTATTGTTGGCGGCAGGCGTCTCGTTCGCCGACATGCGGAGCACGATGACGGCCATGACAGCGGCAACGACAATAGCAGCGATTAATCCGCCAAAACGCATGAATACACCCGAAAAAAGAACAAAATTTCTGCCGGGATTTAGGCATAGGGGCAGTGATGCGTCAAGAGAATAGGGTGGGATATCATCATATTCTTGTCATTCCCCGCTGCCGCAAGAAAATGATTGCAGCGCGCGCTTACGAGCCTTAGACAGGGCACCAATTTCAGGAGCATCCTAATGAGCGCGCACGAGCGCATACTTATTCTCGATTTCGGCAGCCAGGTGACCCAATTGATCGCCCGGCGCGTGCGCGAGGCTGGCGTTTACAGCGAGGTTCGCCCCTGCACCACGCCCATCGAGGAAATTAAAGCATTCAACGCGCGGGGCATCATCCTGTCGGGTGGCCCGGCTTCCGTACACGAGGGCAGCTCGCCCAAAATTCCCCGCGAAATCTTCTCGCTCGGCCTCCCGGTGCTGGGCATCTGCTACGGCGAACAGCTGATTACCGACGTGCTGGGTGGCGAAGTAACTCCCGGCCTCACCCGCGAATTTGGCCGCGCGAAAGTAGAAGTGGTGGCTGATAACGCGCTGTTCGAGGGCGTCTGGAAAACCGGCGAAAAATACCAAGTATGGATGAGCCACGGCGACAAGGTGAACCGCCTTGCCCCAGGCTTCAAGGTCACTGCGAAGACCGACAGCGCCCCCTTCGCCGCCATCGCCGACGAAGCGCGCCGCATCTACGCCGTGCAGTTCCACCCCGAAGTGGCGCATACGCCCGAGGGCGGCCAGCTGTTGGCCAATTTCGTACGCAATATCTGCGCCTGCCGGGGCGATTGGGGCATGAAGGGCTTCCGCCAGGAAGAAATAGCACGCGTGCGCGCCCAAGTGGGCGACAGCCATGTGATCTGCGGCGTGTCGGGCGGGGTGGATTCGTCCGTCGTCGCCAAGCTGCTGCATGAAGCGCTGGGCGATAAGCTGCATTGCATTTTCGTCGATACCGGCATGCTGCGCCTGAACGAGGGCGCCGAAGTGAAAAAGCGCTTCGAAGACCATTACGGCATCGAGCTCACTTATGTGGATGCGGCGAACCTGTTCCTGAGCAAACTCAAGGGTGTCAGCGACCCCGAGCGCAAGCGCAAGATCATCGGCGAGACCTTCATCGAAGTGTTCGAGCAGGAATCGAAACGCTTCGAGAACGCCGATTTCCTGGCGCAAGGCACGCTGTACCCCGATGTCATCGAATCCATCTCGTTCCATGGCGGGCCGTCGGCCACCATCAAATCGCACCATAATGTGGGCGGTTTGCCCGAGCGCATGCGCATGCAACTGGTGGAGCCGTTGCGCGAACTGTTCAAGGACGAAGTGCGCAAGCTCGGCATCGAACTGGGGCTCACCGACGATCTCGTCAACCGCCACCCGTTCCCCGGCCCCGGCCTCGCCATCCGCATTCCCGGTGACATCACCCTCGAAAAACTCGACATCCTGCGCAAAGCCGACGCGGTATACATCGACGAGCTGCGCAACACCGGGCTCTACGACCAGATCTGGCAAGCGTTCGCTGTGCTGGTGCCCGTAAAAACCGTGGGCGTGATGGGCGACGCCCGCACCTACGAATATCTCTGCGCCCTACGCGCCGTGACCAGCACCGACGGCATGACCGCCGATGTGTTCAACTTCCCGCACGAAATCCTGCATCGTATTTCGGTGCGTATCGTTAATGAAGTGCGCGGCATCAACCGGGTATGCTACGACATCACCAGCAAGCCCCCTGCAACGATCGAGTGGGAATAAGCCATGGCCGAAGAAGACAATCTGTTACGCGAAATCAACGAAGCGGTACGCCACGACCGGCTGGTGGCGCTGTGGCGTCAATACAGGTTGCCCGCGCTCTGCGCTGCCGCAGCATTGATCGTCGCCACAGCGGGCGGCAGCATGTGGAACAGCTATCAGGATAAGCGCGCCGGACAGGCCATGCAGCAATTCGCCATCGGGCAGGAAGAGTTCAAAAGCGGCGCGTTCCGTGAAGCCGCTGACAGTTTCGCCACCACCGCTGACGTGGCGCTGAAGGGCGCGCTGCGCGATCTGGCGCATTTGTGGCAAGCCCGCGCACTGGAGAAGTACGGTAAAACCGACCGCGCCGTGGTGCTGTACGACCAAGTGGCCAACAAACCGGACGGCAACGATCTGGTATGGCGCGATTTAGCCTGCCTGCGCCTCGTGGCGCTGGACGAGAAAAAAACCGCGTGCCTCAGCTACGGCGATTCGCCGCTGGTGGGCGAGCGCCATCTGGTGCGCGCCGCCACCCTGTGGCAGCAAGGTAAAAAGGATGAGGCGGCGGTGCTGTTGGGCCTGCTGGCGGATGACGTGAATCAAAGCGAATCGGTGCGCACCCGCGCCCAGAACTACCTGTCGGCGGTGTCTGCGTCGGCGGAACGCGGGTAGCCCATGCGTCGCGCGCTCATCGCTTTGTCGATACTGGCGCTGCTTTCCGCGTGCGCCATTCCCAGCTGGATCGAAGGTGGTCCCAAGAAAATCAAACGTGTGAAAGGCGAGCGCATCGATGTGGTGCTCACCCCGCCGCAACTGACGCCTGACGCCGAAGTAGCCGAACAGACCGTGGAAATCCCAGATCAGGCGGGCCTGGACAGCTGGACGAGCCGCAACGAAGCGATGATGACCCCGCATGTCGGCCTCACCGGCTTGGAAAACGAGGACACAGCGGAAATCGGCGAAGGCAACGAATTCTCGCGCAGCGAAGTGCCCGCCCCCATCGTGGTGGATGGCAAAGTGATCGCTATGGATGCGGCGGGTTATGTATCGGCGCATGACGTGACGGATATTGGCACAGTGCGATGGGTCAGCAACGCCGCCGTGGCCGACGACATCGAGGATGTGCTGGGCGGCGGACTCGGCGTGAGCGAGGGCGTGGTGTTTGTAACCACTGGCTACGGCAACCTTGCCGCCATCGACCTCGCCAGCGGTAAAACGAAATGGAAAATAAGCGTGGGCGCGCCCGTGCGTGGTGCCCCAGCCATCGCCGCCGCCGAAAAACGCGTCATCGTGTTGACCGCCGACAACCAGACACTGGCCTTCGACAGCGAGACCGGCGCCTCGCGCTGGGAACATCGCGGCATCCGCGAAACGGCGGGTTATTTCTCGACCACCAGCCCGGTGGTCAGCGAAGGCATCGTGATTGCGGCGTACAGCTCGGGCGAAGTGTTCGCCATCCGCGCCGAAACCGGTAGCGTGCTTTGGACCGACACGCTCAGCAGCGGCATCCGCACCAACGCCAGCGCGGTGTTCAGCGGCATCGACGCCGACCCCATCGTGCAGGATGGCGTAGTGGTGGTGACCTCGGCTTCGGGACAAATGCAAGCCTCGGCGCTGCTCAACGGCCGCCCGCTCTGGCAGCAGCGCATCGGCGCGCACAGCACGCCATGGCCTGCGGGAAATGCTATTTTCGTACTTAGTGAAACGCATGATGTGGCGGCCCTGTTCAAGCGCAACGGCCTCATTCGCTGGGCCAGCTCGCTCACCCAGCGCGACCACATCAACAAGGACATCACCCCGCCGCTGTTCGGCCCCATCCTCGCGGGCAACGCGGTGATGGTCGTCAGTGGCGACGGCAATCTCATCACCTTCCGCCCGCAGGACGGCAAACGCCTTGGCACCTACGAACTGTCCGACGGCCTCGCCAGCGCCCCAGTGGTGGCCGGTGGCGCACTGTTTGTGATCGATAAGGATGCCACCTTACATAAGTATTACTAGCGCCCAGCGGCGCTTCGGGCTAGAAGCCCCGCATGAAACAGCGCAACACAGGCCCCACCATCGCCATCCTCGGTCGTCCCAATGTTGGGAAATCGACCCTGTTCAACCGGTTTGTTGGCAAGAAAATCGCGTTGGTCGATGACCAGCCGGGGGTGACGCGCGACCGGCGTTACGCCGACGGCAACCTCGCCGATCTGGAATTCCGCATCGTCGATACGGCGGGCATGGAAGAGAAAGCCGCGACGGCGCTGGAAACCCGCATGCTCGAGCAATCGCGCGCCGCCATGGCCGAGGCCGACATCATCCTGTTCGTGATCGATGCCCGCGCCGGGGTGCTGCCTGAAGATAAAAAATTTGCTCAGCAGATCCGCGCCAGCGGTAAAAAGGTCATCGTAGTGGCCAACAAGGCCGAGGGCCGTGCGGGCCAAGAAATGATGGGCGACGTGTACGCGCTCGGCTTCCCGCAAGTGGCGCTCATTTCCGCCGAGCATGGTGAAGGCTTGGGCGATCTCTACGACTCGCTGTTCGCCAGCGCCGACTGGCCCGAGCCGGAAGAGAGAAAAAAACGCAAGACCCGCAAACAGTATGAAGCCGAAGAAGCTGCGCGTCTGCTCGAGAACCCCGACGAGCCCGACGAAATGCAGGACGACCCGACGGTGGACGAAGGCCCCATGCGCATCGTGATACTGGGCCGCCCGAACGCGGGTAAGTCGACGCTGGTGAACAGCATGATCGGCGAAGACCGTTTGCTGACCGGGCCCGAGGCAGGCATCACGCGCGACGCCATCACCGTGCGTTTCCCCTACGGCGACCGCGAAGTGGAAATCATCGATACGGCGGGCATGCGCAAGCGCGCCAACATTACCGGCAAAGTCGAAAAACTGGCAGTAAGCGATGGCGTGCGCGCCATGACCTTCGCCGAAGTCGTCATCATTCTCATCGACGCCACCGCGCCGATGGAGAAGCAGGACGCGAACATTGCGTCCCTCGTGGAGCGCGAAGGCCGCGCCTGTGTGATTGGCCTGAACAAATGGGATTTGATTCCGCAGAAGGACAAAGACCCGCTGATCGACGAGCTGCGTTACCTGTTGAACAAATCGCTGGCGCAGCTGGGCGGCATCAAAATCGTGCCGCTGTCGGCCAGCAAAGGCAAGGGCGTGGAAGAATTGCTCGGTGCTTGCCTCGAGGCGCGCACGGTGTGGAACAAGCGCATCGGCACCTCGGTGCTGAACAAATGGCTGGAAGGGCTGACCGCCCACCACAGCCCGCCGCTGGTGCGCGGTCGCCGCCTGAAAGTGAAATACATGACGCAGGTGAAAGCCCGCCCACCCACGTTCAACCTCAATGTGAACATGGCCGCCGAGTTCCCCGACGCTTACCTGAAATACATCGTTCACGGCCTGCGCGAGACCTTCAAATTCCCCGGCACGCCCATTCGGTTGCAGCTTAAAGAGAGCAACAACCCGTTCAAAAAGAAACAGAAGCGTAAGAACAAATAATACGCGCTTCGCCCCAAACCCCGCCGCTGCGCGGGTCGGCAGTCGCCTCCCAGAAGGTGACGAAATTAAAACAGGGATGCTCACTGGCAATTGACGCGGGCAGTGCTATATCACCCGCATGACCGCACCAGCTATTTCCATCCAAGGCCTGAAAAAAACCTACCGCGACCGCGCGACGGGGGTGGAGAAAAACGCGCTGCACGGCATCGATCTCGATATTCCGAAAGGCTCGTTCTTCGGACTGCTTGGGCCGAACGGCGCGGGCAAATCCACCATCATCAATATCCTCGCGGGCACGGTGTTGCTCAGCGAAGGCACGGTGGAAATTGAAGGCGTGGATATTGCAAAGAACCGCAAACAGGCCAGCCTGAATATCGGTATCGTGCCGCAGGAGCTGGTGCTGGACACATTCTTCACTGTGCGCCAGGCGCTGGAAATTACGGCGGGCTATTACGGCATCCCGAAAAAAGACCGCCGCACCGATGAGATCATCGACGCGATGGGCCTGCGCGACAAGGCCAACCAGCCCTCACGCCGCCTGTCGGGCGGCATGCGCCGCCGGTTGCTGATCGGCAAAGCGCTGGTGCATACGCCACCCGTGCTAGTACTCGACGAACCCACCGCAGGCGTGGATGTGGAGCTGCGCCGCAGCCTTTGGAAATACGTGCGCGAGCTGAACCAGAAGGGCACCACCATTCTTCTGACGACGCATTACCTCGAAGAAGCCGAGGAGCTGTGCGACGAGATCGCCATCATCAATCACGGCGCCATCATCAAGCGCGAACGCAAGGATGTGCTGATGCGCGGCGTGGACAGCAAAGAAGTGGTGTTCACCTTCGACCTGCCGCTCACTGAAATTCCCGCTGAATTTGCCAGTCTCGACGCCTCGCTCGATGCCGGGAAACTGGTGGTGAAATACCAGCCCAGCCAGGCGCATATGGATGAGCTGCTGAAAAAAGTATGTGCCACTGGCCTGCATCTGCAAGATCTCAGCACCCGCGAAGTCGATCTCGAAGATCTGTTCGTGAAGCTGACCAGCGCTGCTTAGAGGCTTTATAATTTTTGTAGTATTGCTCGCCATTGGTTGTCAGGACATAATTGAATCCCGTGAGGGCTCGAGTGCAAGGGCGCTGAGCTGGCTGAGTACGTCCATAAGGGCCTTGGTTGAAGGGATATTTTTCTATAAAAACTCAAAATGCGGAAAGCATGCTTGAGTGGTAGTAACCATATTATAAGTAATGACACCCACATCCGTTCCACCCGTCACACAGTTCACGGTGGTCGCAGTGCCGATGTGATTATATAATTTGCCAGAGCCCGGCATGCCGTCGTCAATCTTCGTATCTAAATTCCAAGTTTCAATGGAATTAATGGTCGGTGGGTTGGGACGAAAAGAGGGGTAAGTTCCTGCTATACCAGAACCGAAACGGATGGTGTTGTTTGTGCTGGCCGTCCCGGCTCCTGTTAGGCCGATAGCGGCTTTGGTGGTATAAATAAACATGTAGCCATTGCCCGTTATTTTAGATGCTGGGATGGTTTCGCCATAGAAATTGGCACTGGCAGGGGAACCGCTAAAACTACCTTCGATTAATCCTGCATTGGCAAGCTGCTGCCACGCGCGGGCATGTTCGCTATAATACTGGATATTGCCTTCACCATTGCCATCGCACGTTTGTGTGCCTGTGCCCGCTTCATAGGGGCAGGTTGCTCCAGAGGTCGTCACGCTCCCCCAAAATTGAGTTGCATTAGTGATGTCGCCGGGCAAGCCGAAATAGCGATCGCGAAAACTATAGATCGCTGTTTTATATTTGATGAGATCGCTGCTCACACTGCGTAATTCAGAGGCGCGAATCAGGAATTTTCCTGCTAAAACACCGCCAACCAATAATCCTAAGATTACAAGTACAATGCTGAGCTCAACCAAGCTGAAGCCATGCTGTTTCATAATGGAAACGTACGGCGTAGGTAATGGGAAGTCAATTGGCCCGCTAGTTGCGGTTGCGACCGCCGCGTTCGCGGCTACCGCTGGTGCCGAAGGCGCCGGGGCGGTATTTGCCGGGGGTGTAATTCGTCACCGGCTCACCGCGGTCGTAGGCGCTGCCTGCCGGGTAGTTGGCGGGGTTGTCGTTGGCGTACCGGCCATCCCACGGGTTGCGCGGGTCGTCGAACCCTTTGCGGGCGGTGTCGAGATCGTTGCGATGCGCGCCACCAGTGGAATCATAAGGAAATTGCGCCGCGTTGGGGTCGTTCTTCCAAGCGTCGTTGCGCATTTGCGCGGCGCTGGGGCGGGTGGTGGTGAGCACGCTGTTGGTGGTGCGCGACTCGCTGGTCACGGTGCCGCTGCCGTTATCGGTAGTGGTGTTGGTGACAACGGTGTCGTCGACGGTGGTGTAAATGCCGTCATCGTTCTGGATGGCTGGCGTCTGCGCATAGGCGGCCTGCACTAGCCCGATGATAAGCAAGCCGAAAAGCGCCAGCCCGGGGCGGCGTACAGCATGGGGGAAACGTGTGATAAAATTTCGCATGAACCGACTATGCCTTGGAGGCGTGTAAATTCTCGATATGGCTTCGCACCCGCGCTCCAGCACGCGGCTGAATGGCCCGGCCCTTATGCGTGGCGTAGACCTGCGCGAACTCGGCCCCGAAGAACAGGATCTGCGCCGAGTAATAGACCCACACCAGCAGCACCACCAGCGAGCCCGCCGCGCCGTAGGTGGAGCTGAACGCGCTGTGGCCGAGATAGAGCCCGATGGCCAGTTTGCCCAGCGTGAATAAAGCGGCGGTGATGGCCGCGCCCATCCACACATCCCGCCATTCGATGCGGGCGTCGGGCACGTATTTGAACAGCATGGCGAACAGACCGGTGATGATGCCGAACCCCACCAGCTGGTTCACGCATTGCCACAGGAACGCCGCGCCCGGCAGGAACCCAAGACTGAACTCGCCCATAGCGGCCAGCCCGGCGCTCACCACCAGCGAAATGAGCAACAGGAAGCCCGTGCTCAGCACCATGGTGAAGGAGAAGAACCGGCGATAAAGCAGCTTCCAGATGCCGCCGCCCTTTTTCGGTGTCACGTTCCACACGGCGTTCATGGCTTCCTGCAATTGCCCGAACACACCCGACGCGCCGATCAGCAGCGTGACGACGCCCAGCACGGTGGCCACAATGCCGCTTTTGGTTTCCGAGGTTGAAGCCAGCACTTGCTGGATGATGGCGGCGCCTTCCTGCCCCACCAGCCCGTCGATCTGTCCGATGATCTGGCCGCGCGCCGCGTCCTCGCCGAACAGCAGCCCTGCGCCGCTCAATATGAGCAGCAATAATGGCCCCAGCGACAGCATCGAATAAAACGCTAACGCGGCCCCAAGGCGAGGGGCGTGGTCGTCGTTCCATTCGACGAACGTGGCTTTGATGAGTGTCCAGACAGTGCGCATGCGCCGATTATAAACAGCCATGCGTAAAAAGAAAGTATTGGGAAGCGCTATCCGAAGAGACTCAGGAGTGTATGAAGTGCGTGTGAAAAGGCTTCTGCTGGTTCGGTGCGCGGCCAGATCTCATCGACCACTATTTCTAATACCGCGGCCGCCAGTTGAATCAGAAGTTCCATGGACGTTCTCCGGTTGGAATGCCGTAATGCGCTTCGCCAAAGAGTTATTCTTTGGATATCCATCGTCGTGCAGAAGTACTTTTACATCTGGCTACGGCCAGTAAGCCCCTCTTGTGGAGGGCTTATAAAATGGTGCGACCGCTAGAAAAAGCGCGGCATGATAAGCGTGCATACGGTGCTTGTGCTGGATAGGAGGTAGGTGGCGCTGAGCGACGAACTGTTGCCGCTTCCAGCAGTGGTGCATGTAGCGTATCGATACGCCATGACTTTTCCATAACCGGGCATTCCATCGTCGAGTTTCGTATCGATGTTCCAAGCTTCCTCGGCTTTGAGTGTCGCACCGACTGTTGTCGTTGTCGCCGTTTGCCCACCGAAAAAAAGCGCATTCTTATAACTACCATCGAAATAGCTGCCTGAACCCGACTGCACATTTACGGGATATAGACTCCACCCGCTGCTGGCGAGTTTGCTTTGCGGAACATTCACGGCAAGAATGGAGTCATCGCTGCCGCCTGCGCCATTGACACCGGTATAGCTGCCCTCAATGAGGCCCGCTAAGGCCAGATGCCGCCAGAATTGCATCGTTTCGCTCGCCGCCGCTGCGAGGCCACCGCCGCCTATGGCGCCGTCGGCATTCCCATCACATGCGCCGGGTGTAACGACGCCCGCTGAGGAATTGGTGGCGCAATTGGTAAGTTGGAGGCGGCCCCAGAACTGCGTCGCCGCCGAAAAATCGCCGGGTATAGCGAAATACTTGTCGCGGAACGCGTTCCCAGCCGTAAGCCAGCGCTGATATTCGGTGCCTACCGCGCGCAGCTCTGAAGCGCGAATAAGCGACTGTCCCGCCAATATCCCACCAACTAAGAGGCCGAGAATCACCAGCACGATGGAAAGTTCAACTAAGCTAAAGCCATGCGATTTAGTGTGATGCGCCATGCGTTATGTATAAC
>JBBKVX010000070.1:0-2770 GCA_037968615.1 Rickettsiales bacterium
GCCCTGCCCAGCCGTGGCCCCGAGCAAATCCAGCAGCGATAAATATTGATGCGCTGCCCCCAAGCTCCGTCACTGCAGCAATGGCGAAGCCGAGCCCTTCCCCTTTACTAAAACCGCAAAGCGGGCGGCCTCAAAGTGGGCCAGATGCTAGGAGTGGCGTTTTCGGAAATACCGGAGTGTAGCATCGCTACATGAGGATTTTCCGGAGACGACAGGACGACGCAGATGGGCCGCTTTGAGGCCGCTTACTTCAGCACCAGCACGCTCCAGTTGCCGCGCCGTATCCGCTTGCGCAAATACAACCCCTGCGCCCGGTGCGCGCTCAGCACCATCGCCTCCTGCGAGCGCAGCAGCCCGGATAATATCAACGTCCCGTCCGCCTCCAAACTCTGCGACGCTTTATGCGCCATCTTCATCAGCGGTTTGGCGAGAATGTTCGCCACGATCACCGGATATTTCTGCCGCCGCACGCGGCCCATTTTATACCCATCGCTCACGAACGCCTCACGCGGATTGGTGATGCGGTTCACCTTTAAATTATGCGCGCTCACCTGCACCGCCACCGGGTCGTTATCGCAGGCCGTAATGCGCGCGTTCTTCCACAGCCGCGCGGCGCCGATGGCGAGGATCGCCGTGCCGCAGCCCATATCCATCACATGGCGCGTGTGCGGGCGCGTGCGTTTTTCCTGCGCCAACGCCAGCAAACATCCCGCCGTCGTCGCATGCTCGCCCGTGCCGAACGCCGCCGCCGCATCGATCAGCAGCGGGAACGTATTCGCCGGGCCCGCCTCACGCGCGTGGCTGCCATACACATAGAACGGCCCCATGGTGAAGGGCGGGAAATCCTTCTGCACCTTGCTCACCCAATCGATGTCCTTCAGCCGCACCTCGCGCACTTCGGGCGCCTTGAACGGCAGCGCCGCGCGCGCGATCAGCTCATGCACCAGCGCGCGTTGTTCCTCATCCACCAGCAGCACCAGCTGCGCCACTTTGCGTTTCGATATTTCCTGAATATTCTCGGCCTGTTTTTTCTCTACTGGAGCCAGCACACGCGTGAGGGTAAACACCTCCTCCTCCACCGCCATCTCCACCGCCTCCAGCATCGCCGATGCGCCCGACACCATAATCTGGATCGGCTGCGGCATCTGCTTGAACGGTTGCCATTCTTTCATCGTGCGTCCCCAATTTTATCCAGCCACTGCTGCTCCGTCAGCACTTCCACACCCAGCTCTGCTGCCGCTTTCAGCTTGCTGCCCGAGTCCGCGCCCGCAATCACGTAATCCGTTTTTTTCGACACCGAGCTGGCCACTTTCGCGCCCAGCATTTCCGCCTGCGCCTTCGCTTCCTTGCGCCCCAGTTTTTCCAGCGTGCCGGTGAACACCACCGTCTTCCCCGTCACGGGCGATTGCGTCACTTTATGTTCGTAGGCCTGCGGCGTCACCTCACGCAGCAGCGCCGCCAGCATCTCGATGTTGTGCGGCTCCGCAAAAAATTCATGCAGCGCGTCCACCACCGTTTCGCCAATCCCATCGATCGACAAAAGCTCCTCGCGCGTCGCCGCCTGCACACCCGCGAACGTGCCGAAATGCCGCGCCAGCAGCTTCGCCGTTTCCTCGCCAATATGTCGAATGCCCAGCGCAAATAGGAAACGCGGCAGCGTTGGTGCCTTGCGCGCCCGAATTGCCGCAAACAAACTCGTGACCGATTTTTCGCCCCAGCCCTCGCGGTAGCTCGGCTTGCGCGCCTGCAACAGCGCAGCTTCCAGCCCCTCCGCCGCTTCCGATGGGGCCTGCACCGTCAGCATCGGCGCGCGCTGTTCCAACGTAAAAATATCCTGCGGGCTCGTCACGAGCCCCTCCTCAAAAAACGCCGCGATCTGCTTCTCGCCCAGCCCATCAATGTCCAACGCATCGCGCGCCACAAAATGCCGCAACCGCTCCACCGCTTGCGCCGCGCAAGTGAGCCCACCCGTACACCGCGTCGCCACCTCGCCTTCTTCCCGCACCGCATGCGCACCGCATACCGGGCACTCCGTCGGAAAAACAAACGGCTCACTTCTTTTGCTAACGACCGACGGCTCACGATTGACGACTACTTCCACCACCTGCGGAATCACATCCCCCGCCCGCTGCACAATAATCGTATCGCCCACCCGCACATCCTTGCGCGCAATTTCATCGGCATTGTGCAGCGTGGCGTTGCTCACCATCACCCCGCCCACATTCACCGGCACCAGCCGCGCCACCGGCGTCAAAGCCCCGGTACGCCCCACCTGAATGTCGATGGCTTCCACCACCGTAATGGCCTGCTCGGCGGGGAATTTATGCGCAATAGCCCAACGTGGCGCACGCGCGACGAAGCCAAGGCGCTTCTGGTATTCAAGACTGTCTACTTTATAGACCAATCCATCTACGTCGTAGGCAAGCATCGGACGATGGTCTTGCAGATGATTATAATACGCGATAATCTGATCAACGTTGGCGCATTGCGCGGTGTCTTTATTTCGATGGAAACCCAATTCCTCCAATCGTTTGATTGCAGCATATTGTGTTGCACCCAGCGACTCGCTTACCTCACCCCAAGCATAGACAAAATAACTCAGCTTGCGGCTGGCGGTTATGGCAGCATCCAACTGCCGCAGCGAGCCCGCCGCCGCATTGCGTGGGTTGGCGAACAACGCCTCGCCCGCATCCTCGCGCACCACATTCAGCGCCGCGAAATCGGCTTTTTGCATATACACTTCGCCGCGCACTTCCAGCACGTCCGGCGC
>JBBKVX010000071.1:0-21718 GCA_037968615.1 Rickettsiales bacterium
TGAAAACATTGCGCCCGCACACTTCCCGGAAACTGCACGTGGTGTTTGGTGCAGGGGGCGACCGCGACGCGGGCAAGCGCCCGGAAATGGGCGCCGCCGCCAGCGCGCTGGCCGATGTGGTGGTGGTGACCGACGACAATCCGCGCAGCGAAGATGCCAGCAAAATCCGCGCCGCCATTATGGCGAGCGCGCCGGGCGCGACAGAAATTCCGGGTCGGGACGAAGCGATTCGCCTGGCCGTGAACAATATCCACTCCGGCGACGTGCTCGTCGTCGCGGGCAAGGGGCATGAGACCTCGCAGATCATCGGCAGCAAAGCGATTCACTTCAGCGATGCTGAGCATATCAGAGAGGCCCTATAACATGACCACCCAATGGACAGCGACAGAGATCGCGACTGCAACGAACGGAATCACGACGGGGAAATGGGTGGCGACGAGCGTCGGCATCGACACGCGCAGCTTGGAGAAGGGCGCGCTGTTTGTGGCGCTGCCGGGCGCGAACGTTGATGGGCACGCGCATGTGAAAGCGGCGCTGGAAGCGGGCGCGGTGGCCGCGCTGGTATCGAAGAAAATTGACGGGGTGGACGCCTCGCAGTTGGTGATGGTGGCGGATGTGGAGAAGGCGCTGCAAGCGCTGGGGGCAGCCGCACGCGAACGCAGCATGGCGCAGTTCATCGGCGTGACGGGCAGCGTGGGCAAGACCGGCACTAAAGAAATGCTGGCGACTGCACTGGCCCCGCTGGGCCGTACGTACGCGACCAAAGGCAATTTGAATAACCATCTCGGCGTGCCGCTGACGCTGGCGAACATGCCGAAGAACACGCAGTTCGCCATTATCGAAATGGGCATGAACCATGCGGGCGAAACGGCCCCGCTGTCGCATATGTCGAACCCCGATGTGGCGCTGATCACCACCGTGGAAGCGGTGCATTTGGAGCATTTCGGTTCGGTGGAGAAAATCGCCGACGAAAAAGCGGAAATTTTCGCGGGCATGGGTGGCGCGGGCGTGGCCGTGCTGAACATGGACAACGCGCATTTCAAACGCCTGCAAGCGAAGGCCGAGGAATACGAACTCGACCGCGTGCTGTCGTTCGGAACTTCCAAGAACGCGCTGTGCTGCATGACGGATTACCGCATCGAGGAAATGCATTCGGTGGTGGAAGCCATCATCGCTGGAACCAGCATCAGCTTCCGCATTGGCACGATCGGCAAACACTGGGCGCTGGCTTCGGTGGCGGTGCTGGGCGTGGTGGATGCGCTGGGCGGAGACCTCGCCAAAGCAGCGCAGGCGCTGGAACATTTCCATGAGCCGAAAGGCCGTGGCCGCATTGAGCAGTTGAGCATCAAAGGCGGCATGCTGACGCTGGTGGATGATTCGTACAACGCCAGCCCGGTATCGATGGAAGGCGCAATCTCGAAAGTGACGGAACTGAAACGCGCGGCGAAAAAGCCGGTGCGCACCGTGATCGTGCTGGGCGACATGCTGGAGCTGGGCGAAACCGCCGAGGAGCTGCATGTGGGCCTGATGCCCGCCATCATCAACAACCAGATGGATCTGGTGTTCGCGGCGGGAACGTTCATGCAGAAAATGTACGACGCACTGCCCGACACAATGAAAGGCGCCTACCGCCCCACCAGCCGCGAGCTGGCCCCGGAAGTGGTGCAGCAACTGCGCGCCAACGATCTGGTGCTGGTGAAAGGTTCGCGCGGCAGCCGCATGGACATCGTGGTGGACGCCATCAAGGAGAGCGCCGATGCTGTATAACCTGCTGTTCCCGCTGGCGGCGGAATATCCGATTTTCAACCTGTTCAAGTACCTGACGTTCCGCTCAGGCGGGGCGATCATGACGGCGCTGATCATTAGTTTTGTGGTGGGGCCGGGGCTGATTCGCTGGCTGCGCACCAAGCAGCAGGGCGGCCAACCGATCCGCACGGACGGGCCGGAATCGCACCTGCTGACGAAGAAGGGCACGCCGACGATGGGCGGGCTGATGATGCTGTTCGCGGTGAGCGTGAGCACGCTGCTGTGGGCGGATGTGACGAACCAGTATGTGTGGATCGCGCTGTTCGTGACGTTCGGTTTCGGCGGTATCGGGTTTGCCGACGATTATTTGAAAGTGTCGAAGAAAAACACCAAGGGCCTGCCGGGCAAGAAAAAGCTTTTGGCGCAATTCATCATCGCGGTGGTGGCGGCGATGTGGATCTCGGCCATTACGCCAGAGAATTTGAACCATCATCTGGCGTTCCCGTTCTTCAAGGACGTGCTGCTGAACCTTGGCATATTCTATGTGCCGTTCGTGATTTTTGTGCTTATCGGCGCGAGCAATGCGGTGAATTTGACCGACGGTTTGGACGGGTTGGCGATTGTGCCGATCATGATCGCGGCGGGGTGTTTTGCGCTGATTACCTATCTGGTGGGCAACGCGATGTTTGCCAATTACCTGCAGCTGAATTTTGTGCCGGGCACGGGCGAACTGGCCATCTTCTGCGCCGCAATGATTGGTGCGGGCCTTGGGTTCCTGTGGTTCAACGCGCCTCCGGCGATGGTGTTCATGGGCGATACCGGCTCGTTGGCGTTCGGCGGTTCGCTGGGCACCGTGGCGGTGATCACCAAACATGAGATCGTGCTGGCCATTATTGGTGGGCTGTTCGTGGTGGAGGCGCTGTCGGTGATGGCGCAGGTGTTCTACTTCAAACGCACCGGCAAACGCATTTTCCTGATGGCACCGATTCACCACCACTATGAGAAACTGGGTTGGAAGGAATCGACCATCGTGATTCGTTTCTGGATCATCGCGGTGATTCTGGCGCTCATTGGTCTCTCGACGCTGAAGCTGCGCTAATGCTGAAACTTCCCTACGCCAAAGGAAAGAAATACGGCGTCGTGGGCTTGGGGAAATCCGGCCGCGCGACGGTGGAGACTTTGCTGAAATCGGGCGCGGAAGTGTATGCGTGGGATGACAAAGAAACGGCGCGCGTGGCGCTGGAGAAAGCGTTTCCCACCGCCAAATTCATGCCGCCAGTGGGTTGGCCTTGGGAGCAGTTCACCTCGCTGGTGATGAGCCCGGGCATTCCGCTGTTCCATCCGGAATTGAACCCCATCGTGGCGTTGGCGCGTAAGGCGGGGGTGGAGGTGATCGGCGATGTGGAGCTGCTGTTCCGCGCCGCGCCGGACGCGCAGTATGTGGCCATTACCGGCACGAATGGTAAATCGACGACGACGACGCTGATCGGGCATGTGCTGAAAGCATGCGGGAAACATATCGAAGTGGGCGGAAATTTGGGACGCCCGGTGATGGAATTTTCGCCGCTGAAAAGCGATGGAATTTATGTGTTGGAGCTGTCGTCGTACCAGCTCGATCTGTTGAAGAATTTTAAGGCCAACGTGGCGGTGTGGCTGAATATTTCGCCCGACCATCTGGAGCATCATGGCTCGATGGAAGCCTATGTGGAGGCCAAGCGGCATATTTTCCGTGGGCAGGGGAAACGCGACGTGGCGGTGGTGGGCATCGACGATGCGACCAGCGCGCATACCTGCAAGGAGCTGCAGGCGGGGCGCAAGCAAAGCGTGATTCCGGTGTCGGCGAAGCGCAGCCTGCCTTCGGGCGTGGTGGCGCGCGAGGGCAAGCTGGTGAATAGCTTTGGGCTGGCCGAAGCGGTGGGCGACATTACCAAAGTGAAATCGCTGCAGGGCGAGCATAACGGACAGAACGCGGCGGCGGCCTATGCGGTGTGCTACGCGCTGGGCTGTCGCCATGACGAGATCATCGCGGCGATGCAGAGCTATCCCGGGCTGGCGCATCGCATGCAATGGCTGGGTGTGAAACAGGGGATTCAGTTCGTGAACGATAGCAAAGCGACGAACGCCGATGCCGCTGAGAAGGCGCTCAAGACCTACGATTACATGTATTGGATTTTGGGCGGTGTGGCCAAAGAAGGCGGCATTGCGCCGTTGGCGCCGTATTTCGGCAAAGTGCGGCATGCGTATCTTATCGGCGAAGCGGCGAAGGATTTTGCGGCGACGCTGGAGGGCAAAGTGGCCACCACGCACTGCGGCACGCTGGAAAAAGCGTTCGCTGCCGCAGTGGCGGATGCAAAAAAAGACAAGGTGAAAGAGGCGGCGGTGTTGCTGTCGCCTGCGTGCGCCAGCTTCGACCAGTTCGCCAATTTCGAGGTGCGCGGTGAAGCGTTCATGGATTTAGTGGAGAAGTTGGATGCGTAATGCGGTGATGGTGAGTGGGGTGAAACATCGGGTGTTCTTGCACGCGGCGGAGATGATTCGTGGTCATGAAAGCGATATGCTTTCGTCATTCCTGCGAAAGCAGGAATCCCGACACACGCTTGATGCCAGAATCAAGATTCCTGCCTTCGCAGGAATGACGGAAGAAAGAGTAGAATATGCCGCTTAAGCTGGATCGCAGGAACAAGTCCGCCCTTGGGCGCTGGTGGTGGACGGTGGATCGCCCGGCGTTCTTCGCCATGATGGCGCTGATCTGCATCGGGTTCTTTTTGGTGATGGCGGGCAGCCCGCCCGTGGCGCGGCGCATCGGCCTGCCGGATTTGTATTTCGTAACGCGCCACCAAATTTTCCTGACGCTGTCGGTGGTGGTGATGGTGCTGGTGTCGATGCTGAACGCGCAGCAGGTGCGGCGGCTGGCGGTGCTGGGCTTCGCGGTGAGCATTCTGGTGCTTATTGTGCTGCCGTTCATTGGGTATGAGAACAAGGGCTCCATCCGCTGGCTGCGGTTCGCGGGCATTTCCATTCAGCCGTCGGAGTTTATGAAGCCGTGCTTCGCGGTGGTGCTGGCGTGGATATTCGCCGCGCGGTTCACCACGCCGCATTTCCCGAGTTACCGCATGGCGGTGATTGCGTATGGCATCGTGGCTGCGCTGCTGATCGTGCAGCCCGATTTCGGGATGACGCTGACGGTGACGGGCATGTTCGGGGTGCAGTTCTTCCTCGCGGGCATGCCGTTCACCTGGGTCATCGGCATGGCGGTGCTGGGTATTATCGGTATTTTTGGCGCATACCAATTGATGCCGCACGTGGCCTCGCGCATCGATGGGTTCCTGAACCCGTCGAGCGGCGACAACTATCAGGTCGAGAAGTCGCTGGATGCGTTCTCGGCGGGCGGCTGGTTCGGCAAAGGCCCGGGCGAGGGGCAGGTGAAACTGCATATTCCCGATTCGCACACCGATTTCATTTTCTCGGTGGCGGGGGAGGAGTTCGGGCTGATCGTGTGCCTGCTCATCGTGCTGCTGTTCGCGTTCATCGTGGTGCGCGGGTTCCTGAGGCTGGGGCGCGAGCATGATTTGTTCACGACGATTGCGGTGGGCGGGTTGCTGACGCAGTTCGGCATCCAAGCCATCGTGAACATGGGCGTGGCGGTGAACATGCTGCCCGCGAAGGGCATGACGCTGCCGTTCCTGAGCTATGGCGGTTCGTCGATGGTGGCGATGGCCGGTGGCATGGGCATGATGCTGGCGCTGACCAAGAAGAAATACGGCCAGAATTCCCCGGGCAACCGCTACTAGTTGGCTCGTCCGCCCATGTCGCGCGAGCGCTGGGGTTGTGAGGACAGGCCATGCCCTTCCAAAGGAGCGGTGGCTGCGAAATCGCCTCGTTTCAGAGGAACTTCTAAATCGGCGAGCATGGAGGTTACGGGCAATTGGCCGCGTTCGAAGGCCAGTTGCATCTGGGCCGCGGCCATTGGGCTCAGCTCGTCGAAATGGATGTCGAGCGTGGAAAGCGCGGCGCCGTCCCTTTCAAGGGTGAGCGTGAATTGGTTGGGTGCAGGGCGCGACCACTGGGCGCTCATGCCGTAAGCATGATTTAAAGTTCCGGTGCTGAAACTGGGCAAACGACTCATATCCAGCGGGCCCTCGTAGCTGGCGCCGCCGGTAAGCTCCAAACGTGTATGCGATTCGGGGGAAAGATGTACGTTGAGCTGGGAGGAGTTCTGCCATTGCTCGACGCTGAGGCGCAATATGTTGTTCTCGCCCTCCATGCGCACGGTATTCTGCAATGCGGCGGAACCATCGGCGGCTTGTACGGTGACATGTCCATTGGTGATGACCACATCCTCGCCGCCCATCTCGATCGTGTCGAGATGAATGGGAATATGTGCTTCGCCGGCATTCTCACCTTGGATAACAACCCCACCCGATTCCTGAATGACCTTATGCTTCACGTGATTCGCCGCGGGCATGTAGGTGTCGGAAGGAGTGTCAGCGGCGGCCGTGTAGGCGGCGCTGTGGCCCAAGGGAACGGCGATTGTACGATCGACATAGGGAGAGAGAAGTCTCGGCCCTTCTGTCAAGGCATGGGTTTCGGGTATCTGGCTGACGCGGGCGGCGCCTTCGCGGCGGTCGGCGGCAATAGGATAGAGTACCAACAGTGCCCCGATATCGGCAGGCATGAGGCCAGCCGGAGTAAGGCGGCGCAGAGAATTAGAAGAATTATCGTTATTCACGTCGTAGGTCATTACCGTGTCGCGGTAGGAGACACGGTCGTTGCTTGGCTTGCCTGCCTCCTGATCCTGCGGATGCCGAAGACCCACGGCATGCAGTATCTCGTGCAGGGCAGTCATGCGATTCTCCAGGGCGTCATCGCTCTGGAAGGCTTCTCGGTTAAGCGCGATCACGCCATTGTAGCTAGCAGTGACGCCACCAACCCGTGACGTATCGTTTCCGACATTTCCTATCGACACGAAGGTCAGGTCTGCTTTTTCCACATCATCGACGCGCTCGAACCGGAACCGGCCGGGCAATTGCGATTCGATCGTATCGAATGATTCGACCACGGCAGCATGGGTGCGCGTGTTCAGCCCACGGAGATCTCCGGGGTTCTGAATGTAGGCCACTGTCTCCGAGCCCCCATCGCGCAACTTCAGGGTGGCGGATTGGCCAGTGAGGGATCGAACGGCATGCTCAGGGGCGGGCGATCCTTCTGGAGTGACATAATAGCGGATCACGTAGGTTTCGGGCGGAGCATCCAACTGCGCGCGGCGTGCGTCCAGTCCGTTTGCGGCTAAACCCACGATCATGCCGAGCGGATTGGTTTCGGCAGCCCGCCGATGCCACAAAAGTGCAGCGGTGTCTGCCGAATCCGGACTGAGCAAGGTGCGCCAGAGATCGTTCTGGTCGCTGCTGTCTTCTAGGCGGTACCGATTGCCATTGCTGGGTTCCATGCTCTCATGTTGAAGGATATTCATTAAATTAATCTTAAAGATACACTTTTGAAGACGGTATAAATGCTAGGATTTGCTTGCGTTGGAGCAGATGGGCCTTAGATTCGGCGCATGACATCGAAAACCATCATATTGGCTGCGGGCGGGACCGGCGGGCATATCTTTCCGGCGGAGGCGCTGGCGGAGGTGCTGCGGGCGCGGGGGTATGAGCCGCATCTGGTGACGGATAAGCGGTTCCACCATTACAATAAGAACTCGGCCGACACGGTGCTGGGGCAGATTCCGATTCATACGATCCATGCCGGGAATTTGGGTGGGGGCATTTTTAGCAAGGTTAAAAATTTATTTGGCATTGCGCGTGGCGTGCTGCAGGCGGGCTATCTGATTGGCAAGCTCGACCCCATCGCGGTGGTGGGGTTCGGCGGCTACCCGTCGTTCCCGACGATGGTGGGTGCGATCATGGCGCGGCGGCGGACGATTTTGCATGAGCAGAACTCGGTGCTGGGCAAAGTGAACCGCGTGCTGGCGGGGTGGGTGAGCCGCATCGCCACCACCTACGCGTTGACCCAAAAAGTGCCGGAAAAAGCTGTGACGCGCGTGGTGCGCAGCGGCAACCCGGTGCGCGGCAGCGTGCAGACGCTGGCGAAATTTACCTATCCCGAATTGAGCGACGACGGCATCATGCGGTTGCTGGTGATCGGCGGCTCGCAAGGCGCGTCGGTGTTTAGCGACGTAGTGCCGGCGGCGCTGGCGTTGTTGCCGCAAAGCCTGCGCGCGCGCATTCGCATCGACCAGCAATGCCGCGCGGCGGAACTGGCCAGCACGCGCGAGAAATACGATGCGCTGGGCATGCAGGTGGATCTGCAACCGTTCTTTACTGATATGGCGGCGCGGCTGGGTGCGGCGCATCTGGTGATCTCGCGCGCGGGCGCGTCGAGCGTGGCGGAGCTGATGGTGGCCGGGCGCCCGGCGCTGCTGGTGCCGCTGCCCAGCGCCACCGACAACCACCAATATTTCAACGCCCAGGCCATCGAGGATAAACAGGCCGGATGGGTGGTGACGCAGGACGCGTTCACCCCCGAAGCGTTGGCCGCAAAACTGGAAAACCTTCTGCACCTGCCGCGCCGCCTCACCGAACTTGCCGGGAACATGCATCTGATGGGCATGGCCGACTCGGCGGACAAGCTGGCCGACATTGTGCTGGAGCTGGCGGATATTGCGATGGAGATCGCGGAATGATTTCGCCTTCCTACATTCTCTCCCCCTTGCTGCGCGAGGGGTTACCTATGGAGCCTATGCTATGATCACCCATATCAAACCGTTCCCGCTTTCCGCGCGTATGCCGCTGGATGTGGGCATCATCCATCTGGTCGGCATTGGCGGCATCGGCATGAGCGGCATTGCCGAAGTGCTGCACAACCTTGGTTACAAGGTGCAGGGCTCCGACCTTTCCGAGAGCTACACGGTGGAGCGGCTGCGCAAACATAATATCAAGGTGGTGATCGGCGAACATAAGGCCGAGAACATCGACGGCGCGACGGTGGTGGTAATTTCCAGCGCCGTGAAAGCGACCAACCCGGAAGTAGTGGAAGCGCGTGCCAACCGCATCCCCATCGTGCGCCGCGCGGAAATGCTGGCCGAGCTGATGCGCCTGAAAGCGACCATCTCGGTGGCAGGTACGCACGGAAAAACCACGACGACCTCGCTGATCTCGACGCTGTTCATGGCGGCGGATAAGAAGCCGACGGTCATCAATGGCGGCATCATTAATGCTTACGGCACCAACGCCATCATGGGCGAGGGCGAGTGGATGGTGGTGGAGGCCGACGAGAGCGACGGCACGTTCATTCGCATCCCCAGCACGGTGGCGGTGGTCACGAACATCGACCCCGAACATCTCGACCATTACGGCAGCTTCGAGAATTTGAAAGCGGCGTTCCGCCAGTTCCTCGAGCAACTGCCGTTCTACGGGTTCGGCGTGCTGTGCGTCGATCACCCGGAGGTGCAGGCACTGATGGCGACGATTCGCGATCGCCGGATTATTTCCTACGGCACCAGCCCGCAGGCCGATCTGCGCGCGGTGAATATTCGCCAAATCAAAGACGCGCAATTGTTCGATGTGGAAATTACCGACCGCCAGAGCAACGAAGTGGCGCTGCTGAAGGACGTGCAACTGCCGATGTACGGTTTGCATAACGTGCGCAACGCGATGGCGGCGATTGCCGTGGCGCGCGAATGCGGCATCGAGGATGCAGTGATACTGAAGGGCCTGCGCGAGTTCCGGGGCGTGAAGCGGCGCTTCACCAAAACCGGTGAAGTGGGCGGCGTGACAATCATCGATGATTACGGCCACCATCCGGTGGAAATTGCCGCCACGCTGCAAAGCGCGCGGCAGGCGGTGGAGCAAAGCGGAGGCCGCGTCATTGCCGTGGTGCAACCGCACCGTTACAGCCGCCTCAGCCATTTGTTCAACGAGTTCTGCACCTGTTTCGACAGCGCCGATACGGTGCTGGTGTCGGACGTGTACAGCGCGGGTGAGGAGCCCATCGAGGGCGCAAGCCGCGACGCGTTGGTGGAAGGCATCCGCGCGCATGGCCACAAACATGTGCTGGCCCTGCCCACGGAATCGATGCTGGCGGAACTGGTGGCCGACATCGCCAAGCCGGGTGATTTTGTGATCTGCCTCGGTGCAGGCAGCATCAGTAAATGGGCGGCCAGCTTGCCGGAAGAACTGGAAGCAGCGCAAGCGAAGAAGTTGAAAGAACGTGCGTAGCGACCTCCCAGCCGTTCGCGGTTCCTACCGCTTTGAAGCGCCGCTGGCCAAGACGAATTGGTTCGGCGTGGGCGGCCCGGCGGAGGTGCTGTTCAAGCCGGAAGACGCGGACGATCTCGCGCACTTCATCAAGCATAAGCCGAAGGATATGGCCGTTACCGTGATCGGTGTCGGCTCGAACCTTATTGTGCGCGATGGGGGGATTCGCGGGGTGGTGATTCGCCTCGGGCGCGGTTTCAACCACGCGATGCAGGAGGGGAATGCCATCGTGGCGGGTGCGTCGATGATGGATGTGAACCTCGCGCAAGTGGCGGCCAACCACGGGCGCGCGGGGCTGGAGTTTTTGTCGGGCGTGCCGGGAACCGTTGGCGGTGCGCTGGCGATGAACGCGGGCGCTTACGGGCGCGAAGTGAAGGATGTGCTGCTGCATGCCGAGGCGGTGACGCCGGAGGGTGAGGTGGTTTTTGTGCAGGCGGCGGATATGAACTACGCCTACCGCAAATATAACGGGCCGCAGGGGCTGATTTTTACCCGCGCCTGGTTCGCGACGACGGAGGATGCGCCCGAGGCGATTTCCGCGCGCATCAAAGAGATTCAGGAAAAACGCGAGGCCAGCCAGCCCATCCGCGAGCGCACGGGCGGCAGCACGTTCAAGAACCCCGAGGGGCACAAGGCGTGGGAGCTGGTGGACAAAGCCGGATGCCGTGGCCTGACCATCGGCGGCGCGCAGATGAGCGCGCTGCATTGCAATTTCATGCTGAACACCGGCACCGCCACCGCGGCCGACCTTGAAGCGCTGGGCGAGGAAGTGCGCCGACGCGTCAAAGACGCTGTGGGAGTTGAGTTACAGTGGGAAATTAAGCGCATCGGCGTGGCTTAAGCCTGTTGCAACGCCCCCGTGGTTGGGCTAGTCTTCTCCCAACAAAAAACTCCAAAAATCGGCAAGATATAAAAATGTTTCACCCAAGGGGATGAGCATGCCGATGCATGTTGCAGTATTAAAGGGCGGTTTTTCTGCCGAGCGTGAGGTGTCGCTGACCAGCGGCGCGGCGGTGGAAAAGGCGTGCGTGGCGCTTGGCCACCAAGTGACCGGCATCGATGTGGGGCTGGATGTGGTGGAGCAGTTGAAAGCCGCCAAGCCCGACGTGGCGTTCAACGCACTGCACGGTACGTTCGGCGAAGATGGGCGGATGCAGGGCATCCTCGAATTACTGAAAATTCCATACACGCATTCCGGCGTTCTGGCCTCCGCCGTGGCGATGGACAAGCCGATGGCGCGCACGATCTTTGCGGTGGCCGGGCTGAAAGTGGCCAAAGGTTTGGTGGTGCATAAAGACGAGCTGATGGGGCGCGACCCGATGGCGCGGCCCTATGTGGTGAAGCCCTCGAACGAGGGGTCGAGCGTGGGCGTGAAGCTGATGTTCGAGAAGGATAATTTCTTTTTCTCGAAAGAGAACTGGCCCTACGGCGAAACGGTGCTGGTGGAGCAGTATATTCCCGGCCGCGAGCTGACCTGCGCGGTGCTGGGCGACAAAGCGCTGGGCGTGACGGAGATCACGATTCCGCAAGGGTTCTACGATTACGAGAACAAATACACGGCGGGGAAATCGCACCATATTTGCCCGGCGCAGATTCCGCAGGCGGTGTATGACGCGGTGATGGATATGTCGGTGAAGGCGCATGTGGCGCTGGGTTGCCGCACCGTCAGCCGCTCCGATTTCCGTTGGGACGAGACGGGCGATGGCCAGCTTTATATTCTGGAAACCAACACGCAGCCGGGCATGACCCCGCTGTCGCTGACGCCGGAACTGGCGGCGTTCGCGGGCCTTTCGTTCGATGCGTTGGTGCAAACACTTTTGGATGGAGCGCAGCTCGATGGCTAAGCGCGCACGCGTCAAAATCAAAGGGGCGACCCGCGCGCAGCAAGCGGCGGAGTTCAGCCGCAAAAAGCACAAATTGCGCATGAAGCATTTGAAACGCCGCGCGCTGATGGCGGGCGGCATTGCGGCGGTGGCGTGGGTCGGTATCGGCGGCTGGTGGATGCACCATTCGGGCACGCTGGAAAAAGCGAGCGAAGTGGCCAGCGGCGCGCTGTGGAACATGACGGCGGATGCCGGGTTCGAGCTGAAACAAGTGTATCTGAGTGGCCGCGAGCATGCGGACGCAAGCGTGGTGAAAGCCGCGCTGGATGTGCATCCCGGCGAGCCGATCCTGCGGCTTGATCTGGAAGCGATGCGCACGCGTTTGAGCGCGATTCCGGAAGTGAAATCGGCGGCGCTGGTGCGTGCTTTGCCGGGCAAGTTGCATGTGGTGCTGACCGAACGGCAGCCGGTGGCGCTGTGGCAGCGCGGCGGCGGGCATGTGCTGGTCGATGCCGAGGGTGTGGTGCTGAGCGGCGAGAAATATCCCGGCCTGCGGCCATTGCCCATCATCGTGGGCGAGGACGCGCCGAAACATGTGCAGGAATTTGCGGGCCTGCTTGAACAAGTGCCGAGCCTGCGCCAGGAAGTGGTGGCGGCGGTGCGCGTGGGCGAGCGGCGCTGGAACGTGCAGCTGAAGCGCGGCATCACCGTGATGCTGCCCGAGCGCGAACCGGAAGCGGCGTGGAAGCGTTTTGCCACGCTGGTGCAAACGGACGCGCTGCTGAACAAATCGATCCGCAGCATCGATATGCGCATGGAGGACCGGGTGTTCATCATGCCGCTGGAACAGAATAAGTCGCCAATTACCTTGACGACAGCGAAGGACACGTAAGACATGAGCAAGAAGCGCGAACGCCCACCTACCCACACGCGCGGCACCATCGCCGCCATCGATATCGGCACCACGAAGATCGCGTGCCTGATCGCGAAACACACCGAGGACGGGCAGATCATGGTGACCGGCATCGGCCACCAATTGTCGCGCGGGATTAAAAGCGGCGTCATCACCGATATCGGCGAGGCAGGCACCAGCATTACGGCGGCGGTGCACGCGGCCGAGCAGATGGCGGGCGAGACCATTGAGGATATTATTGTGTCGGTGAACGGCACGAACCTGAAATCGCGCAATGTGTCGGTGGAGCTGGACGTGCTGGCCGACGGCGTGAGCGATCAGGACATCGCGGATATTATTCACGAGGGCTGCGCGAGCTTGCACTCGAACGACACCAGCATCATCCATTGCTTCCCGGCGCATTACCAGCTCGACGGCGCGCGCGGCCTGCGCGACCCGCGCGGCATGATCGGCAAAAAACTGGGCGCGGAATTGCAAATTATTACGGCCAAAGAGCCCTACATTCGCAACCTGTCGCAATGCATCGCGCGGGCGCATTTGAATGTGTCGGAATATGTAATGGCCTCGCACGCCGCGGCGATGAGCGTGCTGGAGGAAGACGAAATGAACCTCGGCGTGACGCTGATCGATATGGGCGGCGGGGTGACGAGCTTCTCGGTGTATGTGGGCGGACGCAACGTGTATTCCGACGCCATTCCGGTGGGCGGCAACCATGTAACGAGCGACATTGCGCAGGGGCTTAGCACCTCGCTGCAACACGCGGAGCGCCTCAAAACATTGCATGGCAGCGCCATCAATTCGGTGAAGGATTCCGAAGTGATGATCGACGTGCCGCAACTGGGCGAGCGCGAGGACGAAGACGAACCCACGACCATGCCGCGCGCGATGCTGGTGGGCGTGATCCGCCCGCGCATGGAAGAAATTTTCGAGCTGATCCGCGGCAAACTGGAAGCCTCTGGCGTCGATAAAATTGCGGGCCGCCGTTGCGTGCTGACGGGCGGCGCAAGCCAGATGCTGGGCGTGGGCGATCTGGCCGCGAAAATGCTGGGCAAACAAGTGCGCAAAGGTAAACCGCTGACGGTGCCGGGATTGGCCGAGGCCGTGAGTGGCCCAGCGTTTTCGGCCGTCATCGGCATGCTGCGTTACATCGACCACCGCCCGTGGGAAGAACAGATTTTAAGCGCGGAAAATTCGCGCCGGAGGTTCTTGCCAGAACGCATCGTCAACTGGTTCCGCGAAAACTTCTAAAAGCGATTTGAAAGCGGCCCATCTGCGTCGTCCTGCCGCCTTCTGAAAATCCTCATGTAGCGCTGCTACACTCCGGTCTTTCAGAAGGCGACACTCCTAGCATCTGGCCCATTTTGAAATCGCGCGCGCTGCGCGGTAGGGAGTAATAGAAAAAAGAATTCGCCATTCCCCGAATCTTCTCTTGGGAGAATGATGGGGGAATTTATTCCCCCGGGGGGGGCGAAGTGGCCCATCCGCGCGAAGCGCTTATAAATTCTTACTCACACCACTAACATTCACTTTACAGTGGAGGGCACCCTACATATAGTGTGTGGCAACAATCAAAAAATTCCTGATCGTCACTGGTCAACCGGCAAGAAACCCTAATTTTATCACGCCCCTGCTGTGAGGTTTTTGCCATGACTATCAATCTTCATCTCCCGTCGCAAATGGACACGCTGCGTCCCAAGATCACCGTTGTCGGTGTGGGTGGCGCAGGCGGCAACGCGGTCAATAACATGATCGCGTCGAACCTTGAGGGCGTCGACTTCGTAATTGCGAACACGGATGCGCAGGCGCTGGAAGCCGCGATGACCGATCGCGTGATTCAACTGGGTTCGAGCGTCACGCGCGGACTTGGTGCAGGTGCCGACCCGAGCAAGGGTTGCGCCGCTGCCGAAGAGGCAATGGAAGAAATCGCCGCCAGCATTGAAGGCAGCAACATGGTGTTCATCGCCGCCGGTATGGGTGGCGGCACGGGTACGGGCGCAGCCCCCGTCATCGCACGCCTCGCGAAAGAGCAGGGCATCCTGACCGTCGGTATCGTAACCAAGCCATTCCAGTTCGAAGGCGCGCACCGTATGCGCATGGCCGAGGCTGGTTTGAAAGAACTGCAGGAATATGTTGATACGCTGATCATCATCCCCAACCAGAACCTGTTCCGCATCGCCAATGAAAAAACGACGTTCGCCGAGGCGTTCCGCCTGGCCGACGAAGTGCTGCATTCCGGCGTGCGCGGCGTGACCGACCTGATGGTGAAACCCGGCCTCGTGAACCTCGACTTCGCGGATATCCGCGCGGTGATGTCTGAGATGGGCAAAGCCATGATGGGCACCGGCGAAGCGCAAGGCGCCAGCCGCGCGCTGCAAGCGGCCGAAGCCGCCATCTCCAATCCGTTGCTTGATGACGTGTCGCTGAAAGGCGCGCGCGCCGTTCTCATCAACATCACGGGCGGCGCCGACATGACGCTGTTCGAGGTGGACGAAGCCGCGAACCGCATCCGCGACGAAGTCGATCCGGAAGCGAACATCATTTTCGGTTCGACGTTCAGCGACGCCCTCGAAGGCACCATGCGCGTGAGCGTGGTGGCCACGGGCATCGGTGGCGCGGAAGCGGTAATGCCGCGTCCGGCGCATGAGCAACCCGGCGTGAACATGGCGGCCCGCAAGCCGTTCAGCTTCGGCGGCGGCACCGTGCCGACCCCGGCTCCGATGAAAGAAAAAGCTGTTTCCCAAGCCGTCGCGCGCGAGCGTTCGGCAGCGGAAATCGTGCGTCAGGCTGGGCTTACCGATGCCTCGAAGGCGGCGGCACCGAAAGCTGTTGCGGCTCCGGCCCCGACCATTCGCATCATCGACGAAGCGGCGGCGCAGGAAGAGCGCAACCAGGCTTGGGCGCATCAGCAACAAGTGGCGGCGATGGCCGCGCAAGCGACGCAACTTGAATCCGCCATGCGTATGGCGGCCGGTTCCGCCCGCGCGACCACCCCGGCACCGATGGAAGGCGCTGGCCCACTGTTCGTGAGCCCGCGCGCCGAGCAACCGCAGCAGCGCACGCTGTTCGCGGCGCAGGCACCGCAAGTGGCGGAAGAAGAGTTCGAGGAAGAAGAAGTGGCTTCGGGCCGCAACATCTTCGGGCGTCTGGCCAATGTGGGCAAAGCGATCGCCGGTTCCGGCAGCCGCGATGTTCGCGCCGTGCGTGACGCCGTGGCCCCGGCCCCGATGGTCGAGCGCAAGGCGGAGGTTCGTGAAACCACCGTGCAGCCAGCGGATGAGGAAGAATTCTACGACATCCCTGCCTTCCTGCGTCGCCAAGCGAATTAGTTTTAAGCGCTTCGCGGGTCGGCGGTCACCTCCCGGGTAGTTCATGCGTGAAAAGCGGCGAGCTGCGTCGTCGTCTCCGTGATTGTTCGGTCACGTAAATAGGCTACGTTCCCTCCCTGCGCGCGGGGACTCCCAGCATCTCACCGCTTTTGACGCCAACGGGGCTCTCCAAAGTAAGGGGGGCGCAGGCCATTTATTACAATCAATTCATAATGTTGGGTTCTGTAACATTTGGTTGCGGAACGTGAATTGTTGCGGCGCGGGATTGGGCGTAGAGATGGGATAACAAAAATATGAAAGTGTTTCCTATGTCATCCAATCGTGAATCCGAAGCGTTCTACCAACATACTGTGGCGGCCGAAGTGAGCTGCGTCGGCGTGTCGCTGCATACGGGAGATATGGTGAATTTGACCATGCGCCCGGGGCAGGCGAATTCGGGCATCGTGTTCATCCGCAAAGATGTGGAAGACGGGCGCGGCGTGGTGCCTGCGACCTTCGATGCGGTGACGGAAACCAACCTCGGCACCACCATCACCAACAAACATGGCGTGACCGTGTCGACCATCGAACATGTGATGGCGGCGCTGTGGGGCGCGGGCATCGACAATGCGCGCATCGAGCTGGATGGGCCGGAAGTGCCGATCATGGACGGTTCGAGCGAACCGTTCCTGTTCCTGCTGGAATGCGCAGGCCGCGTGCAGCAAAAAGCGACCCGCCGCGTGGTGGAAATTTTGAAAGAAGTGACGGTGGAAGAGGGCAAATCGACCGCCACCATTTCGCCCGCTGAAGGCTTCGTGCTGGATATTTCCATCGCGTTCAACCACCGCTTGGTGGCCGAACAGAAGGCGCGCTACGACTTCAACAAAACCACGTTCAAACAATCGCTGGCGCGCGCCCGCACCTTCTGCTTCGAGCGCGATGTGGAGCATATGCGCGAGCGCGGCCTCGGCCTCGGCGGCTCGCTGCATAACGCCATTGTGCTGGGCGAGGACGACATCATGAACGAAGGCGGGCTGCGCTACGCCGACGAATTCGTGCGCCACAAAGCGCTCGATTGCGTGGGCGATTATTTGCTCGCCGGCGCGCAGATCAAGGGCGCGGTGAACACGGTGCGCCCGGGCCACGGCATCAACAATAAGCTGATGCGCGCGATTTTCGCCGACCCGGCGAATTACCGTCTGGTGGGTGGTGAGGAAGTGGATGTGGCGAGCATCGTTTCCCGTCCCGACCTCTCCGAACACGCGGCGGCTTAAGCGGCGGCATAACGGACCATCTGCGTCGTCGCGGCAGTGCTCGGCTTCGGTCATGTAGCGCGGCTACACTCCCTCACCTGCGCGCTGGCGCTCCTAGCATCTGGCCCATTCTTCCGCCGCCCGCTATCGCGGAAGGTAAGGTAGGCTTCGGGCTCGGCATCGCTTTGCTCGCCATCGCGGGGGAGTAGGGCTCGGTTTCGGCATTGCTGAAGTGATGCTCCCCGGGAGGCGACTGCCGACCCGCGCAGCGGCGGGGTTTGGGGCGAAGGGCCCCATTCGCGCGTTAGCGCTTATTAAAAGGCAGCGCCCCGACTTCATCACTCCCTGGCATTTTGGTGAAGTGGTAGCCGGTGATGGAGAAGCCTTGTTTGTAGTAGAAACTGTGCGCGCCGGGGGTGTTGACGTAGCTGTCGAGCACGATGAGGTCGCAGGCTTCTTCTAATGCTTTTGCCTCAATCCACGCGACGAGTTTCCGGCCCACGCCTTTGCCTTGCGCGGCGGGGTCGATGATGAAATTATCGATGTCGATTTGTTTGCGGCACCAAAAGCGCGTGCTGATCCAGAAACCGCTGCAGCCGATGAGTGCGCCGCCCTCATAGGCGCCGATGGCGCGGTAGCCCATCGGCAGCATGTCGGCCAGCAGGCGGTGGAATTCGGCTTCGTCCATCCATGGGTTGGACTGGCGCACGAGCGGGTAAATGGTCGGGATTTCGGCCGGCTCAAGTTCGCGGATGTCGACGGGCATAAAAAACCTCCTATTTAGCTTATCCACTAGCGCTGAGAGAGATTGCGCGCAAGTGCCACCCTGCTATAACTGCAGCATGAGCACCCGTTCCCTTCGCCAGTTCCTGATCCTCGGCGCCTGCATTCCCTTGCTGGCGTTGGCGGCGTGCGGCAGCGACGACGACGAGGATCTGGACGAGATCGTAGCGAAAAACGAATCGGTGGATGTGCTGTATGGCAAGGCGCGCGATACGTTCGCGGAGAAGAAATACAAAAAAGCCATCGACGATTTCGAAGAGGTGGAGCGCCAGCATCCCTACTCCGAATGGGCGCCGCGCGCGGAAATTATGGCGGCCTATTCCGCCTACAAAGCCGGGCAGTTCGACGACGCGACGCTGATCCTCGACCGGTTCGTTAAGCTGCACCCCACCCATGCCAGCACGCCCTACGCCTATTATTTGAAGGCGCTGTGCTACTACACCCAAATCTCCGATGTGGGCCGCGACCAGAAAATGACCGAGGATGCGCGCCGCGCTTTGGAAGAGGTGATCGCCCGCTACCCCGATTCCGATTACGCGCAGGACGCCAAACTGAAACTCGACCTGACCGACGACCATTTGGCGGGCAAGGAAATGGTGATCGGGCGGTATTATCTCGGCCAGAATGAATATATCTCGGCCATCAACCGTTTCAAATATGTGGTCGACCATTACCAGACCACCAGCCACACGCCGGAAGCGCTGCATCGTTTGGTGGAGGGTTACCTGCGCCTCGGAGTGGTGCCGGAAGCGAAGAAATACGCAGCGGTGCTGGGCTACAACTATCCCGGCTCCGATTGGTACGGCTACAGCTACGCGATGATGGAGGGCAATATGAGCCCCGAGGAAAAGAAGAGCACGTTCGATAAATGGCTCAAAAGGAAGTAGCGCATGCTGACGCAGCTTTCCATCCGCAACCTGCTTCTACTCAAGAAATGCGACATTGAATTCGCCGCCGGGCTGAACGCGCTGACGGGCGAGACCGGCGCGGGGAAATCCATTCTTCTCGATGCGTTGGGGCTGGTGCTGGGCGAGCGCGGCGATGCTTCGCTGCTGCGCGCGGGCGAGACGCAAGCAAGCGTGACGGCGGAGTTCACGACGCATGACCCGCTGGTGAAAACCATCATGGATGAGCTTGGGCTCGAAGCATCGGACACGCTGGTGATTCGCCGCACGCTGAGCGCCGACGGAAAAAGCCGCGGGTTCGTGAACGACGAGCCGGTGAGCGCGGCGGGTTTAAAAAAACTTGGCGAGCTGCTGGTGGCGCGCAACGGGCAGCACGACCAGCGCGGTCTGCTCGACAGCAAAACGCACCGCACGCTGCTCGATGATTACGCGGGCAATGCGGCGCTGTTGGTGAAAACTTCCGAAGCGTTCCGCGCATGGAAAGACGCGGCGAACGCGGTGGACGCGTTGGCAAAGTTGCGCGAGGCGGCGCTGCGCGAGGAAGCCTGGTTGCGCCAAACGGTGGACGAGCTGGGCCGCCTGGCACCCGAAGAAGGCGAAGAAGAAACACTGGTGGAACTGCGCCGCAGCGCGCAGCTGGCCAAGCAATCGATCGGCAGTTTGCAGCAGGCCTACGACGCGCTGATGGACGGCGACGGCGTGGCCATGCGCCTGCGCGAAGCGGCCAAGGCGCTGGCGAAAAGCGAAGGTGAGGCGGCCACGGCGATCAGCACGTCGCTGGAACGCGCGGAGACGGAAATCGAGGAAGCCAGCGTGGCGCTGGAGCGGTTGATCGATGCGGCCGAGCTCGACCCCGCGGCGCTGGAACGTTCGGAAGACCGACTACACGCGCTGCGCGCGGCGGCACGGAAATTCAGTCTGCCGGTGGCGGTGTTGGCCTCGCATTTGGCGGAGGCGAGAACGAAACTTTCCGCCGTCGAATCGGGCGAGAAGCAGGCGAAGGAAGCGGCGGCAGCCGCAGCAAAAACCAAAGAAAGCTACATGCAGCTTTCGATGCAGCTGCATGCGACGCGCGAAAAAGCCGCGACCACGCTGGTGAAAGCGGTGGAGAAAGAACTGAAGCCGCTGAAGATGGCCAGCACCAAACTGCGCGTGGCGCAGCAGGAGCTGAGCGAGGGCCAGTGGGGCGAAGCAGGCATGCATACGGTGTTCTTCGAAGTGGCGACCAATGCGGGCATGCCGTTCGGCGCGATGAATAAAGTGGCGAGCGGCGGCGAACTTTCGCGCCTGCTGCTGGCGATGAAACTGGTGCTGCGCGGCGAGGCGGAAGCCACCGCGATTTTCGACGAGATCGATTCCGGCACGGGCGGTGCGGTGGCCGAGGCCATCGGCCTACGCCTCAAGCAACTGGCCGAGGGCGGGCAAGTGCTGGTGGTAACGCACCTGCCGCAAGTGGCGGCGCTGGCGGCGCACCATCTGTTCATCACCAAAGAAGGCACGAAAGACATTCGCACCGACGTGCATGTGCTGGCGCCGAAGGAGCGCGCCGAAGAACTGGCGCGCATGCTGAGCGGCGCCACCATCAGCAACGAGGCCCGCGCGGCGGCCGATAAATTGTTGCAGGCGGCTTCGTGAACGGGGAGTCGTCAGTCGTTCGTCGTCAGTCGTTAGCGCAGGAAGAAATTTTGCGGTTGAGCGAGGAAATCGCGGCGCATGATGCGCGGTATTATCGCGACGATGCGCCAAGTGTTTCGGATGCGGAGTACGATAAACTGCGCGCGCGACTGAACGAGTTGGAGGCACAGTTCCCTGAACTGGTAACGGCGGAAAGCCCCAGCCAGCGCGTCGGTGCAGCGCCCTCGGAGAAATTCTCGAAAGTCACGCATGCGGTGCCGATGCTTTCGCTCGGCAATGCGTTCTCGCGCGAGGATGTGGAAGAATTCGTGACGCGCGTGCGACGGTTTCTTGACCTTGCAAACGACGCAGAAGTGACCATGGTGTGCGAGCCGAAAATCGACGGGTTGTCGTTCAGTGCGCGCTACGAGAAGGGGCAATTAAAAGTGGCCGCGACCCGTGGCGATGGCGAGGTGGGCGAGGACATCACCGAGAATATCCTGACCATTGCGGGTTTCCCGAAATCCATCGCGGGCGCGCCGGACGTGCTGGAAGTGCGCGGCGAAGTGTATATGAAAAAAGCCGATTTCGCGGCGCTGAATATGGCGCGCGAGGCGGCGGACGAGGCGCTGTTCGCCAACCCGCGCAACGCGGCAGCGGGCTCGCTGCGGCAGCTTGATGCGGCCATTACGGCCAGCCGGAAGCTGAGTTATTTTGTGTATGGCTGGGGTGAGATGAGCGCGCCGCTGGCGGCCACGCAATCGGGCACGGTGGAGGCGTTGGGGCGGTTCGGCTTTACCATCAACCCCGCGATGCATGTGTGCGATTCGGTGGATGGGCTGATGCAGAATTACGAGCGCACGATGGAGCAGCGCGCGCAGCTCGCGTACGATATCGACGGCATTGTTTACAAAGTGGATCGCCTCGATTGGCAGCAGCGGTTGGGTTTTGTGGCCCGCGCACCGCGCTGGGCCATGGCGCATAAATTCCCCGCCGAGCAGGCCATTACGGTGGTGGAGGCCATCGACATTCAGGTGGGGCGTACCGGGGCTTTGACGCCGGTGGCGCGGCTGGTGCCGGTGAATGTGGGCGGGGTGATGGTGAGCAACGCCACGCTG
>JBBKVX010000072.1:0-35693 GCA_037968615.1 Rickettsiales bacterium
ACCGTGCTCGCCACGGGTGGCTATGGCCGCGCCTATTTCTCCGCCACCTCGGCGCATACCTGCACCGGCGACGGCGGCGGCATGGCGGCCCGCGCGGGCGTTCCGTTGCAAGACATGGAATTCGTGCAGTTCCACCCCACCGGCATTTACGGCTCCGGTTGCCTCATCACCGAAGGCGCGCGCGGCGAAGGCGGGTATCTCGTCAACGCCAAGGGCGAGCGCTTCATGGAGCGTTACGCTCCCTCCGCGAAAGATCTGGCATCGCGCGATGTTGTATCCCGCGCCATGACGGTCGAAATCCGTGAAGGCCGTGGCGTTGGCCCCGAGGCCGACCACATCTTCCTGCATCTCGACCATCTCGACCCCGCCATCCTGCACGAGCGCCTGCCCGGCATTTCGGAGACCGCAAAAATCTTCTCCGGCGTCGATGTGAACAAGCAGCCCATCCCCGTGCTGCCCACCGTGCATTACAACATGGGCGGCGTGCCCACCAACTACCACGGCGAAGTGGTGACGTTGAAAAACGGCAACCCCGACACCGTCGTTCCCGGTCTGATGGCCATTGGCGAGGCGGCCTGCGTCTCCGTTCATGGTGCGAACCGCCTCGGTTCCAACTCGCTGCTCGACCTCGTGGTGTTCGGCCGCGCTGCCGCGCATCGCGCCAAGGCAATCGTGAAACCCGGCCAAGCTCCGAAGGCCGAATCCAAAAAACTCACCGACAAAGCCATCGCTCGTTTCGACCGTATCCGCAACGCATCCGGCTCGCTCAAAACATCCGATATTCGTCGCAACATGCAGAAAACCATGCAGAATCACGCTGCGGTGTTCCGCACACAAGAAGTGCTGGCCGAAGGCGTAGTGAAGATGAAAGCGGTGTACGATTCCTTCTCCGACCTGTCGGTGAAAGACCGTGGCCTCGTGTTCAACTCCGACCTCGTGGAAGCATTGGAGCTCGACAACCTGCGCAGCCAGGCGCTGGTCACCGTCACCTGCGCCGAGAACCGCAAAGAATCGCGTGGCGCCCATGCGCGCGACGACATTCCCGACCGCCACGACGAGGAGTGGATGAAACATTCCATCTGCTGGATCGACGACGACGGCAAGACCAAGATCGACTACCGCCCGGTCCACATGAAAACCCTGAGCGACGACGTCAAAGCCGTGCCACCTAAAAAGCGGGTATACTAATGCGTAACATGCGTCACTTCGCTGTGGTTGCTCTGCTAGGCCTTGCCGCCTGTGCGGAACCGACGACCATCAATCCTGTCTACTCAAATGCCGAGTTCCTGAAAGAGCAGCAGGCACAAGCGGCCGCCGCCGAGAAGGCAAAGGCAGGCGGCACCGTGCAACAGCCTGCGGGTTCGGGCACCAATTTGTCCGCCTCCAGCTTCGACAGCAACAAAAAGTATAACGCCGCCGAGGTGGAAACGCTGGCCGTGCGCCTCGCTCCGCTGGCCGAGCGCATCGAACAGGCAGCGAGCGGCCTGTGCCGCGACATGCGCGGAACCAAAGCATCCTGCGCCTACAAAGTGATTCTTGATCCGAAAGAAATCGGGCTGAACGCGCATGCCGACGGCAAGAACGTCGTCATCAACCCCGGCATGGTCGATTTCGCCACCAACGACACGCATCTCGCCTTCGTCATCGCGCATGAGTTCGCGCATAACATCATGGCGCATATCGACGCGCAGCAGAAGAACGTCGCCATCGGCGGCGTGCTGGGTGCGTTGGGCGATGCGTTGGCCCAAAGCCAGGGGCTGAACACCGAAGGCGCCATCGGCAAATTCGGCGCCAGCCGCGCGCTGCTTAAATATTCCCCCAGCTTCGAGACAGAAGCCGATTATGTGGGCCTCTATATCCTCGCCCGTGCTGGCTTCCCCATCGAGCAGGCACCCGATTTCTGGCGCATCATGTCGGTCAGTGAACCGAAGGCCATTTACGTGACCAGCACGCACCCCAATAACCCCTCGCGCACCATCGCGATGGAAAAAACCATCCTCGAAATCCGCGCCAAGCAGCAGGCCAACAAGCCGCTCGTGCCCAACATCCGCCCGAAAGCTTAAAGGAGCTTCCCATGGTTGAATTCGCACTCCCCAACAACTCCAAGATCAGCAAGGACGGCACCACCTACGCCGCGGCTGAAGGGGCCAAACGCATCAAGAAATTCAACGTCTACCGTTGGAACCCGGAGGATGTCGGCGCCGATGGCAAACCGAAGAACCCGCGCATCGACACTTACGAGATCGACCTCGATAACTGCGCGCCGATGGTGCTCGACGCCCTCATCAAAATGAAGGACGAGATGGACCCGTCCCTCACCTTCCGTCGCTCGTGCCGTGAAGGCATCTGCGGCTCTTGCGCCATGAACATCGACGGCACCAACACCCTCGCCTGCACCAAACCCATCCATGACATAAAAGGCGACGTGAACATCTACCCGCTGCCGCACATGAAAGTGGTGAAGGATCTGGTGCCCGACATGAACCATTTCTACGAGCAGTACGCCTCCATCGAGCCGTGGCTGCAAGTGGACGACGCCAATGCCCCCGCCAAAGAACGTCTGCAATCGCCGGAAGACCGCGAGAAGCTCGATGGGCTTTACGAGTGCATCATGTGCGCCTGCTGCTCCACCTCCTGCCCCAGCTACTGGTGGAACCCCGACAAATATCTCGGGCCCGCCATTTTGCTGCATGCCTACCGCTGGATCATCGATTCGCGCGATGCGGCTACGGATAAGCGACTGGATATGCTAGAAGATCCATTCAAGCTTTACCGCTGCCACACCATCATGAACTGCACCAAAACCTGTCCGAAAGGGTTGAACCCGGCCAAAGCCATCGCTGAAATCAAACAAATGATGGCCCGGCGCTAGCGGTTGTGGTTTTTTGCGCACTAAGTCAAATTTGATAATATACGTTTCAAGTTTAACCCTTTATTTAGCTTTACAATATAAAGTGAACCATCGCTAATATCGGCGTACCCTGAATCTTTCAAACAAGGATTTGTATGCAACACCGTCCATGCTCTTCAAAGCGTAGCGCGTTCTCACTGGTCGAATTATCCATCGTACTTGTCATCCTCGGCCTTTTGGTCGGAGGTATCCTTGCAGGTCAATCACTTATCCGCGCCGCCGAGCTTCGTTCTGTCACCGTTGAACAAGGCAAATACGTGACCGCCATCAGCGCGTTCCGCGACAAATACTTCGCCATTCCGGGCGATTTCAGCAACTCCAGTGGCTTCGGCTGGGGCAGCTGGAACGGCAACAGCAACGGCAACATCGATTTGACCACCAGCGTCTCGAGCGCGGTGACCCCGGGTACGATGAACGAGGCTTCGGGCTTCTGGTTGCATCTGTCGTCCGCTGGCCTGGTGGAGGGCAGCTATACGCCTATCGCCGCCACTTCCGCTACGGTCGGCACCATGACCGCTAACACCAACAACCCGCGCTCTAAAATCATCACCGCTGGCTGGAACGTGGTTAATCTTGGTAGCCCCGGCGTGAGCGATATGGTTCTCTTCCCCACCAACTACGGCAACAGCTTCCTGTTCGGTGGCGGCACCGCCATTGGCACCGCAGCTGCCACTGCGGCAGTTCTTAAGCCGGAAGAAGCCTGGAACATCGATACTAAGCTGGATGATGGTCGTCCGGACCAAGGCACTGTACTCACCTACGAGGCCCATGGCCACGCTACTACCGGCTGTTCGGTTGGCGCTCCTTCGGCAAGCGCCATCAGTGGTGTAACCTACGATCTCGATAATCCTGCTATTGCCTGCTCCTTTATTTTCAAATCGGGTTACTAATTATATATAACTAGCTCTGCAGGGTTAAGCTTGCATGGCTCTAGCTTTAAAAGAGGACTTTATGAAATCTGCACGTTCTGGTTTTTCGCTGGTGGAGCTTTCCATCGTTCTGGTCATTCTTGGCCTTCTTGTGGGCGGCATCCTTGCTGGCCAATCACTCATCCGCGCGGCCGAGCTTCGTTCGGTCACCACGGAGAACGGCAAATTCGTGACCGCGATCAGCGCGTTCCGCGATAAATACTTTGCCATTCCGGGCGATTTCGCCAAAGCCTCGGGCACGGGCGGCTTCGGCTGGACCGATGCAGCTGGCGTCGCTGCTGGTAATGGTAACGGTAACGGCCAGGTGGAAACCACCGCAGCCGTCGCCACCAACGAGATCTCTGCTTACTGGGTGCATCTCGCTGCGGCTGGTCTGGTCGAAGGTAGCTACACGGGTGTTGCCAACTCCACCTTCACCGCCGGCACTCACAACCCGCGTTCCAAAGTAGGTACCGCGAGCTGGAACGTTGGCTATATCGGTTCCATTGCAACGACCCCCACCACGACCTACTTCGAAGGCAACTACGGCAACGCTTACCTGTTCGGTGGCGGCACCGGTGCCACCCTGCCGACTGGCGTTCTGAAACCGGAAGAAGCGTGGAACATCGATACAAAAATGGATGATGGCCGCCCCGCAACTGGCACCGTTGCCTCGCTGGAACGCGATGCTAAGGCCGCTGCAGCCGCTACCGGTTGCAGCTACCCGGTCGCTGCAGCCACCACCCTCTCCGCGTCGCAATACTCGCTGGACGTAACGGGCCTCAACTGCGCCCTGATTATCAATACCGGCTACTAGTTCCGCTCGGTAGAGAACAAAGGGCCCCGCTGGAAACAGCGGGGCTTTTTTGTAAGGCTTATCGCTCTTGAATATTAAGGTACTTCGACATGAAAAAAGCCTTCTCATTAGTAGAACTTTCCATCGTACTGGTCATCCTTGGCCTTTTAGTCGGTGGGATTCTCGCAGGTCAGTCGCTCATTCGGGCGTCGGAACTGCGCTCCGTAAGCGTGGAGCAAGGCAAATTCGTTACCACCATGGGCGCCTTCCGCGATAAATACTTCGCCATTCCCGGCGACTTTAAGCTGGCCACCAGCTTCTGGCCTGCAGCTGCGGCCTGCCCGGGCATTTCCAGCACCGCCGCCGCGGGCGTGTGTAATGGTGATGGCAATGGCTCGCTCTGGGGCGGCTCGGCAACCTCGAACGAAGTGTTCGGTTTCTGGGAGCATTTGGCATATGCTGGGCTAGTGGAAGGCACCTACAGCGGTAACCCGAACACCAACACGGTCACTGACGAAACCACACTCATCGGCACCAATGTCCCACGCAGCAAAGTGAACAATGCAGGTTGGACAGCCTATTATCCCGGAGATAGCGTACCGGTCTCAGGCACTATCTGGTTCGATGGGGTCTATAGCAATGCGCTGGTATTTGGTGCCCAAGCGAGTTCATGGATGACCTTGGCCGCCGCCCTCAAACCTGAGGAAGCTTGGAACATTGATACCAAGATGGATGACGGAAGACCTGCCCTAGGCAAGGTTCGCACATTGGAGAGCCAAGGCAGCGGCGCGTGCAGCGACCTTGCCGGTTCAACCACGGTGTCGTTGGGCGCGGCGGTCTATCAACTTAGCAATACCGCCATTGCTTGCTCCTTTATCATGCAAACGGGCTACTAACAAAAAACCCCGCTGTTTCCAGCGGGGTTTTCGTTATCGTGTGGTTTGCCTCTTGCGGGCGGGTAGCTGCTGCTTAGGCAGCTTCGGCGTTCGCAGCGGCCTGCTTGCGCAGAACCTTCAGCAGTTTGTCCTGAGCGATCTTGATGTCGACGCGCTCGGAAGCGGCCACTTCACCGCACAGGCGGTGCATGGCGGTCTCATAGATCATGCGTTCGCTGTAGCTGCGCTCGCTCTGGTCCACGTTCTTGTGCAGGTCGCGCACCACTTCGGCGATCTGAACCAGATTGCCGGAGTTGATTTTCGCTTCGTATTCCTGCGCACGGCGGCTCCACATGCCACGGGCGATCTTGGCACGGCCTTTCAGCGTAGCAAGCGCACGGTTGATCTGGTCCATCGGCGAGATACAACGCAGGCCAGCGGCCTCCGCACGGCCAACCGGCACGCGCAGGATCATTTTGTCTTTCTCGAAGGCGATCACGAACACTTTCAGTTCGTACTCACCAATTTTCTCCGACTCGAGGCCGAGGATACGACCTACGCCATGGGTGGGGTACACCACATATTCGTTCACCGCGAAGTTCTTCTTGGTGCCGGGCGCGACGGGGTAAGATACGGGGCCGTGATTGCGCGATACCATGCGCATCGGAGCAGCGGGTGCGGCAGCTTGCGGCGCGGGTTTTGCAATGTGCGGCGCAACCTTCGTCACCTGTGCAACGGGCTTCTTCACCTCGACTTTTTTAATGCTACCGGGCTTCACCGAAGATTTGGCCGACGATTTCATTGCGACTTTGGACGCAACTTTCTTCGTGTTGGCGCTTTGCTTCTTAGCCGACGGGGTGGCATTGGATTTCTTTGCAGGGGCCGCCTTGCTGGTCATTTTCTTGGGGGCCGCTTTTTTGGTCGTGGTCTTAGCCGAAACGTTTTTGCTGACTGCTTTTGCTTTCGCTTTTGCCTTGGTCGCCATCTGTATGTACCTCACATGCCGCTAACGGTCGCCACTACGGCGCCTTGCGATTGTTGAACATCTGGAAGCCCACCACATGGCGGAGCCACCAACAAACTTACACTTGGACGTAATTTCCTAAGCGCTCCATCTCGTGGGAACTTCCTTGGGATTCCTATTGTATAGCACAATTTTGGCCGTATTAAAATGGTAAAGTTTTAGTTAATAGCCCTCATGTTTTTCAGGGCCTGGCCAATCCATTGATTTATATGCACCTATTCAGCTGTTCTGCCAAATGTCATGCAACTGTAATTCTTTCTAGGCCGCCAATTGTTTACAGTTCGCCTTCATTATAACCTATCGGCGAGCATTCATGAACCAAGAAGATCAGCATCAAGGGTACCATGCCTCTCAAGTTCGGGCTGGGGTGAAGCACCAAATCATTAAAAACCCCGTTTTTGATAACGCCAAAACCCTTACGCGCCTGTTCGCCGACAAGCCACCTTTCACCGCCGATTGGGAGGACTCCCCGACCGGCTTTATCCATTACTACTTCGAACCCCTGCCTGAGAACGTAAGTACGGCCACCCGCATCATCATGACGGCGGCCCTGCGGATGGCCAACCCCAACGGCGTGGTGCGGTTCAAGCATTGCCAAGACCCGATGGATAAGCAGATGAAAAACGGCATCGAGATCTTGCTTCCCAGCAACGAGCCACTCGTTCCTGCCCAACAGATGCTGGAGAACATCAGTGCCATTCGCCATGCGTTGGTCGATAATGTGAAGCAGAACGACGACGGCTATTACATTCTGCCCGGCAGCAAAGTTCTGAGCACATTGAATGTAACCCAGCTGTTGTTAGCTCTCAGCCAGGATTATGCGCGCCAACATGGCATCGCCGTGACCAATGATATGGGTGCGGCGCAGATCAATTGGGAGCAAATTTCCGCCGAGATGAAACCCCAGTTCAATGCGTACTACGCCGTACAGGACGGCAGGCAGAGTGCGGACGGCGAATTAGGGCATGAGCTTTTGGATCATACTCAGTTTACGCAACGTAACTTGTATGCCCAGCAAGTGAACGAGTCGGAACTGAAACCAGAACAGCATTTCGATCACGCCATCATGAACGATGCCGCCATGGCCATGCTGAGTTCGGCGATTGGAATTGTCTCGACGCGCGCGCGGGCGAATTAATCGCCGCTGCCCGGGTTGGGGCTGAACAGGGTTTCGAACTTGTTTTCCACGCCCTTGAACGCATCCGCATCGGCGGGCGCATCCTTCTTCTTGGTGATGTTGGGCCATTGCATCGCAAATTCGCGGTTTTGTTCCACCCAGTTCAGGTTCTGCTCTGATTCGGGCTGGATGGCCTCGACCGGGCATTCCGGCTCGCACACGCCGCAATCGATGCATTCGTCCGGGTTGATGACGAGCATGTTCTCGCCTTCATAGAAGCAATCCACCGGGCACACTTCCACGCAGTCGGTGTATTTGCATTTGATGCAGCTGTCGTTGACGATGAATGTCATGGCCTAATCCTCGATCGCCGCGTTCTTACGCGCGATTTTCTGAATCTGCAAGCGGCGCAGCTTTTGGCTCTTCATCGCCGTGTCGGCGCGCACCAGCAGCAGCGCCACGAAAAGCGCTGTAGCCGCCACGATCATCAGCAGCAGAGGCACCAGCATGCTGGTGTCGATGCGTGGCCCCCCCATGCGCAAAATGCTGGCGGGTTGGTGCAGCGTGTTCCACCAATCCACCGAGAATTTGATGATCGGCAGGTTGATGGCACCCAGCAGGCACAGCCACGCGCAGGCGGTTTTTGTGCGGTCCTGCATCGGCGCGAGGCCAGAGAGGCCCATATAGCCGAGATAAAGGAACAGCAGCAGCAGCATGCTGGTCAGCCGTGCGTCCCACACCCAGTAGGCGCCCCACATCGGTTTGCCCCACAGCATGCCCGTGGCCAGCGTGATGAGCGTGAACACCGCGCCAATGCCCGCCGCCTGCCGTGCCAGCAGCTCGGCAAGGTTGTGTTTCCAAATAAGAAAAATCGCAGACATCAGCGCCATGAATGCGTAAATGAAACTGCTCATCCACGCCGCTGGCACATGGATGTACATGATGCGCACCGCCTCGCCCTGCTGGTAATCCGGCGGCGCCATGACAAGGCCGGTATACAGCCCCAGCGTGCCCGTCAGCACCGCAACGGCCACCGCAATCGGCAAAAGCCCCGCATACAGCCGCAAAAACTCGGCCGGGCTGGCGTAACGGTGGAAGATGCTGGGTTTATTGCTCATGGCCGGGTTATGCCAGCGCGCGCAGCGGCGTGCAACCTCTTCGTCGTGTCTTGCCGCTGCTGAGCAAACCTTGTAAACGGGTGGCATGATGACCTTTCTCACCCGCCTTCGCCGAAATCCAACCCATTTTGCGCTGCTGTTTTTAACTGCGCCGCTGATCTATGGGCTGATCGTGCCGTTCGTGCTGGCCGACCTATGCGGCACCATTTACCAGCAGGTTTGTTTCCGGGTGTATCGCATCCCCCGCGTAAAACGGCGCGAGCATGTGGTGCTCGATCGCGCGAAACTGCAGTACCTCACGCTGTTCCAGAAGCTCAACTGCCTCTATTGCGAATACGGCAACGGCGTTATTTCCTATGTCGGCGAAATCACCGCGCGCACGGAATGGTACTGGTGCCCCATCAAGCATGCGCGCGACATTCCCGAGCCCCACGCGCATTACGACCGCTTCGCCGGATACGGCGAGGGCGAAAATTTTCGTGGCCTGCTGAAAGAAGCCCGCAAACAATGCCGCGCCTGCGACAAAGCCTAAGGAGCCACGATGACCGATTTGTCCCACACCGAAAAACTCCTCGCCATTATGGCCAAGCTGCGCGATCCGGATGGCGGATGCCCGTGGGATCTGGAGCAGGATTATTCCACCATCGCTCCGTACACGATTGAAGAAGCATATGAGGTGGCGGAGGCCATCGCTTCGGGCGACCGCACTTCGTTGAAAGAAGAGCTGGGCGATTTGCTGCTGCAAGTGGTGTTCCACAGCCAAATGGCTAAGGAGGAAGGCTCCTTCACCTTCGAGGAAGTGGCGGCGAGCGTGGGCGATAAAATGGTGCGGCGGCATCCGCATGTGTTCGGCGATGCCGACATCAAAACCGCGGAAGCACAGACCGTAAGCTGGGAGAACATCAAAGCCGAAGAGCGCAAACATAAGGTGCTGGACGCCAGCGTTCTGGCCGATGTGCCCGCCGCCCTGCCCGCCCTCATGCGCGCGCAAAAGCTGCAAGCCCGCGCCGCGCGTGTGGGGTTCGACTGGCCCAGCACCGAAGGCGTGCGCGACAAGATACGGGAAGAGTTGCTGGAGGTGGAAGAAGCGATCATTTCTGGCGACCAGAAACACATTGCCGAAGAAATGGGCGATTTGCTGTTCGCCGTCGTCAATCTTGCCCGCTTCATGAACGTGGATGCCGAGACCGCCCTGCGCGACGCCAACCAGAAATTCGGGCGCCGCTTCCGCGCGGTGGAATCCGGCATCGAAAGCCAAGGCCGCACCATGAAAGAAGCGACGCTGGATGAAATGGAAGCCCTTTGGGTCGAAGCGAAGAAGAAAGAACGCGCATGAGCAAAACCATTCTCATCACTGGCGCCAGTGCGGGTATTGGCCGCGCGACCGCCGAACTGCTGGCCCTTGAGGGCCACCGCCTTATCCTCACGGGCCGCCGCGCCGCGTTGCTGGAGGAAGTGGCCGCTGCGTTAAAAGTTCCGGTGCATTGCCTCGCCTTCGACATCACCGACCGCGCCGCCATGCAGGCCGCGATGGCCTCACTGCCGCCCGAGTTCGCCGCCATCGATGTGCTGGTGAACAATGCCGGGCTCGCCCTCGGCCTCACCTCCGCCGATGAAGCGGAATTTGCCGATTGGGAGACCATGGTGAACACCAACATCCTCGGCCTCATCGCCATCACCCGTGAGGTGCTTCCGGGCATGAAAGCACGCGGACGCGGGCACATCGTCAACCTCTCCTCCACCGCTGGCACCTACGCCTATCCCGGCGCGAATGTGTACGGCGCCAGCAAAGCGTTCGTCACCCAGTTCTCGTTAAATCTGAAAGCCGACCTGCTCGGCACACCCTTGCGCGTCACCAACATCGAGCCTGGCATGGTGGAAACCGATTTCTCCAACGTGCGTTTCAAAGGCGACGAAACCCGCGCTGAATCCGTCTACGAAAACACCAAGCCCCTCACCGCCCCCGACGTCGCCGAAACCATCCGCTGGGTGCTCGCCCAACCCGCCCACGTCAACATCAACCGCATCGAACTGATGCCGGTAACGCAAGCCCCGGCCGGGTTAGCGATTAGTCGGGATAAAAAATAATTTGGAGCCCCCGGGAGGCGACCGCCGACCCGCGATAGCGGCGGGGTTTGGGGCAAAGGGCCCCATCAGGCGCGTAGCGCTAAAAGCCATTAATCCTTCTTCTGCTCGATCATGTCGAGATTGCTCCAGGCGCGCTCGTAGTAGGTGGTGCTGCCGGAGAGGGCCATTTCCAGATAGGTCTTGGCCAGTGCATCGTCCTTCGCCAAATGGGCGTAGAGGCCGAGGTTATTGTCGAGCTGCGGGCCTTGCAGGTATTTGCTGGCGATGGTGCGTGCGGTTTCTAAGTCGCCCGAGATGCCATAGACCATGGCCATGTTCAGCCCGATCTGCTCGCGCTGCAATTCGCTGCTGCTGATGCGCACTGCCTGCTCGAACGACTCGAACGCGCGGGCGTAGTTGCGGTCCACCGCTTGGCTGAGCGCCACGTTATTGAGCACCGCCGGGTTGTCGGGGCTGTTTTTCAGCGCTTCGGTGTAATAGGCCATCGCTTCGGGAATCATGTTTTTGTTCACGAACAGGATGCCCAGCCCGTTCAGCGTGCGCCAGCGTTTCGGGTTGATCTCCATAATGTCGGAGAACATGCGCCCGGCATCCACCGGTTTGCCGGATTGCATGAGGGCGAGCCCGTAGCCTTCCATCGCGTCCTGATGGTTGGGCTGGATTTTCAGCAGCTCCTCGTAGAGCGGCAGCGCGGATTTAATGTCGCCCGCGCGGCGTGCGGCTTCAGCGAGGCCGAGTTTGTAACGGAATTTGTCGTCGTCGCTGGCTTTCGGGGCGTCCATCAGCTGGCGGTAGAACTGTCCGGCGCGCAGGAAATTGCCCTTCTGCGCCGCTTCGATGGCTTGTTTTTCCATCGTGCTGTTCACGCCCTCCACCTTGGCCGAATCGTCCATGCGCTCAAGCGCTTCCTTGCGGTCGCCGCCCTGCAGCCACGCTTCGGTCTGGCTGTCGAGCAGGCCGCAGCCAGCCAGGGTGGTAGTGGCGAGGAGAAGGAGTATAGGGAGTTTTTTCATACCCGCCTCTTTAGCATGCACGGCGAACGAGAAAAACACATTTATCGTCATTCCCAACCGTCATGCTGTTTTCCTTTTATGCTTCTTGCATTTTCCCCCTGCCCCGGTACAAGCAAGCCCGATGCCCAACACACCTCGCATCCCAAGCCTCTCCTGGCCACGCCATTTGATTGCGATCGAAGGCATGGCGGCCCCCGATATTTCCAAAATTCTCGACCTCGCCGACAGCTACGTCGAGCGCAACCGTGCCGTCGATAAAAAGCACAAAATCCTCGGCGGGCGCACGCTCATCAACCTGTTCTTCGAGAACTCCACCCGCACCCGCACCAGCTTCGAGCTGGCGGGCAAGCGTTTGGCGATGGACGTCATCAATATCAGCGCCACCACCTCCAGCATCAGCAAGGGCGAAACGCTGCTCGACACCGCGATGACACTGAACGCCATGCAGGCCGACGCCATCGTGGTGCGCCATCCGCATGCCGGGGCGGTGCAGCTCATCGCCGAGAAGGTGGATGCGCATGTGATCAACGCAGGCGACGGCGCGCACGAGCACCCCACCCAAGCCCTGCTCGACGCGCATGTGATTCGCCGCGAACTCGGCGGCATCGAAGGCCTGAAAGTTACCATCTGCGGCGACATCGCCAACAGCCGCGTCGCGCGCTCCAACCTGCATCTGCTCAAAACCATGGGCGCGCGCGTCACCCTCGTCGCCCCGCCCACGCTCATGCCCACGGGCGTCGAGCATTTCGGCGTCGACTACACCACCGATATGCGCGCGGGATTGAAGGACGCCGATGTGGTGATGATGCTGCGCATCCAGCACGAGCGTATGGCCGGTCGCGGCATCGCCTCGGTGCGCGACTACTTCCACAGCTACGGCCTCGACCGCGAAAAACTCAGCCACGCGAAAGACGACGCGCTGGTCATGCACCCAGGTCCTATGAACCGCGGCGTCGAGATCGACACCGACGTCGCCGACGACATTCAGCGCAGCGCCATTCTCGACCAGGTCGAAATGGGCGTGGCGGTAAGGCAGGCGGTGTTGGAACTGTTATTGAGGAACGAATGAGCGACGAGAAACCATTCAATCTGATTTCCGGCGAAGGCACGTATCTCGATAGCCAGCCTATCGATCTGTGCGAAGGCCATGCTAAGGAGCTGGACGGCATCATGGGCAAGCTTTTCGGTAAAGATAAAGCGCCGCTTTCCAAAGCAGCACAGGATGCATTACTGACCCGCGCCGAGTTCCTGAACGACGCATTGGACGAACGCGAGCGCCGCATCGATAACAGCTACTTCAACTGGGAACGCTAATGAGCAAATTCTTCAAACCCACCCGTCTTAATGGCGGCAAAAAAGTCGCCTACGTCAATGCGCGGTTGATGGACCCGGAATCGGGGTTGGACGAAATGGGTTCGCTGCTCACCACCGGCAACACGATCACCGATTTCGGCGCGACGATTTTTAACGGCGGCACACCCGGCGATGCAGAGATCGTCGATTGCGGTGGGCATGTGCTGTGCCCGGGGCTGCTCGACATTCAGGTGCATTTCCGCGAGCCGGGGCAGGAATACAAAGAGACGATTGAAACCGGCTCCAAAGCCGCCGCCGCTGGGGGCGTCACCACCGTGGCCACCATGCCCAACACCAAGCCCGTCGTCGACGACATCACCGTGCTCGCCTTCCTGCAGAAGCGCGCCATCGAAACCGGCTACGTCAACATCCGCCCCTACGCCGCCATCACCAAAGGCCAGAAGGGCGAAGAGCTCACCGAAATGGCGCTGTTGGTCGAAGCCGGTGCCTGCGGTTTCACCGACGACGGCCTCCCAGTCATGAACGCGCAAGTGATGCGCCAAGCGCTGACCATGGGCAAAATGCTCGGCGTGCCGATTGCCCAACATGCGGAAGACCACAACCTCTCCTGCGGCGGCTGCATGAACGAAGGCTGGGTCGCCACCAAGCTCGGCTTGAAGGGCATCCCGAACGTGTCGGAAGCGGTCATCGTCGCGCGCGACATCCTGCTCGCGGAACTCACGGGCGCGCAATACCACGTGCTGCATATCTCCACCAAGGAAGCGGTCGAGCTGGTGCGCTGGGGCAAAAAGAAGGGCCTCAACATCACCGCCGAAGTCGCCCCGCACCATTTCATTCTCAACGACGAAGCCGTGGTCGATTACCGCACCTTCAGCAAAATGAACCCGCCCTTGCGCGCCGAATCCGACCGTCTTGCGCTCATCGAGGGGCTGAAGGACGGCACCATCGACGCCATCGCCACCGACCACGCGCCGCACGACACTGAGAGCAAGCGCGTGACGATGGAAATGGCCAGCTTCGGCATCGTTGGGCTGGAGACCATGCTCGCTTTGTCGCTCGACCTCGTGCACAGCAAACAAATGAGCCTGCGCGAGATTTTAGCGACCATGACCTACAAAGCCGCCGACATCATTCACGCCAATGCAGGCCGCCTCAAAAAAGGCGCCCCCGCCGACCTGGCGCTGATCGACCCGAACGCGGTGTGGACGGTGACGAACGAGTCGCTGCACAGCAAATCCAAGAACTCGCCGTTCGACAACAAACAAGTTAAAGGCCGCGCCCTGCGCACGGTGGTTGGCGGCGAAACGGTGTTCATTCATGAGTGATCGCGGCTACAACCCCATCATCTGCGCACTGGATACGCAAATCGTCGAGGAAGCCTCCGCCATCGCGCATGAAGTGCGCCCCCATGTCGGCGCCATCAAACTGGGCCTCGAATTCTTCACTGCCAATGGTGCGGCGGGCGTGACGCAGATCACCAAGCTCGGCGTGCCGGTGTTCCTCGACCTGAAATTCCACGACATCCCCAACACCGTGTCGAAAGCCATCGCCGCCACAGCGGGCATGAACATGTTCATGATGACCGTGCATACCAGCGGCGGCCGCGCGATGATGCAAGCCGCCATCGACGCCTCCGACCGCGTGTCGCAGGTCACTGGCAAGGAGCGCCCGCTGGTCATCGGCGTCACGCTGCTCACCAGCCTCGATCAGGATGATATTTCGCTCCTCGGCCATCAAAGCACCGTGCAGGATCAAGTGATTCGCCTCGCCGACCTCGCGCAAAGCGCCGGGCTCGATGGTGTCGTCTGCTCGCCGTTCGAAATCGCCCCCATCCGTAAAGCACTGGGTTCCGACCTCACCCTCGTCGTCCCCGGCATCCGCCCCGAAGGCAGCGCCCAAGGCGACCAAAAACGCGTGCTCACGCCCAAAGAAGCCTTGTCGCGCGGTGCCGATTACCTCGTCATCGGTCGACCCATCACCGAAGCGACAGATCGCGCCGAAGCCGCGAAAACCATCGCCGCCAGTCTCACGTAATTTTGATTATTTCACCGCGCCGGTCGCACGATTCTCCTGCGCCCGCTTCTGCGCCTCATGCCGCGTCCGCCACCCACGCTCGGCTACTTCCGTGATGCGGCGCTGGTTCACAACGGCGACATCCTGTCCCAGTTTTTCACGGAACGTATCGACGGGTAATTCCATTTCACGATCTTTGGCAAAGTAGCTCGTGATGCTGTCGAGCGCTTTGTCTTTTAAATGTTTCGGCTGGGCAGCGACAATTTCGACCGCAAGATTTTGCAATTGATCGCTGGTTCCATTCTGCTCGCGGCTGGTTTTTACGCTGTCGCGCGATGACTTCCATAGGAATACATTGCCGATGGCGTAGGCAGCAGCCGCCGCCGACGTAGCCAAGAAGCGCTTGTCCTTACCACCACTCGGACGGTAGTTGTTTTTAAACTCACTGGCGGCCTGTTTGACCAAGAAGTAGTCATTCACCATGAAGAGGGTGCCGGACACCCTCAACGGTTTTTCCTTCACGAACGCTACGGCCTTGTCGATGGCGTTGCCGTTCTTGGCTTTCTCACGCGCCTGCGGGTCTTCTTTAATGAACAGGCCACTTAATGACCCGGCGACGACGGCGACACCGCCCCATAACAACGAGCGTTTATCCTTTGATTTTAAACCATCGTTGATCATGCCAAGGCTGAACACGGCGAAAACGCCATTCAGCACTTCTGATGGATAAGTATAAAAGAACTGCAACGCCGCGTCGATGGGCCCTTTGGTGCGCAGAAGCGGGTGAGTATCGCGCACGGTACGCGGCACGTCGATGCCTTGTTCCCGAAGGTAAGATTCCAGCTTACGCGCTTCGATGCGCGGCACGCGGCTCGATGGGGTTTTTCCAAAAACCATCGCAACAAGCCCACCTGCAGCCCAGCCTAGGGAAGTGAACACCATGCCTGCGCCCTTCTTCCCATTCATGCGTCCCGACATGAACAAGGCTCCGTCGCCAGCAAGCAAGCTCATGCCAGAAAGTGACAGGTTATGATCCTGTTTCTTCTCCGTCTGAGGCGCAATATTTGTAGCTTCATTCATGCAATTCTCCACCCTCAGCATACCATGCGGATGTGACGATCGTGTGACGGAAAGGTGGATTATGCGAGGGGTTTAATGCGCGAGGGCGGTGGCCGGGCTGGCTTGCAGGCGGCCTTCCACAGCCGCTTTGGCGGCGATGGTGGTGGTGGGCGCGGGAGTGGATGCGGGCTCGGTGCGCTGCGCGGGGGCAGATATAGGCTGCGGCTGTTGAGCCGTCTCAGCTGCGTGAGGTTTTTTATCGAAGAACGGGCCGGTCACGCGCGTAATCACGAACAAGCCCCACGCCACCAGGGCCGAGGTGATGGCCTCGCTGATGACGTAATAGGGCAGCGCGGCGTGGATGGGGTCGGATTTCGCTTCCGAGGTCACCGATTGCAGCGCGCCGGGGAATTCCTTGCCCATCTGCTCGATGGTGGCCACGGCCTTTTCGTTGCCCGCGAACATGCGCAGCGGTTTGCCGAGGAGGCTTAGGGCACCATAGTAAACGCCCTTGAGGCCGCCTGCCTGTTTGCCGTCGAAATATTTCCCACGGCTGGCGGCCAGCTTGCCTAAGTCGCGCGAAAGCTCGCTGATGGGGCGGTCGATGTATTTCCCCTGCCCGGCCATTTCCGCGTATTTTTCGGGGTGGATTTTATGCAATGCCTCGCGGCCCACTTTGCCCAATTTGGCAAATTCCGGGTTGGTGACCAGCGACAGTTTGCTGGTCTGGTTCCAGAGCAGGCCGATGGTAGCGTAGAACGGCACCAGTGCCAGCGCGCGTCCGCTGATGATCGACGCCCAGCCTTGTTTGGGCGCTTGCTCCACTTCGCGCTCGGATTCGATGATGGTGGGGTCGGTATCGGCCCGCGCGCCGTAGAAATCACGGTTATATTGCTTCACCAGCTCGGCCTTGTGGTTCTCCAGCCCCTTCATGAAGGGAATGACGGCGAAGCCCCCCGCAAGGAAGAAGGATTTGCGCGCGATGAAAGCGGTTTTCTCCATCGGCACGCCAAGTTTTCCGAAGCCTTTCGCCACTTTATCGATGAGCCAATGGCCGCTATGCGTGCGCTCGGCCCAATAGACCGCGCCGAGGCTGATGGCGACGTTGGCGAAATAGCCAAGGCCGGTATAGGTGCGCCAGTTGAAGCGGTTCTCGCCTTCGGTTTTGAAGTGCTTGCGCGGCGAGCCATCGGCGTGTTTTCCGCCCGTGCGAACGGGTTCGCCGAACGACGTAGGTTGTGCCGATAATGTTTCAGGTGCTTGCAAAGCGCAGTCCTCCACCATCCAACCTACCAGCGGCATGTGACAGCCGTATGACAAGAGGCTATAAAAATTGAAGAAAAGAGCCCTCGCCCTACGCACAATGCAGGCGGGAACCTGAGGAGTGATTATGGATCAGCTATTCAACGCCGCCCTGCAACCGGTGGTCGCAGCCCTCTCCACCGTCATTTTCTACGACATTGGCGGCTTTCCACTGATCGTGTTGTGGCTTATGGCGGCGGCGGTGTTCTTCACCGTCTACCTCAATGGCGTGAACTTCCGTTTACTCCCGCATGCGTTCTCGCTGCTCAAGGCCGATAAGGCGCAGAAAAACAGCAAAGGCGAAGTGAGCCAGTTGCAGGCCCTGCTCTCGGCCATTTCAGCCACAGTGGGCCTTGGCTCGTTGGCGGGTGTGGCGGTGGCCGTTGCCGTGGGCGGCCCCGGCGCTGTGTTCTGGATCGTGGTGATGGGCCTATTCGGCATGGCCTCGAAATTCGCCGAGGTCACGCTGTCGCTGCAGTACCGCAAGATCGACGCCAACGGAAAAGTGCTCGGCGGGCCGACGCAATATCTGAAAGACGGTTTCGCCGAAAAAGGCATGCCGCGCCTTGGTAAAATCCTCGCCGTGGTGTTCGCCATCCTGTGTCTGGTGGGCGGCATTACTGGCGCCAACATGTTCCAATCGAACCAAGTGGTAAAAATTTTCGCCGACGAAATCCCCGCACTCGCCGAGCATAAATGGATCATCTCGGCGTTTTTCGCCGCCATTGTGGGTGCCGTGCTGTTCGGCTCCATCAAGCGCATCGCCAAGGTGGCCGAGCTGGTGGGCCCCGCCAAAGGCATCGTCTACCTCATCTGCGCGCTCATCATCATCGCGGTGAACATCGGCAATCTGCCGCATGCGTTCGTGCTCATTTTCCAAGGCGCGTTCGATGCTTCGGCCGTCACGGGTGGGTTCATCGGCATGCTCATCATTTCGTTCAAACGCGCGTTGTTCGCCAACGAAGCAGGCCTCGGTTCCGCCCCCATCGCCCACGCCGCTGCGCGCGTGAGCGAGCCGGTGCGTGAAGGTTCCATGGCCCTGCTGGAGCCGTTGTTCGCCGCAGGTATTGCGCTGCTCACCGGCCTCATCGTGGTGATCACCGGCGCGCATGAAGGCGCGAATTTGGAAGACTCCATCCTCATCACCTCGCGTGCCTTCGCCAGCGTCGGCGATTGGTTCACCCTCGCCCTTGCGCTCAACGTGTTCCTATTTGCCTACGGCACCAGCATCGGCTGGAGCTACTACTGCGAAATTTCATGGACGTACCTGTTCGGTCGCAAAGCCATCAAGCTTTACTACCTGCTGTTCACCTTCGCGTCGTTCGTCGGTGGCATCGTCACGTTCGGTATCGTGATGGACTTGGCCGACCTGCTCATCCTCGGCATGGCGTTGCCCAACATCCTCGCCCTCTACGTGCTGCGCGGTAAAATTAAAGACGCGATGAAAGCTTACATCGTGAAACACAAACTCTAGGAGTCTCCATGAGCATCCAACGCATCGAACCGGGCCCGCGCATGAGCAGCGCCGTCATCCATGGCGGCAAAGTTTACCTCGCCGGTTATGTCGCCGAACATGCCATGGGAAAATCCGTCGCCGCGCAGACGCAGGACATCCTCGCGCAGATTGACGAAACTTTGGCCGAAGCAGGCAGCGACAAAACCAAGCTGCTGAAAGTGAACATCTGGCTCACCGACATCGCCACCATCGACGAAATGAACTCGGTGTGGGACAGGTGGGTCGTGCCTGGCAAAACCCCTGCGCGCGCCACGGTGGAAGCCAAGCTCGCCGATGCAGGCTGGGCCATCGAGATCATGGTCGAAGCGGCGATTTAACCGCATCGCCTTATCGTTCCTTGATTTGCGGCGGCCTAATATGTCGGCATGACCGCAAAGAAAACCGCCTCCACCCGCACGTTCAAAGCCCGCTCTCATGCGGGCTGGAAACAATGGACTGTGTGGGTATTCCTTGTCCTCATCCTCGCCCTGCTCGGCGCGCGGCTGTACTTGCCCTATTACGTGAAAGATTACGTCAACGAGCAGCTCAACACCATGAAGGGCTATCGCGGGCATGTCGATGATATTGGCATCGCGCTCTATCGCGGCGCCTACACCATTCGCGGGCTGGAGCTGAACAAGATCGATAAAGGCATTCCCGTGCCGTTCCTCACCATCGCCACCAGCGATATTTCGGTGCAATGGGGCGCGCTGTTCCACGGCAAGATCGTGTCCGACATTCACCTCACTCGTCCGCAGATCAACTTCGCGGTAAGCAGCTCGGGCACGAGCTCGCAGACCGGCGCGGGCACCAACTGGAAGCCGCTGCTGGACAATCTTGTGCCGTTCGAGATCAACCTCGTGGAGCTGATCAACGGCAAGGTGACCTATCAGGATTTCTCGGCCAACCCGAAAGTGGATCTGTTCATCACCGACCTCAACGGCACGGTGAAGAACCTGCGCAACGTGGAAGACCCCACCGCACCTCTGCCCTCCACGCTTAACATCACCGGCAATTCCATCGGCGGCGGCGTGCTCGGCATCAAAGGCGGTCTCAACATCCTCACCAAATACCTGGATATGGACATCGACACCAAGCTGGAGAACGCCAAGCTCAGCGCCTTCAACGATTTCAGCCGCGATTGCTGCCTGCTCGATTTCAAGAAAGGCACCATGAATATCTATTCCGAGCTGGCGGTGAAGAACAATCAGGTGAACGGCTACGTGAAACCCGTCATCATCGACCTGTCGGTCGATCGCATTCCCGAGGACACCAACCCGATTGAAGTGGCTTGGGCCACCATCGCGTCGGTGCTGCTGCAAGTGTTCGAGAACACCCCGCGCGACCAATTCGCCACCAAAGTGCCGCTCAGCGGCAGCTTGGATAGTATCCAAACCTCCATCTGGCCCACCCTCGGCGGCATCTTCCGCAACGCGTTCATCGAAGCCTTCAGTAAAGGTACCGACAACGAAGTGAGTTTCGAAGGTACGAAGAAAGAAAAACCCGAAACCAACACCTCCACCGATAATGGCCGCCTGATGACCGAATCACCGCTGAAAAACGAACACCCCACGAAACGCTAAAACTAGATTCAGCATGACGAAGCTTCTGGTCTCACCGGGAGGCGACGGCCAACCCACGAAGCGGCGGGGTTTGGAGGGCAAGCCCCCATTCCGCGCGAAGCACTTATAAAAACCACCATCAAAAAAAAGGCCCGCCTCTTTCGAGGCAGGCCCTTTTTTTTGATGGTGAGTCGGGCGGGGGTCGAACCCGCGACAATTCGATTAAAAGTCGAATGCTCTACCAACTGAGCTACCGACTCACAGTCAAAAAACGAAGGGCGAACTTACGGATAACCGCGGCAATGTCAAGCTGCCCCGCGAGAAAATTTTACAAGGCAGGCAAATCGCCCTTTTCCCAGCCTTCGCGCAGGGTTACGGCGTGGTCGGACAGGCGCTTTTCACTGATGGCGGCGCGGATGCCCATCATCAGTTGCTGGTAATAATGCAGGTTGTGCTGGGTCAGCAGCATGGGCCCGAGCATTTCGTCGGCCTTGAACAGATGGTGCAGGTAGGCACGGCTGTACTGGTTGATGGGCGAATCGGTGTTTTCGTCCAGTGGGCGATGGTCGTCGGCATGGCGCGCGTTGCGGAAATTGATCTCGCCCATGCTGGTATAGGCCCGCGCGTTGCGCGCCGAACGCGTGGGGATGACGCAATCGAACATATCGACCCCCCGCTCCACCGCACCCAGAATATCCTGCGGCTTGCCCACGCCCATCAGGTAGCGCGGTTTGTCGGCGGGCAGCATGCCGGGCGTGTAATCCAGCACCCGGAACATTTCCTTCTGCCCCTCGCCCACGGCCAAGCCACCAATCGCGTAGCCATCAAAACCAATCGCACTGAGCGCCTTGGCCGAGCGCTCGCGCAGATGGTCGTACACCCCGCCCTGCACGATGCCGAACAGCGCGTAACCCTCGCGTTTCTCGAACGCGTCCTTAGAGCGCTGCGCCCAGCGCATCGACATTTCCATCGAGGCCTGCGCTTGCTCCTGCGTGGCTGGGAACGGCGTGCATTCGTCGAACACCATGGTGATGGTGCTGCCCAGCAGGTTCTGAATTTCGATGGAGCGCTCCGGCGTCAGCTCCCATTTGCTGCCGTCGATATGCGACTGGAAGGTCACCCCCTGCTCGGTCATTTTCCGCAAATGCGCCAGCGACATCACCTGGAACCCGCCGGAATCCGTGAGGATCGGGCCGCTCCAGTTCATGAACTTATGCAGCCCGCCCAGCTTGGCAATGCGCTCCGCTGTGGGCCGCAGCATCAGGTGGTAGGTGTTGCCCAGCAGAATATCCGCCCCCGTCGCCGCCACGGCCTCCGGATGCATCGCCTTCACCGTCGCCGCCGTGCCCACGGGCATGAACGCTGGCGTGCGGATGACGCCATGCGCCGTATGCAGCTCGCCTGTGCGCGCTGCGCCGTCGGAAGCGTGGATGGTAAATTGGGTCGTCACTTCATGAAACTTTCACATTTTTAGTCAAGGCGATGCCGTATAATCCATCCCATGGAAAACGGCCAGAATATTACGTTCGATGCGTTGAAAGGCTTCATTGAAGCCCATCGCACCTTCCGCGAGGACATCGCACAAGGCCGAGTGCTGCATAAGTGCGAGGATTTTTCACTCGATTACTCGTTGGACTTCCAGAAGGCAGGCATCGAGCATGCCGTGCTGGAAGCGCGCGATCACGAATTTCTCGCGGTGCGCACCGCCGATCGCGGCATTGTTCTTTTCGATCCCACCTTCCGGCAATTCTACCCCGAACATCCGGCGCCGTATTTCATCGGCAGCGCGGAGGAATTACTTGCTGTTGCGAACCAGAAAGGGCTCGACCATACGTTGCAGGTTTCGCGTTTCCCGCAATTCCCGGGCGACAGCATCACCGCCCGCCATTGTTTTCTGGACGCGACCATGACGCTGCATCTCGCATCGCCCCATGCGTTTTCTGCGGGACGGGAGCAGCTCCAGCCATGGCTTCAGGCGCTCGCGCCCATCCATCCGCATTCCCACGCCGCCAATCTCGGCCTGCGCGCTGCTCAGGCGCGTTCCAGCAGCGATGTGTCGCCGTAGGAATAGAATCGGTACTCGTTGTCGATGGCATGGGCATAAGCCGCCTGCATGCGCTCTCGCCCCGCGAAGGCGCTTACCAGCATGAACAGCGTGGATTTGGGCAAATGGAAATTGGTGAGCAGCCGATCGATGATCTTGAAGCGGTAGCCGGGGGTGATGAAAATTCCGGTCTCGCCCGACCATGCCGATAATGTGCCATCCGCCGCCGCCACGCTTTCCAGAATGCGCAAGCTGGTAGTGCCCACCGCCACTACTTTGCCACCCGCCGCGCGCGCGGTGTTGATGGCGTTGGCCGCCGCCGCCGTCACCATGCACCATTCGCGGTGCATCACATGTTCGTCGGTGTCTTCCACCTTCACCGGCTGGAACGTGCCCGCGCCGACATGGAGGGTGACGAACGCGGTATGCACGCCGCGATTCTCCAGCGCCGCCATCAGTTCATCCGTGAAATGCAGCCCAGCCGTAGGGGCCGCCACGGAGCCATCGTGCCGCGCATAGATGGTTTGGTAGCGCGTTTGATCGGCCGCGTTCTCCTCGCGCTTGATGTAAGGAGGCAGCGGCATGCTGCCGTATTGCAATAGTTTTTCCATGAAGGCGGCGCCTTGCGTGGCGAATTGCAGCAGCACTTGGCCGTCTTCCGTGCGGCCCTCTACGCGCGCGGTGAAGCCTTCGCCGAAGGTCAGTTCCATACCATCCGCAAGCTTCTTCGCGGGGCGTGCGAACGCGCGCCACAGGCCGCCAACGGGTTGGTGCAGCAGAATCTCCACGCGTTTGGTGCCGACCATGGCATGCAGCCGCGCGGGGATGACGCGGCTGTCGTTGAACACCAGAATATCGCCGGGGTTGAGTAACGAGGGAAGCTCGCGCACGATGCGGTCGGCGATGGTTTCGCCCACGTGCAAAAGCTTCGCGCGGTCACGCGGAGAGACAGGTTCGGTCGCGATGCGTTCCGGCGGCAGGTCGAAATCGAACAGTTCGACCTTCACGCTTATGCCGCAGCGGCCAAATCGGCGGCCACTTTGAGGCTAACGATCTTGTCCGGGTTTGCGGGCGGCTCGCCGCGCTCGATCTTGTCCACGAACTCCATGCCCGAGGTCACTTTGCCCCAAACGGTATATTGCCCGTCGAGGAACGCGGAATCCTTGAAGCAGAGGAAGAACTGCGAATCGGCGCTGTCCACATTGGCGGCGCGGGCCATGCTCAGCGTGCCGCGCTTGTGCGGCTCACGGCTGAATTCGGCTTTCAGCTTGGTGCCGGAACCGCTCATGCCGGTGCCCGTCGGGTCGCCGGTCTGGGCCATGAAGCCCTCGATCACGCGGTGGAAGATGATGCCGTCATAGAACCCTTCGCGCACCAGCTCTTTGATGCGTTTCACGTGCTTGGGCGCCAAGTCGGGGCGCAGCTGGATGTTCACGATGCCGTCCTTCAGTTCCAGCACCAGCTGGTTCTCGGGGGCGTTCAGATCAACTTCTTTTTTCTTGGCCATGGGAATGCTCCTTATTTGCTGACGTCGGCAGCAACTTTCATGCTGACGATTTTATCGGGGTTTACGGGCGGCTCGCCGCGTTTGATGTTGTCCACGAACTCCATACCCGAGATCACTTGGCCCCAGACGGTGTATTGCCCATCGAGGAACGAGGAGGGTTTGAAGCAGATGAAGAACTGCGAATCGGCGCTGTTCGGGCTGCTGGCGCGCGCCATGCTCACCGTGCCGCGCACGTGTTTCAGGTCGTTGAATTCGGCGTTCAGGTTCTGGCCCGAGCCGCTGGTGCCGGTGCCGGTGGGATCGCCCGTTTGCGCCATGAAACCGTCGATCACGCGGTGGAACACGATGCCGTCATAGAAGCCTTTGCGGGTGAGTTCCTTGATGCGTTTCACGTGCTCCGGCGCTTTGTCGGGGCGCAGTTGGATCACCACGGTGCCGTCCTTCAGCTGCAGCAGCAGGGTGTTTTCCGGGTCCTTGTATGTTTGTGCCGAAGCGGCGGTGGCGGTGAGCATGAACATGCCCGCGATCAAGGCTAGAATACGCATAGGGATCCTCCAAATGAATGCAGCCGGGTTAGACCGGTTTGGCGCAAGGCGCAACATGTTTAGTAATCGTCATAGGAACTCCTGGGAGCCGACCGGCGACCCGCGAAGCGGCGGGGTTTGGGGCAAAGGGCCCCATTCCGCGCGAAGCGCTCACAACTAATTCCCCGGCAGGAATTCCTGCTTCAGCGCTTCCGCTACGTTGGGGGACACGAACTTATCGACCGCGCCGCCGAGGCGGGCGATTTGTTTGACGAAGCGCGAGGAGATAAAGTGCGTGGCGTCGCTGGCGGTGAGGAACACGGTTTCGATTTCGGGAGCGATCTTGTTGTTCACGCTGGCCATTTGGAATTCATATTCAAAATCCGAAACCGCGCGCAAGCCACGAATTAAGAGCGACGCTTTTTGCTCGCGCGCGAAGTTCACCAGCAGGCCGCTGAAATGCTTCACCACCACGCGGCCAGCCTCGATGCCCATGGCGTCCAGTTCCTGACGCACCAGCTCGGCGCGGCGTTCCACATCGAACAATGGCTCCTTCGCCGAATCCAGCGCCACACCAATAACGAGCGTATCCACCACATGCAGCGCCCGGCGAATGATGTCGCTGTGGCCGAAGGTGATGGGGTCGAACGTGCCTGGGTAAATGCCGATACGCATGGGAGCCTCGTGGTTACGAGGCATTATTCATAGAAGAACGCGATTTCCAAGCCCTAATCGGCGCTGCGGGAAAATCCGCGTTCGTTCATCAGCTGCGCACGTTCGCCGTAACTGGCCAATGCCTGCTGTAGCCTGCTCAGTTCCTGCCGCAGATGCGCAATAGTTTTGGCAACGCGCGGAGCGCTCTGTGCGGCCGCCGCCTTCTCCACCGCATCGAGGCTCACGGGGGCGGTCTGCAATCGTTGCGCCACCTGCCCCGTTATCTGCGCCGCATGGGTCAGGCTGGTATGTTCGTTTTCCAGATACGTCAGCGGCGTCACCGCATTCAGCACCACATCGCGCAGCCATGTATGGGCGTGCTGGGGTTGCTGGTCGGCGCGGCCTTCGGGCACATAGCGTTCCCAATGGGCGGTCTGGCCTTCCAGCACGCTGCCCAATTCTGTGATCGCGCCGACCACTTCTTTTTCCGACGCCAGCACCTCTTTTTGAATCTCGGCCAGTTCATAGCGGCTGAAGGCGATGTACTGCTCGCGCAGCGCGCGGATGACGCCCTTCAACTCTCCATGGCTCAAAGGGTGCCCCGGTGTCATGGCACGCACCATCTGCACCACGTATCCTGCGCTTGCGCCCAGTGCCGCGCCTTTCGCCGAAGGTTCGGCATCTTTCTGTCTGACCACAGCTTCCACGCCGCTGCCCACCACGCCGCCGATCATCATGGCCCCCGCAACCGGAGCCAGCCCCTTCACGAACCGACGACGCGTGAAACTCACCGGCTCGCCTTGAGCGGTTTCCGGGCGGTACATGGGCGCCACGTCGTGTTTGCGCAGATCGGCATAGGCGGTCTGGAAGAATTTTTTCATCGGGCCTTCCATTTCGCGGTCGAAACGGCGCACATCGGTATCGCTGTAGGCGATGTCAGAAAAATGCGTCAGCACTGTTTCAAGGCTTTCTTTAGAAATGCCGCCTGCGGCCTCCATAATGAATTTGCAGGCGAACACTTGTTTGCGCGCCTCTTCGTATTGCTGCCGGTAAGTGCGCATTTTCATACGACCGGCATTGAACGGTGCGGGCATTTTTAATTCCAGGGCCCGATAGCTCACTTCCCGCGCCTCGAACGATAAACGCTTCAGCGTGCCCAAGGCATCGCCGTAGGCAAGCATCACCGAACGATGGAACGGATCGGTGATCTCGAACTGATCGCACACTTCTTCGTAGCCGCTGCGCAGCGCGGCATGTTCTTCTTCGGTGAAAAGCGGTTTCGGTTCGGCCATGCCCTTATATTAGCAAGGGAATGTGACAGACTCATGACAGCCAGACCAAATTATTCGGCTTGGGTATCCGCCACTTGGATGGCCTCGCCCTCGACCATATCGCCTTCGTCACCGTCCTGCTCAAGCAAGTCGCCTTTGATGCGCACGGCGGAGATAACCTTCTCCTTACCGTCGGTGCGGAAGGTGATGACGCCTTGCGAGGTACGGCCACAGACGCGGATGTCCTTCACGGGCGTGCGAATCAGCGTGCCCTTGTCGGTCATCAGCATGATCTGGTCGTCGGCATCGACGGGGAAGCTGGCCACGACTTTGCCGTTCTTCTTGCCGAGGCCAATGGCGGTCACGCCCGAGCCACCACGGCCCGTGACGCGGTATTCGAACGCGCTGGTGCGTTTGCCGTAGCCGTTCTCGGTGATGGTGAGGATGAACTGTTCCGCCTGCTCCATTTCGGCGATTTTCTCTTCCGTCAGTTTGATGTCGGACAGGTCGAGCGCTTCGCCTTCTTCCTCTTCACCCGAGGCGCGGCGCTTGGCGCTGGCCACTTTGCGGTACTGCTCGCGCTCCTCCGCATCGGCGCGAATGCCGTGCAGCACGGTGATGCTCACCACTTCGTCCTTGTCGGTCAGTTTCACGCCACGCACGCCATCGGACGTGCGGGATTTGAACACGCGCACGGCATCGACGGGGAAGCGAATGGCTTTGCCCTCTTTCATGCTCAGCATCACATGGTCTTCTTCCATCACCGTTTTCACGCCGACGAGTTTGTCGTTGTCGTCGAGCTTGATGGCGATCTTGCCGTTGCTCATCACCGATTTGAAATCGGAAAGGTCGTTACGGCGCACATTGCCCTGTGCGGTGGAGAAGAAGATGTTTTGTTTATCCCAATCCTCCTCGTTCTCTGGCAACGGCATGAAGGTGGTGATGGTCTCGCCCGCAGCGAGCGGGAAGATGTTCACCAGCGCTTTGCCGCGCGCTTGCGGCGTGCTCAGCGGCAGGCGGTACACTTTCAGTTTGTACACTTTGCCGGTCGAGCTGAAGAACAGCACCGGCGTATGGGTGCTGGTGACGAACAATTCGGTGGTGGCGTCTTCGTCGCGCAGGTTGATGCCCGAGCGGCCTTTGCCGCCGCGTTTTTGCGCACGGTAGGTGGCCAGCGGCACGCGTTTGATGTAGCCGCCCGTCGTCACCATCACCACCATCTCTTCGCGTTGGATGAGGGTTTCGATGTCCACTTCGAATTCGGAATCCTGAATTTCAGTGCGGCGCGGCACGGCGAACTGGGCTTTCACATCCAGCAGTTCCTGACGCATCATGGCGTAAAGCTGCGTGCGGTTGCCGAGGATGTCGAGGTAGTGGCGAATTTCGACCGCCAGCTCGTTCAGCTCGCCATCGATTTTCTCGCGCTCAAGGCCGGTCAAGCGTTGCAGGCGCAGTTCCAGAATCGCCTTGGCTTGCGCCTCGGTGAATTTGATTTTGTTGCCGTCGAGCACGTTGCCCGAATCTTCCACGAGGTTCAGCAGCGCGATGACATCGGCGGCTTCCCAATCGCGTTTCATCAGTTCTTCTTTGGCGATGCTGGCATCGGCCGAACCGCGGATCACCGCGATCACTTCGTCGATGTTCGCTACGGCGATGGCCAAACCGATGAGGGTATGCGCACGGTCGCGCGATTTGTTGAGCAGGTATTGCGTACGGCGGGTGATGACTTCCTCGCGGAAGTTGATGAACGCCACCAACACGCGTTTCAGGTCGAGCAGTTCGGGGCGACCGCCATTGAGGGCCAGCATGTTGACGCCAAAGCTGGTCTGCAGCGGGGTGTAGCTGTAGAGCTGGTTCAGCACCACATCGCCCATCGCGTCCTTTTTGATTTCGACCACGACGCGCACGCCGCTCTTATCGGATTCATCGCGCAGATCGCTGATGCCTTCGATTTTCTTTTCCTTCACCAGTTCGGCCATGCGCTCGATCATGCGCGCCTTGTTCACCTGGTAGGGAATTTCCGTGATGATGATGGCTTCACGGCCGGTTTTCGGGTGCACTTCCACTTCCGCACGACCACGCATCACTACCGAACCACGGCCGGTATGCATGGCGGAGTGCGAGCCGGTGCGGCCCAGAATGATGGCGCCCGTGGGGAAATCCGGTGCCGGGCACACCACCATCAGGTCATCGATGGTCGATTCGGGATTGTCGATCAGCATGCAGGTCGCGTCGATCACTTCGCCGAGATTATGCGGCGGTATATTGGTGGCCATACCCACCGCGATGCCCGCGCCGCCATTCACCAGCAGGTTCGGGAAACGTGCGGGAAGCACGGTCGGCTCTTGCTCGGCGCCGTCGTAGTTTTCTTGGAAATTCACGGTGTCTTTATCGATATCGTCGAGCAGCGCATGCGCGGCTTTAGCAAGGCGCGACTCGGTGTAACGCATGGCCGCCGCGTTATCGCCGTCCATCGAACCGAAGTTACCTTGGCCATCCACCAGCATCACGCTCATGCTGAAGGGCTGCGCCATACGTACCAACGAATCGTAAATCGCCGAATCGCCGTGCGGGTGGTATTTACCCATCACGTCGCCCACGATACGCGCTGATTTTTTGTAAGGCTTGTTGGAATCGACGCCCAGTTCGAGCATGCCGAACAGAATGCGGCGATGCACCGGCTTCAACCCATCCCGCACATCGGGAATCGCGCGGCTCACGATCACGCTCATCGCGTAATCGAGGTACGATTTGCGCATTTCATCTTCGATGGAGATGTTCAGAATCTCAGCGGTATTCCCAGCCATGGCTTGCCTCTAGTTTTTATATGAAGGCATGTTTTAGCGCATGGGGGGCCTAAGGCAAGGAAACCCGGCAGTTATCCACAGTCTGGGGATGGTTGGACTAGCCGCGTTCGATGCCGCGGGCGGCACCGATGCCGGGGGTGGCATCCGGCCCGCGTTCGCGTACGAAATCGAGCGCCTCGGCCAGCGAGGCCTCGCGGCGTTCAGATAAAGGCAGAGCCAGCGTTTCCGGCGCACGCGCCCCTATAGCCGCCGGAGCAGCCAGCGCCGCGACTGGCGCAATCAGCATATTGGCCGCCTGCTCGATCTGCTGGGCTTCCTGTTCCTTCTCCTGCTTCATGCTGGCGGCCACCGCGCGCAATTCGGCGCTGGTGCTGGCCACCGTGGCGTCGCTGATGCTCGCCGATTGGTCGAGCTGCACGAATTCGCGCATCAGCTCGAGTTTGCGCTCAGGGCTTAAGGCCGGATTACTGAGAATGGCGGCGGAGGCTTCCGGATACTGCGCGCTCAGATCTTGCGCGGCCTGCAGGAACGCTGCTTTGCCTTCCGGTGTGGTAGGCTCGTGATAGACCACGGCAGCCACCTGCTGGCCCACCAAAACGCGCCCGGCACCAGAGGGTGCGGGTGGCAAAAGGTCGGTTGCATTGTAATTCCAGCTCATAAGGATACGTGTCTAACGTAAATCCTAGGCCTGAATAGTGAATTTTGCGTTAAGTGCGCTGCGGGCGCGAAGTTTGGTTGGGCGCCGCTACGCTCGAAGGAGTCGATGGCGAGGCCGGGCGCAAACCATGGCGGGTCGCGTCATTATTCAAGGCGCTAACAATGTCGGAATCCGTGCCATTGTAAGTAATGCCCAGCCCGCGCACCTCACCCATCATAAGACGGGCCACGCGATGGGCTTCCATAGGGTTCGAAGCCGCCGCATGCGCGATCTGCTCGGCATAGCCGCTCAGAATGCCGCTATGCCCTCGCGCCGCTTCGGAAGTGCGTGCATATTCAGCAAGCTCGCGCCCGCTAAGGTTGCCATCGCGGTAGGCTCCGCGCGCGCGCAACTCATTCTCGATTTCCTGCGCACGGGCGCTGTTCACTAACCGCGGGTTCACATCCGACATGGCACTCTCCTTATGTACATAAAAGGAGCTTACACACCGCGCATGACGGTTTGATGACGTAAGGGGCTATTTCTTATGCGCCAAACGCAGACGCAGGGCATTGAGCTTAATGAAGCCCTCCGCGTCGCGCTGGTTGTAGACCGAATCGGCCTCGAACGTCACATGCGCCATCGAATACAGGCTCACGGGCGATTTGCGGCCAACCACGGTGGCGGAGCCTTTGTACAGCTTCAGCCGCACGGTGCCGGTCACGTTTTCCTGCGATTTGTCGATGAGGGTTTGCAGCATCTCGCGTTCGGGGCTGAACCAGTACCCGAAATAGATCAGTTCGGCGTAGCGCGGCATCAGCTCTTCCTTCAAATGCATCGCGCCGCGATCGAGCGTGATGGATTCGATGGCGCGGTGCGCCACATGCATGATGGTGCCGCCCGGTGTTTCGTACACGCCACGCGATTTCATGCCGACATAACGGTTCTCGACGAGATCGAGGCGACCGATGCCGTGCTTGCCGCCCAGTTCGTTCAGTTTGGCCAGCAGCGTGGCGGGCGAAAGCTTTTTGCCGTTCACGGCGACGGGGTCGCCCTTCTCGAATTCCACTTCAATATATTCCGGCTCGTTCGGCGCGTTCTCGGGGCTTACTGTCCAGAGGAACATGCTCTCATCCGGCTGCTCCCACGGGTCTTCCAGCGCTTTGCCTTCGTAGCTGATATGCAGCAGGTTCGCGTCCATGCTGAACGGCGCTTCGCCGCGTTTGTCCTTCGCCACGGGGATCTGGTTCTTCTCGGCGTATTCGATCATCGAGGTGCGCGAGTTCAGCTCCCATTCGCGCCACGGGGCGATGACGTGGATGTCGGGCTGCAGCGCGTAGTAGCTCAGCTCGAACCGCACCTGATCGTTGCCTTTGCCGGTGGCGCCGTGGCACACCGCATCGGCACCCACTTGGCGGGCAATTTCGATTTGGCGCTTGCTGATGAGCGGGCGGGCGATGGACGTGCCCAACAGGTACACACCTTCATACAGCGCATTGGCGCGGAACATGGGGAACACGTAATCGCGCACAAATTCTTCGCGCAGATCATCAATGAAAATTTCTTTCACGCCCATCAGCTCGGCTTTTTTACGCGCCGGTTCCAGCTCTTCGCCCTGCCCGATATCGGCAGTGAACGTCACCACTTCGCAGTTATATGTGTCCTTCAGCCATTTCAAAATGATGCTGGTGTCGAGCCCGCCCGAATAAGCGAGAACCACTTTTTTTATTTGCTTTGCCATATGTTTCCCAGTCCGTATGTTGGATGGGTGAATACCAGAAAACACACACAGCGCAACACTGCATTCAGCCTTGTCGAACTTTCCATTGTGTTGGTTATTCTCGGCCTGCTGGTCGGTGGGATACTGGCGGGGCAGTCACTCATACGGGCTAGCGAATTGCGCAGTGTTACCACTCAATATCAATCCTATGCCACCGCTGGCATGGCGTTCCGCGATCGTTATTTTCAGCTTCCCGGTGATTTCTCGAGCGCAGCACAAGTCTGGGGCACCATGGCCACCGGCACCTGCCCGAACGCCTCGGCTGGCACGGGCACCCAGACCTGCAGCGGCGACGGAGATGGCGTGATTGAAGTCGCTGCCGCTCCTGCCCGCACGGGAGAAAATTTTACCTTTTTCCAACATCTGGCCAATGCAGGATTAATTGAGGGAAGCTACAGCGGCATTGCAGGCGCCGCTGGTTTCAGCGACAGCCAGCCGGGTGTCAATGTGCCCCAGGCAAAGCTTAGTAATGCAGCGTGGTACCTCCATTATGAATCCGCCACCGGCACCTCTTCGGGGTCGTCCTTTATGTTTGACGGCACCGACCTGAATAACAGCCTGATTTTTGGCGCGGTACGCGCAGGCCTTCCCCCAAACGCCGACATCATTAAACCGGTGGAAGCATGGGGCATCGACAAGAAAGTGGATGATGGCATGCCCGGCGCGGGCAAAGTGATCGCCCGAAACCGTCGGACATGCGCACTCGCCAGCGATGGAAGCGCCCTCACCACCTCGGCAGCCGATGCGGCAAAACTCGACGCCATTTATGATCTGGCCAACACAGCGAATAATTGCGCCCTGTTCTTCAAACGTGCGTTCTAAGTAGCGTCTGTACAAACTTTCGCGTTGGTTGAGTCCTCCACTTTAATTTGCTTTGCCACATGCACACCCAATGTGTAGATTTGATGGGTGCAGATTATAAAACACTCTCAGCGCAACACCGCTTTCAGCCTCGTTGAACTTTCCATCGTGCTGGTCATACTCGGGCTGCTGGTGGGCGGCATATTGGCGGGTCAGTCTCTGATACGGGCCAGCGAATTGCGCAGCGTCACCACAGAACATGGGCGATACACCACGGCGGTGCATGCTTTCCGCGATAAATATTTTTCCATTCCCGGTGACATGAGCAACGCGACCAGTTTCTGGGGCATAGCCGCAGGAACATTAGGAAACGACGTCACCTGCCAAAATTTCGTGAGCACCAGCGCCGCTACCTGCAATGGCAATGCGGACGGCACCATTAATTTACCCAGCAACGAAATGTACCGCTTCTGGCAGCATCTTTCCAACGCCGGGCTGATTGAGGGGCAATATACCGGTACCGCCAATGGTGGTGCCTACATCCACACACCGGGTACGAACGCGCCTTTGGGCAAACTAAGTTCGGCCAGCACATGGAGCACTGCAACCAACGCCACGGCCACAAGCGGTAGCTCAAGCACCTATGACGGTCTTATTGGCTCCTATTTCCTTTATGGCGGCAAACGCGCGGGCATGCCTGAGCTTGCGGTTCTAAAAGGCGAAGAGCTTTGGAACATCGACACCAAGACCGATGACGGCAAGCCGGCGTTCGGCAAATTGCAAGCACGCAGCAGTTCGGGCTGGAACGATGCAGGCGGCACATTGGACCGCTGCACCACTTCTGCCAGCAGTACCGATACAGCGAAGGATTATGACCTCGATGCACCCAGCATCAATTGTGCTATTTTCTTCCGCAATCCCTTTTAGTTTTACTTGCATCCTGGCCATGCTTTGCGCATAACGCAGGCAACATAACTCCCTAGGATGCAGACCATGAACATCGACAAAATCGCCATTGGCGTGGACGCCCCGACCGACGTGAACGTGATCATCGAAGTGCCGATGGGCTCCGAGCCGATCAAATACGAGATCGATAAGGATTCCGGCGCGATTTTTGTGGATCGTTTCCTGCATACCGCCATGACCTACCCGGCCAATTACGGCTTCATTCCCCACACGCTTTCGGAAGATGGCGACCCGGTGGATGTGTTGGTGGTGGGCCGTCGCGCCTTGATGCCGGGCTGCGTGGTGGCCGCGCGCCCCATCGGTGTGCTGCTGATGGAAGACGACAAAGGCCAGGACGAGAAAATCCTCGCCGTTCCCGCCCATCGCCTGCACCCGTTCTGGGACGATGTGGAAGAATACACCGATCTGCCCGGCGTGCTGATCGACCAGATCCGCCATTTCTTCGAGCATTATAAAGACTTGGAAAAAGGCAAATGGGTGAAAGTCCATGGCTGGGGCAACAAAGCCAAAGCCGAAGAACTCATCATGGCCGGCATCCAGAACGCAAAGAAAAAAGCGGCTTAGTCGACGCCGCGGCCTGAAGCATTACGTTCGCGCCGCTCATGTTGGTCCACAAAGCCTTGCATTATTTTCTCGGTTTTCTTCCGAACCAGATGCTCATGCCGCTTGCCGCGACCTTCGCGTTTGCGGTCACGATCCAAGGCGCGCTGCTCGGCACGGGTAGGCTCGCGCTCCTCTTCCAGGTGGTCTGTCGATGCCGTGAGCGGGCGTTTTGAAGGAACGGTGTCGGCGAACTTAATGGGCTGCTCACGCTCTTCTTCTTTTCGCACCAGCGGTGTTTTGGCGAGGCCGACTTCGCGCCACTCGGTTTTCTTCACCTTAGCCGGGCGCTCGTTGCGTTTGGTCAGATCCTCGCCATCGAAAGGCTTCGGCCTGCGCATGCCATGATTCAGCGGTGCCGCCGTCTCTGCAATCTCAAACTCCTGCAGGACGCCATGGGCAGTAATGCGTTTGATTGGTTTCATCGCTTCGCTCCGCCCTCACGCGAAGGTGCGCGGCCGCCTTTGTCGCGAGGCTTGATACGGTTTTCCCGGTTCACGCGCTCTTCGCTGCTTCTTCGAGCGGCATCTTTTTCGTAGCCGCACATGTTGGTGGTGTCGCTCGCATTATCTCCGGCGTTCCAGCCGCTGATCCGATCCAACCATTCACTATCCGACATCGCATGTCTCCCTGTTGCTTCTAGTACTACTCAGGAATCGAGTGGGAACAAGCCACGAAAAAAATCTTCACGTGGCTGTAATAGTTATAAATTTGGCATGTATGGCTTTGCGGCGCACATATAATATCTATCCACCGCATCTACTGCGCTGCAGCATGGAATTTGTTTGCAATTCATGGGGCTAGCGCTCTTATGAATCGCGAAAAGCGGCATGGGTGCCGTTTTCGCTTGTGATTACATCAAGGAGTTGTTCATGGAACTAGCTGACCTACAGACCGTTATCCTGGCCTGTGGCGCGCTGGCGGTTGCGTATGGGTTTTTGACCATCCGCAGCATTCTCGCCTCGAGCCGCGGCAATGAGCGAATGATCGAGATTTCCTCGGCCATTCAAGAGGGCGCCAAAGCCTATCTTAACCGCCAATACCAGACCATCGGCGCCGTCGGCGTGGTGATCTTCATTGGCATTGGCTACCAGCTTGGCTGGCTTGTCGCCTATGGCTTCGGCATCGGCGCCATCATGTCGGGTTTGGCCGGATATATCGGCATGAACATCTCCGTGCGCGCCAACGTGCGTACGGCAGAAGCCGCACGCACCAGCTTGCAAAAAGCCCTCACCCTCGCCTTCCGTTCGGGCGCAGTCACGGGCATGTTCGTGGTGGGCCTCGGCCTGCTCGGCACCGCAGGCTACTATTTCTACCTGCAAAGCGAAGGCACGGAATCGCGCACCATTCTTGAGGCACTCGTTGCCCTCTCGTTCGGCGCGTCGCTGATCTCTATCTTTGCCCGCCTCGGTGGCGGTATCTTCACCAAGGGCGCCGATGTCGGTGCGGACCTTGTTGGTAAAGTCGAAGCCGGGATTCCCGAGGACGACCCCCGCAACCCCGCCGT
>JBBKVX010000073.1:0-7551 GCA_037968615.1 Rickettsiales bacterium
GGCTCGACTTCGCCATCGGGCATGTTGAGCTATCGCTTGAAGCCGTCGCGCAGGGTGACTTCGTAATGCGGTTCGTTGTCGAAGGGCATGGGGGCGAACTGGGTGATGCCGACGAGGGTGAGGGCGCCAACGAGAATGAGTGCGGCGAAGCAGGGCCAGTTGCGGGTGTTATGTTCGGAGGCGTAGCTGTTTGGCTGGGTGTGCATGGCTATTTCTCTGCCTTCAGGTAGGAGGTATTTTCCATGGTGAAGCCGCCAAAGGGCGTGCCGCTTGGCTCGGCCGATTCGATGCTGGTGAACAGCCCGATCATGAGGAACAAAACGATGGAGGCAACGGCCAACAACGCGTAGGTCATCGAGCCGAACTTGCGGGATTGGCTGAAATCGGTGTGGGCGTAGGCCATGGGATGCTCCTCGTTTGATGTACCCACTTTAGGAAAGGCTGGCTCAGGGTGCCATCCGCTTCGCGGGGCGGAATCGTCATGGGGGCATCAATGGGGCGCTTGCCAAGGGCAGAGGCTTGCGGCTTAGTGTGGGAATGAAAGCGCTCGCGTTCCTCGTTAGTTTCCTGCTCGCGTTCCTACTGTTCGCGGTGCAGCCGATGGCGACCAAAATGGTGCTGCCCACGCTGGGCGGCACGCCCGCGGTATGGAACACGGCGATGTTCACGTTCCAATTTTTGCTGCTGGCGGGGTACGCCTACGCGCATCTGTTGGTGGCGCAGGTGGCGCCGCGCTGGCAGGGGCGGGTGCATGGGCTGGTGCTGTTGGCCTCGCTGGTGCTGCTGCCGTTGGCGGTGACACTGCCAACCAGCGACGCGATGCTGGCGCATCCGATTCCGTATTTAGTGGCGGCGTTCGGGCTGCAGATCGGCCTGCCGTTCTTTGCGCTGGCGGCGACGCAGCCGCTGTTGCAGGCATGGCTGGTGCGCTCGTCGCACCCGTTGGCGCGCACGCCGTATGTGCTTTATAGCGCCAGCAATCTCGGGAGTTTCGCGGGGCTGCTTGGCTACATTGCGCTGGCCGAACCGCTGATGAGTTTGCGCGCGCAGAGCGTGGGTTGGAGCGCGCTGTATGTGCTGGGCATGGCGTTGCTGATGGGCGTGGCATGGCGGCTGCGGCAGAACCCGGCGGTGGTGGCAGTGGCGACCGAGAAAACCGCGATGATTTCACCGAGCTGGAAAACATACGTGCTGTGGGTGTTCCTCGCGTTCCTGCCGTCGTCGCTGAGTTTGGGTGTGACCACGTACATCGCCACCGATGTGGCGTCGGTGCCGCTGCTGTGGGTGCTGCCGCTTTCCATTTATTTGCTGAGCTTTGTCGATGCGTTCCGCACGCGGCCAATTCTGGTGCGCGCCTGCCAATATATTGCGCCGCTGATGGCGCTGACGGCGCTGCTGATGTACGGGCTGCAACTGCACCGCTACGCGTTCGGGTTCCCGTTCCATTTGTTGACCTTTGCGGTGATGGCGTTCGCACTGCATGGCTGGCTGGCCAAAACCAAACCGGACGCCACATGGCTGACGCGGTTTTATTTATGCATGTCGGTAGGCGGGGCGCTGGGTGGCGTGCTGAATGGGCTGCTGGCGCCGATGCTGCTGAAGGAAGCGCTGGAATATCCGGCGGTGCTGCTGCTGGCCAGCTTCACCAGCTTCCTGCTGCTGCAACAGCAAACGGGCGAGGGCTGGCTGCGCCGCCAGTTGATGAGCGCGGCGCTGGTGGTGGCGCAGGTGATGGGATTCGCGGCGGCGCTGTATGTGGTGATTATGTACGTGGCACCTCCGGTGGAAAGCGCGGGCATCGACAGCCAAACGCTGATGATGTCGACCAGCTTCGCGGCGATGATTTGTTTGGCGCTGCACCGCCGTTACGTGAAAGCGTATTACGCCTGCGTGGGTGTGGTGATCGTGATGCAGGTGGCCATTGTGAACGGGGCGGTGGGGCATGCGACCTTGTTCATGGACCGTAACTTCTTTGGCGTGGAACGCATTTATAAGAACGTGGCGCAGAACGCGCATATCATGATGCACGACACGACCATGCACGGCATGGAATCGCTGAAGCCGGGGGGCAGCACGCAGCCGCTTTCCTATTACTGGGCGCTGGGGCAGATTTTCGACGCGTTGCCGGTGATGCGCGAGCACCCGATGGCGGCGATCGGGCTGGGGGTCGGCACCATGAAATGCCATGCGCGCGCTGATCAGCAGGTGGATTTTTTTGAGATCAACCCGATGGTGAAACGGCTGGCGGAGGATGCGCGCTATTTCCACCAATTGCGCGATTGCCCCGGTAGCTACCGCGTGCTGCTGGGCGATGGGCGCATTCGGTTGGCGCAACAACCGGACGCGCATTACGGCGCGATCGTGCTGGATGCGTTTTCGTCGGACGCGATTCCCGCGCATCTGCTAACGCAGGAAGCGCTGGCGATGTATCTGCGCAAACTGGCGCCGCATGGCGTGCTGCTGATCCACACCACCAACCGGCATTTGAACCTGTGGCCGCTGATCGGCGCGCATGCCGAGGCGATGGGCTTCACGGCCTATGGCCGGTTTTTCGCACCGCCCGCGGGGGACAAATTACGCTATGGAAGTTTCTGGGTGGTGGTGGGCCGCGAGCACGAAGACATCGTGGCGGCCGTGACGGATGAGGCGTGGGAGCCCGTGCGCTCCGAAGGCGACACCCCCTGGATCGACCAATACATCAATATCCTACCCTACTTCAAAGCGCTTCGGTGAGGCGCTTTGGTGAAAAGGGGCAATCTGCGTCGTCGTGTGCGTCCTCAGTCAGTTACGTAGCGATGCTACGCGCCCTCCCTGCGGGCGCGCACTCCTAGCATCTTACCCCTTTTGACCGAAGCAATGGATTGGAGTGGGAGGAAGACTAACAGCGCTTGCGTGGGGAATCGGGGATTGCTAGGATGCGCGGCATGACACCCATTGGCACAAAACTCGCAACATGGTTCACCGGCAAGCTCATCGGAACGGATGAGTTCGGGAACCGTTATTACCAACAACGTTCCGGCGCGCGCCACGGCACGATGGCCAAGCGTTGGGTGATTTATGATGGCATCGCCGAGCCGAGCAAAGTGCCAGCGCAATGGCATGGCTGGCTGCATTACACGCTCGACGCGCCGCTGTCGGGCAAACGCTATACGTGGCAGAAACCGCATCTGCCCAACCTTACCGGCACGGTGGGGCGCTACTTGCCGCAAGGGCATTTGCTGCGCGGTGGCCAACGCGCCAAAGCGACCGCCGATTACAAAGCCTGGACCCCCAATGATTAAGTGGCTCGCGCCCTGCGTGATGCTGCTGGCCCTGAGCGCCTGCCAAGGCGGTGGCATGAACCGCCTCGATGCGGGCTATTCGGAAGGCCGGGCCGAGAACGAAGCGTGGTTCGGCAATTTTTATGGCACCACCAAGGCCAAGGATAATTGCGGTTTCTATAACACCTGCTCGGATAGCGGTGATGGGTTCTATACCCGTGGCGGCATGTCGGCGACGGAAAGCAGCAGCGACAGCGGCAGCTACGATTCCGGCTGGTAGCATTCGACTGCGCGAGGATGCCGCACTGCACTACCACTATTTGTAGGGGTGGCTGAAATCTGCTACTACCATTGCATGGCGAGCATACGCCACTTGGGAGACAGCATGAAGCATACCACCCGAATTCAAAGCATCACGGCGCTTGCCGCATTGGTTCTGCTTGCCGCCTGCGGCACCAGCGAAAGCCACCATTCCAGCTACGCGGGCACCCCAAGCGATTGGTACAGCGGCAGCTACATGGCCATGCTGGACGACGCCAAATCCGAACAGCCGATGACGATGGCCTCGAAAAAACCCGTGCGCCTGCGCCTTTATTAGGGTCTGCGTTCGCAGGCCTGCCATTTTCCCATCCTCCACTGACGCCGCATGCATCGACGAAGTTGCAACGGGGGAAACTGTCTGGTAACCCAACAGAATCAAACACAAGGGGTGCCAAGCATGGCCAATAATGCGATTGAAACGGTGATGGGTGCAGTGGTGCTCGCGGTGGCGGGAAGCTTCCTGTATTTCGCCTATTCCAACAGCAACGTAAAAGCCATCGACGGCTACACCGTGAAAGCAGATTTCGCTAATATCGGCGGCATCAGCGTCGGCTCCGACGTGCTGATCGGCGGTATCAAAGTGGGCGTGGTGGAGAAGCTGACGCTCGACGAGAAAAGCTACAACGCCGTGGCCGTGATGCGCGTGAAGAGCGATGTAAAACTGCCGAAAGATACCTCGGCCTCGGTGCAGAGCGCTGGGCTGCTAGGCGATAAATTCATCAACCTGCAGCCGGGCGGCGACGACGCCAACCTGGCCGATGGCGGCATGATCCACTTCACCCAATCGTCGGTGAGCATCGAGGAACTGATCGGTAAATTTGTATTCTCGGGCGGTGGCACCGACAAAGACGAGAACGCCAGCTCCACCGACGACGCCACCACGGACGAAGACTCGCCGCTTTCGACCGGGCTGGAATAAACCATCATGACCCCCAAGTCGCAGTGTTTCGCGGCCCTGTGCACGGCGCTGCTGCTGGCCGCGTCGCAGGCGCAGGCGCAACAAGCGAACCCCTTTCAACAACAAAATACCAACGGCATTACGTCGCCGCAAAGCCGCGCCGCCAATGGCGCGATGCTGACCACCAAACCGGTGGCCGCCGATGGGGTGGGGCTGCCATGGCACGATCCGGCGCCAGTGGCGGTAACGCCGCCCGGCGCGCAGGCGCAGCCGCAACCCATTCCGACCCGGCCTTCGTTGGCGGGCACGCCCAGCCCGTTCGGTAAATCGACGGCCAGCCAATACCAGCCGATTCCTGCCGGGCCGCACACGGCGACGGCCGTGCCGGTGGAGAACATCGACATGATCGAAGCGAGCGAGCCGGCCCCCGCTGTGGCCCGCCCGCTGGAAGCCGACCCGGCCAACGAAGACCCCGCCGCACCGACCGAATACAGCGCACCGATCTTCGAGTCACAGGACACCCAGATCCCGCGCATGGCGGTGGTGAAAGTGCTGAACAAAGTGACCGCCCGCGCGCAGCAAGTGAACATCAAACCCACGGAGAAAGTGACCGTGGGCAAGCTGGAGCTGATGGCAAGCCATTGCCAGCTTTCCGCCGAGAACAGCCTGCCCGACGCGGCGGCGCTGCTGCGCATTTCGGAGACGGTGCCGGACGCGGAAAAGCCGAAGCTGCTGTTCTCGGGCTGGATGTATAAATCGAGCCCGTCGGTGAGTGCGTTGGAGCATCCGGTCTACGACGTGACGCTGCTGGAATGCCGCGACACCGTGCCGCCAAAACCCGAAGCCAAACCCAAGAAGAAGTAGCGGTGGCATAGCGGACCATCTGCGTCGTCCTTGGCTCCGTCGAGTGTCCTCATGTAGCGATGCTACACTCCGGTACTCGCCGAAACCAACTCCTAGCATCCGGCCCACTCTGCCACCGACCGCTGAGCGTGAGGGAAGAAAAGTTAGGGAAAATAGGAGCTAGGCTGGGGAATCTTCATGGGATTGTCACAAAAACTCCGGGGGTTTTTGGTAGAATGACTGCATGAGAACCATCAATGCAGAGTATATGGAGCGTGCGCGGGGGCTGGTCGACAGCATCTGGCGCACCGAGAGCAGCAGCAGCCACAGCCTGACGATTACGTCGAGCGCGGGTGCGCGTGGCCCGATGCAGTTTATGCCCGCTACTCGCCAGCATATGATTTCCACTTACGGTGTTGACCCGTGGGCGAGCGTGGATTCGGCGAAACGTGCTGGCGCGCTGTATATCGGCGAATTGATGGAAACTTTCGACGGCGACCTGACCAAAGCGGTCGCAGGGTATAATGCCGGGCCGGGCCGCGTGCAACAAGCCGTGCGCAATGGTGGCGACGAGTGGTTGGAATGGCTTCGCCGGGACCAAACGCGCCGCAACGGAAAATCAGAAACCTACAATTATGTGCGAAGTGTGCTTGGTTCTGGCGCAGTGAGCGGGGCGGACGTTAGTTTCACCGCACGCCACGACACCGGACGCACCACCGACGAAGAAAACGAAGCCGAAGCCCGCCGCCGCCGCGCACGCGCCGTGGCTGCCGGTGCCCCTGAAGAAGAAGTGGCGGGCATGGACAATGCCGCCCTCCTCGGCATCGGCTTCCTGTTCCTGATGATGAGCCTGCTTGGGAATATGAATGGCGATAGCCCCGCAGTAGAAACCGCGCAGCCTACAGTGGCCCCGCAAGCGAACGCACCGATCGTAGCCTCCGCCACCCCTGTTATCGCCGACGACGGCATGGCGGCGGCGGTGGCGGCGTTGACGCCGAACACGGTGATCAGTGCGGCCAGCAATGCCAGCCCGGCCACACCGTTGGCTTCGCCCCTGCCGCAATTGGCGCGGGCGCCGAGCACGCAACCCGCACTGGCTGCGGGCTAAGCCGGATTCATACAAAATTAATATTAACGGATGTAAAATAGCCCCATGGTAATGGTTATCTCACGCGATCTGGAACAGCGCCTGGTTCGACAAATGTCGGAACAGGTGAACACCGTGGAACGGGCGCGTTCGTGGAGCCATGATGTGCTGGTGGGTAGGCATGGTGTGCGTGTGTATGCCGATACAGGCACCACTACCAACGATTATGGCATTACCATCGAGAATGCGCGTAACTGGACGAACAACCCAGGCATGACGCGGCAGGAATTTGCGGACAAACCACGCGAGTGGAGCTACCGCATGATCAACGAGCATCTGCGCGAGCATCTGGGTATCGACCAATTGCCGTTGGCGATTCAAGGCCAAATGATGGATTTTGCGGTGCATCGCACGGGCCCGCCTGTGGCAACACTAAACAATTTGCTCGTGGATAAAGGGTATCTGCGAGAGAGCGATCGCATCAATATGGGCAGTGCCCGGGTCATGAACCTAGGGGTCACGGTGAATCGTTACCCGAGGGTCGCAGAAGCGGCGGAACGTTATTATCAGGATGTCGGCGCGGTCGAATTCAATAATGAATATTCGGAAGCACGCGCGCAATATTACGATCGCCAGAATGGTCGATTCGAGCGGCCTTTTATGCGCCGGGCGGCGCAGTGGGAAATGGATAAATCGCTGGAACAATACCGCGCGGAAGGTTTTGTCGTCGTGGGCGATAAAGTGATGCTGCCAGAGCCGGTGATGGGCCGGGATGGCGTGGCATCGGTCAATATCCCGGGTCGCGGGCAAATGCATTACGACCAGTGGTACGGCGAATATATGCTGGCGCATGGCTGCGGCAATGGAACACGTTCGCGTGCGTTGCAAGGCGCGCCGCCGGATCCGGTAGTGGTGGCAACCAGCGCCCCGGCGGTGCAGGATGGTAGGGCGCCCGACCCATCGGCCACACGAACTGCGCCTCAAGATCCGCAGGTGGCTGCTAATGACGACCGCAACATTCGCAACGACAAGGCGCTGGTGCGGCAGATGCAGGCGGCGCTGGGAACGGATGTGGATGGAATTTGGGGGCGCGATACGCAAGCGAAATACGAGGCGTTCGAGCGCAGCATGAAATCGTTCAA
>JBBKVX010000074.1:0-2684 GCA_037968615.1 Rickettsiales bacterium
ATCTCGATGGCTTCGTAATGCCCCGTCGTGTCGGTGCTCACCTGCTCGTAGGTGGGGTTCTCCACATGCCCGCCCGTGTAGCCTACGATGGTTTTCACCACGCCCGGCATTGCATCGAACCCAGGCTGCATGCACCAGAAGCACCCTCCGGCGAAAATAGCGGTTTTGGTGTCGGCAGGTGCGGCCATGGCGGAAGCTCCAAAAGCGAGGGTGAACAGCAGTGTTAAGAGCGGTTTCATAAACAAGATATAGGCTTCTTTTTCCTCATTGCGAGAGGCGCTCCCCGGGAGCCTACCTACGGCCCGCGAAGCGGCGGGGGCAAGGGGCGAAGGGCCCCATTCGCGCGCAGCGCTTATAAAAGAATAATCGTCGCCAGACCGAGGAAGCTGAAGAAACCGACGCAATCCGTCACCGTAGTGAGGAAGATGCTGGAGCTGATGGCGGGATCGATGCGCAGGCGCACGAGGATGATGGGGATAAGCGCGCCGGTGAGCCCGGCCAGCGTCATGGTGATGATGGCGGCGGTGGCCAGCACCACCGACAGCATCGGGTCGCCGAACCACAGATAGGCGCCAATGGCCATCAGCAGCCCCAGCGCTCCGCCGTTGATAATGCCGAGCATGGCTTCCTTGCGCACAAAGCCCCATTGGTTGGCGCTGTTGAGGTACTTGATGGCGATGGCGCGCACGGCAACGGTCACCGATTGCGTGCCCGAATTGCCGCCCATGCTGGCCACCATCGGCATCATCACGGCGAGAGCGACAAGGCGTTCGATGGAATCCTCGAACATACCGATCACGTAGGCGGCGCCCACGGCCGTAATCAGGTTCACGAACAGCCACCAGAAACGCGCGCGAGCGGTCTCCCATAGGCTCGACTGGAAATCCTGCGCCGAGACACCGCCGGCGCGCAGGTAATCCTCTTCCTGCTCCTCCTGCATCACATCCACCACGTCATCAACGGTGATGGTGCCGACGAGGCGGCCCGTTTCGTTGATCACTGGCGCTTCGACCAGCGCGTATTTGCGGAACAGGAACGCGACTTCTTCCTGGTCGGTCTCGGGGCCGACGGCGTAGAGTTTGGTGTGGCGGATCTCGGCCAGTTGGGTGTCGCGCTTGTTGTTCAGCACCGCCGAAAGCGGGATGCGGCCGGTGGGCGAAAAATGCTGGTCGACCGTGTAGAGTATGTAGAAGAACTCCGGAAGTTCCTCGGCGGCACGCAGGTAATCGATGGTCTCGCCGACGCTCCAGTTTTCTGGCACCGCGACTAGCGTGGTGCGCATCAAGCGGCCCGCCGACTCTTCCGGGTAGGTCAGCGATTCTTCGAGTTCCTGGCGAATGTCCTGCGGCAGTTCTTCGAGGATTTCCTGCTGGCTCTGCGTGTCCATGTCCTCAAGGATGTGGATCGCGTCATCGGTTTCCATTTCCGACAGCATCTCGGCCGATTTCTCGGCACCGAGCGCTTCCATCACGTCTTCCGCCGCTTCCGGGCTGAGTTCGGCGAGGGTTTCCGAATCGAAGTTGGCGGCGATGGCTTCCGTTAGCCAGCGGCGCTCGTCGGGCGAAATTTGTTCGAACAGTTCGGCCTGATCGGGTGCGGGCAGGGAGTAAACCAGCGTGCGTGCCGTCACCAAATCGCCCGTGGCGATGGCCGTTTGCACTTCTTCGACGAATTCGGGGCTAAGCGAGAAACCGGTATCGGGATCGAGAGGGACGTATTCAGTATCGTGAGTGCTGCTCATCGCCCGCCCCTATCTGTGTTGTGCAGCATGGCTGCGTGATTCGATAACGTTCTGTCCTATAGTTGAAAATCAGGCTGGTGCGACCGAGAAGACTCGAACTTCCACGGGTCACCCCGCTACCACCTCAAGGTAGTGCGTCTACCAATTCCGCCACGGTCGCGTGCCAGCCTGAGGGCGCTGCGTAGCAAATGTTCTGGTAGGGCGCAACTCCTATATCTATACATGCCCCATGCAATGGATCACCGAACCTTCGCCCGTGAGTTATCCCGACGCCCTGCGGCGCATGGAACAACGCGTTGAAACCGTTCAACGCGGGCAGGGCGAGGAGCTGTGCTGGCTGGTCGAGCACCCGCCTCTTTACACGGCAGGTACCAGCGCCAAAGGCGCCGACTTGCTGCGCGGTACCAATGATTTTCCGGTCTATGAAACGGGTCGCGGTGGGCAGTATACCTATCACGGGCCGGGGCAGCGCGTGGGCTACCTGATGCTCGATCTGAACGAGCGCGGCAAAGACTTGCGCGCCTATGTGAAGCAGCTCGAAGCGTGGATCATCGCCACGCTCGGCAGTTTCAACGTCGATGCATTCACCCGCGATGGCCGCATCGGCGTGTGGGTTAGCACTCCTAGCGGCGAAGCAAAGATTGCGGCGCTAGGAGTGCGTGTGCAAAAATGGGTCACCAGCCACGGCATTGCCCTTAACGTGAATCCCGACCTGTCGCATTACAACGGCATCGTCCCCTGCGGCATCCGCGAGTTCGGCGTCACCTCGCTGCACGCGCTCGGCATAAAGGTGGCGATGGATGAGGTAGATGCAGCGCTGAAAGAAACGTTCGATGCCGTATTTAGCGCATCAAAAGGCCCGCTTGAATAAGATGGCGCAATTGAGCCCCGGCGCGTCTAAATCGTAATCTTTCGCGGCATCGGCGCCGCTGAGGGACAAGGT
>JBBKVX010000075.1:0-10861 GCA_037968615.1 Rickettsiales bacterium
ACAGCAGCTCTGCGTGTTACAGCTTTGGCTTGTGCTGCCAGCACATGTGCTGCCCCCATTTGCTGGGGCGGGATTGGTGCAGGTACGCGTTTGCGTGCCGCCGCCACAGCTGACGGAGCAGGCGCCCCAGGCACTCCAACCACCATTCACGGGACAAGTTGTGCCAGTGCAGGCTTGGGAACTTGAGCCAGTGCAAGCCGCGCCGCCACCGCTGGGCGACGGGTTGGTGCAGGTGCGCGTTTGCGTGCCGGCACCGCATGCGTTGGAGCAGGCACCGAACGCCGTCCACCCGCCATTGACCACAGCGGGTGCGATGGAGAGCCCGGCCGTCGCGCCTTTGCCGTAAGCGGCGATGAGTAGCGAGCAACTAATGGCGCGGCTGCTGGTAAGATACTTGGAGGCGACCAAGGAGCTGCCGGTATTGGAGACAAGGTCGCTGCAGGTGCCGCCTTGCGATTCCAGCGTCACGACGCTGCCTGTGGCGGGCATCCCATCATCCATTTTTGTATCGATGTTGAAGGCGTCCTCGGCGGGCATGATGGGTATGTTGGTGGGCCCGGTGCCCGTGCTGGCACCCAAGAACATCATGTTACCAAAACTGCCGTCGAAATAGGTCGCGTCGTTGACGCCGATGGGCCCGAGGTAATTGACCGACCAGCCCGCTTTATCGAACTTGCTGCGCGGCACGTTGGTGCCGGGAAGGGCCGCGTTGTCGTCGGCGGTTGAGGAGTTGGCGACTCCGCTGTACGCACCATCGACCAGCCCGGCATTGTTGAGATGTTGCCAGAAGCGGAAGGTCTCATTAGCGGTCGGCGCGTACATATTGATTTGCCCATTACCATCGCCGCTGCAGGTGGCTTTATCGGTGCTGGGAGTGGCGCTGGTGCCAGGACACGAGGCTGCTGGGCTCCAGATGGCCGTTGCGTTGTTCATGTCGCCAGGCAGTTGGAAATATTTATCACGAAACGCCATCACCGACGTCATGTATTTGGAAGATTCGGTATTTACCGACCGCAGTTCCGACGCATGGATCAGCGTCTTTCCTGCCAGTACACCGCCCACCAATAGCCCTAAAATCACCAAAACGATGCTGATTTCAACCAGTGAAAATCCGTTGCGATAGCGCATATTAGCCCACGTGATGATTGGCGGGCCGGGGAGGGGTGCAAGTTTCTTGCGCGCTAATCATACGCGCCGGAATATAAATTCAGATAAGGTAACTGGCAATGGCTATTATTCATGAAACTCCTCCACATCCGGAACCCGGGTGAAGGCGATTTTGGTGCCGCTGAACTGGTTGCTGGTTTTGGGCAGGAAGCCCATCACCAGCGTGTCGCGGCCGTATTTGGCGTTCAGCACATCCATGGCGCGGCTGAGGGTGGCGAGGCGTTCGGGGCGTTGCTTGTCGGTGGCGTGCAGCGCGTCGAGCAGGTCGGGCTGCTGCGCGGCCAAAGGGGTGAGCCCATGCAACGCAATCGACACTTTCTTGATGCGCCGGGGCTTCGCTTCGCGCAGCATTTCGCCCCACATGGCCAGCAGCGCATGCAGGAACTGGTGGTTGTCGCAGCCGGGGGTGAGGCTGGCGCGGTAGGCGAAGCGCGGGCCGTTCTCAACACGCACGGAAAGATCCATGCTGCGCGCGGTGTATTCCATGCGGCGCAGACGGCTGCCCGCCTTCAGCGTCAGCCGTTGCGCCACCACATAGGCCAGTTCGGCGGGCCGATGTTCGGGGCCGAGCACGTGGCTGTGGCCCACCGTGCTGCGATTGGTGGGCCGCTCGGCGATTTCGATGCCGCGCAGGCGGTAATAAAGCTGCTCGCCCGCCACCGAATGCCAGATGCGCCGCATATGTTTCGGTTCCAGCGCCAGCAGTTGCTTCATGCTGCGAATGCCCGCGATGGTGAGACGCTGCTGCATGTTGGGGCCGATGCCGGGCAGGTCGCGCAGCTCCAGCTCCAGCAAGCGGCGGCGGATGTCTTTTTCCTCCAACACCGTCAGCCCGTCGGGCTTCTGCATGTCGCACGCCACCTTGGCGAGGTAGCGGTTCGGCGCGATGCCGATGGAGGCTTTGATATGCGCGCCCACCCGTTTGCGCAGCGTGTCCTTGATGGCGTAAGCGATCTCGATGGCTTCCTCCGGCGCGCGCTCATTCGCCATCAGTTCGCCGCCAAATTCGTCGATGGACGCCACGATGCTCACCGGCAAACATTCCTCCATCGCGGCATGGATGCGGTGGTGGTAATCGACATAGGCATGGTGATCGGCCAACACGATCTTCAGGCCCGGGCAGAGGGCTTTCGCGTCCTTCACCCGCGTCCCGGTTTTGATGCCCAGCGCCTTCGCCTCGTAACTCGCCGCAATGGCCGAGGTGTAGTCGCTCATCACCGGCACCACGATCAGCGGCTCGCCCCGAAGGTCGGGTTTCATCTGCTGCTCGACGCTGGCGAAATAGCTGTTGAGATCAAGAAAGAGAAAACGCAGGTCCATCGCCACACTATAGCGTGGATGGTCGTTCCAGGGAAATTGATTCGCGTCCCGTTAATCAAGATGAGGATAGGGGGCTAAGCCGTTTTGACGGCTTCCACTTTCGGCAACGTCACGCCGGTCTGGCCCATGTATTTGCCTTTGCGGTCGCCGTAGCTGACTTCGCACATGGATTCGCCCTTGAGGAACAGGAACTGGCAGGCGCCTTCGTTGGCGTAGATTTTGGCGGGCAGGGGGGTGGTGTTGCTGAACTCCAGCGTTACATGGCCTTCCCACTCCGGCTCCAGCGGCGTCACGTTCACGATGATGCCGCAACGCGCGTAGGTGGATTTGCCGAGGCAGATGACCAGCGTGTCGCGCGGGATGCGGAAATATTCCACCGTGCGCGCCAACACGAAGCTGTTGGGCGGGATGATGCACACATCCGTTTTGCGATCGACGAAGCTGTTGCTGGTGAAATTTTTCGGGTCAACAATGGCGGAATCGATGTTGGTAAAAATTTTGAACTCGTCGGCCACCCGTGCGTCGTAGCCGTAGCTGCTCAAGCCATAGCTCACCACACCCTCGCGGGTGAGGTTTTCGCAGAACGGCTCGATCATGCGCTTCGTCTGCGCCTGTTCGCGTATCCAATGATCCGGTTGAATGCCCATGCGCTAGAAGTAGCAGGGCCGTGCGGCGCGTCAATCACTGGGTGAGGGCAATGGGGATAAACCGATTTAAAGCCCGCGTCCTCCGCCGGATTCGGTGCCGGCGAAACGGTTCCAGCGTTCTTTGGCCATGCGGTGCTGGCCGGTGTTTTTGTCGCGCACTTGCTGCATGCGGGCGCTCCAGGCGGGCTCGCCCGCTTTGCCTGCCGCCGCGCCACGGCTGGAGGCTAACGATTTTTTGCGTTCCTCCTCGCGCTCTTCTTCGAGGTCGCGGCCACGGGCCAACGCATCGTCGGCAGCGATGTTGATGCGCTGCGTGCGGCGATTCTTGAGAATCTGGACGAGTTTGCGTTCTTTTTTACCCGCGTGGTGATTATCGCTCATGGGCACCCCGCATGGCGGTGGGGGCGGATTCCTGCGGCTGATGCGTGGTGTGCGGTGCCTGCTTATTCATTATCCTGATATATACCACAAATCACTGCTTGCAGGCAACACCCTCTTATGGCAGAAAGCCCACGCTTTTAAGCAGTGCGCTGCTGTAGCTCAGTGGTCGAGCACGTCCTTGGTAATGACGGGGTCGGTAGTTCGATTCTTCTCAGCAGCACCAGTTTTTGTGCGGGTTTTCCCGCCTCGGATCATGGCCCGATCTGCAAGTTCCTGAAAAAGTACGGTATAGGTACGGGATTTCTGAAGTCGCTAGGCATTCATGCCAGCCATGGCCATGGATACCAGCACGATGGAGGGCTCGACGAGTAAAAAAGCGCGCATTCGAGCATTATAAGAGGTTTGCACCGCACCGCAAAGAAAAACCCCCGCCCAACTGAAAAATCAATGCGCATCGCACGCCCCATTGGTGTTAAGTTAATGCAAAGGTTATTTTTGGCTTGGGTTCATCTCCACCCTACAGACCACAACCGTACTCGCTAGATTGTATTCTGCATTAAAGTTTGAGTCATCTGTCGTGCCTGAACACGCAGCAGATACAGTGCTGATAATAACCCCCCTTCCGGGTTTGCCATCATCCATTTTCGTATCGATATTCCACGCTTCCTGTGGAGTTAAAAAAGCACCATTATTCCAAGATCCTGCCTGCGGAACACCCATTACATAGACATAAGGTTGATAGCGGTAATTAAATCTTGTGGAGGAACCATCAATTCCCCACACAGCTATCCTCGCTCGGTCAAAGACTTTTGGGGTATTGCCCGTACCAGCACCAAGCGCATAATTATTGGCCGTCTCCGCCGTAACACCGCTATATTGCCCTTCAATCAGCTGCGCATTAACCAAATGCTGCCAAAAACGAAATCCCTCGCTAATAGTGGGGTTAGTTGCGCTGTCAGTATAGGACACATTACCATCGCCATTTCCGTTACAGGTAGTACCATCGGTAGTTCCCTGATCGTAGGCTCCCGGACAATTAGCTGATGCTCCCCAAAAACTCGTTGCGTTGGGCATATCCCCCGGAAGGTAGAAAAACCTGTCCCGGAAAATATGGACAGTAGATTCATAACGTTCCAAATCCTTCATACCTCTGCGCAACTCGGCCGCCCGGATCAGCGATTGCCCCGCCAATATCCCACCCGTCAGCAAGCCGAGAATGACCAGCACGATGCTGAGCTCGACGAGGGAGAAGGCGTGGCGCATGTTAGAACCTATTTCTCATGAAGAGGTTACAGTTGGCGCCCGTCTGGCTCAGTGCATAAGCGGCCGTTGTGTCGCTTGAGGAATCCGTACAGTTGGCGACAACCGCAGGCTTGTAAGGCACGACCACACCGCTGCGTGGCAGGCCATCATCAATTTTTGTGTCGATGTTCCAGGCTTCTTCGGGTTTTAGAACGGCGCCGGTAGTTGGATCCCCCGTGCGGGATGCGCCGAACATCCAGGCGTTGCCGTAATCGCCGGGCCAAAGGCTGGCACTGGTGGGTTGGTTGCCCAACCAATAGATCGTCCATCCCGCACTGTTCAGGCGCGAACGCGGCACATTGGATCCAATAAGGGACTCATTGCCGTCCGTGGGGCCGGCAACACCGCTATAGGTACCTTCGACAAGGCCCGCATTCGCCAGATGTTGCCAGAAACGGTACAGTTCGTTGCCACTGCCTCCGCTTGTATTGATTTGGTAATCCCCGTTGCCGTCGCACGTAGCAGCCGTGGTGCTGCCTTGGGCCGCTGTGCCGGGGCAGTAGGTAGCCGTGGTCCAGAATTTGGTGGCGTTGCTCATGTCGCCGGGAAGCTGGAAATATTTGTCCCGGAAGGCCATTACGGCAGCGGTGTAGCGATTATATTCGGTGCTGACAGCCCGCAACTCCGCCGCCCGGATCAGCGATTGCCCAGCCAGAATCCCCCCCGTCAGCAGGCCGAGAATGACCAGCACGATACTGAGTTCGACGAGGGAGAATGCGTGGCGCTGGCTTACGTGGTTTCGCATAATGTGAATATAACCTACCGGGAGTCGGGATGTCATCCATGAATGGGTCACCCCCCCCTAAATTTAACCTATATTTACTTCACACTGCTGGATTTGCCTCAGTCTTTGAACTGTTCCAGTTCATTTCGGTATGGCGCGCGGTAATTTCGTGACCTGCGAGCAATTTGAAGTGGTCAAAGCCGTGGCCAAAAAAGCCCGCGAAGAGAATGAGTCGCTCAAGGCCGCGCTCGCCGCGCTAAAGGTGAAGAAACCGCTCTAATACGCGTTGGCAAAGGCTAAGCCGCAGACAATGGTGTTGCTATCAAGCTTATAGGTCGTCGTTGTATCCGTCCGGGACGCTGCATTGGTGCAGGTCGGATAATAGACCGCAAATACTCTCCCCAATCCAGGCCTGCCATCATCCAGCTTGGTGTCGATATTCCAGGCTTCTTCCGGCTTTAGTACGGCGCCGTAAGGATATTCCGTCGTCTGCGCGCCGAAGCTAAAGAAATTATTGTAGCTGCCCGCGAAGTAGCCCGCATCGCCCGCATATTGGCCGACACTGTCCGTACCCCATCCGGCGTTATTTAGTTTGGACCGCGGGCACTGGGTGCCGATGACGCAGTGGGCCGCGCCCGATGGGCCAGCCACGCCGCTGTAAGTTCCCTCGATTAATCCGGCCATCGCAAGCTGTTGCCAGAAGCGGTGGATTTCCGAGCCGTAGGATACCCGTCCATCACCATTGCCATTGCACGTGCCCGGGGTGCCATCGCTAACGGCGGCATCCGCACAGGAACCCGTCCCAGTGGCCTGGTCTCCCCAAAACCGGGTGGCATTCGTCATATCGCCCGGCAAGGCCATGTATTTGTCGCGGAAGCTTTGCGTCGCCGTAACGTAGCGACTGTATTCAGTCGAAACTGCCCGCAGCTCCGCTGCGTGGATCAGCGCTTGCCCTGCCAGAACCCCGCCAACCAGCAACCCGAGAATCACCAGAACGATGCTTAGTTCAACGAGGCTGAAACCAGTGCGTGTGTGGCGAACGGAGTGCATAAGGAATTCATAGGTATGTGGCGCTGGCTTGTCACCAGAATTCTGCCCTCGTCCGCATGCCGCTATTGACGCGTTGCGGTGGACATGCCAGAAGGCCGCCATGAACCGTATACTTGTCATCATGATGCTTGCCTGCTGCTTTGCCGCCACCGCCGCTTCTGCGCGTGAGGTGAAGATCGTGGGTTGGGTGGAGGAGGTGCTGCTGACGGATGTGGGCATCCGCGTGCGGGCCAAGCTGGATACGGGCGCGAAGACCAGTTCCATCGATTCCGAGATCATCGACATTCGCAAGTCGGGCAAGCAAACGAAAACAAGCACCGGCGATACGGTGGTGTTCAGCGTCGACGCGGTTGACGGCGCACCCAAAACGTTCGAGCGCGAGGTCATCCGCTACGTGCGCATCAAGCTGAAGGGCGGCGGTTTCGTGCGTCGGCCGGTCATTAAAATGAATTTCTGCATCGCCGGGCGCGAGGTGGAAGAGGAAGTGAACCTTGCCAATCGCGAGAACTTCATCTACCCCGTGCTGGTAGGACGCAACATGATGGCCCACGCGGATCTCGCGATCAATGCAGGGGTGACCATGACCGCGCGTCCCATCTGCAAACTGGGTGACTAGAACGGATAGTCGATGCGCTCGTCAAAAGTCTGGGTAATCGCGATCATCCTCGCCGGACTTGGCGTGGCCGTGATGATGTACAAACATTACGTGCTCGAGTTCCCACTCACTCCCGACACCAAATACAACAGCTGGTACGTCGAGGCCCGCCTCGATCTGTATTCCCGCAATCCGTGGCAACCGGGCGACAAGCCGCTGGTGCTGAACATGCAGTTGCCGCACGCGTCCGACACGCTGGTGCTGGTGGACGAGAACATCATCGCCCGCCGTTTCGGTTTCGAAACCAGCGAGCCCGATACGCAGGGCAACCGCCAAGTGGTGTTCAGCAAGCGCCGCATCGACGCGCAGGAAACCATTTTCTACCGCGCCATCGTCTATGAGCTCGACGCACCGAAGCAAATGAAAGCGGTGCCGCCGGAAATGCCGAATTCGCCCTACAGCAAACACAACCGCCCCAAAGTGGCGGAAGGCGAGAAGGCCGCGCCGGTCTATCTCGCTGTCGATGGGTTGATCGAGGAAGCGCGCGAGAAGTCCGCCTCCACCAAAACCTTTGTGCGTGAAATCTATAAGTTGGCCCGTACCCCGACCGACGATCGCATCACGTTGATCCGCGATACGGTGGACCGCCGCATGCAGGCCAGTGCCATCGCCGCATTGCTGCTGGAAGCCGCCGAAGTTCCTACCCGCATCGCCCATGGCCTGAAGCTGGTGAACGACAGCCGCAAAGCCCAGTTCGCCGAATGGCTGGAAGTGTATGTGAAGGGCAAATGGCAGGCCGTGGACCCCGAAGAAGCGACGTTCGGGCTCAAAAGCCGATACATCGCCTGGTGGTACGGCACCACGCCGTTCCTGCAGGTGGAAGAGGGCAAGGCCCATGTGGAAGCCAATGTCAGTGTACGGCACAACACCAACGACGCGCTGACCCGCGCCATCTGGAAATCGGGCCAGAGCAGCAACTTCTTCCTCACCTTCTCGTTCTACAACATGCCGCTGGAATCGCAGATCCTGTTTAAGGTGCTGCTGATGATCCCGCTGGGCGGCCTCGCCATTGCCTTCCTGCGGCAAGTGGTGGGCGTGAAGACCTTCGGCACGTTCATGCCGGTGCTGATCGCGCTGGCCTTCCGTGAAACCGGGCTCATTGTGGGTATATTGCTGTTCATGGGCGTGGTGGCGCTGGGCTTGATGATTCGTAATTACTTCGACCACCTGAAGCTGTTGCTGGTGCCGCGACTGGCGGCGGTGCTGACGGTGGTGGTGCTGGTGCTTAGCCTGCTGGCCATGGCCAGCAATCGGCTGGGCCTCGTCAGTGGTCTGTCGATCTCGCTGTTCCCCATCGTCATCCTCACCATGACCATCGAGCGCATGACGCTGATGTGGGAGGAATACGGGCCGAGCGAGGCATTCAAAGTCGGGTTCAGCAGCCTGTTCGCGGCGCTGTTCGCCTATTTCGTGATGAACAACGCTACGCTGAGCTATCTGGTGTTCGGGTTCCCCGAGCTGTTGCTGGTGGTGCTGGCGCTGGCCATGCTGCTGGGGCGCTACAACCATTACAAACTCACCGAATACATCCGCTTCCGCTCGCTGCAGAAATCGCTGATGGCGCTGGAGAAGAAGGAAACCGGGAAAGCGGGCGAGTGATGTTTGGTGCCATGAAAGAGGGCCTGTCGCGCCACAAGATCATGGGCATCAACTCGCGCAACCGCGATTTTATTTTGCCCAACAACAAACGCCGCAACTACCCGTTGGTCGACGACAAGCTCCTCACCAAGCAACTCGCCATCGAGGCGGGGATTCCGGTGCCAGAGCTGTATGGCGTCATCGAGTTCATCAGTCAGGCGGGCAAGGTAGCCGAAATTGCGGCGCCGCACCGCCAGTTCGCTATCAAGCCGTGCCGGGGTTCTGGCGGCGGTGGCATCATCGTGGTGAAGAACGTGTTCGGCGGCAGCTTCCAGAAAATGAGCGGCGAGATCGTGTCCTCGCCCGACATGCAATACCATGTCACCAATATGCTCTCGGGCATGTATTCGCTGAAAAGCGCCGCCGATAAAGTGATTCTCGAATACGCCGTGAAGTTCGACCCCATCTTCGACGAGATCACCTATCAGGGTGTGCCCGACATTCGCATCATCGTGTATAAAGGCGTGCCGGTGATGGCCATGCTTCGCCTGCCGACGCGCAAATCCGATGGCAAAGCCAACCTGCACAAAGGCGGCATCGGCGTCGGCATTCGCATGCATGACGGGGTGACCATGTACGGTGTGCAAGGCCGCACCTTCGTGAACGAGCATCCAGAAACGCTGCATACGCTCAGTGGTCGCCAAATCCCGAATTGGCCGCAACTGCTTGAAATGGCCGCCAAATTCCATGAAATCGTTGGGCTCGGCTATGTGGGCGTCGATATTGTGCTCGACCGCGACAAGGGCCCGATGGTGCTGGAAGCCAATGCCCGCCCCGGCATCGCCATCCAGATCGCCAACCGTCGCGGCCTCCTCAGCCGCACCGAACTCGTCGATGCAACTGATATTTCAAGCTATTCCATGCAAGACCGCATCGATTTTGCCCTGAATGCCTACAAAGGTGAGACGGGAAATGACTTGCCATTCTAAGCCGTCAGAATTTTGAGGTTACCTTCATAAAAGCTTAACGAACATGGGGCATACTCCACTTTCATGGAGAACGAATATGTCTAATCAAGCCCTACCAAGCCTTACTCCCGAGCAGATCGCGCGTTATAATGCGATGACGCCGGAGGAACTCGCGCACCGCTTAGGCAGCGCATGCGGAGTTACCGAGCAGAACATCGTCAAATCACTGACCGAGGCGCGGCTGTACCAAGTGCTGCCCCAGATGCTGGATTACAGCGCGCCGGGCCGCCTTAACCCCGCCATCGACTTCTTTAACCCACCGGATGGTAGTGTGAGGGGTGTCGATACGAATGACATGCGCGCCGCGATTCTTTTGGCGGCCCGTATCGCGGACCAACAAAATATTCGTCTGGACCAGGTTTCTATTGCGGATGTTGCAAGCCACCGACAGGAAGGCTGCGCCTTAGCGGCTCAAATAGGAGGCTTCGAGCCACCGCCCGCGAGCTGCGCCGCCGCCCCCGATATGGGTAAAATCGACATGAGCTCCCTAATTCGTGGGGGTCGTTAACCGATTATGAACACTATCTTAACGAAACTGTCACAAATTTAATCTATATTGGCTGGTATCAAGCCACTCACGGCACAAGCAAACGATAAATAAGAACGGAGCCTAACATGGCACAAGAAATTCAGTTGATGACCGACGTAGAGCGTAACGCAGCCATCGCCGCGCGCAACGGGGCCGATTCCGGCACCAGCCGATACGATACGCTGTTGGTCACAGGCAATGGCTTGAGAAACGACCAGTGGGCGGGCGATACGTTCGACACCATCTATCAGGCATGGAGCCGCGTAAACCCGGGCGCTATGAACAAAACAGATTTCCGCACATGGTTCCTTGAAACCAACAGACAAGGCATCACCAACGTGCGCGATTGCGAACTCAATCCGAGCCGCGCACCGAACGTTATTCTCGGTACCACTGTAAAACTGCCGGAAGGCAACGAAATCAACGAGCTGGATTGGAAATGGGCCTGCGAACAGCCGACGGTGCCGGTTCCCCCGATGA
>JBBKVX010000076.1:0-19154 GCA_037968615.1 Rickettsiales bacterium
GTATGAGCAACACTGCGACGGAGCAGGCCAGTGCCACCAGCACCAACGCCGCGATAAGTAGGCCGCGCGGGCGGGTCACTGGCCGGCTTTAGGGGCGGTCTCGTGGCAATCGAGCTCGAGGATCTCACCTTGGCCGGTCTCGACATTCCACAGGCGGTCGAACTCGAAGCAGCGATAACCGACGGCCAGTTTTTTGTAGCAGGCGGGCAGCGGGTCGGTTTTCAGCAGGTCGGTATCGGCGAGGAGGCGGCAGTTCATTTTATGCTCGCATTGCGATTTCACGACCTCGATCACGTTGTTGAGCTGGGCAAAACTGGGGCGTGGCTCGGCGGTCTGGCCTTCGGCGGGCATACGCCAATCGCGCTGGGCCTGCGCCACGAACGGGTCGCAGTTCTTGCCCCACGTGGCGGTGGCGACCTGAATGTAACGATCGCCGATGACTTCTTCGGCAGGGCCAGCTTCTTTGGGGCCGAACAGCAGGAACGCAACGACCACCACTAGGCAGATGATGCCCAAGGCGATGGCGTGGAATTTGAAATGTTTCTGGCGCATGGCGGGTAAATAGCATGCCTGAACGCCGGACGAAAGTGAGAATTAGCCAACTTGTGGCGGAACGGCGGGCACGCGCGGTGTATTCAGCGGCGGGCCGTTGACGGTGACAGGCAAGGGCTGCAAATCGGGCCGGATGTTCAAGCTGTCGTTATTGGCAAAATGCATGTCGCCCTGGCCACGGGCATCGAGCGCTTGATTGTTCAGGTTGTTGGGATTGCGCGCTTCGTCGGGAACGGTGCGGGTGCTGTCGAGCGCGTAGAGGCCAGTGATGCGTTCGGCGTTGGCCACGAGGTTTGGATATTGGCTGCCTGCATAATGCAGATCGATGGTGAGCTGTGCCAGCCCGCGCTGGGTGCCGCGGATCTGGCTGTAATTTTCGGCGGTGGAGGCGGATTGTTGCCACGCGGTTTGAAGGTCGACGCCGCCGCTCATGATGCGCGGGATTTCCTGCAGGAATTTGACGAGGCGGGTGAAGAAGGTGGCTGCGCCGCCTTCCAAGCCGCCATTGAGCACGCCGCCATTGCTGTTGCCGACATCTCTACGCAGAAGCTCATCGAGTTTCACTTTTTCGGCATCGGTAAGGACAATGCCTTCCGTGGCCAGACGGGTGTTCATCAGCTCCAGATTGCTTTGGGCGCGGGCGGCGAGTTCGGCTTCGGTGGGGGTGCCCATTTATGACCTCCGCGGAGCAGCGGCCGAGCTGGGCGGCATCTGCAGGTTGGCGACGTTGCCTTCCGAGATTTCGAGGCCGGAACGGACAAGGTATCCGGCCAGTTCGTCGGCCGTGATGCGGTTGTCGGCTACTTTGGAATCCAACTCGGGATTGTGAATGAAAATAGCAGCGTTCGCCCCTTTGGCTTTATTCGCATCGATAATGACTTGGGCGGCGGCAATCTGCGCCGGAGTGGGTTCTGCATTGGGGGCGGCAGCTGCTGCGGGTGCGGCACCAAGGCTGGCGCGGATGGCGGCGATGTCGGCACTGCGGAAATTGATGGCGCTGGCGGTGACGTTCTCGCTGTTGCTGCCTTTGGCGCGCAGCTGGCCAGCGAGCATAAGAGCGCCGATACTGCCTGCGGCGGGCTCGCCCATGGCGCTGAGGAGCATGGTGTTGTTGCTGGTGTTGGGAAGTTCGGGGTAGCCGACAATGAGGCCTGCAATGCGCTCGGCGGCGGTTTCGACGCTGGCGGCGTTGGCGCGCACGGCTTCAGGATATTGGCGTGCGAGCACGCCGACATAATGTTCGGTGAGCTGCGTGCGCAGTTCAAGAATTTTGGTTTTGGTGGCGTCCTGGCTGCCACCTTCGCCGAGGGCGGGGATGCTGCGCATGAAGCCTTTAACCGAGTTCTCGACTATCTCGCCTGCGGCGGTGTCGTTGGTGAGGCCAAGGCCTGTACCAATCGCTGTGATTTGGCTGGCGCCTGCGGACAGAACGGGCTCGACCATGGAGCGAGCAGCGGAGCCGGATTGATCAAAAAGCCCAGTAATCCAAGTGAAGAAGCTTTGAAGCCAGCCTTTAAGTTTCGAGATGATGCCGCCAATGCCGCTGGTGCTGTCCTGGGCAATATCAATACCAAGGCTGCGCGCTGTGGTCGCGGCTCTATCAATACTTGACTCAACGTTACCCACGGTGCCGCCTATGGCATCCGTAACCATACCGCCTACGCCTTGTATAAACTGATTGGTGTTAACTGACATATTACCTCACCCCCATAATACCAAAACCATAGGGGTGGGTGTGTGAAGGTTTTGTGACAGTGAGGCCTCTATATAACGGGAAGCTTCACGGAATTGTCACACATAGGCCGGGGGGAAATGCGTATACTGCAAGGTGAAGGAAATTTATTTTGTATGGCCGATAGCAACTACAGACAGTACGGTGGCGGCGACCTTGAGTCGGAGACGAAGAACGTCTTTGAACAAGGCATGCACGCCATGGCCGAATCGGAAGCGCGCGGCGACAAGCCGGTGAAGCTGTTCGGGCTGATGGAAGTGCCGGCCGGTGCGGTGGTGTTCGCCAATATCGCATACAACGCCCTTAGTAAGCTTGGCAGCGACCAGATTCAGCAGCCCATTTATGAGGGCGTTCACAAGCTTCTCGGAAAACATTTAGCCGAAGGCAAAGTCGGCAAAGTGGCTGCGGCCACCACTTTCGCAGCATCGTTCGGCTTGAAAGCCGGTGGCTATGTGGTGCCGATCGTGACGGGTGTGTTCGACCAGCATAAGGAATTGGCCACGGCGGCAAAAGACATCGCGCCCGTATTGGATGAGCTTAAGGGCAACCATTCGCAACTGGCGCTCATGATGGTGAACGCGTCGGACAACAGCGTCATTGCGGCGCATAAAAGCCGCATGGATAAAATTTACGGTTCGCGCCGTATGCAGAACCTTACGCAACTTGTCTTCAACGCCGGTGCCAACATTATGCTCGATGTGCGGCAAGGAGTGGGCATGTGGAAACACGGCATGTCGCCCGACCAAGTGGCGGCTGGGCTGCATAAGACACCGACTAATACACCTGTGCTTGAGGGTGAAGATGCGCGGATTGCCGCCATGCGCACAGACAAAAGCGGTCAATCGAAACAAATGCTGGAATATATGTGGGGCACTGGCGGTGCGGGCCTCGCGGAAATCTTTACGGCCAGCAGTAAGCGTAAACAGAAAGCGCTTATCGCCAAGCCTTCGGCGTTCGAGATGCTGGTGGCGCTTGATCAGCAGATGACTAATAACCCGAACGTGCGCATTCAGGCACCGGGTGAGCATCGCGATTATTCGCTGGAAGCGTACATCATGAAAACGATGCTGGTGCATCAGCAGGAAATGTCGGACATGGACAGCCATTACACGGCCATTCGCCCGGCGTTGCGCGAAGAGCTGGGCGAACTGGTGAAACCGATGGCCGAGGCCATCCGTGAAGGCATCATCTCGCCGCTTACGCTGATGCATCTGATCGGCGAGCCGCAGAAATTCCCGGTCATCCGCAATAAGGGCCGCGCCTTGGCGACGTCCGACGAAGTGGAAACCATGATCGAGAAACTGGTGGGCAAGAAGAGCAACACCCGCATCGTGGATGTCGATGATTTCATGGCAAAGCATGACCTGAAAATTGAGAACCTTAAAAAAGCCCTGGGCATTCTGCAAGGCGACGAGCGACTGAAAATTACCTCGCTGTTCCCCGATTCGGTACTGGACAAAGCGGGTGTGAATGCCGAGGAAATGAAACATATCCAGGGCTTCCGTAGCTCGCCGGAATACGACACGCTGCTGGCCCAAATGGCCACCGTGGTGGCGCAGACCGAGGAGAAGGCACTGAAACATGGTGGTCTGACTTCGCGCCAGATCAAGCGACTGGATGATGCAGCGCAGACACTGCGCAGCGATACGGCGGCGATAAAAGACCTGAAAAACGGGTTCACGAACGCCGATGGTATCGAGCATGACCTGATCGACTGGGCGATACCGCAGCTCGAGGGTGGCGCGATTCATCTGGGTAAAATTACTCAGCGCGCACAGGAGCTTATGTCGGGCGAATTGCAGCCCATGACTCGCTCGTTCAACGACCGTGTCGCCCAAGAACGTGGCGGCAGCAACCCCGCCGACGAACTGGCGGACGAACTGGACGAGGGCAAGCATACCTCGCGCCAGAAAAACCGCCGCGAGCGCAGCGCCGGGCATGAGATGGGCTTCGATAACTAAGCGCCCATCCGACCACGATGTCATAAAAGCTTCACACTGATTGACCACGGTTTTTGGTACTCTGAACATGGAGAGTATCTATGAACGGCCTGTATTCATCACCCATAAAACCCGGAAGCGCAGTTGGCGCTGCACGTGGTTCGCGCGCGGCTATCCGCACTGGCGTTGGGCTTGAGCATCAGGTTGCCCCCAAATTAAGCAAAGAAGAACGCCGCGCCGCCGCGCTGCAGAACGTGTCGCAAAAAGCCTACACGGTGTGGATGGCGGACATGATCATGATTCCGGCCGCTTTGGTGGGTATCGGGCTGGCGAAAATGGGCTTTGGCCGCACCGGCGCCGCCGCTAAATTTATGAAATCACCGATTCGCGCGCTGTCGCGCACAACGTTCAACGATGTGCATGCGTTCCGCGCCAACACCATCCAGAGCGCGGCCGATGTGTCGCAGATCACGGGTGGCACGGCCAAGCCGTGGGCCGTGAAATTGACCCGGGCAAGCAGCAAGGCATTGGAACAGGACAAAGGCATCGCTGGCCGCGCCGGAGGCATACTGGCCCCGCTGCGCCGCAAGGTGGGCAAGGTGTTGGACAGCGATGGGCTGAAACCCATGCAAAAGCCACTGGACAAACTGACCCGCTGGCGCGTGGGTGTGAACGAGAAAAAAGTAGGCCACGCTTTCGAGAACGTTACGGCGCAACTGGCTTCGGGAAAATCGACGCATGCGCCGCTTGAAGCAGTGGGTTCGCTGCTGGAGAAAGCCAAAGGACTGAGCGGGCAAGCACGCATCGATGCGCTGAACCATGCCAGCCAGCATGTGGGCGGTATGGTGCGCGGCACCGACATCGTTGGCAAAGAAGCCAAAGCTATTTTCAAAGTGAGCAGCGCATTCCAGGACGCCGCAAAAGCGGCGTCGGCAACGCATGCGCATGAGCTGGCCTCGAAGCAGGGCGTGCGCGGGCTGATGAAAAATCTTGGTAAGATGGGCGGCCGCATGAGCCTGTTCCAAGGCATCGTGCTGGTGGGTGCTACCGCAGGTGTTGCGGCGGTGTGGGCGACCATGAAAAGCGAGAACACCAAAGCGAAGCAAGCGGTGAAAGACATCGCCGCCGATATCGGCGATGCCAACAATCCGATGCTTAAATCCATCGCCAAATTAACCGAAAAACAAAAAGGTCGCCGCATGGTGGCTGCCGCCAGCAGCAGCGTAGCCGAAGGCGCGAACGTGGGCTTCATGGGCGTGGTCGGTGGCGGCGCCGTGGGCATGGGTGGCATGATGGCGGTGCAGATGGGCCTGCCGATGATCGGGCAGATGATCGTGCCGGACAACGCGGCGCTGAACGCTTACGCCAACCTGCAGAAAGCGGAACGTAAGGAAATCGTATTGCCGCCGGAAGAGCAACTTGCGCAGGTGCGCCAACTGGTGGGTGCGGGCATCGATGCGGTGCCGGCTGAGCCGGGCAAAGTGACGCGTCCGGGCGGCGGCTATTACAACAAACTGAGCGAGCCGGTGGCCAAGCAGATTCTGGCCGATAAACTTAGCCTGCGCGAAACGATGCAGTTGGTGAGCGACCATAACAAACTGGCGGCATACGCCACCAAGGTAAAAGCGGCGATGCCGCCGGTAGCACCGAAAGTGAAAGAGCACGAAAGCGCGTCGCACTCGCAGGCGGCAATTGCCGAGACTATGGGCGAAATGGCGGACGAGCACGCGCAGATTCAGCGCGATCATGCCGCAGGTAGGCCGCATGTGGGCCACAACTACCAACACGCCCCGGCCGCGGCGAACGACGAGGCGCACCACGCCAACGACAATGCCGACAAGCCGAGCCTTAAAATCAGCACCGGCAACGCCGAACTGGCTGGCACCGTCGAAGAGCGTCTGGCCTTGGCCCAGCAGCAGTAAGCGGCGCCAAATAAGGCGCGCTTTGTCACAAAAGCTTCATACTGATTCCCACCCATTCTTGGTAGAATGAGGGTGAGGAAATTTATATTATGGCCATTAAAACACAACCGCATGTTCCGCCGAAAGTGATTCAGCGCAAGCTGAATCCGGTGTTGATCACGCTTGCGGTGGCCTCGGCAGGAATCGCATTTATTCCCGGTATCGGCGGCGCGTTGGCGGGCTCGATTTCCCATGGTGTCGACCGGGTGCGCAACCAAGGCAAAGCCAACGACGAAATGAAAGCGCGGGCTGGTTACTATCGCAACCAAGTGGCATCAACACTCGGCATTCGCCCGGAAGCCGTGAACGTCAAAGACTTTATGGAAGCTTCGCGCATCAACCCGATGCTGCTGCAGGCGCGCCGCGATGTGGAACTTGAGAGAAACAAAGAGAACCGTGATTCGGCGCTGATGAATGGTGGCGTTGCCGTGGCCGGGATCATTCCCGGTGTGGCAGGCGTGGCCCATGTGGCCAAGCTGGCAGCGGATGGTAGCAAAGCAGCCAAGACGGCGATCGCAGTGGCCGATGGCGGCAAACTGCTGATGGGTGGTTTGGCTGGCAGTGCGTTGGCCGCTTCGTTCGGGAAAGAGCATGTGAGCCCGCAGGAAGTGATCGAGCGCATCCATGGCAGCATCGTGGAAGCCGAGAAAAACAATATGCCGCTGTCGCAGGCGGTGTCGCCGCATGTAGTGTTCCTGCTGCGTGTGGCGCAGGACGACGCGCTGGGCAAAGAAATCACGCAGCATTATGGTAAGCCGTTCCATAAATTGAGTGAGAACGAGCAGGCACTGGTGATGAATGCCTATCCGCAATTGACCAATGCCGTGACCAGCGAAGCAAACGCGGTGGGTAACGGCATCATGCCGGTGCAGGATCTGATGGCGCGCAAACCGAACCTGAACGCGGCGGCCTCGCGCTATGCCGGGCAGGGGCGCAGCGGTTCGTTCGTGAGCGATGTGCAATCGCGCCGCGCGGCAGCGCTCCAGCAACCGAGCGGTGGGCTGGTCTAACCAATTCTGAGTTATCTATTTCATGACGCCGTTGCACTCCGCAGCGGCGTTTTTTTATGTGTGAGAATTCTATGGGATTTGTCGAAGTGCAGTTTCCGCCGGATATTAGTTATGGCAGTTCCGGTGGGCCGGAATACGCGACGGATATTGTGGTCAGCCAGAATGGCCACGAGCAACGCAACATTCACTGGAGCACGGCGCGGGCGCGTTTCAACGTGGCGCACGGCGTGAAGACCAAGGCGCAGCTTGAGGCGCTGGTGGCGTTCTTTCGGGCGCGCAAAGGGCGGGCCTATGGGTTCCGGTTCAAGGATTGGACGGATTACAGCGCGGTGGCCGAGGTCATCGGCACCGGCGATGGGGTGGCGACGCAATTTCAGTTGAAGAAACGTTACAGCAGCGGCGCGGTGAACGAGGATCGCGCCATCGTGAAGCCGGTGAGCGGCACGGTGCAGGTGTTTAAAGCGGGCGTGCTGCAAACCAGCGGCGTGGGCGTGGATACGGCGACGGGGATGGTGACGTTCGTGGCTGCCCCGGCGAGTGGACAGGAAATCACCGCGAGTTTTGAATTTGATGTGCCGGTGCGGTTCGACACTGACCGGCTTTCCGCGACGTTGGAGGCTTATGGTATTCACTCGTGGCAGGATATTCCCCTCATCGAAGTGAGGGTGTGATGCAGGTGCTATCGGAAGCGATGACGGCGCATTTGGCGCAGGAAGTGACGACGCTGGCGACGTGCTGGCGCATCGAACGCAAGGACGCGCAGGTGCTGCGTTTTACCGACCATGACGCGGATGTGCTGGTGGCGGGCGAGATGTATCGGTCCAGCAGCGGCATCAGCCCCAGCGCCATCAGTTCGCAGTTGGGTTTGGCGGTGGATAATTTGGAGCTGGAGGGGATGCTGAGCGAAGCCGGCATCGCCGAGGCGGATGTGCTGAGCGGACTGTTCGACCATGCCAGCGTGCGGATTTTCATGGTGGATTACACCGCGCCGGATGCGGGCGAACTGCCGCTGAAAACGGGGTGGCTGGGTGAAGTGCGCATCAAAGGCGGCAGCTTCGTGGCTGAGATACGCGGCATCAGCTCGCTGCTCCAGCAATCGATCGGGCAGGTTTATACCAGCCAGTGCCGCGCGAAGCTGGGCGATGCGCGGTGTGGTGTGGAACTTTCGGCAGTGACGGTGAACGGCACGGTGACGGAAGTGGAAGCGGCGCATGCGTTCCGCGACGCCGCGCGCGGGGAAAGCAAAAACTATTTCGCTTACGGGCTTGTGCGGTTCACCAGCGGGGCGAATGCGGGGTTGAGCATGGAGGTGCGTGCGTTCTCGGGCGGGCTGTTCGGCCTGTTCCTGCCGATGCCGCATGCGATGGCCGAGGGCGATGCCTACGAAGCGGTGGCGGGGTGCGACAAAGCGTTCGAAACCTGCGCCGGGCGGTTCGGCAATGCGGTGAACTTTCGGGGCGAGCCGCATGTGCCGGGCACCGACAAAATGCTGGAAACCAGCGCCACTCGCTCGAAATAGCGGGGCGAATATAACGGTTTGGCGGTTTCCGACTTGCAAGCTTTGGGCACGAGGCGCATGATGGTGTGATGCAGTGGCTGTTTACCATTATGGAAGGATTATCGGCGGGGCTTCGGGTTCAGGAGAGCCCGCTGTATCGCTATCCATATCGGAACGCGGCCGAGGCATTCCGGGGCGATACGAAACGTATCTCCGGGGACATCGACGCCACGATGGAGAGCTACCGTGAATGACCGCCGCCCGTTTCAAAAATCGCAGCAACGCAAGGCGCCCGAGGGGCTGCCTTCGCCGGAGGTGCTTGAAGCCTACGACACGGTGCTGAAAGGCTCGGCGACGCGGATCATTGACATGTTCGAGCGCGAGCAGATGCATCGGCACACCTGGGAGAACCGTGCGCTGAAAGTGCATCAGGTGTCGACCGTGCTGGGGCAGTTGTTGGGCTTCGGCATCGGCATCGCCATTTTCGTTTCGGCGGCGGTGGTGGGCATGAGCGGCAATCCGAGCATCGCGGCGTTCATTTGGGTGTTCGGGCTGGCCATCGTGACGATGGCGACCATTGTGTGGTGGTACGCGAAAAGTGTGGGGCAACGCCCGCTGTTTGCGCGCCCGCAAATGCGCACGAATTTCCGGCCTGAAAAAGAGCCGACACAAACGAATAATTAGTATGTAGCAGTGCGCCCATAGCGGCCACTGCCCCCTTCAGAAAGAGATGTTATGACGACACGCGAAACGGTGGTGGCCGAAGCGCGCGCGTTGCTTGGGGTGCGCTTTGCGCATCAGGGGCGGCACGCGGCGCATGGGCTGGATTGTCTGGGGCTGCTGATGGTGGTGGCGGAACGGGCGGGGCTGCGCTTTGGCGCGGTGCTGCCGGGCGCGCTCGACCAACGCGATTATGGCTCGCGGCCCGATGCCGTGATGCTGAAGGCGCGGCTGGACCAATGGTTGATGCCACGGAAGGGCACTGCGCAGCCGGGCGATGTGCTGCTGCTGGATATTCAGGGCGAGCCGCAGCATTTGGCGCTGGTGAGCGATTATCCGTTGGCGGGGGAGGTGGGTATGATCCATGCCTACGCCCCGGCGCGCAAGGTGGTGGAGCATCGCTATGACGCGCATTGGCGGCAAGTGACGCGCATGGTGTATCGGTTGCCGGGTTAGGACTTGCCGGGAAGCTGCATGGCGGCTAATGAAATAGAATCTGCATATGTGAGGGTGGCATGAAACAGGTTCTGGCAGCGGCGATGGTGGTGGTGATGGCAAGCGGTTGCGCGACGCAGCACTACGGGCGCCAATCGGAAGTATCCGAAGTTGAGAAAGAACTGATGGACTGCAAAGACCTGCGCATCGACATTGCGCGCACGGAGCAATTCCTTGCCTCGGTGCGCAACCAACGCGACCATATCAATACCGCACATGTGATGGGCGCGATGGGCGATTTCGGCATCGGCAATTCACTGGAAGGCGACGCGGCAGAACTTTCCGGCGAGCAGCGATTGAAAGAATTGCAGGCACTCAAAGCCGCCAAGCCCTGCGTGTAAGCAGGCTTTTTTAAAACGATAAATTTTATTACCGAACGATTGGGCGGCCCTTTTGGCGCGCCTGTATTACTTTATCCGCCGTCATGAGGAGACATCTATGTCGACAGAAATTCTGGGTAGCATTGGCGCCGGTGACGGGCACGGCCACGCGCGATGGGAGCGGCGATGTTACGCTGGCATGGGTGCGCCGCGCGCGCATCGACGGCGGCCTACGCGCCTATGTAGAGATACCGTTGATGGAACATGCCGAATTATACAATATTCGCGTTATGGATGGTGCAATGGTTAAAAGAAGCTGGCGCACGACCCAGCCGAATTTGGTCTACAGCGCTGCGGAACAAACGGCTGATTTTAGCGGTTTACAGGCGAATTATGCCGTGGAGATCGAACAGATATCCGGGCTGGTAGGGCCGGGAAACCTTTATGCAGAAATGCTGAATGTTCGGTAACGTTTTATTAAGCATTGAGGGCGTATACTGCCCTTATGAACATTACACCGCACAAATTTTCCCGGGATTATTCCTCGGCTCCGCTCCACCAGATGCTGCTGAATTTCGGCAAAGGTCTGTGGCAACGGCCACTCCAAAATGGAACCCCCGACATTTCACAGGACTTGCTGGTTATTCAGCAGGCCGACAGCCTTGCCTTGCAAGCGCGGTTGAAAGACATGACCGTGAAGCAGGTGGCGACGACGCTGCGCATGCAGAACGAGGATGGCGAGGAGCTGGTGATGCTTCAGTCGCTGGAATCGCTGGTGCTGGCGGGCGAAATTACGTTCAACGATTTCATCGGCCGGGCGCAGAACCTGTTCCCGCGTGTGATGGAGAGTATGGATGTGTCGCTGCGGATGAAGATCGCATCGCTGATGCTCTAATTTTTGCGCAGGCGCAAAAGTTCATAGAATATCGAATGGCCCGTGCTCGATTCACCTCTGCGCGGGCCATAACTTTTTTATTTAAGTAGTTTTGCTTTCGCATGGGCGAATTCGGCGTCGGTGATTTGGCCGCTGGTTTTGAGAGCCGTGAGGCGTTCGAGTTCGGTGAGCCAGCCGCTGGGCGTATGGGCAGGCGGAGCGGCGGTGGCGGTGGTCAGCACATCGCGCACTTGCTGGCGTTTGTACTGGTCCATGGCCTCCTGCACGGTGCGCACGAACGGCGCGATGGTGGATTTAAGCACCATGCTGATGGAGAAGGCCGAGGCGCCATCCCAAAATTTCAGACTGCCGAAGAAAATCGTATGGCTGGAATCGATGGCTTGCAGTCGGTCGAGGTTCATTTGCACTTGGCGCAGGCCGAAGAACATGCCGCGATCGAGCAGCAGGATGCGGTGGGTGGTGCAGACGCACAGCCATGTGTGTTTTTCCATGAAGCCGGAGGTGAGGGCGAGGATGCGCTCGTTCTCGGCCAGGATCTTCGGCAAATAGCGAATCTCCTTCTTGGTGTAGAAGATGTATTTGTGTGGCAGGGCGTCGATCTGCGCCTGAATGTCTTTGAGTGTGGCCATGATTTTCTCCTGCCGACAGCATGGGAGATATGGCACGAAAATCAACTTATCATTTTGGATTCTTATGAACGAACGTGGAAACACCGTGCGCATTGCCGTGGTGGAAGAACAGATCCGTGGCATCCGCGAGCAGCAACGCGCGCACTATGCCTCGGCGCAGCGGCGGTTCGACGAGATCGACGCGAAAATGGACGAGCTGCTGGCGGTCATCAATCGTGGGCGCGGGGCCTATGCGGCGTCGCTGGTGGTGGCGGGCGTGCTGGGCGGCTTTATTATCAAGATCGGCGCGTTGGTCGCCGGATTTTTTCATCGGCTGGGGTAAACATGATTGCACTTTTTTCAGCGTTTCTGGGGCTGCTTGGCAGCGCGTTTCCGGACTTCATCAAAATGTTTCGTGATGGGCGCGACCGAGCGCACGAGCTGGCATTGCTGAAGCTGCAAATGGAGTATGACCGCGAGAAACTGGCGGCCGGGCGCGAGGCGGCGATGGCGGAGCATGCCTACAAACTGCAGGAGATTATGGTGACGGAGCGGCAGGTGCTGAACCATGGCGCGGGCACGGCCGATGGCGCGGTGGGCATCGCGTGGGTAGACGCACTTTCGGGCTCGGTGCGGCCGGTCATCACTTATTGTTTCTTTGCGCTCTATTTCGTGGTGAAGCTGTGCCAGTTCCGGCTGCTGCTTGACGCAGCATTGCCGTGGCAGGTGGCGATGAGCGCGCCGCAAGCGCTGGTGGGGCTGTGGAGCGAGGACGATATGGGTATCTTCGCGGCGGTGATTGCGTTCTGGTTCGGCAGCCGCGCCCTCGGCAAGTTTCGTCGCGCGTGAGGGATGTTTCGCCACAGGGGCTGGAGCTGATCCGTCGGTTCGAAGGGTTCTCGCCGACGGTCTATCGCTGCCCGGCCGGCATTCCAACGATCGGTTATGGGCATGTGGTGCGGGATGCCGCGCGATTTGCGGGTGGGATTACCCAGACAGAAGCGGAAGTTTTATTGTGGGGCGATGTGCGGATAGCGGTGCAAGCCGTGGCGCGGTTAATCACTGCGCCGCTGACGCAAGGGCAATTCGATGCGTTGGTGAGTTTTACCTTCAACCTCGGCGCAGGGCGGTTGCAAATATCGACGTTGCGGCGAGTAGTGAACCGGGGCGCGCATGGGGAAGCCCCCGCCCAATTCGCACGTTGGGTGTATGCTGACGGACGAAAACTGACAGGACTTGTATGGCGCCGAAGAGAAGAAATTAAGCTATATCAAACCCCTTAGGGGTCTCTGTTTCATAAAACTGTCACATAAAAATGGATGGTTTGTGATAGATTTAGAGAAAGCACAAACGAAAGCATTGATGGCACATCCTGAGAACAGCGTAGCGAATGTGGTGGATATCACTGAGCGGTTGGCGAAAAAAGCCAAAGGCTACGTGCCCGATGTAGTGCATGCGCCGGATGCGAATGGCCTCGTCGCGCTGCCGAACGGAGGCACCGCGGAATTTCTCGAAAGCTACGTGGCCAAGGGAAAAGGCACACCGCCCGATGCAGCGCGCCTCGAAGCGATGAAAAACAGAATTAAAACGCAGCCCTCGGCGACCATCTCGACGGCAGAACATATTCGCGAACCGATGGTGACCTCGCATAAAGTGAACCTTGGCATTACCTGCCTGATTGCGGGGATGACGGGGTTCGGCGCTGTTCAGCATCTCTCGAACGGTTTGAAGGCCGACGAGAACGGTAAGCGCAATATTGGGCAGTTAGGCCTCGGCGCGGTGGAAGCACTGCTAACGGTAGGCCTGGCTTTCCTTGCACTTGAAATGCACAAGCCGCAACAGGCGATGCACGCGCTGAAGCGCTAAGATCCATACGGAAATTGCTGGACGAAACGGGCGCGATTGGCGGGGGAGAGGCGCGTGGCGAAATGCGCGAATTCCTCGCCATCGCGGCGTTCCAGCACTTGGCCATTGGCGTAAAGCCAGGCCATGGCGCGGCCATCGGTGTGGGGGATGGCGAAGCTGGCTTCGGTGAGCAGGGAATCGGACAGCGCTGCGTCGATGGCGGCGAGCAGCTCGGGGCAGCCATCGCCGGTGACGGCGGATACGGCCATGGCCCCAGCGGGGGGAATGTAACGCGTGTCGTGCGTGGTTTCCCAAAGATCGGTTTTGTTGTGCACTTCGATGAGATGTTCGAGCGAACGATCCTTGCCGAACAGGCTTTTCAATACGGATTCGACATCGGCTTTCTGAGGCGCGGTGTCGTCGTGGGCGATGTCGCGGATATGCAGCAGAATGTCGGCGCCGAGCACTTCTTCGAGCGTGGCGCGGAAGGCGGCGATGAGCTCGGTGGGTAGGTTCGAGATGAAGCCCACGGTGTCGGACATCAGCACCACGAGACCGGAGGGGAGTTTTACTTGGCGTATGGTGGGATCGAGCGTGGCGAACAGCATGTCCTGCGCCACGACCTTTGCGTCGGTGAGGTAGTTGAACAGGGTGGATTTGCCCGCATTGGTGTAGCCGACGAGGGCGATGAGCGGATAGGGCACGTCGCGCCGCGTGGCGCGGTGCAGCTCGCGGGTGCGCACCACATTCGCCAGCTGGTTTTTGATCTTGATGATGCGGTCGCCGATCATGCGGCGATCTAATTCAATTTGGGATTCACCGGGGCCGCCGAGGAAGCCGAAGCCACCACGCTGGCGCTCAAGGTGCGTCCATGAGCGCACGAGACGCGATTTTTGGTAGCTGAGTGAGGCGAGCTCCACCTGCAATTTGCCCTCAGCGGTGCGCGCGCGGTCACCGAAAATTTCGAGGATGAGGGCGGTGCGGTCGATGACCTTGCAGCCCCATTCTTTTTCCAAGTTGCGCTGCTGCACCGGGGTGAGTGCGCAATCGACGATGGCGAGGGTGATCTCGTCGGCCTCGATGGCTTCGGCCAACTCTTTCACTTTGCCGCGACCGACATAGGTAGCGGGGGTGATTTTTTGCAGCCGAACGATGGAGGCATGGACGACCTCGAGCCGGATGGCCAAAGCCAACCCGACTGCCTCCTCAAGCGATGCATGCAAGGAGCGCTCGCTGCCTTTGCTGGATACGACGACGGGGTGGATCACCAACGCGCGCGTGATGCGGATTCTGTCTACCATGCCATGGTCATGACGCGGTCCGCGTTAGTACGCAACGTGGATATGGCCGAATTATTCAGCGTCGGGTGCAGTTGCCGGTGCGGCATCGTCATCTTCGCCTTTGTAGAGGCTGATGTTGGTGGCGGGCACGACGGTGGCGATGGCGTGCTTATACACGAGCTGCACTTGCGGCGAACGGCGCAGTACGACGCAGAAATTGTCGAAGCCGCTGATGTTGCCTTGCAGTTTAACGCCGGACGTCAGGAAGATGGTGACCGGGACTTTTTCCTTACGCAGTGTGTTCAGGAAAACGTCTTGGATATTTTGGCTCTTTTCGCTTGCCATGGTTGCCTCTTAAATGGGTTTTCGTGGTCGTTTTTATTGGGCATTTGCGGGTTTTCCCCTGCAAAAGCCCCCTGTTCATAGCCGCAGGCGTGGCCTTAGGCAAGCCGTTCTTCGGTAAGCTCCGAGAATGCCGCAGAATCTTAACAGAACCGTCACACTAATTAACCATTATTAATGGCATACTCGGATCATAACTTGGATGTTATGACGACCTGCACAAGGTCACTTGAAATTAGTTTCTTCTGTGCGAGGAGAGCTTGGGGTGTTGGGGTTAAATCCGACACCCTCTTTTTTTGCCTTTGGCAAAAGAGGGCTGGTTTTGCTTGCGGCTTCGCCGTGTTGGGGGCTTGCCCCCCAAACCCCGCCGCTTCGCGAGTCGGCGGTCGCCTCCCAGAGAGTTCCGCCTTCATCATGATTGAGAATACAAAAAATAAATGGCGAGTAGGTTCAGCGTGAGCGCAAGGCGCGAACCGACGCATCGCGTCGGCGGGGTTTGGGGCGAAGGGCCCATCAGGCGCGAAGCGCTTATAAACTGCTACTTCGCTTCCAGCTCGCGGAGGCTGGCGATGCATTTGGTGTAGCGGGGGTCGGCCACTTGCAGCTTGAAGGTTTCGGTGCAGGTTTTGTGCGAGGCGGGCGCAGCCAGTTCCGGTTTCACGACCGGTGTGGCGCGCGTGGCGGTGTGGCGACGCGGATGGGTTTTGTTGTCCGAATCACCCGATAACATGTCGCAGGCGGCGAGCAGGGCAAGGCAGGCCGCTCCCATCACACAATGGTTTAACAAACGCGATACTTGCATGGGGGCTCCTAATTGGCTTTGCGCAATTGGGATTCACTATGGCTCAATTGTTTCACGCAGTCAGCATATTCCGACGTGCCGGGGGTAAGATTATGGCGCGCGCGGCATTCGGTTTCCGAAGCGGTCGGCACCATGGCCGATTTGCAAGCAACGAGGGCGACGAAGGCGGTAAGAATGAGAAGGCTTTTCATGAGAGGCTCCGGATATGTGGGTTGTAGTCGATGAAGCAACCATAGGGAATCCGGGCATCAATTATCGATGTGCATGCGGGTGTCCATATATATCAAACGCGTCATTTACGCCGCGTCGGCTTCCGATGCGAAGGTGATGGCGATGCTGGTGGTGCCATCGGGAGTGGTGAGCATGTCGGCGGATTTCTCGGCGACGATGCTGCTGGCCAGCACATTGCCTGCGCCGCTGACATCGGAGAGCCAGTCGAAGTTGGGGGCGGTGCTGGTGAGCGCAAGTTTTGCGATGGGGAATTTGATGGAACGTTGGGTTTCCGACTTCGCTTTGCGGATGAGTTCGAGCACGGCGAGGGCTTGCGCGCCCGCGGCGAGGGCTTCGGTGTTTTGCGGATAGGCGCTGGCGCTCGGCCATTGGTTGTTGCCGTGGATGGAGCCTTGGGCCGCGTAGGCATCGGCGAAGATATGGCTGTAGAGTTCTTCGGTCACGTGCGGGGTGAAGGGGGCGTAGAGTTTCAGGATGCCGTCGAGGCAGTAATAGAGCGCGCGCACGGCGGATTGCTGCTGGGCGGGGGTGAAGCTGGCGTCCTCGTTGTAGACGCGCTTTTTGATGAGCTCCAAATAATTGTCGCAGAAATCGGCCCAGAAGAAGCTGTTGGTGGCGTCGAGCGCGTCGGCGTATTCGTAGCGCGCGAAGGCGGCGGTGGCGGTGGCGACGGTTTGGCCGAGGCGGGTGAGGATCCATTGATCGAGGATCTCGCTGATGGCGGTATCAGTCGCGGCGGTGGCGGGCGCGGCGTCCATTTTATTCAGGTGGATGGCGGCGAAGGCGGTGGCGTTCCATAATTTGCCGACGAGCTTTTTGCCGATTTTTAAAAGGTCGGGCGAGAAGGCGGTGTCCTGCCCGAGGCGCGAGGTGCCGGCCCAGTAACGCACGGCGTCGGTGCCTTTTTCTTCGATGAGCGCCACCGGGGTGACGACGTTGCCTTTGGATTTGGACATTTTGGATTTGTCCTCCGCCAAACACCAGCCGGAGATCATGAGGTTCTTCCACGGGATCGTGTCGTTATGCAGATGCGCTTTCACGATGGTGTAGAACGCCCAGGTGCGAATGATTTCGTGGGCTTGGGGGCGCAGGTCGGCGGGGAACAGCGCGGCGAAGCGGGCTTTGTCCTCAGCCGTGGCTGCGTTGAGGGCATGCGCGGAAAGCTGCGGGGAAATGGAGCTGGTGGCCCAGGTGTCCATGACGTCACGATCTGGAACAATATGTGCGTGAGCCCCTGTTTTCAATGCAAGAGCGCCATGAATATCGTAAATGTCCTCTGCCGCTGTACCTGAGAAACTGCCCGCGCTAGCTTCCGCCCAACCATCTTCAAATCCTTTGGGCACTGTAGTCATCGGATTCACGGGCAATTGTGAGGGATGTGCTGTCACCGTATAAGTAATAACAGGGAAATCTTCGTCGGTTGGAGTCACATACCACACCGGAAAAGGCACGCCGAAGTAGCGTTGGCGGCTGATGGCCCAGTCTTGGTTTAGGCCTTCGATCCATTGGTCGATGCGGACTTTCATGTAGTCGGGGTTCCAGTTGCACTGATCGGCCTTGGCTTTCAGCGCTTCTTTTTTGTCGGCTATGCGCACGAACCATTGGTGTGTGGGGAGGATTTCAAGCGGGGCGCCGGAACGTTCGGCGCATTTCACGCTGTGGGTGATGGGTTTTTGTTCGGTCAGCAACCCAGCTTCCTGCAAAGCGGCGATGATGACTTCGCGCGCGCCGAGGTTTTTGGGGTCTTTGTTCGATACTTTTTTATTGGCGATGGCGGCGACCAGTTCGGCGGGCGCGTTGGGTACGGCTAGGGCCAGCAGGGCGGGGTCGAGCTTGCCGTATTTGTTGAGGATGATGCGGTCGGCGAGTTTGTGGGTCATCCACCATTCTTTGTCGGTGTCGTCGCCGAAGGTGCAGCACATGACGAGGCCGGTGCCTTTTTCCTTGTTCACTTTCTCGTCGGCGACCATGGGGACGTCGACGTTGAACAGCGGAGTGCGGGCGGTTTTGCCTTCGTACATTGCGGCGTCGTCGGGGTGGTACATCAGCGCGACGCAGGCGGGAAGCAGCTCGGGGCGGGTGGTCATTACCGAAACTTTTTTGCCATCGACTTCGAACAGGATGATGTTCTGGAAGCTGGCGATTTCCATATCCACGATCTCGGCTTGCGCGATGGTGGTCTGGTCGACGGGGTCCCAGTTCACGGGTTTCAGCGCGCGGTAGGCGTGGTCGTTCTTGATGAGGTCGAGGAACGACAGCTGCGACAGGCGGCGGCTGGAATCGCTGATGGTGTGGTATTCGGTTTCCCAATCGACCGAAAGGGCGATGGAGCGGAAAAGGGCGCGGAATTCGGCGCGGGCTTCTTCGCTCACTTCTAAGCACACGTTGATAAAGTCTTCGCGGCTCATATCGGCGGCGCGGATTTTTTTGGTTTTTTCGACGAGGCGCTCGGTGGGCAGGCCGTTATCGTCGAAGCCCATGGGGTAGAACACGTTCTTGCCATTCATACGCTGGAAGCGGGCGATGAAATCGGCTTGGGTGTAGCTGTAGACATGGCCCATGTGCAGTGTGCCTGACACGGTAGGCGGGGGGGTGTCGATGACGTAGCTGTCCTCGCGTGCAACTTCAGGGTTCCATGCGTAGGTTTTGTTTTCCAGCCAAAATTCCTGCCATTTCTTTTCGATGGCGGCGGTGTCGTATTGGGCGGGAAGGGCGGTCATGCGGTGTGTGTAGGTCATGGGCTAGGGTCTAGGGGGTTCGCCCCCGACTAGTAAAGGGGAAATTGAGCCGCACTTAATTGACGAGGCTCTTTCCAACTCGGCGCTTCTGGCCGGATGCGTGCTGTGGTAAGCCCCCATCGACCATGCGGCCCAGTGCGGGGAACAAGCTGGCGGGGGTGGCACCGGTGTGCGAGGGTTGGTGG
>JBBKVX010000077.1:0-14602 GCA_037968615.1 Rickettsiales bacterium
TCACACAAACCATACCATCATTGATTGCCACAAGGGACTTACGACAATGATGTGTACTTATCTTGCGTTCGTTAAAAATTACTATTGCATGATTCGCAGGTATGGTTTGAATGGTATAAATTTCCATCGCACCCACCTGCGCTTAAACGCTATTCACAGTATCATTTATCAGAGCTGACTCGGCTGCTTAGCAGCTTTTTTACTCGTCCCCTTCCGGGGCCCCGTCGGCGGTGTTGACCGCGTCGGGATGGCGGGTATAGGCATATCACCCTCCCCCGTCAACATAAAAAAACAGCTTTTTTATTTTTTTTTGCTGCTACGCAAAAACTCCAGCGTTTCTGCGGGCTCCATAAGCGCTATATGCGAGAAGGCTTACCGAAATCTTGGAGGAACACAATCATGCACGGCCCCGTGCTGCGCGTGTATCGCGACGTGCCCTGTATATCCCCACTGGGTGCGGCCGTTAGGCAGCTCCCCATACCGTATGCTGTCATCCAAGTGGCCGCCAGCGTACGGACCTGCCCTAAGCTTGGATCCCCATCATCCAGCTTATTATCCAACTGGTACGCCTCTGCACTGGTGAGGCTGCCGCCGTGGGGCCAATCATTTAACACCGCTTTGCCGAACACCATGGCATTGACGTAGTTGCCGGGGAAGAAAGTAGTCGGGGCCAAAAGCTGTAAGCCCCAATTATAATGCCAGAATGCCGATTGGGGGAAAGGCCCCGCCGGCACATTCTCGCCGGGCACCGAGGCATAGCCGCCCCCTGCCCCTGATTTGCCCGTAAAATTACCAACGATATATCCGCCGAGTTTGAGATGCAGCCACAACTGATACGTTTCCCCAACAGCATTGGCGCTGGCAACCTCGGTTATAAAACCGTCGCCATTGCCGTTTGCCGCCGCCGACCATTGATTTTGCGCCAAAGCGAAGTCGCCCGGCAATTGATTGTACTGCTGCTGGAATTGTTCCATGGCGTATGAGTTGCCTGTGGCCTGCGAAGCTACAGCGCGCAACTTGCTAGCCTGAAGCAGTTGGGAGCCCATCATCACCCCTCCGGCGATAAGCCCCAGGATGGCGAGAACGATCGCCATTTCCAACAGGCTGAAACCAGTGCGCGACGCGTGCATAAACTCTCCCCTTAGAATGAGAAAAGCCTAACATACATATAAAGAGAAAAACAGTGCCTTAAGCGCGGCCCGCTTCCGGGGTGAGCGCAGTGTCGGCCCGCGCCGTTTCCGCCCAGTTGGCGGTGCCATTACGCTGGAACTTATCACTCCAACGCGTTTGACCGCCCAGTTCCGGGGCTTGGGCCACGGCATGTTCGACCGATTTTCCGACCAATGCGGCTTGGCGTTGCATCTGGAAATCCTGCACGTCGAACCAGCGATTGGCAAACGTGCGCTTAGAGTACTGAGAGCTGGCAACGAGCACGCTTGCAGCTACCGCCGCCCCTGCGAGGGGTAAAGCAAATGGCACCGCAATGGTGCTTGCCAACGACATCACCGTGAGAGCAATCAATCCGGTCGTCGCCCAAAGAGCGATGCGGGAAACTTCGTACCAGAAATTTGATTTCAGCTGCCCATTCTCGTTCGCGCGGCGCACAGCAGCGACACGGGTGGGGTCGAGCAATTCGCTGGCAGAGCGCACATGACCCGCCGCTGGCAATAGTTCGCCATGCGTCGGCACGGCGTGCACAAGCGACGGCGACGTGGCGTCCTCTGGAGTGAAGGCCTGTTCGCTGCGGCTGTCTTTGCGTTCTGCTAAATCGGTCATAACGGAATCCTATCCCAGTATTCTAACAGGGATAGGACACCATAATATGACAGTTATGTGAAGTTACGCCGGTTCGGCGATGCTTGCCAATTGCTTCATATCGAGCATTTTATAGAGTTCGTCCTTGGTGTTGACCACCGTGTAGAACGTGCGCGTTTCCGGTTTGGCGAAGCCCATATCGATCATGTGTTCCATCAGGCCGATCAGGTGATCCCAGTAGCCGTTATGGTTGTAGATAATGACGTGTTTTTCGTGGATCTTGATTTGGCGCCAGGTAATCACTTCGAACATCTCATCCAACGTGCCGAAGCCGCCGGGGAGGATGACGAACGTGTCTGCCTCATCGTACATGATCTGCTTACGCTCGTGCATGCTGTCGACAAAGTGCATTTTGGTGAGACTCTGGTGCTCCACCTCAATGCGGCCAAGCGAGCGTGGGAACACGCCGATTACTTTGCCGCCGCCATCCAGTGCGCCATTGGCCACTGCGCCCATAAGGCCGCAATCGCCGCCACCATAGACCAGTTGCATGTCGTTCTTGGCGAGATCGGCGCCGAATTCAAACGCCATGTCGAGGTGGGATTTGGGCACTGCATTTTGCGCGCCGCAGAAGACGCATACGCTGTGTATGCGCGAAGTCGTGGTCGTCATAATGTTCCTTAAACTAAGTTCGGTTTTGTTGTTTTTGGTTCTATAAATCTCTTTATATCCACCGACAAGTATAGAGGTTGCGGCCGATAATTGCAAGCAACGCCCCTGCCCGCCCCCTCTATATCCGTGGTTGCATGTCGGTCTTTCTATCTTTATGTATCAGAAAAACAACGGTTTCCCGCACATGACCGACGACAGCGCCCATTATATCGGACACCGCGCCCGCCTGAGGGCCCGCTTCCTGGAAGCGGGTGGCGAGCACCTGCCCGATTACGAATTGCTAGAGATGATCCTGTTCTCGGCTCGCCCACGCGGCGACGTGAAGCCGCTTGCCAAGCGGCTTATCAAACAATTCGGCAGCTTTGCCCAAGTGCTCTACGCCACTGACCACGAATTGAAACAGGTCGATGAAGTCGGCGACGCAGTCATTTCTGCGTTAAAAACCGTACGCGTCAGTGCCCAGCGGCTGGTAAAAAGCGAGATCGGCGACCAGACTGTCATCGCCTCATGGAGTGCGCTTCTCGATTACTGCAAGCTGGCAATGGGCAAAAATCGTATCGAGGAATTCCGCGTGCTGTTCCTAAACAACCGCCATGCGCTTATCGCGGATGAAGTGCTGCAACGCGGCACCATCAACCACACGCCTGTCTACCCGCGTGAAGTAGTGAAACGCGGGCTCGAACTCAGCGCCGCCTCGGTTATCCTATTGCATAACCACCCCAGCGGCGACCCCACCCCCAGCAAAGCCGACATCGACATCACGACAAAAATCGTCGAGGCAGCCGCCACTGTGGGTATCACCGTGCACGACCACGTCATCATCACCGATGGCGGGCATTACTCGTTCAAAAGCTTCGGATTAATTTAGCGCAACGCGTCTTGTTTCTGGACGGCACCGATATGGTCATCCGCCACATCTTTGCCTTGGGCGATGAGCATGTAGCCGCCAACCACGACCACCAGCACAATAAGAGTGATGACGGCAAAATTGGTGCCAGTGTAGTTGCGTTCGGTATCGGTAACCATAGGGCTCTCCTGTTTGCATTCAGCATGCGCGTGAATGCATAAGAAGACCATTCGGAACTAAGCGTTCGCGTCGCTCTTGGTTTTATAGAGCGAATAGAAGATGCCCGCAGCCAACAAACCAATGGTGATGACCAACGAAATGCTAGAGGGAATTTTCTCGAGCCCCAACAGGTCCGCGAGGAATATCTTGCCCCCGATGAAGATGAGCACCGCCGCCAACGAATATTTCAGGTAGTGGAAGCGATGGATCATAGCGCTCAATGCGAAGTACAGGGCGCGCAGGCCGAGGATGGCCATGATGTTGCTGGTATAGACCACATAGGCGTCGTCGGTGATGGCGAAAATCGCGGGCACGGAATCGACCGCGAAAATGAGATCCACGAACTCGATCACCAGCAGCGCACCAAACAGTGGCGTAGCAAAGCGGCGTACGCGCCCAAGCGCATCCGTTTTCTTGACGAAGAATTGCTGGCCATGCAGCTCGGGCGTCATGCGGATGAATTTACGCATGATCCGAAGCACGATGTTGTTGCCGATGTCCGGGTCGCTTTCGGAAGTGAACAGCATTTTCACGCCGGTGAACAACAGGAAGGCGCTGAACACATACAGCACCCACTCGAAATTATGCACCAGCGCCGAACCCACGCCAATCATAATGCCGCGCAGCACGACCACACCAAGAATGCCATAGAACAGCACGCGGTATTGCTGATCGCGTGGGATGTGGAAGTAGCTGAATACCAGCGACATGACGAAGATATTGTCCATGCTCAGCGTTTCTTCGACGATATAGCCGGTCAGGTAGTCGCTGGCCGCCTGCGCCCCAAGCGCCCAATAGACAAAACCCGAGAACGCCATCGCCGCTGTCACATAAAATGTGCTGGCCTTAATGCTTTGCCGTACAGTGAGCGCGCCTGCCTTGCGGTGCAGGAACCCTAGGTCGATCACTAGCAATACCGCCACGATGGCGGCGAAAACCGCCCACATCCAAAGCGGTTTATCCATTACGGCGACATACATAAATTCGGGCATAAACGTTATTTCTTCACGACATTGGTGCCGGTATGGGTGGCACGCTGGTTCTTGGTGAGGAAGGTTTTAGCAATATCCAGCGTCGAGTCCACACCAATCATTTTCTTATTTTCTTTCAGCCATTTTTCCGTCTCGTCGCGCCCCAGCTGATGCAGCAGGCTAAAGAATTCCCAGCTGGCGTTCATTTTGCTGTCGGCGGTCATTTCATGCACACCATCGGGCGGGATGATCATATGCATGTTCACCCGGCGGTATTCCGGCTCGCCCAGCACCCCCCGCTCGATAAGATCGCTGACGAAATGAATGGCGCGCATTTCCGCGATCAGGCTGGAATTGAAGCTGATCTCGTTCTGTCGGTTCACGATGTCGAGCGCTTTTTTCGGCACGCCTTTACGCATCACCGGGTTAATTTGCACCAGCAGCACATCGCCCGCCGGACTTTGGTAATAGAGCGGCCAGATGCTGGGATTGCCTACATAGCCCCCGTCCCAATAAGGCACGCCATCGATTTCCACCGCTTGGAACAGGAACGGCAGGCAGCCCGAAGCCAACAAGGTATCAACGGTAATTTCCTCGCGCGTAAACACGCGCGGCTGGCCGGTTTCCACGTTGGTCGCCGTCACGAATATCTGCAGTTCCTCGCAAGCGCGCATGCGTTCGAAATCGATGATCTTGGTCAGCACATCGCGGAGCGGGTTAATGTTCAGCGGGTTCAACTCGTAGGGCGAAAAGGTCCGCGTCAGCGCGTCCATGAAACTATAGAGCGGCGCGCTATCGAAACCGAGCATATCGGTAAAACTATTCATCGGCCGCAGCCACGGATCGAGTGCTTTGCTCGCCCCGCTCATCTCACTCCAAAATTTTGCCAGTTCATTTTTGGCGCCTTGGCGCCCGCCTTCCACCAATCCATCGGCCATCACCGCCGCGTTCATCGCCCCGGCACTGGTGCCACTGATGGCTGCAATTTGCAGGTCTTCCTCTTCAAGCAACCGGTCGAGCACGCCCCAGGTGAACGCTCCATGCGCGCCGCCGCCCTGCAGGGCGACGTTCAGCATCCGCATCGGCGGTTTTTTGCGTGCGGCCATTATTCGACGGTCCAGCCACCATCATGCGACAGCGAAGCGCCCGTCATGTTCGCGGCAGAATCGGAGCAGAGATACACGATGAGACCGCCAATTTGCTCGGGCGTCGAGAATTGCATCGTCGGCTCTTTGGCCTCCAGCAGCTTTTCTTTCGCCTCGTCCACGCTGATGCCCGCCTTCTTGGCGTTATCCTCGATTTGTTTTTCAACCAGCGGGGTCAGCACCCAGCCCGGACAAATGGAGTTCACCGTGATGCCCTTGCGCGCATTCTCCAGCGCGGCCACTTTGCCTAGGCCAATGATGCCGTGCTTGGCCGCCACATAGGCCGCCTTATTGGCCGAAGCGACCAGCCCGTGCGCCGAAGCGATGTTGATAATGCGGCCCCAGCCGCGCTCACGCATGCCGGGAATCACCGCCTTCATGCTGTGGAACGCCGCGCTCAGGTTGATAGCGATGATGGCATCCCATTTCATCTCGGGAAATTCAGTGATATCGGCCGTGTATTGGATGCCCGCATTATTCACCAAAATATCCACCTGCCCTGCTTGTTGGGCCATGGCAGCGATTTCTTCCGGCTTGCTCATATCCGCACCAGAATAGGAGGTCTTTACGCCGAATTTGGTGGCTGTTTCGGCCACGATTTTGTCGATTTCGGCCTTGTCGCCGAACCCGTTAAACACGATGTTCACACCCTCTTTCGCCAGTGCATGCGCAATGCCGAGCCCAATGCCCGATGTAGAACCGGTAACGATGGCGGTTTTGCCCTTGATCATGCGAGGTCTCCTGATGTGTGTGTGCGAATGGCTTAATCCAGGCCTTATAGAAACACCATCATAAAGGGGATGTACCTAAAAACCAGAATGGGTTTTCAGGAACTCCGTTTCTTCCGCCGTGTTCTCGCGCCCAAGCACCGCGTTACGATGCGGAAACCGACCGAACCGTGCAATGATATCTCGGTGCTGGATGGCAAAATCCAGCACCTCCGGTTTGCCCAGCGGGCCATACAATGCAACCCCTTGTTCCTGTACTTCCAAGGATTCGCTATGCATCAGCGGCAGGTACAAGAAATGCTTTTCGTCCGGGGCCAGCAACACATCGAAGCCTTTGGCGATCGCCAGCTCCGCAAGCTCCAGCGCCAGCGCGTCACTGCCGAATGCAGTGGCCGCACCACGGAACATGTTACGCGGGAACTGATCCAGCACAATGACCAACGCCAGCAAGCTGCGCGGCGCATGCGCCCAGTCGGTGTGAAGGCCCGATCGCACGGCTTCGTAAAACGGCGAAAATTTGCGGCGGATCTCCGCGTCGAACGCCTCATCGCGCACGAACCACCGCCTGCGCGACGTGTCAGAGTACCAAAAATCAAGTATGGCATTAGGTGACATCATGTGTCCAAGGCTACCAAAAGCAATATCAGTTTTACATAACAATTTGCAGCAATTCACTTTAGTTTTTTACCCTGTTGTCGTAGCATCCATGCATGCACATCACAGAAAGCACACCCATGAATTTCAGACGATGCGGATTTTCGCTGTTGGAACTCTCCATCGTACTGGTCATTCTTGGTCTTTTAGTGGGTGGCATCCTTGCCGGACAGTCGCTAATTCGCGCGTCCGAAACACGCAGCATTGTAACCGACTACCAACGCTACACGACCGCCCTAAACGCCTTCCGCGACAAATACATGGCGCTCCCCGGTGACATAAAAAACGCCACACAATTCTGGGGTCGTCAGACAGCCACTGCCGATTGCATCACCACCGGCCCCACCGTGGCAAGCGCATCCGGAGCATGCGATGGTAACGGGGATGGCCGCGTCTTTTACACAGGAGCAACCTACGCTGTCAGCACCGCACAGGAGCCTTACCAAATCTGGCGCCATTTGGCCTTGGCGGGCCTAGTCGAAGGCAATTATACAGGTGTTTCTGGTAGCAGCGGCTACACTGAAGATCTGTACGGAACGAACGTGCCGCGCGCGCGCATTAGCAACGGCGCTTGGGCAAGCATCGATTGGGATAACAGGCCGGGCGGCAATTCCGTCGCTTACGCCATGTATTTCGCACGTGGATTTTATCTGCGCTCCAGCAACAGCTCTGTATGGCAGATCCTAAAACCCGCCGAATTATGGAACATCGACACAAAGCTGGATGACGGCCGGCCTGCCCGCGGCACGGTCATCGCGCTTGGCTACAACAATGCATGCGCCGTTGCCGATGACGGCACCTCAGAAGAAACGGATTTTAACGCCAGCTACCGCCTCAGCGATAACAGCCTGCAATGCGCAGCGTACTTCATAAACCTATATTAGGTGAAGTGGTGGCTCGAGGGTGATTTGAACACCCGACCAAGGGATTATGATTCCCCTGCTCTACCACTGAGCTACCGAGCCACTCAGTCTCAAAAGAGGCGGCAATCTACTGAAAAGTTCGGCGCTGTCAAGTCAACTGCATCGAATCGATGGCGCTGCGGAGTTCGTAGATGAAACGATTGGCTTCTTCTTTCTTGTAATACTCAGCCTCGGCGCCCCATACGGGGTTCGGCCATGCCTTGTCGGTTTTGTAGCGGGCGATGAGGTGGATATGCAATTGCGGCACCATGTTACCGAGGGCAGCGATGTTCAGCTTATCGGGCGTGACCAGCGCTTTAAAAATGTGGCTCAGCACCGCAATTTCGTCGCTCAACTGGTGCTGCTGCTCACGGCTGAGATCGATCCACTCGCTGGCCCCCGCGACCTCCGGCACCAGCACCAACCACGGAAAACGCTTGTTATCCATCAGCCGCACGTTACACATCGGCAGGTTGGTGATGTGGAGCGTGTCCCGCGCCAATTTCGTATCCAGTTCAAACCGATCAGGTTTCATATGCTCGCCCCTTTGCTGCAACTTCGCTGGACACTGGTGTATGTGCTGCTCATCCCCCTCGTCAACTGGTCGTTCGCGCATGTGCCCACCCTGCCCCTGTCCGATGGCGGCGCGTGGTCGCCCATGGCGGTGGTGACCGGGCTGGTACTGGTGGTGCGCGATTTCGCGCAGCGTGAAGTGGGGCATGGCATTTTCATCCCCATGGCCATCGGCATTGCTCTGTCGTTCGTGATGGCCCCAGCGCAAATTGCGTTGGCCAGCGCCGCGGCGTTCGCCATCAGCGAGCTTGTGGATTGGGCGATCTACAGCTTCAGCAAACGCCCGCTTTCCGAGCGGGTGATGCTTTCCAGCCTTGGCGGCGCACCACTCGATACGGTGGTGTTCTGGTGGCTGGCCAGCTTCGCCGTCAGCGGCGTGTTCACCTGGCTCACCGTCGGCACCGCCATCGCCAGCAAGCTGGCAGGGTGCTTTGTCGTGTATCTGTTTTTAAAGCGGCGCGAACGCCAAAATTAGGTGCCTATCAGCGACCAGGAACCACACCAAGACGCGCAGCAACGCGCCGTGCCCATTCATCAAGAACACTGCCCGAGTTCGCTTTGCCGGTTTCCACTTGCCAACACATGTCATCGATCACATCGTGAACCCGCGCATCGTCGAGCAGTTTATCCGGGTCACGGTCGAGATGGTTTGTCAGTCGCATGGCATTGTCCCTTTCCACCCCTACTTTGGCATAGGAATGTGACAGAATCATGTCACTCCAGAACAAAATTATGCAACGATCTTCAGGCCTTGCATGGCATGTCGCACCATGTATCGCACACGACGAACTTCGATGAAGCGGCGCAGACGGAGCCCTTTCTGGCCTTGGCGCAGACCTTCCAGGGCCGCCAGGCGGCGCACCAACTGGCCCAACTGCATGCTTAGGAAAGTTTCACTGGGAACAGTCGAAAGACCCTCGCCGTATCCTTGCGCAATGGCCTCGATATCCGCCCGCGCGCAACCCCATGCCCGAAGATCGCTGCGCGTTGGCGGTCGCAGCCGATAGACGGATAAATACACTAGGAACCGACATATATCGGCCAGTACATAGCCGGTGCTTCGGTCGTTAAAATCGATGCCCAACACGCGGCCCGACTCCATAAAAAGATTCGAGGGGGTGAAATCGCCATGCAGCACGCCATGCCCCAAAACCGTGCCGGCGGTGGCTTGCTGAGCAAGCAGCGCCTGCGCTTGCGTAAGCACACGGTCGTTCGTCGCTTCGGGCCACACGCGCGCAATGTCGTCCATCACACCCGACGGATCATAGGGCGCGGATTGAATGTCGGCACCCGCATGAAACCATTTCAGCCATTGCCCTGCGCGCGTAAGCACCTGATGCCGCGTACGGCCATAGGGGCGATGCAGTAATTGCTTCGAAGCCAGGGGGGCAGCCACCCACTCCATCCGCACGGTCATGCATTCTTTATGCAAACCCAGCGGCTGTGGCACACTGAGGCCAAAAACAGGGCACTGCCGCTTGTAGGCCGCGTTTTGAGCCTTGTAGCAAAGCTCCGCTGCGCGCTTCGTATGGAATATTTTCAGCCCTTGCGGCGCGGTTCCTTCGGGCCCCGCTATTTTATAAAAACTGGTCTTGCGGTGCAGAATGGGCGTGCCCACCACTTTCCAGCCCGGAAGCTCCTGTAAAACGCGTGCGAGTTTATCGCTCGCCACTGAACACCCGTTTGAAGATCGTGTTCACATGCTTGGTGTGGTAGGTCAGGTCGAACAAGCCCGCCAGCTCTTTGGCCGAGAGATGCTTCGTTACCGCCTTATCCGCTTTCAGCTCGGTCATGAAATTTTTACCCTCGAGCCACACCTTCATGGCGTTTCGCTGCACAGCGGCGTAGGAGTCCTCGCGGCTCATACCTTTCTGAGTCAACGCCAAAAGCACACGCTGACTGAAGATCAGCCCACCCAGCTTGTCGAGGTTACGCTGAATATGCTCCGGGTACACCACCAGGTTCTCTACCAGACCAGCAAGACGATGCAGCGCGAAATCCAAGGTCACTGTGGCGTCCGGCCCGATCATACGCTCCACCGAGCTGTGCGAAATATCGCGCTCGTGCCACAGCGCTACGTTCTCGAGCGCCGGGGTCACGAACCCGCGCACGATGCGCGCGAGGCCCGTTAGGTTCTCACTCAGCACCGGGTTGCGCTTGTGCGGCATGGCGCTGGAGCCTTTCTGGCCCTTGCTGAAGAACTCCTCTGCCTCCAGCACTTCGGTGCGTTGCAGATGGCGAATTTCTGTCGCAATATTTTCAATGGAGGATGCGATCACGCCAAGCGTAGCGAAATACATCGCATGCCGATCGCGCGGAATTACTTGCGTCGAAATCGGCTCTACCGCCAGCCCGAGCTTCTTGGCAACATGCGCCTCCACTTTCGGATCGATGTTGGCGAACGTGCCCACCGCGCCGGAAATGGCACACGTAGCGATTTCCGCGCGCGCCGCGACCAGCCGCTCGCGCCCACGTTTAAACTCCGCATAGAACCGAGCGAATTTCAAACCCATCGTCACCGGCTCGGCGTGGATGCCATGGCTGCGGCCCATGGCCACGAAATCTTTGGTTTCCTTGGCGCGTTTCTTAAGCGCTACCAACACGCGGTCCATGCCTTCCAGCAGCAGGTCGGTCGCCTTCACCAACTGCACCGAGAACGCGGTGTCCAGCACGTCAGAACTCGTCATTCCTTGGTGCAGGAAACGTGCTTCCTCGCCCACCTGTTCGGTCACGTAGGTCAGGAACGCGATCACGTCATGCTTGGTCACTCGCTCGATCTCGTCGATACGGGCCACGGCCTTCGCGTCGTATTTCTTTGGTGCTTTCGCCCATATGGTCTTAGCCGCTTTCTTGGGAATCACTCCCAGCTCTGCCATCGCATCGGCCGCGTGCGCCTCGATCTCGAACCATATCTGAAAACGGGTGGCGGGCTCCCAAAGGGCAACCATCTCCGGGCGGGAATAACGGGGGATCATACGCAGCTCCTAAATGAGCGCGCATACTAGCGGGCAATGCCCACGCTTCAATGAAATTATCGTATTAGCCGAACAAGCGCCCTGCCAAGCCACGAACAGCATTTGCCGCGCGCTCCACATTTTGGCTCACCGCATTGGTCAGATTGCCCAGATGGTCGTTGGAAACATCGGCGGTCTGCAACGGTGCGGTTATACCCGATGCCGCAGGTGCCTGCTCAGGCGCTGCCTCGGCCTGTGCCTGCGCGCGGCGATGACGCACGGCCGCTGTCGCGCGACGCATCGTAGGCGGAATGGCTTCCTCCGGCACCTTCAGCTCGGTCACTTCGTCTTCTTTCAGCCCACGGCCCGTGCCGCGATTGCCGACGCAGTTCGACACAAAACTACGCACACTGTTCACATATTCATTCGCGACGGTAAAATGCAGCGGATCGTTGCTGAAACCCCAAGTGCCACGCCGGTCGAAGCGGCCAAAACCGATATCGTCCATCGTGTGCTGGATCTGCGCCAGAACCGAACGGCGCTCACCATCGGCACCTTCTACCACGCGGTTGTAATCACGCATGTTTTTGTCGGAATAAATCGCATGGCCATGACGCCCCATCAGCGCCACATCTACTGCTAGGCCGTAATTATGGTAGGAAGACCCCGCCCCCGCATTTGAATTGCCTCGGCGGCGGGCGCCCTGCTGCTCGTGGGCGCTGCGATGCGCATCGTCGATCATGGCGGGAATGCCCTGTTCATAAAGCTGGTGAATGCCTTCCGCCACAGGGCCGCGCATGGCGTAGTTCAAGGTATTGATATGCTCCACCGTTTTTGTAAGGCCTCGGCGAAGGGCGGCCGGCGGTATGCCCACACGCTGTGCCGTCGCCTCGAACGCAGCGGGCGCCACAATATCATCGACGGTAATGGTGATCGGCGTATTGGCGGACACCGCAAGCTCGGCCGCATAGGCCAATTCGGCCAAAGTCGCCACCGGTTTCGCAGGAATGTCAGTCACCGCATCGGCAAAGAAATTCTCCATTCTGAGCGATGGCAGCGCAGCGCTTAGCGGGCGCAGATCCTGACTGCGCGGCGCATTCAAGGTTTCAACGGGCGGTGCAACTAATTGCGGTGCGGCTGCAACAGCGGCGGGCGCAAAAAAATCACCGATCGCCCTACGCATGCCGCTCAAATCAGGCATCGCAATATCGGGCATCTCAATATTCGGCACCGTGATTTCAGGAAGTTTTGGCAGTTCCATGGGTGTCGCTACGCTTGGCGCCGCAATATCGGCACGGGCAAGCGTCAGCGGCATGTAGCCGCTTTCCGCGTTGGCGGCGACAATCAGCGCCGGATTCTGCTCGAATTGAGCGAGCATGTCGTTGGTGCGCGCGCCAAATACCCGGTCACGGTCATACCCGGCGAATTTCTGGCTGCGGTCGCTCGATAAGCTCAGATTGAGGCGCACAGAAATATCCTGAATTTCTACCACCGCATCGGCGAGTGCCGTATCGTAACCCTGCGTGGTGATAGACGACTTGCCCATACGGGCACGAACAAGGTTCACCCTGTCGCGCAAACGCGCCACATCTTCATTCTCAGATACACCTTCGTAAAGTAACATATTCAGTCTCCCAGACCTGTATCTTAACGTAGGAGTGTTAAGCTTTTATGAATGCAGGCCATTCAGTGAATTTATGCCTGAAATTCAGGCGTTCCGGCCAAAACCGGGAATGCTGATGCGCGCCAGTTGCGCGGCGATGTTGTCGCGCGCATGGTCAATGTTATGCGCCACGGCCACTACGGCAGAATGCACCGTATGCTTCACGTTCCGCACCGCCTCATCTGCTGCTTTATGGGCGGTTTGGAGAGGTTTTTCAGCAATCTCCTGCACCGCGCGCTGTACCGTTGGCACCGGTGGACGCACCGGAGTTGCGGGCCGGACTTGCGTTTGTAAAACAGATTGAGGTGACACGGCAGCCCCCAAATCAATGCTCTTAGCCTGCGCCAGCGCATGCGAATCGGTGAAGCCTAGAAGGCGCGTGGGCGGCGTATCGAGGTCGATGGTGCGTTCGCGCACGGCGTCACCGTCATTGCCCGAAACATAACGCAACTCGCGCGTGGCGGCATCATAACCAGTCACGATGCCGACATGACCTTTAGCGGGATCGCCTGTGCGACGGAACACGATTGCATCGCCGACTTGGGGTTGGTAGCTGCTGCCGCGCGGGCGGAAAGCATTATACTCGACCCCCTCTTGCATAAAGCTGCGGGCGCTACGGAAATTCGCTTGGTCGTACAGACCGGGCACGGTCTGGCCGAAGAGATAATGTACGAATCCGCCACACCATGGGTCGCCGGTATAGCCGTTGGCCATGCGCACCAAAGCGCCACCATTGCGGCCCGATTCACGTTGGCCGATGAACCGCTGCGCCAGTTCGGCAGCTCGCTCGGTGCCGGTACCGGCAGTTAGGCCTTCTGATAAAGCGCCAAGCGCGGCGGTATCGCGCTGCTCAGTGCGGCTGACGCGTGTGGCGCGTCCGGTGCCAAGGCCATCTTCTGCCCCCGCACCCACACGATAGCGGCCACCGCTTGCGCGGCCCTGCGTATCGATGATTTCCTCTTCAAGGTCTTCTGCCGAAACCTGCGTAAGCGCAGTGAACGAATCACTATTACCTGTCAACAACGATTGGATGAACGCTTTAATCCAAGCGAACGGGTTGCTGGCAATGTCGTTTTGCAAACGCGCCGTGGCGTCGGCCATGGATTGGCCATAACGTTTTTGCTGCTGCTCTTCTTCGCTGATGCTGTAACCCAGCTCGATCAAGAACCGCTGCGCGCGGGCAACGTCGTCACCCTGATCGCCTTGGGTTAAGTCGCGGTAAAAACGCTGTGATGGTTCTGTCATGAATTCATCCTACCCTTGAACCATGACGGTTTCATGACAAAACGCATGATTTTTAGATATTCATAAGGCTTAATACGCCACAGGCACCGGGTCGAGGGCGCGCCACAAATACCAGCTGGCGACAGATTTGTAGGGGTGCCAGCGCTCGGACATGGCCATGTATTCTTTGGGTTTTAGACGTTTACCTCCGGTGTAATGCAAATCAATGGCTTTCAGCACGGCGAGGTCTTTCACCGGGAACACGTTGGGGCGTGTGAGATGAAAAATAAGGAAC
>JBBKVX010000078.1:0-27480 GCA_037968615.1 Rickettsiales bacterium
GCCTCAAGCTGCCCGAACAGACCGTGCAACGCGTCCTTCGTCACGGCTTCCGACCGTGGCAGGGCGTGGCCCTCGTTGCGCACGAAAGCCGTGCCATCGCCGCCCGCGCACAGCCACTCATACGCCAGCACCACCACCGCCTGACCCAGGTTCAACGATGGATATTCCGCGGCCACCGGAATGGTCACCACCGCATCGGCCAGTGCCACCTCCTCATTCTCCAACCCCGTGCGCTCGGCCCCGAACAGCACGGCGCATTTCTCGCCCCGCGCGATGCGGGCCCGCACCTCCAGCATGGCCGCGCGCGCCTCCAGCACCGGCATATTCACCGCCCGTGCCCGCGACGTGGTGGCCAGCACATACTGGCAATCCGCCACCGCTTCGACCCCGGTCGCAAAGAGCTGCGCATCATCGATAATATCCAGTGCCTTGCCCGCCGTGTCGGAAGCTTTCGGGTTCGGCCAGCCGTCGCGCGGCGCCACTAGCCGCATCTCGCGCAGCCCGAAATTCGCCATCCCGCGCGCCGCGTGGCCAATATTCTCGCCCATCTGCGGGCGCATTAAAATCATCGCTGGCTGCGTCATCTTCACACCACTGTCATGAAACACCTGCTAGTAATAGAGCATGACACAAGACGCACAAGACCCCATCGCCGCCGGCCGCATCGAATGGCAAGATGTTCCACAGACGGCAGGCCCACGCCGCGCCGCGTCGCTCAGCACTTCTCTGCCCACCGATTTTCCGGAGATCAGCGCTCCCTACCGCGATTACCGCCAATCGACTCCCGATAATTACGGCGACTGGCAGGCGCAGAACCGCCGCGATGCGTACGATGCCATCCGCAATGGCGACAACATTCTTGGTCCGTTGCTGCGCCTTGGTGCTGGAGCGCTCGCCCGGCCCGGCGATTCCGAACGCGACGATTTCCGCAGCATGCAACGCCCCGACGAGCAGTACGATCGCCGCACCGGCTGGGAACGCCACTAGCCCACCATGACCGCGATCGACGCACAGCCCTTACATTTTACCGATGCGGAACTGAGCGCCACGCGCGCCGGGCTCATGAAGGCCTACGCCAACCTGTACCGCATATACACCAAGGAAATGGGCAACCCCCACAGCAGCCCCGGCATCAGCGCGCAAGGCACCATCGCCATGCGCAAGGACTACGCCACCGAACTGTTCTACGCCGAGACCCTGACCCATATTCTTGGCACGATGAACGAACCGTTTACGCGGGTGCAGGCCATTCTTTTCGAGAACCGTTGCCACTTGGTGCTGCATAACGACTATGCACGCAGCCCGCTTCCCGACCCCGGGCGGTTCGCCGAGATGCTGGCGAATTTCGACTTCACCAGCAGCATCAAGCAGACCCAATTTGGTAATAGTTTTGCTTATGACATCCTGACCAACCCGGAAAAACGCGCTGGGCTTTTTCAGCCGTTCGCCGAATCCACCCACGCGCAAAAAGTCGGCAATGCGGCCGACCGCGCCGAAAAAGCGTGGGGCTTCCGCCCACGTTTTGCTTAAGTGGCTTTCGCTTTTTTCTTCATCAAATGGAAACTGATCGCGTCGAAGAGGGCGTTGTACGAGGCGTCGATGACGTTGTGCGATACGCCGATGGTGGTCCAGCTTTTGCCGTCGTCGTCGCGGCTTTCGATCATCACGCGGGTGAGTGCCGCCGTGGCTTCGGCGGGGGTAAGAATACGCACTTTGTAATCCGCCAGATGCATCGATTTCAGCTGCGGGTATTTCACGATGAGCGCTTTGCGTAGCGCCGCATCCAGTGCGTTCACGGGGCCATTACCCTCGGCCACCGTCATTTTCGTTTTACCCATCACGGTCAGTTTCACCGTGGCTTCCGACATGGTAGCGAGCTTGCCCTTCGCATCAATGCGCCGCTCATCGAGCACGCGGAAACTTTGCAAATCATAGAATTTCGGCACGGCATCCAGTAGCTGGCGCGCCATCAGCTCGAAGCTGGCCTCGGCATCCTCGTACGCATAGCCCAGCGCCTCGCGCTCTTTCACGGCCTTCACCAGATCGCCGATGCGCTCATCCTCCGCATCGATTTTCATGCCCATCTGCGCCAGTCGGTTCAGGATATTCGCCCGCCCCGCTTTGTCCGACACTAAAATCAGCCGCGTGTTCCCCACGATGGCGGGGTCGATATGTTCGTAGGATTTGGAATCCTTGTTCATGGCGCTCACATGCAGCCCGCCTTTATGCGCGAAAGCGCTGGCCCCCACATACGGCAAATGCCGGTTCGGCGCGCGGTTCAGCCGCTCATCGACCATGCGCGATAGCTGCGTCAGCTTGGCCAACTGCTTCTCGGAAACGCCCGTGGTGAAGCCCATTTTCAGCATCAGCGTCGGAATAATGGAAATGAGGTTGGCATTGCCGCAGCGCTCGCCGATGCCGTTGATGCAGCCCTGCACCTGCCGCACGCCCGCTTCCACCGCCGCCAGCGAGTTGGCCACCGCCTGCTCGGTATCGTTATGGCAATGCACGCCCAAATGCGTGCCGGGAATATGTTTTACTACGTCGCTCACGATGCGCCGGATGTCCGACGGCATGGAACCGCCATTCGTATCGCACAGCACGATCCAGCGTGCACCGGCCTTATAGGCCGCATTCACGACTTCGAGTGCGTATTCGGAATTGGCGTTGTAGCCATCGAAAAAATGCTCGGCATCGAACACCGCTTCGCGCTTTTTGGCGACGAGATGCTTGATGGATTCCTCCACCATGCGCAGGTTTTCTTCCTTGCTCACTTTCAGCGCGGTTTTCACCTGCCAGTCCCACGCCTTGCCGACAATGCACACGCTGGGTGTGTTGGTCTGAATGAGATCCTGCAATCCCGGATCGTTACTGGCGGAACGGCCGCCGCGGCGCGTCATGCCGAAGGCGGTGATTTTGGCTTTTTTCGTTTTCGGGGCTGCTGCAAAAAACGCGTCATCCGTCGGGTTCGCGCCCGGCCAGCCGCCCTCAATGTAATCGATGCCGAACGCATCCAGCGCCTCCGCGATGGCTACTTTATCCGCCACCGTAAAGTCGATACCCCGTGCTTGCGCCCCATCGCGCAACGTTGAATCATACAGGTAAATACGCTCAGCCATCAGCGGCTTATAAGCGATTTTGCAGCGCACATCAAGCTAGACGCGTCGCCAGCTAGTGCCTTGGGCCGAATCCTCCAGCGCGATGCCTTTGGCTTTCAGCTCGTCGCGGATACGGTCGGAGGTGGCGAAATCGCGGGCTTTTTTAGCGTCATTGCGGGCAGCGATCTGCACGTCGATCCATAACGTATCCGGCCCGGCCGAGTCGCCACCCTGAAAACGCTGCTGCGCCGTCATCGTCAGGAGGCCCATGAAATTGGCCGAGGCTTTCAGCTCCGCCGGGTCTTTGATGTCCTGCAACAGCGCCAGCGCTTTGGGCGTGTTCAGATTATCGCGCAATGCCTCAAGCACGCCGAGATTCACCGCGCCCGCCTGTTCGCTCGATGCGCGGTAGAGGCGATTCAGTACCTTGTTCGCGTCGTCGAGCAGCTTAGCCGTCCAGTTCAGCGGTTCGTTGTAGCGCGTGGAAAGCAGCGCGAACCGGATATCCTCGCCCAGCACGCCCTTTTCCAGCAGCTCATGCACGGTGATGAAATTGCCGAGGCTCTTGCTCATCTTCTCACCCTCGACGGTGAGGAAGCCGTTATGCACCCAGTATTTCGCGTAATGCGAGCCCGGGTGGCCGCAGGTCGATTGCGCGATTTCATTCTCATGGTGCGGGAACATCAGGTCGGCCCCGCCGCCATGGATGTCGAAATCGCGGCCCAGATGTTTTGTCGCCATGGCCGAGCATTCGATATGCCAGCCCGGGCGGCCCACGCCCCACGGCGACTCGAATTTCGAGGACGCATCGTCCTTATCGCTGGCCGGTTTCCATAGCACGAAATCGCCCGCATATTCCTTGTAGGGCGCCACTTCCACGCGCGCGCCCGCCACCATATCGTCCACCGAGCGGCGCGACAGACTGCCGTAATTGGGGTCCTTCTGCACGCGGAACAGCACATGGCCTTCGACCGCATAGGCATAGCCGCCATCGATGAGCGACTGGATGAGCGCAATCATCTCGGCGATATGCGTCGTCGCGCGCGGCTCGATATCGGGGCGTGCGCAGCTCAGCGCATCCATATCGGCATGGAACTGGGCCGTTACTTCGTCCGTCAGTTCGCGGATGGTGATGCCGCGCGCCACCGCGGCGGCATTAATTTTATCGTCTACATCCGTAATATTGCGCGCGTAGGTCAGCTTCGGGAAATCATGCCGCAGCAGGCGCGCCAGCATGTCGTACACCACCACCGAACGCGCATTGCCGATATGCGGCCGCGCATACACGGTCGGCCCACACACATACATGCGCACATGGTTCGCATCATGCGGCACGAAGGGTTCGACGGTGCGGGTCAGGGTGTTGGCGAGTTGGATGGCCATCCTAGGCCGTTTCGCCGCGCAGGCGTTTTTCGGCGCGGTCGCGGCCGAGCAGAGCGAACACCGTTTTCATTTCCGGCCCGTGCTCCATGCCCGTTAAGGCGAGGCGCAGCGGCATGAACAGTTCCTTGCCCTTGCGGCTTGTCGCTTCTTTCACCGCGTTCACGAACAGATCCCAGCTGCCTTCGTTCCATTCGCCGCTAGGCAGCAGCGTGGCCGCTTGGCTGGTGAAGGCTGCATCGTCGATCTTCGGGGTGATGGGCTGCGAAATTACGTCCCACCATTCCTGCGTATCGTCGATGGTGGTGAGGTTGGGTTTGATCTGCTCCCAGAAATTCTCATCGACGCTGATGCCGCGTTTTTCAAGCAGCGATTTCACATCGGCGAAGGGCATCTGGTGCAGCAATTTCTGGTTCAGGCGTTCCACTTCCGCCGCGTCGTAATTGGCCATGGCACGGCCCAGTTTGCTGATGGCGAAACTGGCGGTCAGCTCGGCCAGCGAGGGTGCGAGGTCGATGGCGTCCGAGGTGCCAATCTTGCCGAGATAGCTGGTCATCACGATAGGGAACACGCCGTTCTCGCGCAGCGAGCGGACATCGCCGCCACCCGCACGTTTGGAGATCTTGCCTTCCTTCATTTTCAGCAACGCCATGTGGCCGAAGATAGGCACGGGCTGGCCGAGCGCTTCCATGATCTGCACTTGGATGGCCGTGTTGGACACATGGTCCTCGCCACGGATGATGTGGGTGATGCCGTGCTCGCCGTCATCCACCGAGGTGGCGAGGGTGAACAGCACGGTGCCGTCCTCGCGCAGCAGCACGGGGTCGGAGAGTTTGCTGCCGTGGAATTCCACTTTGCCGCGAATCATGTCGTCCCAGACGATGGGGGCGTGGTCGAGCTTGAAACGGTAATGGGGGCGGCGGCCCTGAGCCTCGTATTCAGCACGTTTTTCGGCGGTGTCGTTCAACGCGCTGCGGTCATAGACCGGGGCGAGCCCACGGCCGATGAGCATTTTGCGTTTCACTTCCAGCTCTTCCGCCGTGTCGTAGCAGGCGTAGAGGCGACCATCCTGAATGAGTTTCAGTTTCGCCAGTTCGTAGCGGGCGAAGCGCTCGGATTGTTTCTCGAACAGATCCCATTCCAGCCCCAGCCATTTCAGGTCTTCCTTGAGGCCGTTCTCGTATTCCGGCTTCGAGCGTTCGGTGTCAGTGTCGTCGATGCGCAGCATGAAACGGCCACCCAGCGATTTGGCGAACAGGTAGTTGGCCAGCGCCGTGCGGGCGTTGCCGACATGCAGCCAGCCGGTGGGCGACGGGGCGAAACGAACGAGTGGGGTCTGCGACATAAAAAAATCCTCTAAGGCGCGAAGCGTTAGAGGATTCTTTCACTGAATTCAATGCACGAGTGCTTAGTAAGCGCAGGTCAGCGGCTTGAGCTTGGCCAGTTTATCGGCCATTTCCTGTTCGGCGGCCATGCGGTCGCGCAGGCCTTCGATGGCTTTCACGTCTTCCTTATGCGCCCAATGCGCCTCGCGGCTGCGCTCAAATTGCCCGTAAATATCGCTCATAGCACCGTCCTTTTTTTGTTGTCTGAAAGGCCAGTATGCAGCGGGGGCGGTAAAGGATTCGTTAACGCCGGGCATTAAAAAACCTCCATGTTCGCACATGGAGGTTTTTGTAGGCTCAGACTAACGTCCGCGCGCCACGTGAGGCGCGGCGTCGTCAATCTCGATGTCTTCCGGCTTGATAGAAACCGGCGCGGTAGGCGCGCGCGGAGCGATGGCCTGACGGCCCGCACCGACGGCAAACCCCTCCTCAGCGGCAGCCAGCTTGTCCGCATCGGGAACGGCAAACGCTGGCTTCGGATCCAGCGCACGCGGGTGCAGCATGAGATAGCGATCCACCGGATCGTGGATATTAAACAGCGCACCTTGCATGTTGGACGCCATTTTAGAGATGCGCGTAGCGAACTGCTTGCGCGCGGCCTCCTCAACAACCGGCTCGCTATGCTCGGCAATAAAGTCGAGGCGATGCTTCAGGCTTTCTTCTGGCTCGATTGCCGGATTCTCTGGGAACTTATAGTAAGGCGCGGCATCACCCAGCGCATGCAATTCGCTCAGCATGCGGTTGGTCGCGGCGTGGAAGCCCTCGGCTTTGATGATCTCGCCCGCTTCTTTCACACCACCCGAAGTATGAATGAGGTGCGCTAAAGCTTGGTCGCGAACAAAGGCTTCGCGGCTTTCAAAACCATGTTCACGGTCTTCCCATATATTGCTCATGTTGGTCTCCTAAAGTGTTTCAGGCCGCGACTGTAGCGTCGCAAAACGAAATGGTGTGTGACGATTTTGTGAAGAAATTATGCTGCAATTGCGAAAGGTTAGTAGTCGCGTCCGCGACCATACGGGCCGGAATACGGACCGCTTTTTTCTTCGACTGCCTGCACCAGCGGGTTCGGAGAAACGGTTTGGCGCAAGTGAAGGCGGTGGCAGCAGGGCGTGCTGATGGTGGTGAGAGGGTTGATGCTCACCTTCTCGCCACGAGCGAAGGCGGCGATGTAGTCGGGGCCTTGATATTGTGTCGTTTCGTACTTTACGCGGGCGACTTCCTCGCTGGAATCGGGCAGCCGCTCGTGCGCTTGCGTTTTTGTCATCACCTCGGCGTTATGGCGGGCTATGCGATGCGTGGGCTTGCCACCCTGCTCGCGCATGTGACGGAAAACCGGTTTCTGTGTTTTGCTGCTCATGCGGCGCTTATAGCACCGGGCGCGTCACGATGTGTGACAGTTGCGTGAAACCTTACGCGAATTTCCAGCGGTTGGTGATGGGCCAGCGACGGTCGCGGCCAAAGGCCATGGGCGTGATGCGCACGCCGGGAGCCGATTGGCGGCGCTTATATTCCGCCGCCCAGACGAGGCTGGCCACCTTCTCCACCGTCGCGCGGTCCATCCCCTCCTCCACTAGCTCGCGGATGGAAAGCTGGCGCTCGACGAACCCGCGCAGAATGGAATCCAGCACCTCGTAAGGTGGCAGCGAATCCTCGTCCTTCTGGTCGGGGCGCAGCTCGGCGGTGGGGGGCTTGGTGATCATGCGCAGCGGGATCACTTCGCCGTCGGCACCAAAGAAACCAAGCGCTTCCAGCGTTTCCGCCGATTGCGCGGAACGCCAATGGCTGAGCTTGGTGACGGTGGTTTTGTACACGTCCTTCAGCACCGAAAAGCCGCCGCACATGTCGCCGTAGAGCGTGGCGTACCCGACCGACATTTCCGATTTGTTACCTGTGGTCAGCACCATGGGACCGAATTTATTGCTCACCGCCATCAGCAGCAATCCGCGCAGGCGGGCTTGAATATTCTCCTCGGTGGTGTCGGGCTTAGTGCCCGCAAACAGACCGCTGAGTGCCACGTTGGTGGCTTCCATGGCGGGGGTGATGTCGATGGTCTCCATACGCAGACCTAAGGCGGCAGCCAGCTGCTCGGCGTCCTCGATGCTGTCGTCGGACGTGTAGGGCGACGGCAGACGCACGGTGAATACTTTGTCCGCCCCCAGCGCATCGGCGGCGATGGCGGCGGTGATGCCGGAATCGATGCCGCCCGACAGGCCCAGCACCACGCCGGGGAAGCCGTTCTTGTTCACGTAATCGCGCAGACCCAACACAAGTGCGTTATAAATAGTTTCCTCGTCCGGCCGCGTATCCACCATAGGGCCAGGGAGGCAATGCCAGCCCGTCGATTGTTTCTCCCACCGCGTAATGCCCAGCGCTTCTTTAAAGGCCGGGAGCCGGGCGGCGTCGCCGCCACCGGGAGTGTGGATGTAGGAGCGGCCGTCGAACACCAACTCATCCTGCCCACCCACGAGGTTTAGATAGACCAGCGGCAAGCCGGTGGCATGGGTGGCGGCGTCCACCACCTGTTTGCGCTGGCCGGCCTTGCCGATATGGTAAGGGCTGGCGTTCTGCACCACGAGAATTTCGGCGCCCTGCGCGGCCAGTTTTTTCGAGGCTTCCACGTCCCACACTTCCTCGCAGATCAGCAAGCCGAGCTTCACGCCGCGCCAATCCACCACCTTGGGTTCGGGCCCGGCGGCGAACACGCGCTTTTCGTCGAACACGCCGTAATTGGGCAAATCGTGCTTGGCGCGCAGCAAAGTGAGCGTGCCGCCCGAGGCCAGCAGGCTGGCGTTAAAGATCAGCCCGCCCTCTTCCCACAGGCTACCGAACATCAGGTCGCAGGGGAAATCTTTGGTCTGCGCTGCCAGTTTCTCGGCGGCCGCCTTGGCCTGCGCGCGGAAGGCCGACACGAGTATCAGATCCTCCGGTGGGTAGCCCACCAGCGCCATTTCGGGATAGAGCACCAGATCGGCGCCCATATCGGCGGCCTGCACGGCGAATTCCAGCATGCGCGCCGCATTGCCGGATAGGTCGCCCACGGTGGGGTTGGTCTGCGCGAGCGCGAGGGTAAAGTGGTCGGTCATGCGCCGCACTCTAGCGCCGCGCCCCGAACTTGCAATAAAGATGCGGATTTCATGGAATTGTCATACTCGCCGTGCCGGGATTTGTTATAAGTGAACAGACCATTCAGCAGAGGAAACTGCCATGCACCCGACCGACGACTCCCTCGACAAAGATCTGCGTCGCGAAGTAAAAAACGCCCTACGCGCGCTTACCGGGCAGACCTGGCGCGATACGGATAACGGCGGGCCCGCTGATTTTAGTTGCCACATGCTCACGCCGTCGCGGGCCAATGACTTGGCCGTAAAACTCGGGAAAGCAGGCATTGCGTGCCAAAGTTATAATAACACCGTGACCGTGCCGCATGACGAATCGGCCAACATCATCGAGAAATCCAACGATTTAGAAAGAGGCCGCAGCTAAGCGCGGCGAGCCATGGGGAACGACAACCGCATCGCACTCGCCCTGCAAAAAGTGACGGGCTACAGTTTCACCCGCAAAAGCGGGCATTTCGAATACCGCGACCGCCCCGGCAAACTCGGCGTGCTGAAAGAAACCCTCGACCTGAAGAACATCGGCTGGACAGAGCTGGAAGCCCGCGAAGGCAGCAAGAACGCGACTTTGGTGGTGAGCTACGACCAAGCTGAGATCGCTCTGGAGCTGGCCGAACAGATGGGCGGCATCCATTACGACGGTCCGCGCGGGCGCGGGCGCCAATAAAAGAGCGGACAAACCCCCTTTGCGTTTGCTACAACGCCCGGCAAACAGGAGAGCCGCATGCCCATCGGAGATGCCAACAAGGACGATTTCGTGGCCGACGCGCTGGAAGCGCTGACCGGCTACGAATGGCGCAAACGCGCCGATATCTATGAATGCCGAGTGAACCACACCCACGCCAAGGTCATCCGCGACGATCTGGCCGATGTGAACGTGACCGCCGAGCTGGAAGTGAGCACCGCACGCAGCGGGCGCTACAACGTGCGCGTGGCGGTGAGCGACGGCCAGCTACTGCTGAACGCCGCCGAGCAGCTCAAGAAAAAGAAACGCTGAATTTTTCCTAACGGTCATCAAACTGTCGCAATCGCTTGCTATGCATGCGCTCGAACATTCAATTATGGGGATTACGTATGTCGACGTCCAAAACACGCACCGCGCAGAACAAATTGGGACGCCTTAGCGGCGATACATGGTCGTTCGGCAACCCGAAAAATCCGGGCGAACAGGGCGAATGGCGTTACAGCAGCTACCCCTCCTCGGGCGAAAAAGCAGAAGCCATCAAGAGCCTGCTCACCGACGCGAATGTAAATTGGGTAGCGCGTCCGACCAATCGCGGCATCAATATTACGGTGAGCGAGAGCGAAACGGACAAGCTTCTGGCCATCGACGCTTCCAAAGAACTGGCGCGCTAGAGCGCTTTTTCGAGTTCCGGCAGAATCGTGAACAGGTCGCCGACGAGGCCGTAATCGGCGATCTCGAAGATCGGCGCGGTTTCGTCTTTGTTGATGGCGACGATAACCTTGCTTTCCTTCATGCCCGCCAAATGCTGGATGGCACCGGAAATGCCGATGGCGATGTACAGCTCGGGCGCGACCACTTTGCCGGTCTGGCCCACTTGCCAATCGTTCGGCACGTAGCCCGCATCGACCGCCGCGCGGGACGCGCCGAGGGCAGCTCCCAGTTTGTCGGCGATGGCGTCAAGCAATTTGAAATTCTCTTTCGAGCCGAAGGCACGGCCACCGGAAATAACCACGCGCGCCGAGGTGAGTTCGGGGCGGTCGCTTTTCGCTTCCTGCATGCCGACGAAACGCGAGAGAGTGGGCACCGGAACGGCAGGCACATCCGTGATCGTGGCGTTGCCGGTATCGCCGACTTTGTCGAACGCGGTACCGCGTACGGTGATGATCTTGATGGCGTCGGACGACTGAACGGTCTCCAGCGCATTGCCCGCATAGATGGGGCGCACGAACGTGTCGGGCGATTCCACTTTCACGATCTCGGAAATTTGTTGCATGTCGAGCAGCGCGGCGACGCGGGGGAACACATCCTTGCCCACGGAAGTAGCGGCAGCCAGCACATGGGTATAACCCGAGGCGATTTCAGTGATGAACGGCGCGAGGTTCTCGGCGAGCGGGTGCTCGTACAGCGCGTCGTCCTCGACCAGCACTTGGCTGACGCCATCGAGCTTCGCGGCTTCGGCTTTCACCGCGTCGATGTTGAAACCGGCAAGCAGCACATGAATGTCGCCACCGATGAGTTTTGCTGCACCCACGGCCGCGCGTGTGGCGGGGGCGAGTTTGCCGTGTTCGTGTTCGGCGAATACGAGAATGGTCATAACTAAATTACCTTTGCTTCGTTACGCAGTTTGTCGACGAGTTCGGCGACGTCCTTCACTTTGCCGCCACCTTTGCGTTTGGGCGGCTCGGTCACTTTCAGCACCTTGGTGCGTTCGGTGACATCGACGCCGAGTTCGGCGACGGTGAGCGTGGCCAGCGGCTTAGCGCGGGCTTTCATGATGTCGGGCAGTTTGGCGTAGCGCGGCTCGTTGAGGCGCAGATCGGTGGTGACCACAGCAGGCAGTTTCACCGCGATGGTCAGCAATCCGCCATCCACTTCGCGGGTGACGGTGGCTTCGCCGTTGGCGATTTCGAGTTTCGAGGCGAAGGTGGCTTGCGGCCAGCCAAGCAACGCGGCAAGCATTTGCCCGGTCTGGTTGGCGTCGTCGTCGATCGCTTGTTTGCCGGTGATAATGAGGTCGGCGCTTTCTTTCACGGCCACGGCCTTGAGAATTTTTGCAGCGACCAGCGGCTCGATGCGGCCCTCGACCGCCACGGCGATGGCGCGGTCTGCCCCCACGGCCAACGCAGTGCGCAATGTTTCTTCCACTTTCTTATCGCCGATCGACACCACGACCACTTCGGTGGCGATGCCTTTTTCCTTGAGGCGAATGGCTTCTTCCACCGCGATCTCATCGAACGGGTTCATGCTCATTTTCACGTTGGTGAGGTCGACCCCCGTCTCGTCCGCTTTCACGCGGATTTTTACGTTGTAATCAACGACTCGTTTCACCGCGACCAGAACACGCATGGGAACCTCTTGTTTATTTGCCTGAGAGTAAAAGTAACACGGCCATCACGGCCAGGGCGGCACCCTGGAACACTACGCGCATGACCATAAATTTGTTGCCGTATTTTCGATTTGTTTCGCCGCCGCGCGCCATCAGCAGCAAACCGCCGACCAGCACGACCGCCGTAATGCCCATGAGCACCAACAGCAGCACGGTTCCCATGTTACCCATTACGCAGCCGTGGGTCTGAAATGTTTCATGACGTAGGTGCGGCTGCAATAGGGGCAGGTGATGGAATCGCCCTTATCGTGGTCAAGATGCAGGTACACGCGGGGGTGGCCGAGGGGGCCGTTGCCGCCGTCGCACACAACTTGCGGGGTGATGACTTCAATGGTTTCGAACATGATTCCTAATTCGCAAAAACAAATTTCGTTGCACTGGAACCCATGTTGGACGAACTGCCGCGATTGTCAATCGTCACGCGGCGAATCGTGTCGCCTGTGCCCTTGACCATCATGTCGGGAGCCGCGGCCGCCACATTCGGTTGCGAGGTCATGGTGTCCGAATTGCGGATGACCAGCACATCGGAATGCACCGGGCGCTGGGCGTCGCTCACCTGAATGATACGCACGTTGCGCGTGCTGTCGAGCGGGCGCATTTTGCTGGCGGCATTCACTTCATCCACCGAGGCCAATTTGAATTTGGGGTTCGGCACATCCACCGCCGCCATGCCCTGCCGCTCGCGCGCGGCCGCTACTTTGGCCACGATGCGGTTCCAGCTTTTCTCGATGCGGGCGAGGTATTCCTGCCCGCGTTTGTTGGTGCGCGAATGGTAAGCCGCCGTGGCCTTGATCCAGTCGCCCATCTCGTCGTAATTGGTGCGCAGGAACTTGGCGCTGTAGGCCACATTATAAGCCGGATCGAACGCTTCTTCTAAACTGCGGAAGGCTTTGGGGTGGTGTTTCAGGTTCACCTGCATGCAGCCCACATCGATGCTGCGCGCGCCCGAAGCGATGTGGGCCTTGGTGGCGGCAATGGCTTCGGCCTTGCTGTCGTAATAATAGCCTTTGCCCTCGACGTTGGTCGTCCATGGCCAAGGCAGCGCGAGGCCGAGCTTATCGTTCCAACGGCCCGATTCAGTGGAGGAAATGGCGGCGAGCAGATGCGTGGGAATGCCGTTGGCGGCTTCCTGCACGGGGAATTGCTGGGTGCATTGGCGCGCACCCTCGACCATCGGGTCGGCAGCCAGAGCGGGCGCGGCGAAGGAAACCACCACGGTCGCGCAGAACAGACGCATAAGGGATAAATGTGCCATCAGGTTTATTGTAGCAAGCCCCATGCCATTTCACAAAGCAATTCGCCCATAGCCAAACAGTGATTTTTCCGTTAGGATTCATAGGAATGAAGCGCAATTTTATACAATCTGCATCCCACCGCCACGCTTTCAGCCTGCTGGAGCTGTCGATCGTCATCGCCATCATCGGCCTCATCTCGGGCGCCGTGTTGATGGGGCAGAACCTGGTGGCCAACGCCAAACTCACCAGCACCGTCAACGACGCGAAATACTACCGCGACGCGTTCAACCGCTTCGAAGAAAAATACAGCGCCATACCCGGCGACATCCCCCGCGCCAGCATGATCTGGACGAATGCGGGCAATGGCGACGGCAATGGGTTCGTTGCCTGGGGGCAGTACACATTTAACGATGGGGAAATGTTCCTGACCTTCCAGCACTTGGCCAATGCCGGTTTCATCGAAGGCACCTACACAGGCCAAACAGGCGGCGGCGGTACAGGTAGCGCCATACTCGGCAAGAACATTCCCGCTGGCCCCCTGGGCAATAGCGGGTATTATTTCCGCGACGTCACCGACACAGAATACCCTTCCGGCAATGCCTATTTCTATCAGGGTAATTATCAGCACCCTCTATTCATCGGCGCAAGCGTGCCCGGCTGGGTGCCCGAAGCCGTGCTGTTCACTGCCGCCGACGCCTACAAAATAGACGATAAATACGATGACGGGCTACCTGGAACAGGCACTATTCGCTCGTTCATCAACACGTACCACACCAATTGCAGCACCAACGCGACGACGTACAAGACGGCGTACAAAGGCCCGGCCTGCATCCTTATCTTTACCCAGAATTGATAAAGCGCGAGCGTTCATCGCGTTTTTCTGCTAAGATGCAGGCATGAGTGATGAGCGAGGCAACCTGGAATTGATGCTGCGCGACTACCGCCTTACCACGGCGGAGATTCTTTATCACTTCCCCGATTACCCCGTGCTGCTGCAAAGCTTCGTCTGGCAGGAACTGGACATGGCCCCGAAATTTCCCGTGCTCGGCAAGTTCCTCGATTTCTGGAACCGCGAACTCGACGGTAAGATCCACTCGGTAAAAGTCATGCATGCCGAACTGGTGACGCCTGCGGAATTCCGCATGGTGCAAGGCTCGTTGAAGATTCATTAGTTTTATAAGCGCTTCGCGCCTGATGGGGCCCTTTGCCCCAAACCCCGCCGCTATCGCGGTTCGCGCATTGCGCTCACGCTGAACCTACTCGCTATTCATTTTTTTGCTCGCCCTAATGATGAAGGTGGAACTCTCCGGGAGGCGACTGCCGACCCGCGATTGCGGCGGGGTTTGGGGCAAAGGGCCCCATTCCGCGCGAAGCGCTTGTGATTGCGTCGGCGAAGCGACGCGCATATAGATGCGTTATGAAAATTGCGAATATCATGTTCGGTGGAAAGAAGGGCGGCATCGAGCAGGCGATGGTCGATTATTGCCGCGCGCTGCACATGATGGGGCACGACAGTAACGCCATCGTACGCGCCAACGCGGCCATTCTTCCCTACCTTACGGCGGCAAAAATCCCCACGCGCACCCTGCGCATGCCGCATCGCTGGAACCCCATGGCGGCCACCACCTTGCGCGGCATACTGGCGGGCTACGACATGGTGATCGTGCATGGCAACCGTGCGGGCGCGCTTGTGCGGCGAGCCGGCACCATCCCGATCGTAGCGGTGGCGCATAGCCGGTTCTTCACCCCGCACCCGTATTTCGACGCCATCATTGCCCTGTCGCCTGAAAAGGCGGAGGCGCTGCGCCGCACCGCCCCCTGCCCCGTGCATGTGGTGCCCAACATGATCGATATGCCCGAGAACCTCGCGCCTCGCGCCGCGTTTAGCACGCCCCCCACCCTCGGCGTCATGGGGCGTTTCGACCCGGTGAAAGGCATCGACCTGTTCCTCGAAGCGCTGGTAAAAATTCGCGCTGAATTTGGCCCCATCCGCGTACGCCTCGGTGGCGATGGCGCGCAGCGGGATGAGCTGCAAACACTTGCAACGCAGCTGGGCGTCGAGGACTGCATCGAATGGCTCGGCTGGGTGCAGGACAAGGCCGCGTTCTTCGCCAGCATCGACCTCTATTGCCTCAGCTCACGCAGCGAAACATTTCCCATCACGTTGCTGGAGGCCATGGCGCATGGCGTGCCCAGCATCGCCACCGATTGCGGCGGCCCCGCCGCCATTCTCACCTCCGACACCGGCATGCTTGTGCCCATCACCGCTGACGGCATCGCCGAGGGGTTGATGCGCGCGCTGCGCGATCCGGCCGCCAGCCAACATATGGGCAAAGCAGGCCATGCGCTGGCGCATGCGAGCTACGCCACTCCCGTGGTGGCCAAGCGGCTTCACGAAACGCTGCTCAGCATACACAATGATCTGCACGGCTTGAATCCCGAGCAACCGCGCCCTATCTCACGAGCATGACCATGCGCAGCACCATCAAAATCAGCGGCGACGACCGCATCGCGTTCCTTCAAGGCATCGTGACGCAGGACGTATCCAAACTCGCCGAACAGAAAGTGCAATTCGCCGCGCTGCTGTCGCCGCAAGGCAAGCTGCTGCACGATATGTTCCTGATCGATGCGGGCGAGCATATCCTGCTCGACACGCACCACGCCGACCACGAACTGCTGATGAAACGGCTGCGCATGTACAAGCTGCGCGCCAAGGTAACGCTGGAGGAAACCGACGCGCCTGCGGCCCTGCATGCCGACCCCCGCCACCCGCTGCTGCCACCGCTGGGCGCGGGCAACCTCGCCGAACGCGTGGCGCTGGGCGTGCCTGAATTCGGCATCGACATTCAACCCGACAGCATGACGGCGATGGATGCGGGCTACGATTTGCTCAACGCCATCAGCTTCACCAAAGGCTGCTATGTGGGGCAGGAAGTGACGGCGCGCATGCACTACAAAGCCATCGCCCGCAAAGGGTTCTTTAAACTGCACGCGACACAGCCGCCGGAAATCGGCGCGGCGCTGGTGGCGAATGGCAAATCCATCGGCACGGTAAGCAGCGTGTACGGCGACCACGGTTTGGTGTTCTTGAAATTCGAGGACGCACATCGGCCCGACATCACGCTTGATGGTCATGCCGTAAAAATTTCCGCACCGGACTGGATGGCCCCGAAACTGGCGCTGTTCGAAAACGCCGCACAGAATCAATAGAATTATTTTCCCGTATGGGCGATTTTTCGCACCATTGTATTTTGCGTTGATGCTCCTAAATGGTACAGTATCCCTAATAAGAAAAGTTGGGTTAGGACGCGCTCCATGAAATCTTTTTTACGCACGGTAGGCACCATGTTCAACACCGAGAAACCCGCGGCTCCGCGCCCGGACATCGCCCTGAAACCCGTCGCCGTCACCGGCCCGCAGGTGATCGACGCATCGGCTGGCCACGGCTACCTCGCCGGGCAATTGCTGGTGGCCACCCCGGTCATCGATTCCGGCTGCTTCCAAAAATCCGTTATTTACGTGTTCGCACACAGCGCGGATGGCGCCATGGGCATCATCATCAACCAGCCGCTTGAGCTGGTGAATTACAACTCGCTGGTCGAGGGCATGGAATTGCCGACCGACGCCGCCAACGCACAGGTGCCGGTGTTCTTCGGCGGCCCGGTGGAGCGCGCACGCGGCTTCGTCATCCATTCCACCGACTACGACCGCGACTTCTCGCTCATGAAATCCGGCGACCTCGCTGTCACCGCCTCCAGCACCATTTTGCAGGACATGGCAGCAGGCCAAGGCCCCGAGCAAGCCGCGCTCATCGTGGGTTACGCAGGCTGGACACCCGGCCAGTTGGAAGCCGAGATCGAGGGCAACAGCTGGATCCATGTGCCCGCCACGCCGGAACTGGTGTTCGGCACCGACCACGACCTGAAATGGGCCACCGCCAGCCAGTCGCTCGGCATCGACATGGCTTTCTTCAGCACCACCGTCGGCCACGCGTAGTTTCACAGAAACGTCATACTTCTAAGGCATGCGGGCCGCTACAAGACGGGCATGTACAAAAACGACATCCCCACGCCCGACGAAGCGGCCTTCAAAGCGCTGCGCCCCGATGTGCGCGCCAACCTGTTGTTGCGGGTGGCGCATGCGTGGAAAACCGTGAACGACCATCCCAGCAGCAGCAAACATTACGATGCCCCCGTTCTGGCCCTGACATGGCTGACCGAAGAACTCAAAGTGCGCCATATCGATGAACTGGCCACCGAATTGGAAAACCGCACCGACCGCCTGCGCACCATCACCGACAGCGACCGCAACGGCCGCCGCCCACCTGTGCAAATGCGCCTTAACGGCGAGCTGAACACCGCCGCCCGCGCCATGGCCAAATGGAACGACGCCGCGCTGCGCGAGGCCGTAAACGCCTATCAGCCGAACGGCGAAGTTCCCGCCGAACACCAACGCTATCTGCAAAAAGCCCGTTTTTACTACAACACCGACCAGGTGCTGCCCTTCAACTACAAGAAGTTCATGGCCGTGACGGCGGATAAGGGCGTACGGCTGCAGAATTTCACCGACCGCGATCTGTCCGATCTGGTGACGCGCACCGAAACCTTGCTGGCCGACATCGCCAAACGCACCCCGCACGAGTTGGCTCAATGGTATTTGGCGGCGCATGGCAGCCTCCAGCAGCCGCCGGAATCGTGGCGCACGCTGTACGCCAACCTGCAGTTCAGCAGCCTTCCACGCCAACTGGTGAGCGCCATGCTGCATTACACCCCGGAATCCGGGCTTGTCATCGAGCAGGACCTGCCCAAAGCCATGCGCGAGGTGCGCCACCTCGTGCAGCCCGCCCCGGCGCGTTAACGCCCCGCCCATTTACCCACATTTTCCGTTATCTTTCCTTGCCTACAGCCCGCGCAGGCGCTAGAACCGGGCCACTTTTGGAGTAGGCATGAGCAAGTCGTTTCAGGACATCATTTTAACGCTACAGGATTTCTGGGCCAAACAGGGCTGCGTGATCTTGCAACCGTACGACATGGAAGTCGGCGCGGGCACGTTCCATCCGGCCACCACGCTGCGTGCGCTGGGGCCGAAGCCGTGGAACTGCGCCTATGTGCAACCAAGCCGCCGCCCGAAGGATGGCCGCTACGGCGAGAACCCGAACCGGTTGCAACATTATTACCAATTCCAGGTGATCATGAAACCGTCGCCGGATAATCTCCAGCAGCTGTACCTTGATTCGCTGGTGGCGCTGGGCATCGACCCCGCCATGCACGACATCCGCTTCGTGGAGGACGATTGGGAATCGCCCACCCTCGGCGCATGGGGCCTCGGCTGGGAAGTTTGGTGCGACGGCATGGAAGTGACGCAGTTCACCTATTTCCAACAGGTCGGCGGCATCGAATGCAACCCCATCAGCGGCGAGCTCACCTACGGGTTGGAGCGCCTCGCCATGTATATTCAAGGCGTGGAAAACGTGTACGACCTGAAATGGAACGACGCCAAAGAAGGCGAAGTGCAGTTCCTCTACGGCGATGTGTTCAAGCAGAACGAAGTGGAGTTCAGCACCTACAATCTGGAAGCCGCCGACACCGCGCAATTGTTCGTGCAATTCAAGCAAGCCGAAGCCGAATGCATGGCGCTGCTGAATTTCAAACGCGGCGACGTGGCCGCCCCGCTGCCCCTACCCGCCTACGACCAATGCATCAAAGCCTCGCACCGTTTCAACCTGCTCGATGCGCGCGGCGTCATCGGTGTCACCGAACGCGCCAGCTACATCGGCCGCGTGCGCGCCCTCGCCAAAGCCTGCTGCGAAGCCTGGGTAAAAACGCAAGGAGAAGCGGCGTGAAGCAGTTCACCTACCTCTCACTCATCTTCGCCCTCACCGCTTGCGACAGCGAAGTACAGTATGTCGAAGCCACTCCCGTGGAAGATGTGGACGAAGCCGAATTGCCAGCGGAGCTGCCATGAATATGGCCCGCGCATCGGTGAGTGTGATGGCCCTGCCCTGGCTGCTGGCCAGCTGCGCGCAGCCCGTGGTGCGCGAGGAAAATGCTGCGCAGCATGAACGTCCCGGATACAGCCTCGATCGCCGCCTGCAACTGGGCTACGAGGCCGCACAGGCATGGGTGGGCACTGGCACCAGCGCGAACGAGCGCCTTGCCACGGCCGATGCGGAAGCGGATTTCCTGCGCCACGAAGTGGTGAGCGAACGCGTGTCGCCGTGCCTGAACGATTCGTTCTATGAAACATTGCGCGGCGATATTTACGCGCAACTGAACGACGGAAATTTGTACAACAGCCTCGCTGCGCATTGGGCCGAGGATTACACCGACGCGCAGCTCGACGAGATCCATCGCGTCGCGCTGTCGGGCGGCCATACCAGCGCGGTGAACGCAGCCCTGTTCGCGCGCGGCACGCCCGCCCCCACGCAACACGACATCGACGGCGCCACGCGCACCGCCGCCAAGCGCCTGTTCTCGGAAAACCCGACCGCGTTCATCGATTACATTCGCCACTGGACGGAACAGAACCCGCCCCATTGCACCCTGCCCGCCACGAAGCTGCAATGGCAGAACGCCATTCGCTACGAGCCGCTCTACGCACCGGAGGCCATGTGATGTTCCGCCCCGTATATGCTGCACCGCTGGCGCTGCTGCTGGTCACCGCCTGCCTCGGCGAGAACGACCGCCGAGAGTTCATTTACAAACCCGCCTATTGCCTCGCGGGTGGCTTAGCGAACATGGGCGGCGAAGCCTGCCTGCCTGAGAAGCTGAAAGAGAACGCCGCCGCCGTGGCCACCGCGAAGCTGAAGGACGCCACCGCCGAGAAACCCTCGGAAGACATGCGCGTCTACTATACCAACGACCAACGGCTGGCGATGAGCTACGACATCGCCCGACTGATGTTCGCGCCCGACGCGGCACTCACCAAATCCAGCGTCACCATGTCGCTGGTGGCGGCCGACATCCTGCCGCCTTACTCGGCCATGGACAAAAGCTGCGGCGCAGCGAACGCCCGCAAAGATACCGTTGCCTACGTGCAGAAACTGGTGACCGACCCGATGATCACCCGCGAGACCGCCAACTTCCTGAGCGAGCATTACACCGACCTGCAGCTCACCGAACTCTACCGTGTGGCGAAAGAGGGTGGCAGCATCAAGCAAGTGAAGAACGACGCGTTCATCATGCCCGATCCGAAGAACGCTGCGAAATCAGTGAACGTAAAACCCAAAGCCAGCCACGAGTTGGGCGGCATCATCAGCTACGCCACCAGCCGCGTGGCCAGCCGCGTCGTGGCCGACCGTCGCAGCCCCATCACCGCCGTGCTCGCTGAGGCCACCGCCCGCCGCAAAACCGAAGCAGGCCTGACCGAAAAAGCATGTGCGCCCGAACCCATACCAACCGAAGCGGCCCCGGCCGCCCCCGCCGAAACGAAGGAGTAGCCCATGATGCTCACCATGATGAAGGGCAAGATCCACCGCGCCACCTGCACCGGCGCCGATCTTGATTACAACGGCTCGATCACCGTCGACCCCGTGTTGCTGGAGGCCGCGGGCATTCTGCAGCATGAGCAGGTCGATGTGCTCGACATCACCAACGGCAACCGCCTCACCACCTACGCCATCCGCAGCAAAAAACGCGGCACGGGCGAAATCACCATCAACGGTGCGGCGGCGCATCTGGTCAAAAAAGGCGATCTGGTCATCATCTGTGCCTATGTGCAGATGAACCCGTTCCGCGCCAAACGCCACCAGCCGAACGTGATTCTGGTGGACGCGAAAAACCAGATCGTCCGCGCCGACAAAGCCTCGCGCCCGGGCAAAATTGCTGCACCCCAGGTGAGTGCCAAAGCTGCAGCAAAACCTGCAGCAAAAAAGCCCGCCAAACCCACGCTCAAAAAACCCGTCGCTAAACCCGTCGCTAAAAAGAAACCGGTAAAAAAATAATATGGCCACCTTCCTACTCGAACTGTTCTCCGAAGAAATTCCCTCGCGCATGCAGCGCGGGGCGATGGAACAATTGCAACGCCTCGTCGTGGGCGGGTTCGAGAAGGCCGGGCTGAAACCGGATGACGTGCGCACGTTCGTGTCGCCGCGCCACCTCGCCATCCAGCTGGGCGGCTTGCCCACCATTCAGCCCGACGTGAAAGAAGAACGCAAAGGCCCCAAAGTCGGCGCGCCAGAACAGGCGATGAAGGGGTTCCTGAACGCGGTAGGCCTCACCGCCGAGCAATGCGAACAGCGCGACGGTTACTACTACGCCAGCATCGAGAAAAAAGGGCAGCCCGTCGCCGCCGTCGCCAAAGAAATCATTGAAACGGCGCTGAGCGCCTTTGGTTGGCCGAAATCGATGCGTTGGGGCAACCGCCCACTGCAATGGGTGCGCCCGCTGCACCGTATTGTTGCGCTGCTGGATGGCGAAGTGATCCCCGCGCAATTCGCGCATCTCACCGCCTCGAATATTACGGAGGGGCATCGCTTCCTCGCCCCCGCGCCCATCACACTGGCGCATGCGAACGACTATGTAAAAGCCCTCGCCGACGCGCAAGTGATGGTGGATTACGCCGCCCGCCGTGGCGCCATCGCCACCGCCGTGGAAGCCTTAGCGCAAGGCGCTGGGCTGAAAGTGAACCCCGACGAAGCGTTGCTCGACGAAGTGACCGGCCTCGTGGAATGGCCCGTACCGCTGCTATGCCAGTTCGATGCCAAATTCCTCGACCTACCGCCGGAAGTGCTGATCTCGGAAATGAAAAACCACCAGCGTTACTTCGCGCTGCTGAACGCCGACGGTAGCCTCTCTGACCAGTTCATCACCGTCGCCAACATGGTGACGAAAGACGCTGGCGCGAAAGTGCGCGAGGGCAATGCCCGCGTCGTCCGCGCCCGCCTGTCCGATGGCGAATTCTACTGGGAGCAGGACAAGAAAACCCCGCTCGAAACCTGGGGCGAAAAACTTTCCGACGTCGTGTTCCACGCCAAGGTCGGCATGATGCACGAGAAAGTGCAGCGCATCGAAATGCTGTCGCTTTCCATCGCGCAGCAAATCGGCTTCACCGACCTCGCCAGCGTCAGCCAAGTCGCGCGCCTCGCCAAGGCCGACCTTACCTCGGGCATGGTGGGTGAGTTCCCCGAACTGCAAGGCATCATGGGCCGCTACTACGCCACGGCACAAGGCGCATCCCCCGCCATCGCCGACGCCATCCGCGACCATTACAAGCCACTCGGCGCGGGCGATTCTGTGCCGGAAGCGCCCCTCGCCGCCATCGTCGGCACCGCCGACAAACTCGATTCCATTCTCTCGCTGTTCGCGGCGGGCGAAAAACCCACCGGCTCAAAAGATCCGCTGGCCCTGCGCCGCGCCGCCCTCGGCATTCTGCGCACCGTGCTGCATCACGGCTGGAAACTGGATTTTGCTGCGCTCGGAGTTACGGGTGAAGTCGCCGAATTCTTCAGCGACCGTTTGAAAAACGTGCTGAAGGACGAAGGTCTACGCCACGACCTGATCGAGGCCAGCTTCATCGATGGGTTCGACCCGCTCGCCATTGCCACCCGCGCCCGCACGCTCACCGCATGGATCGCCACGCAAGGCGGCAAAGACGCCCTCGCCGCCATCAAACGCGCCTCGAACATTCTTGCGGCGGAAGAGAAGAAAGCGAAAACCACGTTCCAAAGCGGCACCGCCGCCCATTTGGAAGCGGAGAAAAAACTCGTGGCCGCACTGGGCAAACCCACTGCCCCGGCCGACCTCGAAACGCTCACCGCCCCCATCAACCAGTTCTTCACCGATGTGTTGGTGACCGAACCCGAATTCCGCGACGCGCGTCTGGGCCTGCTGGCCAGCGTGCGCGCCACTGCCTCTTCCATCGCCGATTTCTCGAAAATTGAAGGATAGTCCCATGGCCAAAACCGCAACCGCTTTGAAAACCGACAGCCACGAAAAGCTGGTCTACAGTTTCGGCGACGGCAAAGCCGAAGGCTCCGCCGCGATGAAGAACATGTTGGGTGGCAAAGGCGCTAACCTCGCCGATATGTGCGCGCTGGGTTTGCCGGTGCCTCCGGGCTTCACCATTCCCACCGATGTGTGCGTGGCCTACTACGCCGAGGGCAAAGCCTTCCCCGCCGCGCTTGAGGCGCAAGTGGCCGAGGGCGTACGCGCTATTGAAAAGGCCGTGGGCCGCAGCTTCGGCGACGCGAAAAACCCGCTGCTGGTTTCCGTGCGCTCCGGCGCTCGCGCCTCCATGCCCGGCATGATGGACACGATTTTGAACCTCGGCCTGAACGACGAAACCGTGGAAGGCCTCGCGTTGAAAACCGGCAACGCCCGCTTCGCGTACGATTCATACCGCCGCTTCATCCAGATGTACGCCGACGTGGTGCTGGATGTGGACCACCACCATTTCGAAGACCTGCTCGACCTGATGAAGAACGAGCGCGAAGTGAACCAGGACACGGATCTCACCGCCGACGACCTGAAAGAGCTGGTCGCGCAATACAAAGAGAAAGTGCAGCAAAAGCTGAAAGCACCCTTCCCGCAGGACGTGAACGAGCAGCTCTGGGGCGCCGTGCGCGCCGTGTTCGACAGCTGGATGAACCATCGCGCCGTGACCTACCGCAACCTGCACGACATTCCCGCTGCCTGGGGCACCGCCGTAAACATCCAATCCATGGTGTTCGGCAACATGGGCGAGGATTGCGCCACGGGCGTGGCGTTCACGCGCAACCCCTCCACGGGCGAAAAACTGTTCTACGGCGAGTTCCTCGTGAACGCGCAGGGCGAGGACGTGGTGGCGGGCATTCGCACGCCGCAGCCGCTCACCATTCAAGGCAAACTCGAAGGCGGCGACCTACCGAGCATGGAAGAAGTGATGCCGGATGTGTTCGGCGAACTGGTAGCCATTTACAAAAAACTGGAAGCCCATTACCGCGACATGCAGGACATCGAGTTCACGGTGGAAAACCGCAAGCTCTGGATGCTGCAGACCCGCAACGGCAAACGCACCGCGAAAGCCTCGCTGAAGATCGCCGTCGATATGGTGGAAGAAAAACTGATCACCAAAGAGGAAGCACTGCTGCGCATCGACCCCGCTTCGCTCGACCAATTGCTGCACCCGACGCTCGACCCGCAGGCGAAGAAGCAGGTCATCGCCAAGGGCCTGCCCGCCAGCCCCGGCGCGGCTTCCGGCAAAGTGGTGTTCACGGCGGAAGATGCTGAGCACGCCGCCAACCTCAAAGAATCCGTCATCCTCGTGCGCATCGAAACATCGCCGGAGGACATCCACGGCATGCACGCCGCCAAGGGCATTCTCACGGCGCGTGGTGGCATGACCTCGCACGCCGCCGTGGTGGCGCGTGGCATGGGCAAATGCTGCGTCAGTGGCGCGGGCGAAATCCGCATCAACTACGCGCGCAAGGAATTCCAGGCCGGTGGCCTGACCATCCGCGAAGGCGAGATCATCACCCTCAACGGCTCGACCGGCGAAGTGATGCTCGGCAAAGTGGACACGGTGGAACCGAACCTGAGCGGCGATTTCAACACCATCATGGGCTGGGCCGACAGCGTGCGTACGCTGAATGTGCGCGCCAATGCGGAAACGCCGCTGGACGCGAAGACTGCACGTGGTTTCGGGGCGGAAGGCATCGGCCTGTGCCGCACCGAGCACATGTTCTTCGACGCCGAGCGCATCATCGCCGTGCGCGAAATGATCGTGGCGGAAACCAAGAAAGCGCGCGAAGTGGCGCTGGCCAAACTGCTGCCTTTCCAACGCAAGGATTTCGCCTCCATCTTCGAGATCATGGATGGGCTGCCGGTGACGATTCGCCTGCTCGACCCGCCGCTGCACGAGTTCCTGCCGCACACCGAAGCCGAAATGCAGGAAGTGGCCGACGCCGCACACTTACCGCTTGAGGCGGTGAAATTCCGCGCCAGCGCGCTGCATGAGAGCAACCCCATGCTCGGCCATCGCGGCGTGCGCCTCGGCGTCACCTATCCCGAAATCTACGCCATGCAGGCGCGGGCGCTGTTCGAAGCGGCGGTGGAAGTGACCAAGGCGGGCAAAAAAGTGCTGCCGGAAATCATGATCCCGCTGGTGATGACCAAACGCGAATTGCAGCTCATGAAAGAGGTGGTGGATGCCGCGGCGAAAGACGCGGGCGTCACCTTCCCCTACATGGTCGGCACCATGATCGAGCTGCCGCGCGCCGCGTTGCGTGCGGGCGAGATCGCCGAGTTCGCCGAGTTCTTCAGCTTCGGCACCAACGACCTGACGCAGACCACGCTCGGCATTTCGCGCGACGATGCGGGCAGCTTCCTCGAACAGTACCGCAAGCAAGGCGTGATCGAGACCGACCCGTTCGTGACCCTCGACCAGGACGGTGTGGGCGAGCTGATCGAGCTGGCCGCCGAACGCGGCAAGAAAACGCGCAAGGACATCAAGCTCGGCATCTGCGGCGAACATGGCGGCGACCCCGCCTCCATCCATTTCTGCCAAAAGGTAGGATTGAATTACGTGAGCTGCTCGCCCTACCGCGTGCCGATCGCACGTTTGGCAGCCGCGCAGGCCGCGATCAAAGAGAAGAAATAACTATCTTCCCAGAGAATCGCTGTTGCGAGTGTTGGGCAACCAATGCTCTTTATGATTGCGATATGCATTTTTTAAAATGCTTTGTCCGTTTGTTGGATATTCTGGAATTACAGGCAGCAAACAAGCTTCTTCAAAGACTTTGACTACATCTTCCATCGATTTGCCGACTATCTTGAAGTTCTCCGTATATGTTGAAGGTGCCTCTAAATGAGCATCTAATCCGCTTTGCTTAATATAATTAGAAATATGTTCTCTCAATAGCTCTATTTGCTCTTTTTTATTTTCAAAAATAGATGGACTAGGTAGTGAAAATTTCAATGAGCATGGATAGCCATCCCCCCCACCTGCTGCATTAATATCAACTGTATATCGTGGAAAATACTCCATTCTCTCGCATTGAAGTTTATACAAAACTGTACGCCAAGCATCAGTCAACTCATCCTCCAGCTGGGGCGGCACATAAGTTTTTTTTTGTTTCAGCAAATGCATTAATCTCGAACCTTCTTCCACATAACGGGATGCAGGCAAAGGTTCTGAACTAGATTCTTCTGACCATTCCTTCCTTCGACTATTAAGGAACAAATGCTTAAAGCCCGCACCAACGATTCCAGTAGTATCCATGCTTCTCTCCACCGTTATTTTAGCGTACCCGCTCGACATGCTCGTAATTCTCGGCATGGCGGAGTACCTGCTCGTCGATGCGGTTGCCCAGCTTTTGCAACTGAGCATCCTGATGCCTATTGCTGGCCTTCATGCGGACATTCTGGTTGATAAGATAATAGCCGCCCAATGTAATAGCCAGTGAAGCCCCGGTCTTCATAGCAATGCCGCCGAGATTGTACATGCCGAGGTTCTTGGCACGGTCGATGGTGCCTTTGAAGTAGTCGTTAGAAATGCCAATCTTGGGTAATTTTTTTTGCAGTTCTGCTGTGTAAAGCGCATTCGCTTCATGCACTGCAGAGCGCACTTGTTGGGGCGTTTTGGTGTTTGCCAAACCCTCAGCATAGGCTTCACTGATTTTGGTTTTCCGGTCATTGTAGTTCCCCTCCAGCGGACCAATTTTTTTGATCTCGTGGTAGAACTCGTCCCAGATAGATACAGCAGCGGTTGCGACTGCTGCTGCGGCGGAGCCAAAGAATACAAAATTACGCACCACCTTATTATCGGCGATGGTATCGACGACGAACGGATCGATCGCGGGCTGTTTATCTTGCTCCATGCAGCCACCCTAGCAGTTGCATGTGACAGTATGATGACGAAACGGCAGAAAACTAGCGGCCGTTATAGTGTTTCATGCGGCGCTGGAGCTGGAGTTTTCCGCCGGGCCAGATGACGTAATCGTCCATCATATCGGCGGCAATGCCTTGGTCACGGCCATTGCCGATGTAACCGGAGAGGATGCCGTCGGCGTTCACGGTGCCGCCGGAGCGGGGGTTGCTGGAGCTGAGCAGCGACAGGCGGCCATTCGGCATGCCGTCGAACCGGGTGGTGGCGTTGGGCGCAATGTCGCGCTCGATCATTTTGCCGGTCACTTCCAACGCAATGCGGTGCGGCACCTTGTCGAGGTTGGTGACGCGCAGGGCCAAAGCAGGGCTGGCGGCGGCCAGCACCAAGGCGGTAGC
>JBBKVX010000079.1:0-29275 GCA_037968615.1 Rickettsiales bacterium
TCGCGGATCCATTGGTCGAGTAGGCGCACGCCCCAGCCAACACCGCCTTTGGGCGTAAGGGAGGTGGCTTTTTTGTTCCACGCAACACCTGCGATGTCGAGATGCACCCACGGCGTATCGTTCACGAAACGCTGCAGGAACTGCGCCGCGGTGGTTGAACCCGCCTCGCGACCGTTGCTGATGTTTGCCATGTCGGCGATGTCGCAATTGATCATCTCGTCGTATTCTGGGCCCATCGGCATGCGCCACAGGCGCTCGCCGGTACGGTCGGCAGCGGCCGAGAGCGACGCACACAAGCCGTCATTGTTCGAGAACATGCCCGCTTGAATGCTGCCAAGCGAAATGATGATGGCGCCCGTGAGCGTGGCCAGATCGATCATGCATTGCGGTTTGAAGCGGTCTTGGGTGTACCACCGCGCATCGGCCAGCACGAGGCGACCTTCCGCGTCGGTGTTCAGCACTTCGATGGTCTGACCGCTCATGGACGTGACCACATCGCCGGGGCGCTGCGCGTTGCCATCGGGCATGTTCTCGACAAGGCCGACCACGCCGATCACGTTGGCTTTCGCCCCGCGCGCGGCAATCGCGCGCATGGTGCCGATGACGGCGGCGGAACCGCCCATGTCCCATTTCATTTCTTCCATGCCGCCCGCGGGTTTGATGCTGATGCCGCCGGTATCGAACGTCACGCCTTTACCAATAAGGGAGACGGGTTTCACACCTTTTTTGCCGCCATAATATTGCATCACCACCAGCTGCGATTCGCGCTCCGAGCCTTGGCCCACGCCCAGCAGCGAGCCCATGCCAAGTTTGGTCATTTGTGCTTCGCCCAGGATCTCGACTTTCACGCCGAGCTTGCTGAGTTTTTTGCATTCGGCCGCTAAGGTGGCGGGGTAGAGGATGTTCCCCGGTTCCGTGACCAGATCGCGTGCGAAATGGATGGACTCGGCCACGCCGGCCAATGGCGTGTAACGTTTTTTAGCCGCATCGGCGGCCGTCGTCACGATCTGAACGGTGGTCAGTTTCGGTTTGTCTTCGGGTTTGATTTTGGTGCGGTATTTGTCGAAGCTGTAGCCGCGCAGTTTGGCGCCGAAACCGAGATGGGCAGCCGCATCGGCCGCGTCATGTTTTGCGGCTTTCGGCAACTGGGCAAGCACCGACACGCTGGTGAGTTTGGCGGCCAGCGCTGCGGCCACCACATTGCCGCCGGTTTCTTCCAACGCCAGCGACGTCAGCGCCTTCGCAGCGCCAAGCCCGATGAGCAGGATATGGCTGGGGCCCTTGCCCGGGTTTACCAACACCAGCGTTTCACCTTTTTTCCCTTTGAACTGCGAAGCGGCAAGCGCCTGTTTTGCGTAGGCCTGCGCAGCAAAACTGGGCAGTGAAAGGTCATCGCCCACCAATACGGCAAGGCCCGACGGGTTTTTGGAAACAGCAGCGGAGGTGGCGAAGGTAATGGAGAGCATGGGGCAGCCTTTTTGAAATGTTTCTGTAAAGAAGCTAGTACCGCCCCATGGCAGTTGCAAGGATGCGATGGGGGAATGACGTTGCAGGGGCACGGACGGCGGTTTATAGGTGCAGGCATGCGTCAGTACGAACGATATCTGCTTGCCCACCTGATTTGGCCCACAGTGCTTGTCACTTTGGCGCTGACCGGCATTGTCTGGCTGACGCAGGTGCTACGCTTTATTGACTTCATGCTCAATCGCGGCCTGACGCTGGGCGATTTCCTTTACCTCACCGGCCTGATGCTGCCTGCGCTTTTGCTCATCATCCTGCCGGTAGCGTTATGCATCGCAGTGATCTTTACATACAACCGCCTGACCACGGATTCCGAGCTGATCGTGCTGCACGCCGTGGGTGTGAGCAAGATCGAACTGGCCAGGCCGGTGCTGGTGATGGGTGCCGCCTGTGCGTTCATTTGCTATATTTTGGCGCTGTATTTGATGCCGATCGCCAACCGGCATTTCCAGGACATCCGCACGTTCTTCCGCGATAAATACGCCAGCGTGCTGCTGGAAGAAGAGGTGTTCAACAGCCCAATCTCGGGCGTCACCGTGTTCGTGCAATCGCGCGAAACCGACAATACGCTGCGCGGAGTATTGCTGCACGACAACCGTAACCCCGACGCCACCGTGACCATGATCGCCGATCGTGGCCATATGGAGCAGACGCCCACCGGCCCGCGCTTCTTCCTCGAACGCGGCGTGCGCCAGCAATATAAAGATGGAGCGGTAAGCTGGCTGACCTTCGATAATTACGCCATCGACATCGCGTTCTTCGCCGCCGACGTGACCCGCAAGCGCGACCCTGATGAGCAAACCATTTCGGAACTGTTTAGCAACGACGTCGCCAACGATAAAGAGCGCGCTGGCATGCGTGCTGAGGCGCATCATCGTCTCACCTGGCCCGCGCTGGCCCTGTCGTTGCCGTTGATGGCACTTGCGTTCCTATTCTCGGGCGAGTTCAACCGGCGCGGCCAGTGGCGACGTATTGCCAGCGCCTCGGTGGCGATGGTGGCGGCGGTGCTGCTTTTCTTCGCCATGCGCAGCATCATCGTGAAACAGCCATGGCTCATTCCCGCCATGTATCTTGCCGTCATCGCCCCCGCCGCAGGGGCGTGGTATGTGCTGGCTACTGGCCGCATTTTCCGTCTGCGCCGCCGCACCATGACTATGCCGGAAGGAATGCGCACATGATGCGGCTGCCGCTCACTTTGTCACTGTATATCGGCCGCCATTTCCTCATCTCGGTGGTGTCGGCGCTGGTGCTGTTGCTGCTGATCATCGGTCTGGTAGAACTGCTGGAGCTGATTCGCCGTGCTTCGGATACACCGCGCGGCGTGCCGTTCTTTGTCATCATCGAAATGGCCGCGCTGAAGCTGCCGAGCACAGCAGAAAAAATCTATCCGTTCGCCTTCCTTATTGGCGGCATGATTACCCTGTCGCGCCTCACTCGCACCAACGAACTGGTGGTGGCGCGCTCGGCTGGGGTGTCGGTGTGGCAGTTCCTGTTCCCCGGTGTGGCGCTGGCTTTGGTGATGGGCATGTTCTTTGTCGGCATCATGAATCCTATCGCGGCCGCCACTATTTCGCGCTACGAAAAAGTTGAGGGGCGCTACATCACGGGTAAGCCCAGCATCCTCTCCATTTCGCCTTCGGGCCTGTGGCTGCGGCAGGTGGGTGAAACGCAACTCAGCTACCGTGGCCAACCCGCCGACGAATACATTTTGCACGCGCTGCGCATGGACCCGGCCAGCCTGAAACTCACCGGCGTCATCGTGTTCCTATTCGACCAAAACCACGCCTTCCTTGGCCGTATCGACGCGCCGGAAGCCACGCTGGCACCGGGCAAATGGGTCATGAAATCGGCGCTGCTTTCCAACCCGAATGCTGTGCCCGAAAGCCATGCAGTGTACGATATGTCCACCCACCTGACCCTGACCCAGATTCAGGACAGTTTCGCTGCGCCGGAGACTTTTTCCTTCTGGGCGCTGCCCGGATTCATCGACCTGCTGGAGAAAGCGGGTTTCTCGGCGCTGCGCCACAAACTTCACTACCACAGCCTGATGGCCATGCCCGCGTTGCTCGCTGGCATGCTGCTTCTGGCGGCGGTGTTCAGCCTGCGCCAGGCGCGCCGCGGCCGTACCGGCATGGTCATCGTGATGGGGGTGGCTGCGGGTTTCCTTTTGTATTTTGCCACCAACCTTATTTATGCGCTGGGCGCGGCGGGCAGTTTGCCCATTGTGCTGGCAGCATGGGCGCCCTCGTTGGTGGTGGTGATGTTCGCCGTAGCCGCCTTATTGCACTTCGAGGATGGCTGAGACACGCCACTTGGCTCCCAGAAACCACGCTTGGCGCATTGCCTTGGTTTCGCACCGCATAAAACACCGAATTCTTTTGAAGCACTGCCCCATCCCCGCTAGCTTGCCCCGCATGTTACCATGGACGAACTATGCCCGGATGATGACCGCCGCCCTATGGGTTCTGGCGGCGCAAGGGGCATGGGCGGTGGACACACGGCATAATGGTCTGATCATGCCTTCGAACGAACCGAAGTTCGGAACACAAAAACCAATGTCGAGCATTGGCGACGTGGCCAAACCGGATAAGGATGAACCGGTGGTGATGGAGGCCGACGCGGTCGGGTACGATAAGGACAACAGCATCGCCATTGCCAAGGGCAACGTTACGGTAGCGCAGGGTGCGTATGTGCTCAAGGCCGACACGATCACCTATTACCAACGCACCAACCTCGTGATGGCGAGCGGGAACGTCACTGTGTTGCAGCCTACAGGCGACGTGTTCTTCGCCGAATCCGCCGAACTTAAGGACAACATGCAGGCCGGAGTGATTCGCAATTTCCAAGCGCGGATGAGCGATAATTCCGTGTTCGCCGCCACGGAGGCCCGCAAGATCGATGCGGCGACCACGCAGTTGAAACAAGCCGTCTACACGCCCTGTAACCTGTGCGAAGACATGGCGCCCTTCTGGCAGATCAAGGCCGGGGAAATGACCATAGACGAGCGCGAAGAAGACATCATCTACCGCAACGCGCGCATGGAGCTGGGTGGTATTCCCGTCATTTACACGCCGTATCTGTCGCAGCCGACGCCCGATGCCGGAGCCCGTAGCGGCTTCCTGACGCCGGAATATTCGACCAGCGACAACCTCGGCAGCGCCGTTAAAGTGCCCTATTACTGGCGTATTGACCACGATAAGGACATCACCCTCACGCCTTGGTACATGTCGGACGAGGGCGGATTGTTGGAGGGGGATTACCGCCAACTGACCAACGACGGCGAATACAGCGCCGAATTCTCCATCACCAACCCGACCAAACGCGATGGGCTCGGTAACGAAACCGATGGCCATGAGTTGCGCGGCCATATCTACGCCGAGGGCAGGGAAGCGCTGGGCGACTATTCCCGCCTCGGCTTCGACATCAACCGCACCACCGATGACACCTATACCCGCCGTTACGGATTCGGTTCGCAACCGGTGCTGTTCAGCCGCCTCTACGCCGAAGCAGCGAAAAAACGCAACTATGCCTTGGCGCAGGCGCTCGCCATCCAAGGGCTGCGCGCGACCGACGACACCGACACCACCCCCATGGTACTGCCCACCATCGAGGGGTATTACGAAACCGAGCCTTACGAGAGCGGGTTGAAGCTGCATGCGTTCGGCGATGCCCAATCGCTGACCCGTAAGATCGGCGCCGATCAGCACCGCATGTCGGTCACGGCGGGAGCTACGTTGCCGTACGTGACTGAAGGCGGACATGTGCTCACCAGCACCGTCAATCTGCGGCAGGATCTTTATCAGGTCGAGAACGTCGCCACGACAAGCGATCCCAGTTTCGATGGCGGCGTCAGCCGCACGATTCCGCAGGCGGCGGTGGAGTGGCGCTACCCGCTCATCAAACCGATGGCATCCGGCGATTCCATCACCATCGAGCCAATCGTGCTGGCGGTGGCGCAGCCCAACGGCAGCAACCCCGACCGCATTCCGAACGAAGACAACACGTTGGTCGAACTGTCCGACACCAACCTGTTCTCGCTCGACCGCATGCCCGGGCTGGATACCGTCGATAGCGGCAGCCGCGCGGCCTATGGTTTGCGCACGCAATATCTGTTCGCGGGTGGCGAAGCGCTGAACGCCCTGTTCGGCCAGAATTACAGTGTGAACGAAGACACGCCTTTCCCCAATTCCACCAACCCCGGCGAACATGCGTCCGACTATATCGGCCGCCTCGGGCTTTATGCTGACCCGGTCGAAGTCACGTATCGTTTCGCCTTCGATAATGAGACCTTCTCTTCCAACCGCACCGAATTCACGTTGGCCTTCAATAAGCCATGGCTCACCATGTACGCCGCCTACCGTTCGCTCGACGGCAACCTCTATCTGGGCGACAGCGAAGAAGCGTCGCTCTATGCCAGCGTGCCGCTGGCCAGCGAATGGGATGTATTCGTGACCGGTCGCCGCGACCTCCAGCTCGATCAAATGATTGCGGCGGGCGGCGGTTTGACCTATCACAATGAATGTTTCAGCCTGATGCTGCAGGGATTGCGCAACTACACGCGTGACCGCGACATTGAGCCGGATACGTCGATCACCTTGCGGGTCGGCTTCAAGAACCTCGGAGAATTCGGTGATTAATCGCGCCCTATTATCGTTCGCTGTGATGCTTTTCGCTGGCGCCGTCCAAGCGGAGCAAATTCGTATCGCTGCTGTGGTGAACGACGAGGTGATCACCACCGCCGATGTCATCGATCGCCGCGACTTCATCCTCGCTACTTCCGATGTGCCGCCCACGGCAGAAGCGCAGCGCGCCCTTACGCCGCGCGTGCTCGATGCGTTGATCAACGAAACGCTGGAGCTGCAGGAAGCCAAGCGCCTGTCGATCGAAGTGAGCGCCGAAGAAATTGAAAGCGCGGTGGCGCAGGTAGAAAAACAACGCAAACGCCCGCCGGGATCGTTGCGCGCCTATATCGCCAAAGGCAACCTCTCGGAACGCACCATGGAGCAGCAGATCCGCGCCCAGATTTCTTGGAGTAAAGTGGTGGAGCGCCGCCTGAAGCGCAGCGTCAACATCGCGCAGGACGAAATTGCCCGCGCGCAGGTTTCGCAAGCCGCGGCGCCCGGTGTGCCGGAAGTGCGCATCGCCGCCATTTCGCTACCGATTACCAAACCTGAGGACGAGAAAGAAGTGTCGGAGCTGGCCGAAGGCCTAGCCGCACGCCTGAACAGCGGCACCGATTTCATGACGCTGGCGCAGCAGCTGGCGGGCACCGGCAAGGCATCACTCAGCGCCCCGGTATGGGTGCCGGAAGAAACATTGCAGCCCGCGATGCAGCAGGCACTGCGCACGCTGGAAGCAGGGCAGGTGACGCAGCCACTGCGCAGCGAAAACAGTTACCAGCTCATTAGCTTGCTCGACCGCCGCTCCACCAAACCCACACCGGATAATACAGAAGTGGTGGTGAAGCAAATCAGTGTGCCACTGCCTGCCGTAAAAACCGCCCAAACAATGGATGCTGCGCGTGCATTGGTAGAGGATCTTCGCGCTAATCCCGGCAGTTGCATGGATGCCGATCTGGGGGCCAACACAGGCAAAGCAAACGTCGAATTTGTGCGCGCCATCTACAAACAAATGACGCGCGATCTGCGCTCGGTGGTCGAACATCTGGGCGTTACGGAAGTCAGCGAACCGCTGATTACGTCAGCGAGTGTGATGTTGGTGATGCCGTGCGAGCGTATCGAGCCACAGGTTGGCTTGCCGGATGCGGAGGATGTGCGGCGGGGTCTCTATAACGAGAAGCTCGAATTGGAAGCGCAAAAATATCTGCGCAATCTGCGGCGCGATGCATTCATCGATGTCAAAGGTGTCTAACCCGCCGACATTGCCGCCACTGCGCGACGTCATTGCCCATCATGGGCTGGCGACAAAGAAATCCCTCGGCCAGCATTTCCTGCTCGACACCAATCTGTTGGCAAAAATCGCACGCGCAGCGGGCGACCTGAACGGCGTCGAAGTCGTGGAAGTCGGCCCCGGGCCCGGCGGCCTAACGCGCGCATTGCTCGACACCGAGGCCAAACGCGTGACCGCCATCGAGAAAGATACACGCTGCATCGAAGCGCTGGCGCCGCTGTTCACCGTCTACGGCGAACGGTTCGCGCTGCTGGAAGCGGACGCCATGAAAGTGGACGTCACCACCATTGGCGCGGTGCCGCGCACCATGGTTTCCAACCTGCCTTATAATGTGGGCACCGCGCTCATCCTGCAATGGCTCGACAACGCCGCCGAACATGGCAACACGCAGATCAGCGGTTTCACCGTCATGCTACAAAAAGAGGTGGCCGAGCGGCTGGTGGCCGAACCCGGCAGCAAAGCTTACGGACGCATTTCAGTGCTGATCCATCTGCTCAGCGATGCAGCGCTGATGTTCGATGTGCCGCCCAGCGCCTTCAGCCCGCCACCCAAAGTGATGTCGAGCATCGTGCGTGCCCGGTTCCTCGAAAAACCACGTCTTGAGGTGCACATACCCACTCTGGAAAAAATCACCGCCGCCGCCTTCAACCAGCGCCGAAAAATGCTGCGCCAATCGTTGAAACTTCTGGGCGGCGAAGCGCTGTGCATCAAGGCGGGTATCGACCCCACCCTGCGCCCCGAACAATGCGACCTAGCCGCCTTCGTCGCCCTAGCCAACGCACTCTAGAAGAACAGAGTAAAAGAGAATCTCCCCGCGAAGCGGCAGGGTTTGGGGGCAAGCCCCCGACAGCGCGAAGCGCCAATCAATAAAAGGCAGTAGCGCTTACGCGCCCGCGCCGCACAGGCGACTCACGAAATCATGCAGGTCCAGTTGGCGCCAGCGTTTGAAACGCTCGGCATGTAGGATGCGCTGGATATGTGCCAGCGCTTTGTCGAGGTCGGTGTTCACCACCACGTAATCGTATTCTTGCCAGTGGCTGATCTCGTCGACGGCTTTGGCCATGCGGCGGGCGACGACTTCGTCGGAATCCTGCGCGCGGGATTTGAGGCGGCGCTCCAGTTCTTCCAGCGTGGGAGGCAGGATGAACACGCTCACCAGATCGGCGCGGCAATGTTCGCGCAGCTGGTGCGTGCCTTGCCAATCGATATCGAAAAGCACATCACGCCCGGCGTTCAGCTCTTCCATCACGTGTTTTTTCGGTGTGCCGTATTTGTGGTCGAACACGGTGGCATGCTCCAGCAGTTCGCCGTTGGCCACCATCGCTTCGAACTGCGCATCGTCGATGAAATAATAATCCGTACCGTCCACTTCACCGGGTCGCATGGGCCGCGTGGTGACCGACACCGACATGGCGACCTGTTCTTCCGCGCCCAATACGCGACGCGACAGCGTTGTTTTGCCTGCACCCGAAGGCGAGGAGAGCACGAACATAAGTCCGCGACGTGAGGGAGGGCCGCCCGCCATTAGTGGTGCCCGCCATGCGCGTCGTGGCCGACGAGCTCTACGGTGAACGGGACCAGATCCGTTGTGCCCGACCCGTAGGTCAGTTCGATGGAGATGATGTCGCCTTGCGTGGGCGCATTTTTCAATCCGAACAGCATGAGGTGGTAGCCCATCGGCGCGAAGGTGATGGGGGTGCCTGCCGCGAGTTTCACGTCGTCGACTTCACGCATGCGCATGGCGTTTCCGTCCATGGTCATTTCGTGGATTTCCACTCGGTCGCAGCATTCGGAGGTAACGCTCGCCAGCGTATCGTCGACCGCGGAGGTGATGCTGAGATAGGCCGCCGCATTCTGGCCGCCGGGAACGTAGCGGATCCAGGGCATGTCGACGGAGGGGGCGCTTGCCGCATAAGCCGTGCTGGCCGCCGCAAGTAAACCGATCAGTGTGAGGAATATTTTACGCATGGCGCGCAGCATAAAACCTAGCGAGTAAGCTTGGCAAGCTCATCCTTCAATGCAGACTCGGAAATATGGTGCGGGAAATGTGCCAGATACTGCCCATCCGGGCCCATCAGGTAGATATAGCCCGAATGATCAATCGTGTATTCGCCCGCCCTGTCCTCATCCATCACTTTGCGGTAATAGACTTTGTACGCATCGGCGGCCTGTTTCACTTGCGCCGGGGTGCCGGTGAGGCCGATGAGGCGATTGCCGAAATGCGATATATAATTGCCCACCACCTCTTGCGTGTCGCGCTCGGGATCGAGGGTGATGAACAGCGGCACGATACGTTTCGCCGGGTCGCCCAGTTGATCGAGCGCGTTATCGATCAGCAGTAGGCCAGTGGGGCAGATGTCGGGGCAATGCGTGAAGCCGAAATAGACCAGCATGTATTTACCGGCGTAGCTTTTCTCGGTCACCGTCTCGCCTTGGCCGGTGGTGAGGGTAAAGGGGCCGCCGACCAACGCGCTCGTGGCGCTGCTGCGCCGTGATTCGGGAATCACACCCGTGCCCATCCAAGCCAGAAGGCCAACGGCGACGAGCACACAAATAATCCATACAATGGCTGAAATACGCATGGGCCGGATGTAGGCTTTTGCAGCGCTTATGTAAAATGAAAGTATCGTGACAATGAAAATATTTAGTATTTACAGTGCTATAACAAAGTAGCTCGCTACTATCTGCCATTTTTGTTATACTGAGCGGTAAGAATACAAAAAAAGACGTGAGCTAGAAAGTTTCCCCCATGCTGCCATTGATTTCCAATGCGCTGCCGACGACGCCTGCCGTGCCGAGCCAGAACGCTCCGGCCAGCGCGTCGCTGTTGCTTTCCTCCAGCATCGATGCCGCCGCCGCCGGGCGCCAGCAACTGCCCAACGCTGTGCTCGCCACCGGCGCGCCTGTGGCCTATTTCCCGGGCACCGCGCCGCAACGTTCGGGGCAGGGGGTGGATCGCACGCAACGCATCATGGTGCCGCCACCCACTGGCGACTACATCGAAATCGAACAGTTGCCGCAACCCGCTGTGGCCGCGCGCATGTCGGTGCCGGTCACGCTCGGCATTCCGCTGACCACGCAGCTCACCGCGCAATTCATGGCGCAGCAGGCGGTGCGCGCTGCCGCCAATGCCCCGTCGGAAGAAACTGCCGCCGCCACGCGAGAAGAAAAACCCGCCTCGACGAAAACCCGCGAGCCCTCGCTGGCCAACGCCAAGGGTGCCAGCGCCTACGGCATCGCGGCGGCCCGCAGCGCCATCATCCAAGCGCAGCCCGAGATCGAACCGGTCGAGTGAGTTAGCGATGGATTTGCGCGGCCAGCCGCGTTAAACCTCGCGCATGGACATCAAAAATATTTGCATACTGGGCGCGGGCGCCATGGGTTGCCTGATCGGCGGCTCCATCCAGCGCGCGGGCTATAACGTCACCTATATCGCGCGCGGTGCCCAACTGGCCAGCCTGCGCGAGCACGGCCTGACGCTCGAGACCACCGACGACCAATGGCATGACAGCGTGCGCGCCACCGACAACGCCGCCGATGCCGGGCCGCAGGACCTCATCATCGTCTGCACCAAAACGCACCAATTGCAATCCGCTTTGCCGCTGCTGCGTGGGTTGATGCATGGGGACAGCATCGTGCTGCCCGCCATCAATGGCCTGCCTTGGTGGTATTTCCAGAACCATGGCGGACCGTTCGATGGCCGTACGTTGGAAGGGCTCGACCCGGGCAGCGTGCTGGCGAAAGAGCTTCCCACCGCACGCCTCATTGGCTGCGTAAATTATCTGGCCGGACATATCAGCGGCCCCGGCAGCATTTCCTACGTCCCTGGCCTAAAGCGCCGCATCGCCATCGGCGAGCTGGATGGCACGATGTCGGAACGGCTCGCCGCCGTTGGCGCCATCTTCGACGCGGCGGGTTTCGAGCCCATCGTTACTGACGATATCCGCCAATCCGTCTGGCATAAACTCTGGGGCAACATTGCGTTCAACCCGCTGGGCGCACTCACCCACGGCACCATCGACCAGCTCGCCGAAGGCTACCGCGACATCGATCTGTTGAGTGCCGTGATGAACGAAGCACGCTTCATCGCCGACAAGCTTGGCGTGTCGATGAACCAAACCATCAAAAGTCGCATCGACGCCGCCGCGAAAATGCGCGGTCACCGCACCAGCATGCAGATGGACATGGAAGCCCACCGCCCCACCGAAATCGAAGCCATCGTCGGCGCCGTGCGCGAAATCGGCAAATGGATGGAAGTGGACACACCGTTCCTCAACACCGTCTACTCGCTGGTGAAGCTGAAGGAACGCTTCTATTTGGCGTCAGGTGCGGGCCAGTCATAAGCGCCGCTGGTGAGCGCGGCCGTATCGGTGGCGCCTAGCAGCACATGCATGCGGCGCAGGTAATCGGCGGCGGCTTGCAGATGGGCCGGGTCGCCCTCGGCCACGGTGCCATAGAGGTTGCGGGCAAGCGCTGATTTCAGCACTTCATCGTCTTTCGTTAGCCCCTCGGCGTAGGCTTGCAGGCGGCCATGGTAGGCTTTGCCCATGCGCTTTACGCGGTGCAGCACGCCCGAATCGCCGACGCCAAGTTCGCGGATGCTGGCATCCATTTCCTGGAAGAATACTTCGCTTAAGAACCGTGCGAATTCCGGGTCGCTCTCGCGCAAACGATATTGCATCAGGAACATATGCAGCACCATCACCTCGAAGCGGCCATCGAGCGTGTCGGGCACGCCGAGCGTGGTAAAGAAAAAGCGGTTCCGTGCTTGCGCCACCAGTGCTATATACGCAGCGCGCGCCTCGGCCGTGGGGCGTTTACGAAACAGGGAAATGAAAGCGGATAACATGCGGATGATCCTTCGTTGGCTGGGTTCTATCAGTGCTTGCGCTGTGTTGGCAAGCTGCTCGCCCGTGGTCGATACGCGCGGCCACACGCTTGAGGACGCCGACATGAACCAGATCATCGAAGGGCAGAGCGGGCCTGAGGATGTGCGCGCGCTGCTCGGCAGCCCCAGCACCGTGTCCACCTACGGCCACACCACCTGGTATTACATCAACGAGCGCAAAGAAACGTTGGCCTTCTACGCCGCCGAAGTGGCCGACCAGAACGTGGTCGCCATTCATTTCGATGAGAACGATCGCGTGCGCGAGATTGAGCATTACAATAAATCGCAAAGCAAGCCGGTGGAATTCGTGACCAAGGAAACACCGACCGAAGGCCATGAAATGACCATCATGGAACAGATGCTGGGCAATTTCGGGCGTTTCAACGCCCCGGGCCGCGAGATCGACCCGAAGAATTTAGGCCGCTAGCGGTTAATGCTCCCAGCCGCCACTGGCGGGGCTTCCATCCAGCATCACGCCTTCACCCGCCACTACTTCACCGATGCGCGTTACGGGTAGTTCTGCCAACGCCGCGCGTTGTGCGACGGGTGCGGCGAACAGCAATTCGTAATCGTCGCCGCCGCCGAGAATATGCTGCCAGTATGTTTCGTCTTGTTGTACCAGAGCGCGCGCCGCATTCGAGAGCGGAACGCTGGCGCGCGTAAGACGTACTTGCACGGAGCTGCTGCGCGCGATCTGCTCGGCGTCCGCCAGCAAACCGTCCGATACATCGATAACGGCATGGGCGATTCCGTGCAGCATTCCACTCAGTTCCAAACGCGGTTCGGGGATGTGGTAACGCTGCGAAAGAAACGCTTCGCCCGCCGCATCGGTTGCCAATGCATGTTGCAGTAATTGTAGGCCCAGTGCGGCATCGCCGATGGTGCCGCTTACGTATACGTCGTCGCCAACGGTTGCTTTGCTGCGCAGCAATTGGGTGGTGCCACTCAAGCCCAAGCAGGTCATGGTGGCGTGAATAATATCGCCGCCGCTGGTGCTGTCGCCACCGGCCAACACCATGCCGAACTGTGTTTGCTCCTGCGCTAACATCGCAGTGAATTCGGCGAACCATGCGTCGGGCGTGTCGCGTGGAGTGTGCAGGTTTAGGAAATAGCGCCACGGCGTTGCGCCCATGGCGGCGAGGTCGGACAGGTTACGCCGCACCAGCTTTTGCGCGAACTGCGCCGCCGTTGCCCCGGGCAGCACATGAATGCCGCCAATGACGCTGTCGGTGGTGACGACCAACGAGTGACCTGCAGGTGGGGCGAGGGTGGCGGCGTCGTCGGTAAGAGCGAAGCTGCCGGGTTCGGCCTGCGCCAACGGCGCAAAGAAACGGGCGATGCGCTCGCGCTCAGCCATGGTCGGCGACGGTGGCGGCTTCTGTGCCGCCAGATGCCAACGCGTCGAGCAGCAGGTTGAATGCTTTGTGCGCGTAGGCGACTTCTTCGTCGCTCACCAATTGTGCGGCGATCTCGGTGTATTCTTCCACCAGCGTACCGCGCGGGCGTTTGCTGGCCAGTGATTCGGCCGCGGCGGCGCGCAGGGTGGAAAGCAGCGGCAGGCTCATGCGCGATTTTTTCCAGTTCGGCAGGATTACCGCTTCGATGGCTGCTTCGATCACTGCCGCGTTATCGAGCGCGCTGGTGACGATGGTGGTAAGCAGCGCCTGTTCCGGCTGCGCGTCGTGCGGCAAATCGTTGGCGTCGTTGTCGCGGCTGTCGGCCCAGCTTTGCAGCACCTGCGCCACCATAAGCGCGGGCACGGCTTTGTCGGCCTTCAGCGCGTGGGCGTACAGCGCTTGGCTGGCGGCGAGGCGCGAGGCGCGTTTGCGCATCAGGGATTTGTTCATGCGTGTTCCAATCCGAATACTTGGCGAATCTCGATCATGCGCAGCGCGGCACGGGCCGCCTCCGCGCCTTTGTTGCCCTGCGCCACATCGGCGCGGGCTTTCGCCTGTTTCATGTTTTCCGTCGTCAGGATGCCGAGGCCGATGGCCAGCTTCCCTTGAAGAATGAGCTCCTGAATGCCGCGCGCGCTTTCGCCGCACACGTAGTCGTAATGGGTCGTCTCACCACGAATGACGCAGCCGAGCGCCACATACCCCGAATAACGCCCGCTTTCGCTGGCCACCGCGATGGCGCCGGGAATTTCGAACGCGCCGGGCACGGTGAGCATTTCTGCTTCGTAGCCCGCCTCGTAAATAGCCGTCGTCGCGCCGGACACCAGCATTTCACTGATCTCCTGATAATAAGGCGCAACTACGAGCAGCAGCGGTTTCATGGTCATTCTTTCGTAATGGGCAGATGTCCGGCGATGTGTAGCCCATAACCTTCAAGACCGACAATCATTTTCGGCGCATTCGTGATCAGGGTCATTTCCTTCACGCCCAGATCGAGCAGTATCTGCGCGCCAATGCCGTAATCGCGCAGGGCCTGCGGGGGCTGGGCCTCGCCCGCATGCAGTTTCAGTCCGTCCGATAATTGGTGCGCGCGGGGCTCGCGGATGATGACCACCACACCCGAACCATGGGCATCGACCATGCGCATGGAGGCAGCCAGCAGCCCGTCGCGTTTTTGTGAGGTGTCGCCCACCACGTCATGCAGCACGTCCAGCGCATGCATGCGCACGAGTGCATTGCCCTCGACCGTGTTTTTCACCAGTGCGATATGCTCGGCGTAAGCGGGGCTTTGCGCAAAAGCAATCGCACGCCATTCGCCGGTTTCGGTTTGAATGGTGCTTTCCGCCACGCGGCGCACCAGCTTCTCCGAGCGGCGGCGGTATTCGATCAGGTCGGCGATGGTGCCGACTTTCAGTCCATGCTGCGCAGCAAATTCCAATAGTTCGGGCAGACGCGCCATGCTGCCATCGTCGCTCATGATCTCACAAATGACGCCGGCGGGCGTGTGCCCGGCAAGGCGCGAAATATCGACGGCGGCTTCGGTATGGCCCGCACGCACCAGCACGCCGCCTTCGCGCGCTTCGAGTGGGAAGATGTGGCCGGGGCTAACGATGTCGACCGATTGCGCCTGCGGGTTGCTGGCAGCAGCCACGGTGAGTGCACGGTCGGCGGCTGAGATGCCAGTGGAGATGCCCTCGCGCGCTTCGATGGACACGGTGAACGCCGTTTGGTGGCGGGCGGCGTTGTGCCGCGCCATGGGCGGCAGGCCGAGGCGCTGCACCTGTTTCGATTCGAGCGCGAGGCAAATCAATCCGCGCCCATGCTTGGCCATGAAGTTGATGGCGTGGGCATCCGCGAACTCCGACGCAATCACCAGATCGCCTTCGTTCTCGCGGTCTTCGTCGTCGACGAGAATGACCATTTTGCCCGCTTTCGCGTCGGCAATGATTTCTTCGATCGTGGATAACTGTGTCATGCGCGGAACTCCATCATGCGCGCCACATAACGCGCCAGCGGGTCCACTTCAAGGTTTACCGCATCGCCAACGCTAAGAAGGCTGAAGCAGGTGACCTCCGCCGTATGCGGAATGATGTTCACGGTGAAGCGGTTATTTAGCACCTGGTTCACCGTCAACGACACACCGTTCAGGGCCACTGAGCCTTTGGCAGCGACGAAGGGGGCAAGTGCGGTGGGCACTTCGAATTCCCAAACAGTGGAGTCTCCCGATGAGGTTTTGCTGAGCACGGTGGCCAGCCCATCCACATGGCCGGACACGATGTGCCCGCCCAACTCGTCGCCCAGTTTCAGCGAGGGCTCGAGGTTCAGGCGCATGCCGGTCAGCCAGTTTGCAGCGTTGGTAACGCGCACGGTTTCTGCCGAGAGCTGCGCGGTGAAGGCGTGGTCGTCGGTGATGCTGGTCACCGTCAGGCACACGCCGTGGCAGGCGATGCTGGCGCCAAGCATCAGCGGAAAATCGCGCGTGTCGGGATGGATCTCGACCAACAGGTCGCCCTGCTGTTCGAGATGGCGGATGGTGCCTTGGGCTTGGATCAGACCGGTAAACATGTCGGCAGCTCGATGATGTCGCAGCGGTCGTCGCCGATGCGCAGGGTGGTGGACGCGGAAAGTTCCGCAAGCTGGCTGTGTAGCGCAGCTATGGCTGGCTGGCCAGCATTTCCGAGTAGCACCGGCGCGCGGTACCAATAGAGGCGATCGACTAGTTTCTCCTCAAGGAATGCGGTGGACAGGGCAGGGCCCGCCTCCACCAGCAACCGGGTGATGCCTTCGGCCCCCAGCGCTCGAAGAATGGCGCGGGGCGGCAGAGAAGCGTCGTCCAGCGCCAGCAGCTTCACGCCGCGCTCGCGCAGATCGGTGGCGTGGCTGGCGGCGGCCTCCATGGCGTCGGCACTGGTGATGATCCAGCAGGGCTGCTGCTCGGCAGTTTTCACCAGCTGGCTTTCCAGCGGAATGCGTAAATGCCGGTCGGCAACCACGCGTGCCAACCGCGTGTGCTGCGCGCCGGGTAAGCGCACATTCAGCAGCGGGTCGTCGGCCAGCACGGTGCCGATGCCGGTGAGCACCGCATCGACACGGTTGCGCAAGCTATGCCCATGCATGCGCGCGCGTTCGCCAGTGATCCAGCGTTGGCGGCCTGTCACGTCGGCCATCTGGCCATCTTCCGAGGTGGCAAGTTTCATGATCACGCGCGGCATGCCATGCGCGATGCGGCGGAAGAATCCGGCATGCTGCGCAGCGGCTTCGGTCAGGAAATGCTCGACCACCTCAATGCCCGCCGCGCGCAACATGGCGCTGCCTTTGCCCGCCACGCGCGGGTCGTGGTCGTGCGCCGCGATGACGACGCGTGCGACCCCTGCATCAATGAGCGCCTGCGCGCAGGGCGGCGTGTGTCCGTGATGGGCGCAAGGCTCCAGCGTGACGTACGCCGTGGCGCCGCGCACGCGTTCGCCCGCGATGGCCAGCGCCTGCGTTTCGGCATGCGGGCGGCCCGTTTCAGCGGTCACCGTAGCGGCCAGTATTTGCCCATCCTTCACCAGCACACACCCCACCGAAGGGTTCGGCCAGGTGCGCCCAAGATTACGCCCGCCAAGGCGAAGCGCATGATTTAGGAAGGGGAGGTCGGCGTTCATTAAAGCTTCTCGACAAAGCTCTCGAAATCTTCCGCGCCGCCGAAATCGCGGTAGACGGAGGCGTAGCGGATGTAGGCGACCGCATCGAGTTTCTTCAGCTCTTCCATCACCTGCGCGCCGATGCGGCTGGTGGGGATGTCGGATTCGCCTTCGCTTTCCAGTTTCTGCACGATGCGGTTGATAGCCATTTCGATGACATCTGCCTCCACCGGGCGTTTGCGTAAGGCGATGCCCATCGAACGTGCGATCTTGTCGCGGTCGAACAGTTTGCGTTCGCCGTTGGTTTTCACCACCGTCAGCTCGCGCAATTGCACGCGCTCGAACGTGGTGAACCGCGAATTACAGGCCGGGCAGAAACGGCGGCGGCGGATCGACGACCCGTCCTCCGACGGGCGGCTGTCCTTCACCTGCGTATCTTCATGACTGCAAAACGGGCAACGCATTCGGTACCTCTAGTTGTAGATCGGGAACTGGTCGGTAAGTGCACGTACTTTCACGCCCACTGCTTTTTCCACTGCGGCGTTGCCTTCTTCGCCATTGGCGCTGAGGCCGTCGAGCACGTCGCCGATCAACTCGCCGATTTGCTCGAACTCTTTGGTGCCGAAACCACGGGTGGTGCCAGCCGGAGTGCCAAGACGCACGCCCGAGGTGACGAACGGCGAGGCCGGGTCAAACGGAATGGCGTTCTTGTTGCAGGTGAGGCCTGCGCGTTCCAGCGCGTGCTCGGCGGCTTTGCCGGTCACGTTTTTGGGGCGCAGATCCACCAGCACGAGGTGGTTGTCGGTGCCGCCCGAAACGATGTTCAGGCCGCGCGCGACGAGCGTTTTGGCGAGGGCGCGGGCGTTATCGACCACGGCTTGCGCGTAGAGCTTGAAGCTGGGCTCCAGCGCTTCGCCGTAGGCGACGGCCTTCGCCGCAATCACATGCACCAGCGGGCCGCCTTGGATGCCGGGGAAAATGGCGGAGTTGATGGCCATTTCCAGCGTCTGGTCTTTGCCCATCATGGTTTTGCCGACGATGAGTTCCGGCACGTTCGACAGGATCATGCCGCCGCGCGGGCCGCGCAGGGTTTTGTGCGTCGTCGTGGTCACCACATGCGCGTGCGGCAGCGGCGAGGGGTAGGAACCGCCTGCGACGAGGCCCGCGATATGCGCCATGTCGACCATGAAATACGCGCCCACTTTATCGGCGATGGCACGGAAGCGCGCCCAATCCACCACGCGCGGATAGGCCGAGAAACCAGCGATGATAAGTTTCGGTTTGTGCTCCACCGCGAGGGCTTCGATGGCATCGTAATCCAGCAGGTGGTTGTCTTCGCGCACGCCGTAAGCCACGGCGTTGAACCATTTGCCGGATTGGTTTACGGAAGCACCATGTGTCAGGTGACCGCCCGCGGCCAGCGATTGGCCGAGGATGGTGTCGCCCGGTTTCAGCAGCGCGTTGAACACGCCTTGGTTGGCTTGCGAACCCGAGTTCGGTTGCACGTTGGCGTAGTTGGTGCTGTAAAGCTGTTTGGCGCGATCGATGGCCAGTTGCTCCACCACATCGGCGAATTCGCAGCCGCCATAGTAGCGTTTGCCGGGGTAACCCTCGGCGTATTTGTTGGTGAACACCGAGCCTTGCGCTTCGAGCACCGCTTTGCTCACGATGTTCTCGGAGGCGATGAGCTCCACCTGATGCTGCTGGCGACCCAGCTCGTTGCCGATGGCGTCGAAGATGGCCTTATCGGCGTCTTTCAGCGAGGTGGTGAAAAATCCGTTGGTCATTGCTTCCTCTTTGCGTGCGGCGTTTGCCATGGTGGTGCTCCTTAAATTTGTTCCAGTTTTTCTACGCGTTTGGTGTGCCTGCCGCCTTCGAACCAGGTGGTCAGGAAACTCCGTACGCAATCTTTTGCTTCGTTGGGGTCGATGAACCGAGCGCCGAACACCAACACATTGGCGTCGTTATGTTGGCGGGCCAGCACGGCCATGTCGTTGTTCATCACCATGGCGGCACGCGCGCCTTTCACCCGGTTGGCGGCGATGGAAATGCCAATGCCCGAACCGCAAATAGCAATGCCGAACTGCGCGCGTCCCTGCACCACGGCCTGCGCCACGGCGGCGCCATATTCAGGGTAATCCACGGAATCGGTGCTGTCGGTGCCAAGGTCGAGCGCGGTAAATCCGCACGCGGCAATTTCGGGCAGCAGCGCTTGTTTCAGCGCCACGCCAGCATGATCGTTACCGATCGCGACCACATTGCTCATTCTACCGCCCAATGCATTCTTTTGTTGGCGCGCCGTGTTTTTAAAATCATGGCGTCGCACCACTATATATTGTATGGTGCCGCCTACATGCCACGAACCTGTGGATAAATCAACCGGTTCATCAAGAGCATCACCGCACTCAAGAAGGTTCCGCGCATGCTAGACGCGTCGCTGTTCGCATCACCGCAATTTCTGCCGTTCGCCGTCGCCGTGGCTTTTGTTCTAGGCGCCTGTATTGGCTCATTTATTTCTCTGGTCACCTACCGCTTGCCTCGCGACGAGCCGATTGGCGCGACGCGCTCGCAATGTCCCAACTGTACCACCGTACTGCGGCTGCCCGATCTTTTCCCGATCGTTTCGTGGCTGGCGATGAGGGGGCGGTGCCGCAGTTGCAAGATCCCCATCAGCATGCGCTACCCACTTACGGAACTGGCGTGCGCCCTCGGTGCCGCCGCCTTGGTTGCCAGTTTTGGCGTGTCGTTGGAAAGCCTCGCCTTTGCCGGACTGTGGTGGTGCGTGGTCGCCATCATCGTTACCGACTTGGAACATTACATCATCCTCGACGAAGTACAGATGGCTGTCGGGCTGTTCGGTTTGCTGTTCGGCTGGGCGATGGGCGTGGCGTGGCTGGATATGGGCCTTGCTGCGTTGGTCGGCGTGGCAATTGGGCTGACATTGAAATACGGGTTCCTCGCCCTGCGCCACAAAGATGGGCTGGGCATGGGCGACGTAAAATTCCTAGGCGTCGCGGGTATTTGGTTGGGCGACGGGGCCAATTTCATCCCATTCCTGTTCTTCTCAGGCCTGTTCGGCATCCTCTCGGGGCTGGTTTGGAAAGCATTGGGGCTTGGCGAGCGCTTCCCCTTCGGTCCGGCATTGGCGCTCGCACTTTTATTGTGTGTGTTGTTTCCGCCTATCGCGGACGGATTCTGGCAGCTCTATGGGCTGGCCGAACAATAAAAACTCGCATCTATGTTTCAGTCATCGCAGAGTGTTTTTGCAATAAGCTGCGGATGCGATACTCACATCGCGTGACAAACATCTTGTGGCGACATAAGGATATTGCTACTAGCTGTAGTAATTAAGGGAGTGAATAGGGGATATGGTGCAATCACGTAAAACGGCATTATTCGGCGCGTTTGTGGTGCTTGTCCCTCTGTTTTTAAGTGGCTGCACCCTTGAATCCTTTGTGCCGAAAAAAGGCAAGACCACCGATGTGATCGACCGCCCGCAAGGTCTGAGCCGCGAAGATTACGACAATATGGGCGACAGCGATTCCCTCCTCCCCGAAAACGTGGAAACCACCGCGACGGTTTCCGGCGCCCCGCCCATTCCCGATCTTGCGCAGGTGCTTGCCGCGCCTAAGCCGCCCAAAATTGCTAATACCAAACTGGTCACCCTTTCGGTGACCGAAGATGTGCCGCTGCGCGATGTGCTGTTCGAGCTGGGCCGTCTTGCCGAGGTCGATATTGAAGTGGGTTCCGGGCTCGATGCGCAGGGCATCAACCTGCGTGCCACCAACCGCCCCTTCAATGAAGTGATCGAACGCATCGCCGATCTGGGCTACCTGCGCTACAGCGTGCAGGATCATTCCATTCGGGTGGAGCGCGATTCCCCCTTCATCAAGAATTACCAACTTGATTTCCTGAACCTCGTGCGCTCCAGCACCAGCAGCTACACCCTGAGCACCACCGCGCTTTCATCGGGCAGTGGAGGCAGCAGCGGCGGTTCCAGTTCTAGTAGCTCAAGCAGCAGCGGCGGCGGCTCGGAAAGTGTTGGCACCAGCGGCTCGACCGCCAGCATCACTGGCACATCCGACGGCGATCTCTGGTCTTCGCTCGAAGCTTCGATCACCGAGATATTGAATTACGACCCGCGCGGCCCACAGACTGCGGGTGGCGCTGTGGCGGCTAACCCCGCCGCGGCCGCAGCAGCGGGCAGCGCCACGAATTTCGTCGTCAACCGCCAGATTGGCGTGCTTTCGGTGAACGCGACGGAGCGTCAACATGCGATGATCCAGCGTTTCCTAACGTTAATGACGCGCAACGCATCCTCGCAAGTGCTGATCGAAGCCAAGATCGTAGAAATCTCCTTGAACGATCAGTTCCTCTCCGGTGTGGATTGGAACCAGATCCTCGGTAATGTTGCGGGCATCTCGGGCAATGTTGGTACCTATACTGGCGGCGACACTGCGAGCCTTACCGGAGCGGGAATCAACTTGCCTCGCGCAGCGGCGAATACCCAAGCATTTACCCTCGGGCTTGACGGGCTGGGTCTGGATACAGTCATCACCATGGCTCAGCAATATGGCACCACGCGCACGCTCTCCAGCCCGCGTCTTAGCGCCATTAACAACCAACAGGCAGTGCTGACCTTCGCCCAGAACCGCGTGTTCTTTAACTGCACCATCGAAGAAGGTGCGACCACCACGGTGATTGACGGTCAGCCGACAACCACCGCGCCAAGCATCGATTGCCCGCCCTCGAGCGTGCCGATCGGCATCATCCTGACCATCCTGCCCTCCATCAATCCCGACACGCAGGAAGTGACGCTTGCCGTGCGCCCGACACTCACCCGCCAAGTCGATACGGTGCAGAATCCCGGCGTGCTGATCGCCGCCGCTTCATACGGCGTTGATGTGCCTGCCGATGTGCCGATCATCGAAGTGCGCGAGATCGATTCGATCATGAAGGTTAAATCCGGTGGCGTGATGATCATCGGTGGTCTGATGGAAGACTCCAACACCACCAGTTCCGCAGGCGTTCCCGGGGCCATGGACATTCCGCTGCTCGGCAATTTCTTCAAGAGCCGCAACGAGGTGACCAACAAGCGGGAGCTGATCATCCTGATCAAGGCTACCATCGTCAACAGCGACGGCAACTCTCACCCGGTCGATCGGGGTCTTTACAAGAAATTCACAACAGACCCGCGCCCCGCCTTTAACTAAAGCTCGAATGGTGCATTCTCATGTTCAGTAATATCCGCTACGTTCTGCTCACCGCTACCCGCGATCGTTTGTTCTTCGGGCTTCTGGTTGGCATCCTCGCCGCCGCTTATATTTCCAGCGTACTCGGCTCCACCGCCATGCTCGAACCCGAGCAAATGACCCTCAGCTTCACGGCAGCGTCGGCGCGTGTCATCATCATGGTCGGCATCATTGTGTTCATCGGCTTCCACATGCGCAACGCGTTCGACGCCAAGGAAATCGACGTGCTTCTTTCGCGCCCCATCTCGCGCACCACGCTGGTATTGTCCTACTGGCTCGGGTTTGCAGCCGTGGCCACCTGTCTCGTGCTGCCTACGGTGGCGCTGATCTATTTCGTGAAAGTGCTGAACATGACCGGCTACCTGCTCTGGGCTATCAGCCTGCTGATGGAATCTTGGTTGGTCGTGTCCATCGCGCTGTTCGCGGCGCTTACCATCCGTAGTGGCGTGGGCACCGTGCTGGCTTCGTTGGCCATCTACGCGCTGTCGCGCATGATGGGGTTCTTCATCTCCACCACCAAATCCGGCGTGCTGTTCGCGCATGAGGAAGCCAACATCGTGTCGACATGGATGATGAAGATCATTTCCATCGTGGTGCCGCGCCTTGATTTCTTTGCCCACAGCAATTGGTTGATCTACGGCGCCAAATCCTACGACGACCTGTTCCTGTTCCTGGTGCAGGGGCTGGTGTTCATTCCGCTGCTCATCATCGCGGCGGTGATCGATTTTAAACGCAAGCAGTTCTAGGCCAATGTTTTTTAAAAACCGCACCACCGAACGCAAATGGAACCTGCGGCATGACCGCGCCATGCAAGCGGCGCTGTTGCTGTTTTTCATTCTGCTGTGCGGGCAGGTCGGGTTCTGGTCGCACACGCGCAACATCATGCCGGAAATGGGCATCGTGGCCGACGTGCCCGGCGAGCGCACCGTGCGCGCTCTCAGCTTCGGCGACGAAGAAACTTTCTTCCGCCTGTTGGCGCTCAACATCCAAAGCTCGGGCGACACGTTCGGCCGTTTCACCGCGCTCTACAAATACGATTACAACAAACTCTACCACTGGTTCCGCCTGCTTGATGGGCTGAACAATCGCTCGAACTATTTGCCCGCCATGGCGACCTATTATTTCAGCCAGAGCCAGAACCCGAACGATGTGCGCTACCTCGTCGATTACCTCGACGAATACACCGCCGACCGCGTGAAGGAAAAATGGTGGTGGGTGGTACAAGGCGTCTATCTGGCGCAGCATAAAATGAAGGATCAGGCCCGGGCGCTGAAGCTGTCGCAACGCCTGCGCGGTGTGCGCGGCATTCCCATTTGGGCGCAGCAAATGCCTGCCTTTGTGCAAGAGAACCGCGGCGAATTCGGTGATGCGCTGGCCATCATCCAAGACATACTGAAACACCCGGAAGATTTCAGCCAAGGCGAGCTGAACTTCATGCGTTATTTCGTGGATGAGCGGTTGGGCAAACTGGATACGGTGAAAAAAGAGATGGACGCCATTCAGCAGCAAAAGCTGGATGAGGCCGCGACGGCGAAAGCCGAAGGCCGTGAAATCGTTGAACCTTATAACGGCCCACCTTCGGATGTTGGTGCACCGCGCGCTCCGAGCGGCATGTAATTCCTTATCGCTTCTTTATAAGCGAGTTGCCAAGCCTTAACCTAAGGAGCAAGCGACATGCCTTCATTATACCTACGTAGAACCGCCATCCTGCTGCTGGCCGTCGTCTGCCTGAATGGCTGCGCCAGCCACCACAGCCGGGTCGATAATGCCATGGGCGGGGCCATTGCAGGCGCGATGGTCGGTGGTGCCGGCGGCGCTGTATGTTGTGGGGATCCGGTCGATGGCTTGCCTGTAGGCATTATCGCGGGGGCCATACTGGGTGGCATCGTGGGCTATGTTTGGCCGACGGACCTGGATTAGCGGCTAGGCCGTAGCTTTTTTCGGGCCGGTGCCGTAGCAATGCTCGGCCGCAGGGAATTGCCCGGAACGTACTTCGCTGGCATAGGCTTCCGCCGCCGCACAAATGATGCCGCGCATGTCGGCAAAACGTTTCACGAATTTCGCGCTCTGCTCGAACATGCCTAGCATGTCGTCGACCACCAGCACCTGCCCGTCGCATTCGGCGGAAGCACCAATGCCGATGGTGGGAACAGCCACCGCGCGTGTAATTTCCGCCGCCAAGGTTTCGATTACCCCTTCGATGACGATCGAGAATGCGCCAGCTTCGGCAATGGCTTTGGCGTCGGCAAGAATGGCTTTGCGCGTTTCGGCGTCGCGGCCTTGGGCTTTGAACCCGCCATAACGGTGTACATGCTGCGGCATCAGTCCCACATGGCCCATCACAGGAATGGCGCGCTCGGCGAGGTATTTCACGGTGGCGGCCAGTTCCACGCCACCCTCTAGCTTCACAGCCGCCGCACCCGTTTCCTGTAGAATGCGCGCGGCGTTGCGGAAGGCCTGCTCCGGCGATTCCTGATAGGAACCGAACGGCATATCCACCACCACTAGCGCCTGTTTCGTGCCGCGTTTCACGGCCGCGCCATGCGCCACCATCATATCGACGGTGACGGGCAGGGTGGATTCGAGCCCATACACCACCATGCCCAGGGAATCGCCGACCAGCAGCACGTCGCAATGCGCATCGAGCAGCGCGGCCATGGGGGCGGTGTAGGCGGTGAGCACGACAATTTTATCGCCACCTTTGCGGGCGCGAAGTTCGGGTACGTTACGCGGCTTCGTGGGTGCCGTCGTCGTCGGTTGATGCGACATCGCTCGTCTCCTCGGTAAGATTCAGGCCCTGCGGTGTTTTTGGCAGGGTAATGGTGATGGTGGTGCCCACATCCACTTCGCTCTCGATAGCAAATTCGCCACCCATGGACTCCACGAATTTCTTGGCAAGCGGCAGGCCTAGGCCCGTGCCCTCATAGCGGCGCGACAGGGTGGAGTCCACCTGCCCGAATGGCATCATCACCCGCGAAATATCTTTCGGCGCAATGCCGATGCCCGTGTCGCGCACCACCATCACCAGCGTATGCGCTGCTACATCTTCCCACGCTTGGCAACGCACTTCGCCGCCCGCAGGGGTAAATTTCACGGCGTTCGACAGCAGGTTCAGCAGCACCTGTTTCAGTTTTTTGGCATCGGTGGTGATGACAAGGTGATGGCCAGGAATATCCTCCACCAACGTCACCTGCGCCGTCTCGGCACGCGGCAGCACCATACGCAGCGAATTGCGGATGACCTTCGTAGCGTCGGTCTCGGCCCATTCGATCTGCAGCTTGCCCGCCTCGGCTTTGGAGTAATCCAGAATGTCGTTGATGAGACTGAGCAGGTGTTTTCCCGAGGCGTGAATATCGTCGATGTATTCCTGATAGACTTTCTCGAGTTGCCCGCGCGCTTCGTTCTTGATGATTTCCGAGAAGCCAATGATGGCGTTGAGTGGCGTTCGCAGTTCGTGGCTGACGCTGGCAAGGAACTGCGATTTGTCGCGGCTCTGTGCCTCAGCCTGGCTGGCCGCCGCAATCAGTTCGAGGTTCACTTCATGCTGCCGCGCGATGATGGATTCGGCGCGGTTGGCGGTGAACATCAGCGCGCCCACCAGCAGGATGAATGTGCCGATGATGGTGCCGGTGATGACGTACTGGAAGAATTCCAGCTCCGCCCAACTTGCGGTGATATCGACATAAACCTCGACCAAAGCTTCGGGGCGGCAGCCACCCACAGCAGCGCCCGAGAGGCACCCGGCGCGCGCAGCCGCACTCAGCGCGGCGGGGAAGATGGGGATGACGGACTGCACCAGCACGCGTTCTTTGCCGGTCTCGGCGTCGCCGCTGAGATAGGCTGGTTTCAACAGACGCGTGGCCGATTGCCCAATCTGTGTTTCATGCACGTTGAATAACGTGACGCGCGTGGTGCCGTCGCTGGTGATGTAAGCGGGGGTGGAGCCGTAATAGAGCTGTGTCACGCTCGGCGAAAAAATAGTGATCTTGGTGAGCGGAAAGCTGCGGAAATATTTTTGGCTGTCGACAAGATATGCGGCCTTGGACTCGGCAGTGGGATTGGCGATCAGGACCGGGAAATAACGCTGCCACACGGTTTCGCTGTAGCTGGCGACGATGGCTTCGTTATGCAGACGCGTGGTGGTGAGTAGCTCGCCGGATTTCAGCTCGCGAAAGTACATTCCCAGCGTGATGGCGCCGATAAGGACGAGCAGAAGGCTGATGGCCGCAAAATAGCGTAAATACGAGAACATGCGGCCATATTACGCCAAACCCATGGGAATACAATGGCTAAGAGGCTGAAACCGCGCTGCATCGGGGCGCTTGACAAGCCGGTGCCCAGCCCATATAAAGCCGCTCCTTTAAAAGAATAATCAGGAGCGCGAAATGAAACGCACTTACCAACCGAGCAAGCTCGTTCGCAAACGTCGTCACGGTTTCCGTGCACGCATGGCTACCGTTGGTGGCCGTAAAGTACTGGCTGCTCGCCGTGCGAAAGGCCGTAAGGTTCTCAGCGCTTAAGCGTCGGGCCTTCCGCCTCGCTATAATTCAGCCGCAACGCGCCTTCCGGGGCGCGTTTTGCGTTTTTATTTGCCGCCCACTCCAGTAAGGTCGCCGCATGAGCGTGACCCTGACCACCTTGAAAAAACGTGCCGACTTCCTGCGTCTCAACCGCGGGCATAAGTACATCGCGCCGTATTTCATCCTGCGTTACGCCGCCACGGCGGGCGAGGGGGAATGCCGCGTCGGCTACACCGTCACCACCAAATGCGGCAACGCGGTAACCCGCAACCGCATCAAGCGCCGCTTGCGGGCGCTGGTGCGCGAACTGAAAGAAACCGCCACCCCCGGCACCGATTACGTGCTCATCGCCCGCGCCGATGCGGAAGTGGGAGCGGGCGACGCGTCCATCGACGCGTTGCGTCATGAAATGGCGCGTGCCTTTACCGCCGTGCAAAAAAAGCTCCGCCCGTGATGGCCCGCCTGCTCATGCTGCTGGTGCGTGGCTACCAATACTTCCTCTCGCCCTTGCTTGGCGGCAATTGCCGCTACCTGCCCACCTGTTCCTGCTACGCGCGCGAAGCCATGGAGCGACATGGGGCTTGCAGGGGAGGGTGGCTTACCCTAAAACGCCTTGCGCGTTGCCATCCATGGGGTGGTAGCGGGCATGATCCCGTTCCCTGAACCACTGGAATATATAGACTATGAAACCGAATAACAGCTTTGGCGCTTCCGACATCCGCAACCTTGTGCTCGCCTTGGTGCTTGCCACCATTACCATGGTGGGCTGGCAGTATTTTTACGAACGTCCGCGGATCGAAGCGCTACCCGCTGCCGCCCAGGCCGCACCGTTGAAAACAGCGCCCGCCCTTGCGCATGAACAGATCAACGCCGAGCAGCCGGTGGCCAGCAACGCGCCCAAACTCGATATCCGCACCGACCGCTTGCACGGTTCCATTTCCCTGCGCGGCGCACGGTTCGACGATCTGACACTGGCGCAATACCGCGAAACCAACGACAAAGACTCCCCCGAAGTTCGGCTGTTTGCCCCCACCACGCAAGAACTGCCCTACTTCGCCGAGATGGGTTTCCTATCCGCCGATAAGAACGTCAAAACCCCCAACGCCACCAGCCTCTGGAAAGCCGATGGCGCGGTGCTGACCCAGGACACGCCCGTGACCCTGACCTGGAGCAACGGCCAAGGCCTAACCTTCGTGAAGAAAATCACGCTCGATGACGCCTACATGTTTACCATCACCACCACGGTGAAGAACTCGGGCGGCGAAGTGACGCTCTACCCCTACGGCCTCATCGCCCGCGCCTACGACGACAATGAAAAACATGTGATGTTCATGCATGAAGGGCCGCTCGGCGTGATGAACGAAGTGCTGAACGACGTGACCTACGAAGACCTGCGCGAAGACGGTGCCCAGAAATTCCCGCAAGCGAAGGGCTGGATCGGCATGACCGATAAATACTGGCTCACCGCGATCATCCCGTCGCAGAAAACTCCGTTCGATGCCAGCTTTGCACAGAACCCCGCCGAACGCGGCCATGACCGCTACCAGGCCGACCTGCGCGGCGCCGCCCTCACCGTTCCTGCGAACGGCGAGACCACCGATACCGTGCATCTGTTCGCCGGTGCCAAGGAAGTGAAACTGCTGGATGCCTACAGCCTGAAATACAACATTCCGTTGTTCGACCGTGCGGTGGATTTCGGTACTTTGTATTTCCTCACCAAGCCCATCTTCCATGTGCTCAGCTACTTCCATTCGCTGGTCGGCAATTTCGGCATTGCCATCCTCATGCTCACGCTCTGCATCAAAACCTTGCTGTTCCCGCTGGCCAGCAAATCGATGACGGCCATGGCACAGATGAAAATACTGACGCCGAAAATGACCGAGCTGCGCGAGCGCTACAAGCACGACAAAATGAAGATGAACCAGGAAATCATGGCGATGTACAAGCGCGAGAGCGTGAACCCCATGTCGGGTTGCCTGCCCATTCTGTTGCAGATTCCCGTGTTCTTCGCGCTCTACCGCGTGCTGTACACCACGCTCGAAATGCGCCACGCGCCGTTCTTCGGCTGGGTGCGCGACCTCTCGGCGCCGGACCCCACCAGCATCTGGAACCTGTTCGGCCTACTGCCCTACAGCCCTGATTTCCTGCCCGCGTTCCTGAA
>JBBKVX010000080.1:0-10801 GCA_037968615.1 Rickettsiales bacterium
GAGCGCCGGCGTAGTAGGCGGTGCTGAGCACTTTGAGCAAGCCGAGGATGGCATTGGGGCTGTAGCCGGTATTGAACATCAGCTTGATGGCGCGCTGGTCGGCTGCCGTTTCCTGTGCGGTGCTGAAAGCGAGACCCACGAGTTGGCTTTCCATCATGCCTTGTGCCTCGGCGCCGGTGAGGCCGGTTTCGGCCATGTCGGCAGCGAGTTTGGTGAGCGCGTCCTTCTGCAGCACATGCGCCACCTGATGCGCCAGCACAGCGGCGACCTGGCCCTCGGTGGTCAAGCGGTTGAGAAGGCCGGTGGTGACGAAAATTTGTCCGCCCGGTAGCGCGAACGCGTTGAGGATGTCGGGCTCGGCCAGCAGCTGGAACTGGAATTTCCAGCCGGATTTGGCCACGTCTTCCTGCGCTACGATGAGCGCGCCGACGCGGGCGATGAGGGCTTTCTGGTCCTCGTTGGTGCTCATGCCGTCATAGGCCTGCGCCAAGGCGGGGGCGACTTTGAGCCCCAGCGTGATCTGGTCGGAGACCGACATGGTGCTGAAATCGACCGGGGCGCTCGCGATGGCTTCTTTGCTTTCGCTCTCTTTTGGCGCGTATTCCTGCGCGCCGAGATAGACCAGCAGCGCCATGACGGCGAGCGCCGTGCCAATGATGATGATGAGCTGTTTGCGTTTCGCGTCGATGGCCATGGGATCCTCTTTCCCAATCGATATAACGCAGCGAATGGATTTGTCCATATCCGTTGCGTTGCAGCTTGCCTCACGCGGTGAGTATGATACCTGAACTGCCTACGCATTTCAGGTATCAGAGGCCCGCCATGAGCAAGATCAAAGTCACCACCCCGGTCGTCGAACTCGACGGCGACGAAATGACCCGCATCATCTGGGCGATGATTAAGGAGAAGCTCATTCTCCCCTACCTCGACATCGATTTGAAGTATTTCGATCTCGGCATCGAGCACCGCGACGCGACGGACGACCAGGTCACCATCGCCGCGGCCAACGCCATCAAGCATTACGGCGTCGGCATCAAATGCGCCACCATCACCCCCGACGAAGCGCGGGTGAAAGAGTTCGGCCTGAAGCAAATGTGGAAATCGCCCAACGGCACCATCCGCAACATCCTCGACGGCACCATCTTCCGCGCCCCCATCATCTGCCACAACATCCCCCGCTATGTGCAGGGCTGGAAAGAGCCGATCATCGTGGGCCGCCACGCGTTCGGTGACCAGTACCGCGCCACCGACATGATCATCGACCGCCCCGGCAAACTCACCATGAGCTTCACCCCCGACGACGGCTCGGCCCCGGTGGTGAACGAGGTGTACCATTTCCCAAGCCCCGGCGTGGCGCTCAGCATGTACAACCTGCACAGCTCCATCGAGGGCTTCGCGCGCGCCTGCTTCAACTACGCACTCGGCGTGGGCTATCCGGTGTATCTCAGCACCAAAAATACCATCCTGAAAAAATACGACGGCAACTTCAAAGATATTTTCCAAGCCGTGTTCGACAAAGAATTCCGCGAGAAGTTCGAGACCGCGAAACTCACCTACGAACACCGCCTCATCGATGATCTGGTCGCCTACGCCATCAAATCCGAAGGCGGGTTCGTGTGGGCCTGCAAAAATTACGACGGCGACGTGCAGTCCGACGTGGTGGCGCAAGGCTTCGGCAGCCTCGGGCTGATGACCTCCATTCTGCTGACGCCGGACGGCAAAGCGGTGGAAACCGAAGCCGCTCACGGCACCGTGACCCGCCATTACCGCGAGCACCAAAAAGGCAAACCCACCAGCACCAACCCCATCGCCAGCATCTTCGCCTGGACGCAGGGCCTGAAATACCGCGCCAAGTTCGACGGCAACGACGACCTCCACGGCTTCGCCGAGAAACTGGAGCGCGTGGTCATCGAGTCGGTGGAACAAGGCGCCATGACCAAAGATCTCGCCCTGCTCGTCGGCAATCACCAGAAATTCCTCACCACGGGCGAATTCATCGACGTAGTAGCGAATAAGCTGTCGCAGTAGCTTTTTAGCGCTTCGCGCCTGATGGGGCCCTTTGCCCCAAACCCCGCCGCTTCGCGGGTCGGCGGTCGCCTCCCGGGGAGTTCCGCTTTCATCGGCATGGCGAACAAATAAAAAATGAATAGCCCGTAGGTTCAGCGTGAACGCAAAGCGCGAACCGACGCACCGCGTCGGCGGGGTTTGGGGGGCAAGCCCCCATTCCGCGCGAAGCGCTTATAAACCCTTTAAGCGCCGCCCAATAAAAAAGGCCCGCCGGATTTCTCCGACGGGCCCTCTTGGCTAATGCCTCGGCGCTTAAAGCGTCGCGAGATGCGTCTTGAGCATCGGCGTCACATGGAACAGCGTCGAAAGACCAATAACGATATGCAGAATGGTCAGGTTCGTGCCGGTACCAAAGATGGTGCCGATGAGGTCAGTCCCGAAGCCCATCAGCACATAATGCATGCCGCCGAGAACTACGAGAAACAGAGTCAAAACGTGAATCATTTTCATGTGTACTACCACTTATATGAAGACCATCATGGCTAACACGTGCTCAGGAGCGAGCTCCGCATCGTTCGCCGGGACTTCCGGCGGGGGTACGGCCTCACATGCCGCACCCGCATCACTCACCCCGAAAAATGACCCGGAATCAGCGACAATCCTCATGTTCTAAATATAGCATGTTTTCACGAAATTTTCGCACAAATTCGTAGCTGCGGCGCACCATATACGTGCAACGCAATATATTGCAGCGCAGGGTGAGCCTTACCTAGATATGTATCGCACGGCCCGCCACCGCGAACGCTGCTTCTTTCACAGCTTCGTTGTAGGTGGGGTGGGCGTGGCAGGTGCGGGCGATGTCCTCGGCGCTGGCGCCGAATTCCATAGCGGTGCACAGCTCGTGAATGGTGTTGCCCGCCTGCGGCCCGATGATATGCGCGCCGAGCACTTCGTCGGTTTTTGCATCGGCGATGATTTTCACCAGCCCATCGGTCTGCCCCGTCGCGCGCGCACGCGAGTTGGCGAGGAACGGGAATTTGCCGACCTTGTATTCACGACCCTGCTCTTTCAACTGCTCCTCGGTGAAGCCGACTGTAGCCACTTCCGGGTGCGTATAGATGACGCCGGGGATGAGGTTGTAATTGATGTGCGGTTTCTGACCCGCGATGACCTCGGCGGCCATGACGCCTTCGTCCTCTGCCTTGTGCGCCAGCATAGGGCCCGCAATGGCGTCGCCGATGGCGTAGATGTTCGGCACGCTGGTTTGCAGATGCGCGTTCACTTCCACTTGGCCGCGCTTGTTCACAGTGAGGCCGACGTTCTCGAGGCCCAGTTTGTCGGTGTAGGCCTTGCGGCCTACGGCGACCAGCACGATGTCGGCCTTGATGGTTTGGCTATCGCCCCCAGCGGCGGGTTCGAACGACACCTCAGCGCCCGCTTTCCCGGTCTTCACGCCCGTGACCTTCTGGCCGAGCTGGAACTTGAAGCCCTGCTTGTCGAGCGTCTTCTGGAATTGCTTGGCGATCTCGGTGTCGATGCCCGGGGTAATGCGGTCGAGATATTCCAGCACCGTCACTTCCGCGCCGAGGCGTTTCCACACGGAACCCAGCTCGAGGCCAATTACGCCTGCGCCGATCACGACGAGATGTTTGGGCACGGAGGAAAGCTCCAGCGCGCCAGCGGAGCTGACCACGGTTTTTTCATCGATGGCGATGCCCGGCAGCGAGACGACTTCCGAACCGGTAGCGATAATGATGTTTTTGGTGGCGTATTTGGTGCCATCGACGCTCACTTCATTGGCGCCGGTGATGGTGCCGAGGCCCTTGATCCACGTGACTTTGTTTTTTTTGAACAGGCCTTCGATGCCTTTGGTGAGGGCGCTCACCACTTCCACTTTGCGCGCCATCATGGCTTTCAAGTTCAGCTTCACCTCGCCGTCGATGCCGTGCTTGGCGAAGTGATGCTGTGCGTCCTCAAATTTTTCAGAGGATTCGAGCAGCGCTTTGGAGGGGATGCAGCCGATGTTCAGGCAGGTGCCGCCGAGGGTCGGGTTCTTCTCGACGCACGCGGTTTTCAAACCCAGCTGAGCGGCGCGGATGGCAGCAACGTAGCCGCCGGGGCCGGAACCGATGATGATGACATCGAATTGTTCGGACATGGGAATCTCCAGTTTATTTCTTGATAACGGTGAAAGTCATGAAATGGCGCGTGCCGGATTTGGATTGCTTATCGGACGTGGTGAGCGTCAGCACGGGCGTGGTCTTGGCGTTGGGCAGAAGCACACTGTAACCATGCACCTCCGAACCGCCTTTCTCGATTTCCTTATGCTCGGCCAACTGCGCCTTGGCGGCCTGCGCCAGCAGCTTAGCCGCGGCGAGGAAATCGTTTTGCAACGCCGAAGCCTTACCATCCGCTAAATGCAACGCACATACGCCGGGCAGGGTGGTGATGAGCATTTTTTGTTTGGTATCGATCGGCTGCACCACCCACACATGGTCGGCCTTGAGGCCGGTGCGTTTGGTGAAATCCTTGGGATCGATCTTCGAAGCCTGGCCCGCCGCAAGGAAGCTCGACAGGTTGGTCTCGATCATCGCCGTGTCGCCCTGCGACAGCACGCATGTTTTATGGAACATCGCCACCGCTTGCGCCTCGGGCGCCATCACTTTTTTCACCGGCGCGGCGGCGAATGCCGGAACGCAGGCGAACGCCATGGCCGTGAATACAAGTGCGCGCAACGACATGCTAGAGGCCCAGCAGCAGGCGGCGGGGATCTTCGATGGCTTTCTTGAGGGCCACGAGGAAGGTCACGGATTCGCGGCCGTCGATGATGCGGTGATCGTAGCTGAGGGCCACGTACATCATCGGGCGGATAACGATGGCACCGTTGACCACCACGGGGCGCTCCTCGGTTTTATGCATGCCGAGAATGCCGGATTGCGGCGGGTTGATGATCGGGGTGCTCATCAGCGAACCGTAGACGCCGCCGTTGGACACGGTGAAGGTGCCGCCGGTCATGTCGGCCATGGTCAGCGTGCCGTTCTTGGCTTTTTGCGCGGCGTCGGCGATGTCGCCTTCGATCTGGGCGATGGATTTTTTGTCGCAATCACGGATCACCGGAACTACGAGCCCAGCGGCGCCGCCTACGGCCACACCGATGTCGTAGTAGTTTTTATAGATGACCGAATCGCCATCCATCTCGGCGTTCACCGAGGGGATTTGCTTCAGCGCGGCCACGGCAGCTTTGATGAAGAAGCCCATGAAGCCGAGGCGCACACCGTGCGATTTCTCGAACTCTTCTTTGTATTGCGAACGCAGCGCCATGACGTTGGTCATGTCGATCTCGTTGAAGGTGGTGAGGATCGCGGCGGTGTTCTGCGAGTCCTTCAGACGCTTGGCAATGGTCTGGCGCAGCTTGCTCATTTTCACGCGTTCTTCGCGCGGGCCAGCGGCGGGGCTCACGCCCATGCCGTCGCCGGATTCGATGGCGGCAAGCACGTCGCCTTTGGTCACGCGGCCATCTTTGCCGCTGCCGGCAGCCACGCTTACTTGCGGGTTCTCGGCCATCAGCTTGGTGGCGGCGGGGCCAGATTTGGCGGCGCTGGTATCACCGCCTTTTTTCGGCTCCACTTGGTTTTGGTCGGGCTTGGCGGGGGATGCCGGGTTCACCGACTCGGGCTTCACGGCCGGGTTGGTTTGCTCTTCGGTTTTCGCGGCTTTGGCCGGGGCGGCAGCGCCTGCTTTGGCGTTGGCGTCAATGGAACCAAGCTTGGCGCCCACTTCCACGGTGTCGCCTTCTTTCACGAACTGTTCCTGCAGCACACCGGAGGAGGGGGCGGGCACTTCGACGGTCACTTTGTCGGTCTCGAGTTCGACCAGCGGCTCATCGGCTTTCACGACGTCGCCAGGCTTCTTGAACCATTTGGCGATGGTGGCTTCGGTAACGGATTCGCCGAGGGAGGGGACGAGGATTTCAATAGCCATGATGATGTTCCTTTATGCTTTCTTTTTCTGTTTGGTGGCGGCCACTTCCGGCAGCGTCAATGCGTCGGTAACGAGCGCGAGTTGCTCGGCGGTGTGGATTTTCAAGTAACCGGCAGCCGGGCTGGCCGCCTCTTTGCGGCCCACATAGCGAATGCGGTTGGTGGCGCGGCCCACCGAATCCATCACATCGCCGATGCGCGGGCCGATGAACGTCCAGGCACCCATGTTCTTCGGCTCTTCCTGAGCCCAGACCACTTCGGCATTGGGATATTTCTTGAGCGCCGTTTCGATGTCGGTAGCCGGGAACGGGTAATATTGTTCCACACGCACAAGGGCGATGTCGTTGATGCCCTTCTCGCGGCGCGCTTCCAGCAGGTCGTAATAGAGTTTGCCGGAGGTGAACACGAGACGTTTCACTTCGCCGTCCTTGGCCAACGTGTCGATCTCGGGGATGACGCGCTTGAAGGTGGTGCCGGGGCCCATATCGGCCAACATCGAGGTGGCCAGTTTGTGGCGCAGCAGCGATTTCGGCGTCATGATGACCAGCGGCTTGCGGAATTTGCGATGCAGTTGGCGGCGGAAAGCGTGGAACAGGTTGGCAGGGGTGGTGATGTTCACCACCTGCATGTTGTCCTCGCCACAGAGCTGCAGGAAGCGCTCAAGACGCGCCGAGCTGTGCTCGGGGCCCTGGCCCTCGTAGCCGTGCGGAAGCAGGAGCACGAGGCCGCACATGCGCAGCCACTTGATCTCGCCGGAGCAGATGAACTGATCGATCATCATTTGCGCGCCGTTGGCGAAGTCGCCGAACTGGGCTTCCCACAGCACGAGCGCGTTCGGCTCGGCCAGCGAGTAGCCATATTCGAAACCGCTGATGGCCATTTCCGAGAGCGACGAATCGTGTACTTCGTAGCGCGCTTGCTGGCCACCGATGTGGTTGAGCGGCGTGTAGCGCGCTTCGGATTCCTGATCGATCAGCACCGAATGGCGGTGCGAGAAGGTGCCGCGTTGCGAATCCTGCCCGGTCAGGCGCACGGGGCGGCCTTCATGCAGCAGCGAGGCAAAGCCCAAGGCTTCGCCCATCGCCCAATCGATCCCGGTGCCGGAGGACATCATTTCCTCTTTGGCTTTGAGCTGGCGGTCGATCTTGCGGTTGAGGTTGAAGTCGGCAGGCGTTTTCGCCAGCGCGTTGCCGAGCGATTTCAGAATGCCGATATCAACGCCGGTATCCGGCTCTTTGCCAAGGCCCAATTCGGCGCGCGCAAAGCCTGTCCACTTGCCTTCCAGCCAGTTGGCTTTGTTGGGCTTGTATTCTTTGCCCGCCACGTATTCCTTGTTGAAGAACGCGTTGAGTTTTTCGACCTCGCCACCAATTTCCGCTTCGCTCATCGAGTTCTCGGCGATCAGGCGTTGGCCATAAATATGCGCGGGCAGCTGCTTCTGGTGGATGGTTTTGTACATGATCGGGTTGGTGAACATGGGCTCATCGCCCTCGTTATGCCCGTATTTGCGGTAGCAGATGATGTCGATGACCGTGTCGCGCGAGAATTCCTGACGGAACTCGGTGGCCAGCTTGCAGCAGAACACTACGGCTTCCGGGTCGTCGCCGTTCACGTGGAAAATGGGGGCCTGCACGGCTTTCGCCACGTCGGTGGGGTAGGGCGTGAAGCGCGAATAGCTCGGCGCGGTGGTGAAGCCAATTTGGTTGTTCACGATCACATGCACGGTGCCGCCGGTGCGGTAGCCGCGAAGTTCGGCCAGCGCCAGTGTTTCGGGCACGGTGCCTTGGCCTGCGAAGGCGGCGTCGCCATGCAGGGTGAGGGCCATCACTTTTTTGCGGTCGGTGTCTTGTTTCTGGTCCTGCTTGGCGCGAACTTTGCCAGCCACCACCGGGTTCACCACTTCAAGGTGCGACGGGTTGGCGGTGAGCGACAAATGCATCGATTTGCCGTTGCTCATCACGCGGTCATGCGACGCGCCGAGATGGTATTTCACATCACCCGACGAATCGATGGATTCGGGGAAATCAAGGTTGCCGTTGAAGATGGAAAACAGCTCGGAATAGGGCTTGCCCATGATGGAGGTGAGCACGTTCATACGGCCACGGTGCGGCATGCCGATGACGATCTCTTCCACGCCGAGGTTCGACGCGGTTTCCAAAATGGCGAGCATACCGGGCACCATGGCGTCGCCGCCCTGGATGCTGAAGCGCTTCATGCCGGTGTATTTCACCTGCACGAATTCCTCGAAACCTTCGACTTCAAGCAGCGAACCGAGAATGGCTTTTTTCTCTTCCTTGGGGAAATGCGGCAGGCCGCGCGCTTCCTCGATGCGGCTCTGGATCCAGCCACGCTGAACAGGATCTTGGATATGCATAAACTCGACGCCGAAGCTGCTGGCGTAGGTTTCTTTCAGCACCGAAATGATTTCGGTGAGCGTGGCGCGCTCCATGCCGAGGCGGCCGCCGAGATAGATCGGGCGGTCGTAATCCGACGGGCCGAAGCCGTACGTGGCGGGGTCGAGATCGGCGTGCAAGGCGGGCTTCTCGAGGCCGAGCGGGTCAAGATTGGCGGCAAGGTGACCGCGCACGCGGTAAGCGCGAATGAGCTGCTGGGCGCGCACGGCGTCATGCGCGGCGGCGTCGAGGGCTTTCGCATCGATGGCGCCCCCTTCGGGTTTCTTGGCGTTGGCGGGTTTTGGCGCAATCTCGCCTTCGGCCACACCGATCACTTTGGAGGGGTTTTTATCCCACGAAGGTTTTTTGGGCGCGGGGTCGCCGAGACCCTTGAAAAAGCCCTGCCAGCTGACATCGACCGAAGTCGGGTTGGCCAGATAGCGTTGGTACAGTTCCTCGATAAAGACGGAGTTAGCGCCGTAGAGGAAGGAATCTTCGAGTGTTTCGCGTGCCATAAAAACCAAACCGCGCGCGGGTTGAACGGAGTGCGCGCTCGCTCGCGGTGTATGCCTGTGACCGTTGGTTTGCAAGCATTACTTGATGAATGGTTGCCTAAGGCAAACACTATTTCTGCAAAGCCGCAGCAAGGCTGATGTTGCTAGCCACACTTCACGGTAGCGACGAGGATATGGTCGGCCTTGCCGGACACGCGCTTATCAATGCGGCAGCCGGATTTCAGCTCGATGGCGCGCTCTTTGCGGTAATTGATGAACCGTTTCGGGTCTTTCGAGTCGTCGCCGCCATAGGCCGCCCATTCGGCGCCGCTTTGGCGGAACACACTGATACGCTCGCCATCAATGTTCACCGAGGAGCCCACTTTGGCCTGATTGGACAGATCGACCGGCACATTCTTTTCGCAGGCAGTAAGCGCCAAAATGGCTGCAGCTATCGTGAGGTATCTCTTCATTATTTTCTCCATCGCGTCGCGTGCTCGGGGAGGCGGATAATTCGCCCGTACGCCACGAAAGGCAACCGAAAATTGTGTCTGCGGCGCATATTTTACCATGCGTATTAAGCTATGTGCGCGTCACTGCGCCTGTCGCACGGCAACGACAAAAGAAAAAGCCGCACCCTGTGAAGGATGCGGCTTGGTTTCTCGGTGCTCGGAACGAACTACTTACCCAGCAGCTCTTTCATCGTGCGGCCCATGAAGGAGGGGTTGTCGGTAACGACCACGCCCGCCGATTTCATGGCTTCGATCTTGTCGTCCGCGCCGCCTTTGCCGCCGGAGACGATGGCGCCCGCGTGGCCCATGCGGCGTCCGGGGGGAGCCGTGCGGCCAGCGATGAAGCCAACCACGGGTTTTTTGATTTTGGATTTTTTCAGCAGCTCGGCGCCCGCTTCCTCAGCGTCGCCGCCGATTTCACCGATCATGATGATGGCGTCCGTCTCGTCGTCGCGCAGGAACATTTCCAGCACATCGACGAAGTTGGTGCCGTTCACGGGGTCGCCGCCAATGCCCACGCACGAGCTTTGGCCAAGGCCGACCGCCGTGGTTTGGCCCACAGCTTCGTAGGTCAGTGTGCCGGAGCGCGAAAGGATGCCGATGCGGCCCTTCTTGTGGATGTGGCCAGGCATGATGCCGATTTTGCATTCGCCGGGAGTGATGACGCCGGGGCAGTTCGGGCCCACGAGGCGGGTCTTGCTGTTCATCAGCGCGCGTTTCACTTTCACCATGTCGAGAACGGGAATGCCCTCGGTGATGCAGATGGCGAGTTCGATCTCGGCATCGATGGCTTCCAGAATGGCGTCAGCCGCGAAGCGCGGCGGAACGTAGATGACCGACGCGTTAGCGCCAGTGCGTTCGCGGGCTTCTTGCACGGTGTTGAACACCGGCAGGTCCAGATGCTTGGTGCCGCCCTTACCGGGGGTCACGCCGCCGACCATTTTGGTGCCGTAGGCAATCGCCTGCTCGGAGTGATAGGTGCCTTCGCGGCCGGTAAAGCCTTGGCAGATAACTTTGGTGTTTGCATTAACGAGAATCGACATGGGAACTCCTTAGGCCGCTTTGGCGTTTTTAACGGCGCTGGTGATTTTTTCGGCGGCGTCGGCGAGGTCGTCGGCGGCCAGGATGGGCAGGCCCGAAGTGCTGAGCATTTTCTTGCCCAGTTCCACGTTGGTGCCGGCGAGGCGCACGACGAGCGGCACGCTGAGCGCCACTTCGCGGGCGGCAGCAATGATGCCTTCCGCAATGATGTCGCAGCGCATGATGCCACCGAAGATATTGACGAGGATGCCCTCCACGTTCGGATCCGAGAGGATCAGTTTGAAGGCTTCCGTGACTTTCTCTTTGCTGGCTCCGCCGCCCACATCGAGGAAGTTGGCGGGTTCGCCGCCATACAGCTTGATGATATCCATGGT
>JBBKVX010000081.1:0-8241 GCA_037968615.1 Rickettsiales bacterium
GATTGTATCCGACGGATGCGAGCGACTTCGAGCATCTGAAAGATTCGCTGGCCAAGCTGCGGCTGAACGATGCGAGCTTCCAGTTCGAAACGGAAAGCTCCAACGCGCTGGGCTTCGGCTTCCGCTGCGGGTTCCTTGGGCTGCTGCATTTGGAAATCATTCAAGAACGCTTAGAGCGCGAGTTCGATCTCGACCTGATTACGACCGCGCCGAGCGTTGTTTACAAAATGCACATGAACAACGGCAAAATGGTCGAGCTGCATAACCCGGCCGATTATCCGGATCCGACTTACATTGAAAAAATGGAAGAGCCGTGGATTCACGCCACCATCTTCGTGCCCGACGATTACCTCGGCAACGTGCTGGCGCTGTGCACTGAAAAGCGCGGCATTCAGGCGAACCTGACCTATGTGGGCACGCGCGCGCTGGTGGAATATAAATTGCCGCTGAACGAAGTGGTGTTCGATTTCTACGACCGTTTGAAGTCGGGCTCGAAAGGCTACGCCAGCTTCGAGTACCATATCGACAGCTACAAGGAAGCCGACCTGGTGAAGGTGAGCATTCTGGTGAATGCCGAGCCGGTGGATGCGCTGAGCATCATCGTGCATCGCAGCCAAGCCGACCCGCGCGGGCGCGCATTGTGTGGGCGTTTGAAGGAACTGATTCCGAAGCACCTGTTCCAGATCGCGATTCAGGCGGCCATTGGCGGCAAAGTGATCGCGCGTGAAACGATTTCGGCGATGCGTAAAGACGTGACCGCCAAATGCTACGGCGGCGATATTTCGCGGAAGAAAAAACTGCTGGATAAGCAGAAAAAGGGCAAGAAACGCATGCGCCAAGTGGGCAATGTGGAGATTCCGCAAGGTGCCTTCATCGCCGCCCTCAAGATGGGCGACGAGTAGAGCGGCCTGAAAAGCGACCATCTGCGTCGTCGTCCGCACGGCTGCGCTCAGTTACGTAGCGATGCTACGCGCCTTCACCCATCCGCACGAACTCCTAGCATCTGGCCCCTTTTGAGGCCGCCCGCTATCGCGGATTAGGAAGAGGACTCGGCTTCGCCGTGCTTATGCCCACTCAAAGGTAATTGGCGCGCTTATATCCGGGTGCAGGGATTGGTGGACGGGGCAGTGTTTGGCGGCTTGGGTGAGGCGCTCGCGGTGTTCGGGCGCGATGCCTGCGGGCATGCGCACGGTGGTGGCCAGTGCGGCGATGCGGCGCGGCGGGGTTTTGGACATTTCTTTGGTGACTTCGGCGGTGGCGGTGTGCATGGCGACACCCAGCGTTTCGGCAACGATGGCCATGGTGGTGAGCACGCAGGTGCCGAGCGCGGTGGCCACCAAGTCGGTGGGCGAGAAGCTTGCGCCACGGCCTTTGTTATCGACGGGGGCGTCGGTGGCGAGGGCGGTGCCGCTGGGTTGGTGGATGGCGGCGCAATGCAGGTCGCCTTCGTAGACCATGGTGATCGTGACCATAATTACAGTTCCTTCGTCATGCGGATGGTGGGGAGGCCGACTTCCTCGAAAATGGCGCCGCCCGTGGCGTAGCCCAGGGTTTCGTAAAAACCTTGTGCAGTGATGCGGGCGTTGGTTTCGATGGTGGCGAAGCCTTTGGCTTTTATGGCGGCTTCGGCATGTTCCACCAGCGCTTTGCCAATGCCTTTGCCGTGGCATTTCGTGTCGATGGCCATTTGGCGGAGTTTGGCGTGGGTTTCGGAAAGTGGTTTGAACAGCACCGTGCCAACCACCAGCCCGTGTTCATCGCGGGCGATGAAATGGAACTGGGTGTCCTCGCCAATAATGTCGGCTTCGCCGAGGCGCAAGCCGATGGGCATGCGCATCACCACATCGCGCAGAATGCAGGCGGCCTTGTAGTCGGGTGAGCCAAACGGCGTTTCAATGTAGTCCATGCGCTATCCACATAGGAAAATCGATGCGGTTGCAAGCGGGTTCTGTGGGCGAGGGGCGTGGCTCACGCAGCGCAGAAACAGTCGCGGCTATGGTCGTTCACGAGGCCGACGGCTTGCATGTAGGCGTAGAGAATGGTGGTGCCGACGAAGCCCATGCCGCGTTTTTTTAGATCTTTCGCCAGTGCGTCGGATTCGGTGCTGGCGGTGCGCGGCGGATGGGCGCGGTGGAGCTGCGGAGCGCCGCCAACGAAGCGCCAGAGATAGGCGTCGAACGAACCAAATTCTTTCTGGATGGCGAGGAAGGCTTGCGCGTTTTTGCGTGTGGCAAAAATTTTCTGGCGATGGCGGATGATGCCTTCGTCGTGCATCAGGGCTTCGAGCTGCGCGTCCTTCATGCGCGCTACTTTCACGGGGTCGAAGTTGCGGAAGGCGCGGCGGTAGCCCGCGCGGCGTTTCAGGATGGTGGCCCAACTAAGGCCCGCCTGCGCGCCCTCCAAGATGAGCATCTCGAACAGCAACCGATCGTCATGCACGGGCACGCCCCATTCGCTGTCGTGGTAGGCGATGTAGTCGGGGTTGGTGGCAGGCACCCAGCCGCAGCGTTGTTTCATGAGGTTCTCGGAAAGATGGAAAGCGGGCGCAGAGTATTATAAAGCGGAGGCATGACGCAACCGCGCAAACAGATCGCTATTCTCGGTGCCGGGCCCAGTGGGCTGATGGCGGCGGAGCTGTTGGCGCAGGCCGGACACGCGGTGACGGTGTATGACCGCATGCCCAGCCCCGGGCGCAAGCTGCTGATCGCAGGGCGCGGCGGACTGAATTTGACGCATAGCGAACCGCTGGATGCATTCATCGCGCGTTACGGCGCGGCGGCGGAATGGCTGGCGCCGAGCATTCACGCGTATCCGCCGGAAGCGTTGCGCGCGTGGTGCGAGGGGCTGGGGCAGGAGACGTTCGTGGGCAGCAGCGGACGCGTGTTCCCGAAAAGCATGAAGGCGGTGCAGCTGCTGCGCGCGTGGCTGCAGCGGCTGGAGGCGCTGGGCGTGGAATACCGCCCGCGCCATCGCTGGATGGGCTGGGATGCGGACGACGCGCTGCGGTTCTTGGATGCAGCGGGTAATGAGGTGACGGTGGCGGCGGACGCGACGCTGCTGGCGCTGGGTGGGGCCTCGTGGCCGCGCCTTGGTTCGGACGGTGCGTGGACGCATATTTTTGCGCAGGAGGGCATGCGCGTGGCGCCGCTGCGGCCTTCCAATGGCGGGTTCGTGGTGCCGTGGTCGGAACATTTCAGCAGCCGTTTTGCGGGCATGCCGCTGAAACCGGTGGCGTTGTCACATGGCGACGCGAGCAAGCAAGGCGAAGCGATGGTGACGGCGCAGGGTATAGAGGGCGGCGCGGTGTATGCGCTTTCGGCGGGGCTGCGCGAGGCGATCGATGCTGAGGGCAGCGCCACGCTGATGGTGGATCTGCGCCCCAACATGACGCAAGCAGCGCTGCTGCAGAAATTCAACAACGCGCCCCGCGCCAGCAAATCGCTGAGCACCTGGCTGGGCAAAATGGGCTTTGCCCCGGTGGCCATTGGGCTGCTGCGTGAAACGACGCCGCCTGACATGCTGGCCGCTATGGGCGCGACGGCCCTTGCGGCGCGACTGAAAGCATTGCCCATGACGCTCACGGCTACCACGGGCATCGCCCGCGCCATCTCCAGCGCCGGGGGCATCCGCCGCGAAGAACTGACGCCCGATTTCATGCTCCACCAAAAACCCGGCACCTTCGCCGTCGGCGAAATGCTGGACTGGGAAGCGCCGACGGGTGGTTATTTGCTTCAGGCGTGCTATAGCACTGCTGTGGTTGCGGCGCGGGCGATGGCTGCGCGGCTGGCGCTGGGAGCGCATGCGCCAGCGTAAGGGCGTTCTGAAAACGAACGGACGGGTAAAGTATGAAACATGCATCGGGATATAAAAAAAACAGCCTGACGCTGTGGGGCGCGGTGTCGATGGGTACGGGCGTGATGATCGGAGCGGGAATTTTTGCCCTTACCGGGCAAGTAGCCGAGCTGGCGCGCGCGTGGTTTCCGCTGGCGTTTCTGGTGGCGGGCGTGGTGGCGGGATTCAGTGCCTATTCGTATGTGAAAATGGCGAATGCCTACCCCAGTGCCGGGGGCATCGCCATGTTCCTGCAAAAAGCCTACGGCAAAGGCACCGTGACGGCTGCCTGCGCGCTGCTAATGTATTTTTCGATGGTGATCAACGAAAGCTTGGTGGCCCGCACGTTCGGTACTTATACGCTGCAGCTTTTTGATGTGGGCAAGCAAAGTTGGCTGGTGCCGGCGCTTGGCGTGGGGCTGCTCGGCTTTGCGTTTCTGGTGAATATTCTGGGCAATAGGCTCATCCAGACGTTTTCGTTTTTCATGGCGTTCATAAAAATCGGCGGGCTGGTGTTACTGGCCGCGGGTGGGCTTTACGCTTCAGGCTTCACGTTCGAAAGCGTTTCCGTTGCACCGGAATCCACCACCTTCAGCGGGTTTCTGGGAGCGGTGGCGCTGGGCATTCTGGCGTATAAGGGGTTCACCACCATCACCAACAGCGGCGGCGAAATTAAGGAGCCGCACAAGAATGTTGGTCGCGCGATTATCGTTTCGCTGGCGATGTGTGTGGCGCTGTATCTGATGGTGGCGTTGGCCGTGGGCGCGAATCTTTCCATCGACGAAATTATTCAGGCGCGGGATTATGCGCTGGCGGAGGCCGCTCGCCCGGCGTTTGGGCAGTGGGGGCTGTGGGTGACGGTGGGGTTCGCCATTGTGGCGACAGCTTCCGGCGTGGTGGCCAGCGTGTTCGCTGTGTCGCGCATGCTGGCGATGCTGACTGATATGAAACTGGTACCCTACAGCAACTTGGGTGTGCCGGGGCGCGTACAGACGCACACGCTGGTCTATACCATTGTGATCGCCATGGTGCTGACGGTGTTTTTTGACCTCAGCCGCATCGCGTCGCTGGGCGCGATTTTCTACATCATCATGGATATGGCCCTTCATTGGGGGGTGCTGCGTCATCTGCGCCATGAAGTAAAGGCCAACGCTGCCATACTCATCACTGCCCTCGTGCTCGATGGCGTGGTGCTCGGCGCGTTCCTGTGGGTGAAGGCGCACTCCGACATGCTGGTTATCTGGGCATCACTGGCCGGGCTGGTGATTATTTTCGCCGGAGAACGCCTGTTCCTGCGCGGGCATGAGGATGGGAAGCAGGAGGGCTGAGAAGGAAGGAAAGCTCGCCAGCTATTTGGGCGATTCATTGGGGTTTGGTGGAGCTTAACGGAGTCGAACCGTTGACCTCTTCCATGCCATGGAAGCGCTCTACCAGCTGAGCTAAAGCCCCATTTCCAAAAACTTCCTGAAAACAGGAGGGCTTGATTAGCATAGTTTTCGGTAAGTGCAAGCCCCTAGTAATGGAGGGGAATAACGCTATGTAGGGGGTTAAGAAATGCTGGCTATCGGCGTAACGGCTGGTAGGATGCGCCGCCCATTAGGAGATTCGCTTGGATATCATGCATCAATTCGTTACGTGGCTGGTCGAGATCGTACACCAGCTCGGCTATATGGGTATTTTCATCATGACGTTCATCGAGTCCACGTTCGTGCCGATTCCGGCGGAAGTGACGATGATCCCGGCCGGGTATCTGGTGCATCAGGGCAAAATGGATTTCTTGCCGGCGCTGCTGGCCAGCATCATCGGCACGGTGGGCGGCTCGCTGTTCAATTACTGGATCGCTAAAAAATACGGCCGCGACCTCTTCATCCGCTACGGCAAATATTTGATGATGACGCCCGCCAAACTGGTGAAGCTGGAGAATTTCTTCAACGAGCATGGCGTGATCTCGACACTTACGGGGCGGCTGATTCCCGGCCTGCGCCATTACATTTCGTTCCCGGCTGGATTGGCGAGAATGAACCTTAATAAGTTTGTGATTTACACCGCGCTGGGTGGCGGCATCTGGATGACGGTGCTGCTGTGCCTCGGCTATTACATCGGTGAGAACGAAGACCTGGTGCTGAGCTATCTGCCCATCGTGAAGATCGGCATTTTGATGGCGGTGGCGCTGGTGGCGTTGTTCTACATCGTCCGCGCACGCCGCCGCGCGAAGGCGGCGGGCATCGTGACGTTAAAAGACGCCGAAAACGCCTCCGAGTAATTCCGGTGAAAAGCGACCATCTGCGTCGTCCTGTCGTCTTCGCCAAATCCTCATGTAGCGATGCTACACTCCGGTATTGTCGAAGCCACCACTCCTAGCATCTGGCCACTTTTGACCGGAACCGCTATCGCGGGATTCTTGCACCGGCTCGGCATCGCTGCGCTCACCATCGCGGTGCAGAAAGGAAGGGCTTCCCCGGGAGCCGACCGGCGACCCGCGAAGCGGCGGGGTTTGGGGGGCAAGCCCCCATTCCGCGCGGAGCGCTTATAAAGGTACCTTCGCACTTACGCGAAAATCGCCACGCTCACATGATACGCCACGAAACTCATCGCATACGCAAGCGTCATCAGATACGCGAAGGTCGCCCACATGAATTTGGCGCTGTTGGTTTCGCGTTTGATGACGGCGAGGGTGCTGATGCATTGGGGGGCGAAGATGTACCAGACGAGGAAGCTGATGGCGGCGGGGAGTGTCCAGCTGTTCTGTAGGGTGGTGGCGAGGGAGCTGGCGAGGCCTTCGTCGGTGTCGGCGCTGATGGCGTAGACGGTGCCGAGCACGGCGACGGCCACTTCGCGTGCGGCCATGCCGGGCACGAGCGCGATGACCATTTGCCAGTTGAAACCGATGGGCGCGAACAGGGGCGCGAGGAAGATGCCGAGGATGCCAGCGAAGCTGTTTTCGATATGGTCTTCGGTGCCGCCGGGGCCAAAGGTGGAGAGCAGCCAGATGACGACCATGACGACAAAGATGATGCCCCCGGCGCGACGCAGGAAGATTTTGGCGCGCTCGAGCAGGCCGAGGAAGAGGTTGTGCAGGGCGGGCATTTTGTAGGTGGGCAGCTCCATGACGAAGCTATCGACCTGCTCGGTGTAGACGAAGCGCTTGAGGATGAAAGCGATGATGAGGCCGGAGACCAGCGCGGCCATGTAGAGCGCGAACATGACGAGGCCTTGCAGGCCGAACGCGCCGACGGGGCGGTCGGGGATGAAAGCAGCGATGAGCAATGTGTAGACGGGCAGGCGGGCCGAGCAGGTCATCAGCGGGGCCAGCAGAATGGTGGTGAGCCGATCGGATTTATGCTCGATGGTGCGGGCGGCCATGACGCCGGGAATGGCGCAGGCGAAGGAGGAGAGCAGGGGGATGAAGGATTTGCCGTGCAGGCCGACGCCGCCCATGAGCCGATCGAGCAGGAACGCGGCGCGGGCCATGTAGCCGGAATCCTCAAGAATGAGGATGAAGAAATACAGGATGAGGATTTGCGGCAGGAAAATAATGACGCTGCCAATGCCCGCGATGAGGCCGTTGACGAGGAAGCTGCGGATTAGGTTGTCGGGCAAATGGTCGGTGAACCATTGGCCGATGAAGGTGGCGGTGCCGTCGATCTGATCCATCGGCCATGCCGACCAGGTGAACACGGCTTGGAACACCAGGAACATGAGCGTGGCGAGAATGAGCAGGCCCGCAACGGGATGCAGCAGCACGCGATCGATGGCGTAGGTGGTGACGGGCGGAACGCCGTAGGCGATCTTGGCTTCGTCGAGCATGTGCAGGGCGGTTCGGTTCAGGTCGCGCAGCTCGGCGGTGCTGGGCTCGTGCCAATCGCTCTCGGTGGGTTTCAGCGGATGGGCGAGGAAGGTTTCGACGGCGGCGAGCAGCGCTTCGACCTTGCCGCCGCGCACGGCGACGGTGGGGACGACGGTGATGCCGAGGGCTTTGCCCAGCGCGGCGCAATCGATGGAGAATTTACGACGCTCGGCGATGTCGAACATGTTGAGCGCGAGAATCATCGGGATGCCAATGCGTTTCAGTTCGAGCGCGAAACGGAGGTGGAGTTTCAGGCTGGTGGCGTCGGCAACGCAGATGACCAGATCGGGGCGGCCCACTTCGGCCAGAAGCCCAAGCAGCACGTCGCGCGTGACGGCTTCGTCGGGACTGCGGGCACGCAGGGAATAGGCACCGGGCAAATCGAGCAGACGGAAGGGCATGCCCGAGGCGGTGTGCGCGATGCCTTCTTTGCGCTCGACGGTGACGCCCGCGTAGTTGGCCACCTTTTGGCGGCTGCCGGTGAGGCGATTGAACAGGGCGCTCTTGCCGGAATTGGGCATGCCCGCAATGGCGATGAGGGGGAGCGCGTCGGACATCAGGCG
>JBBKVX010000082.1:0-4077 GCA_037968615.1 Rickettsiales bacterium
CCATCGTGGGTGTGGGCGATATTTGCTGTGGATTATGCGTGGGGCGGCTTGCACGCGCGGCGATGCGGTGTTAGTTTTTTATCAACAATCAAAACAAATAAAAATAATACCCTCTGGCAAGTCCTGACTCTTACGCGTCCTTCGATGGCGCGTTCACTCAAGGGCATGCCATGCGTATTCCACGCCTCATTACTGACGCGCAGTCCGACCCGTTCGTGGGGTTGAGCTGGAAGAATGTCGATGTCGAGATCTGCTCGGCCGACCCGGCGAAACGCGTGTGCCTTACCGATATTGAAGTGCCTGCCTCGTGGAGCTTTGCTGCGGCGGAAACGTTTGCGCGTTATTACATTCGTCGCACGGGCGTGCCGGTGGCGCGCATGAAAGCGCGCGAGGACGGCGTGCCGGAATGGTTGTGGCGCTCGGTGCCCGACACGGCGGCGCTGCAAGCCCTGCCGGAAGAGAAACGCACGGTGGGCGAAACCAGCGCAAAACAAGTGTTCCTGCGCCTTGCCGGGGCATGGACCTATTGGGGACTGAAGGCCGGGTATTTCGACCATGAGGTGGATGCGCGCGCGTTCCATGATGAGATCGCGGCGATGCTGGCGCGGCAGGTGATGGCACCGAATTCGCCGCAATGGTTCAACACCGGGCTGCATTGGGCCTACGGTGTGGAAGGCCCGGCGCAAGGGCATTTCTGCGGCAACATCGAGAGCAACGAAATTGAAAAATCGGGCAACGCGTTCGAGCGCCCGCAGCTGCATGCCTGCTTCCTGCATGGCGTGAAGGACGAGCTGGTGAACGAAGGCGGCATCATGCATCTGTTCGAGCGTGAGGCGCGGGTGTTCAAATACGGTTCCGGCGCGGGGGCGAACCTGTCGTCGATCCGTGGTGCTGGCGAAGAAATGTCGGGCGGCGCGGCGTCGATGGGGCTGATGCGATTCTTGAACATCGGCGACAAAGCGGCGGGCGCGATTCAAAGCGGTGGCTTGCCACGGCGCGCGGGGAAAATGGTGGTGATCGATATCGACCACCCCGATGTTCTGTCGTTCATTCGCTGGAAGGGCGAGGAGCAATATAAGGCTGCGGCACTCATTACCGGCGCGCGGGTGATGCGCCAGCATTTGAGCGGTGTGATGGCGGCGATGGCGCAGATGGACGGCGACGCGCGCTTTGCGCCCGCGACAAATCCGGTGCTGAAACAGGCGATCGCACGGGCGCGACGCGCGATGATTCCCGGCTCGGCGATCGACCGGGTAGTGGCGTACGCTAAGCAAGGTTACCGCGAATTGCATATCCCGGTCTACACGGCGTCGGACGATTCCGATGTGTTCGTGACGGTGAGCGCGCACCAGTCGAAGCAGGCAGTGCGGGTGACGCATCGGTTCATGCAGGCCGCCGAGGATAAAGAGAAATTCGCCTTGCGCCGCCGCACCGATGGCGGCGTGGCGCAACAAGTGGCGGCGAACGATATGTTCGACGGCCTCGCGCATGCCGTGTGGGCGACGGGGGAGCCGACCATTCAATTCGCCGACACGATCGCCCGCGCACATACCTGCCCGGAGACGGATAAAATCAAGGCCTCGACGCCCTCGTCGGAGTATCTGTTCCTCGACGATACGGCCTCGCCACTGGCGACCATCAACCTGCTGGCGGTGGCGGATGCGAAGGGGTTCCTGAACCTCGCGCTGTTCGCGCATGTGGTGAAGCTATCGACGCTAGTGCTTGATATATCGGTGACAATGGCGCAGTACCCCTCGGCCACTATGGCGCGACGCACGCTGGACACGCGTCCAATCGGTCTGGGGATAGCGAACTTCGCTTCGCTGCTGATGCGTATGGGGTATGCCTACGATTCGGACGAGGCGCGGGCGACGGCCTCGGCGGTGTCGGGACTGCTGACGGGCGAGGCGGCGCTGGTGTCGGCAGAGCTGGCGAAGGAATTGGGCGAGTTCGCGGAATACGCGAAGAACCGCACGGTGATGATGAAACTGCTGACCGCGAAACGCGACTTGGTTTTGCAAGGCGACCGCGAAGAAGCGATTGCGTACACCAGCTTGGAAGCATTGCCGCAACCGGAATTGGCCGACGCGTTGAAGCGCGTGTGGGAGATGGCGCATATCAAGGCCGAGGCCTATGGCATGCGCAACGCGCAGCTAAGTTGTGTGCCGCCCACGGCGACGATTGCGCGGGTGATGGATTGCGAAACACTGGGGCTGGCCCCGGTGGTGAGCCTGGTGAAATACGCGACGCAGGCCAACGGGAATTTGCGTAAGCAGCTGAGCCCGAACGTGGCCTATGGGCTGGCGTCGCTGGGCTACAGCAACAAACAAATCGGCGACATGACGCGCTATGTGTGCGGTGCGCGTTCGCTGGTGGATGCGCCGTGCGTGTCGCACGATGCGCTGCGTGCGCATGGGTTCGGCGCCGACGAGTTGGCGCGGGTGGAAGAAACGCTGGCCGATGCGGTGGATATCCATGTGGCGTTCGACCCGTTCGTGCTGGGCGAGCGCTTCTGCCGCGACGTGCTGAAGCTGCCCGACGGCGCGCTGCACGACGCGCAATTCGCGGTGTTGGAGCATTTGGGTTTCAGCGCCGAGGACATCGCCGAGGCCGATGCATTCGCTTGTGGCGCACGGGCGCTGGACGGCGCACCGCATTTGCGGGCGGAGGACGCCGCCGTGTTCACGGCAGGCCCAGCGGAAGCCGGTGTGGAAGCAGGCGCGCAAATCGCGCTGCTGGCGGCTGCGCAACAATTCCTGACGGGCGGCATCGCGCATACGGTGATGCTGCCGCACGCCACCAGCATGGAAACTTGCCAGCAGCTGATGCGGCAGGCGTGGCGCATGGGGCTGAAATCCCTGACCCTGAAACGCGAAGGCGCGGCGCTGTACGAAGACGCTGCGAGTTTTGAAATCAACGATGAGGTGGACGATGCCGATCAGCTTACCCGCGAGGCCCGGGCCAGCGCTACATCCAGTGTTAGCCAAGTTGCCGCTGCGCTGGTGCAGCAATTCATGCACACCCGCCGCGAGCTTCCCGTTCGCCGGAATGGGTTTACGCAAAAAGCGTCGATCGGGGGACACACGGTCTATCTGCGCACGGGCGAGCATGCGGACGGCACGCTGGGCGAGATCTTCCTTGATATGCCACAAGAGCCCGAACCCTACCGTGCATTAGTGAACCAATTCGCGCGGGCGATCAGCATCGCGCTGCAATACGGCGTGCCGATGCCCGCGTTCGTGGACGCGTTTACGCAGCAGCAGTTTGCGCCCTCAGGCGCGGTGGAAGGTTCGACGGTGATGGAAGAGGCCAGCTCGATGCTGGACTATGTGTTCCGCGAACTGGGCGCAGCGTATTTGCAAGCCGAAGTGATAGAGGTGCCGCGGGGTAATGTGGTGAGTTTAAGCCGGGCGATTTCTTAAATAGATGTCATCCCGGGCATCTGGCCCATTTTGATGCTGTCCGCTATCGTGGATTTACTGGGAGATAGAAAAATGAATCTCGTCATTTCTGCTTTCGCAGGAATGACGTAATTTATGGTGTGGCAATAGATGGCCAAAGGTCTTCCCAATGAAGATTCATTTTCTCGATGAGCTCCAGCTTCCATAGACGTTTCCATTTTTTGATTTGTTTTTCGCGTAGGATGGCGGCTTCAGCGGACTCGTGGAGCTCGTAATAAACGAGGCGTTTAACATGGTATTTGGCTGTAAAACCATCGGTGATGGATTCGCGATGTTGCCATGTGCGTTTGTTCAGGTCGCTGGTGACTCCGGTGTAGAGTACTCCATTTTTCTGACTGGCCATGATGTAAACGCAGAATTGTTTCATTTTTAAATTCTATATGCACCGTCATTCCTGCGAAAGCAGGAATCATGATCTTGGCTCAGGTGGGTGGGTCGGGATTCCTGCTTTCGCAGGAATGACGGGGGTTACTTTTTTGACAGCGGGTGGTGGTCGTTCACTACTTCCGTCAGGTGTTTGTCGGTCACATGCGTGTAGATTTGGGTGGTGGCGATGTCGGCGTGGCCGAGCAGTTCCTGAATAACGCGGAGGTCGGCGCCGCCTTCGAGCAGGTGG
>JBBKVX010000083.1:0-98607 GCA_037968615.1 Rickettsiales bacterium
TCGGCGGTGATGCCCATGTGGAAGTTATTGAACGCGTCCCACAAACCGTCCACGATCATCGTGTCTTTCATGGTGCCGTCGCCCATTTTTACGCCGTTGCGCAGTTGCATGGCGTGCGGCGATTGGCTCATCGATTCCTGACCGCCCGCGATCACAATTGTCGAGTCGCCGCTGAGGATGGATTTCATGCCTTCGGCCACCGCGCGCAGGCCCGAGCCGCACACTTGGTTGATGGTCATGGCTGGAACTTCTTTCGGAATGCCCGCTTCAATCGAGGTCTGGCGCGCGCCGTTCTGGCCGATGCCTGCCGTGAGCACTTGGCCCATGATGACTTCCGAAACATCCGTCGCATCCAGCTTATTGCGCTCCAGCAGCGCCTTCACCACCGTGGTGCCAAGCTGCACCCCCGAAAGCGTGGCCAGCCCGCCCATAAAGCTCCCAATAGCGGTGCGAACGGCGTCGACGATGACAATATCTTGTGCGTTGGACATAATTTTTAGCTCCCTTTGTTGGCAGCTACTTAAGTGAGCGAGGGCCAAATGTCCACCCATCAGGCGTGCTGCATTGCAGCAAAAATGCATGCGTTAAAAACGCTCGTTCAGCCACGCCACCAGCGGTTTCCATAGCACCGCTTTCGCGTTCTTGCCGACGACCATGCTTACATGGCCGGCTTCGGGTTTCAGCACGTCGCATCGGGGGATGATTTTGGTGAGCGGTTCAGCCACGCCGACGGGGACGATGTTGTCTTTGGTGGGGATGACAGCAAGGGTGGGGCAGGTGATGCTGCCCGGCTCGATCCATTTGCGGCCCACTTTCCATTTATGGGTGGCAAGAATGTTCTGCTGCGGCCAATCGACAAAACACTCGCGGGCGACAGACTGGGTCAGCGGAACGCCGTCGTTCACCCATTGCTCGATGGCAAGGAAATGCTGCTTTTCGGCGTCATTCAGTGAGGGGTAGCGGCTGTATTTTTCCTGCACGCGCCAGGGGTCGATGAGGTGGAACAGGGTTTGCGTCACCAATGGTTGCACGGGGTTCTGGGTGTTGATCCAATTGGCTAGCATGGTTTGGGTGCCGGGGTTAAGCAGCACGCGCGGCGTATCCTCGGCCGAGAAATCCCATGGCGTAGCCAATAAGATGAGCGCATCGACATAAAGCTGCGCTAGCTGCGTCATCGCCACGGTGAAAATGCCGCCCATGCAATAGCCGAGCAGGGCGATGGGGCCATCGTGCTTCTCGCGCAGGGTTTGTAGGGCGTGGAGGGCGTAGGTGGTCATGTATTCCGCGGTGCCGAAGTCTTTTTCGTCCTCGCCCGGCGTGCCCCAATCGAGGATGAGGGGGCGGAAGCCTTGCGACTTTAAATACTGCGCGAAGCTGTTCTCGGGCGTGAGATCGAGCACGTGCGATTTGTTGATGAGCGACGGCACCATGAGGATGGCGAGGCCGTCGGTGTTCTTCGGGTCGAGGTCGAGCAATCGCGCGCTGCCGTTTTTCCAGATCACTTTGTAGTTGGGGTCAACGCGCACGTAGTCGCTGTTCAGGTAGGCCTGCATGCCTTGCATGAACCCGGCGCTGTTGGCGAAGGCTTTGTCGCCCAGCGATTGAAGGAATTCAGGTTGTAGGAAATGGGGGAGCTGGTCGGTCCAGTTCGCGTCGGGTTTGGCCTCGTCGCTCGGCGTGAAGCCCGGCCAACTGAAACCACTATTTTTTGCGGACGGGCTTTTTGCGTTTGGGAGCTGCCACGCGCTTAGCCACTGGTCGCTTAGCTTTTGGCTTTGCGCTTTGAACTGGTCGAGCCCGTGCTCGAGCGGGGTTTTTAGCTTTGGCAGGAAGGGATTGTCGAAGTTCCACGATTGCACGTTCCACGGCCCGTAACCGTTTGGTGAGATCCCGGATTGCATCATCATCAGCATGAGGTGCAGGGGCAGGGCGTCGGGGGCTCGCATCATCGGTGCCTCGGGGGTTGAAAGCGGAGAGGGCGGAAAGCATGGCGTGGATGGTGGTGGGGTCGGTCATCTGCCGCGCCATCTGTTCCTGCCATTGGCGAAGGAACTCGGCGGCCTGTGTCGCGCTGTCGTTGGGTTTCGCCACTGCGGACCTCGTTTCTAGTGCTTGCCATTGCGTTCGGGATGATGTTAGGTCACCAGCATTCCAAGTAAAGCAAAACATTAGCAGGTAGAACATGACTAAGAAGCCGCAAGTTGAACCGATCGTCATTAAAAAATACGCCAACCGCCGTCTGTATAACACCGACACGTCCAGTTACGTTACGCTCGATGATCTGTGCGACATGGTGAAAGAGGGCTCCGACTTCATCGTGTACGACGCGAAATCCGGCGAGGACCTGACCCGCACGGTGCTTACGCAAATCATCTTCGAGCAAGAAGGCAAGGCCGGTGGCCAGAACCTGCTGCCCGTGAACTTCCTGCGCAGCCTCATTGGCTTCTACGACAACTCGCTGAAAGAGTTCGTGCCGCATTACTTAGAAAGCAGCATGCAGGCGTTCCAAAAGAACCAAGAGAAAATGCGCGAAATGATGGCGGGCATGGGCACCACCATCCCCGGCATCCAAAGCATCCCGAACCCGATGGCTGGCTTCAACCAAGTCACCGCGCAGTTCGAGGAAATCGGCAAACAGAACATGGAAATGTTTACGAAGGCATTCAGCATGTTCACGCCGTTCACCGAGGCGAAGAAAAAGTAGTTCTTACGTTTTCGGCACAATAAAAAAAACCCGCCGTGAAGGCGGGTTTTTCGTATCTGTTGTTCGGAGCTATTTGCTGCGAGCGGTGGGCTGCACTTTTGCGTTAGTCGCAGCGGGAGCGCTTTGGGCGGCTTCAGGATCCTGCTTATATTCAGAGATGTTGGCGAGCAGGTCTTTGGCGGCGCGGGTAGCGGAAGCCGCATCAGCAATCGCGAGTTTATTGTCGGTGCCTACAGTAAAGCCGGTCACTTCGGTCCTGCCTACAAAACCACGGTCACCGAAAATTTCATTCGCCTCAAGGGCGGCCTGTGCCTGGTAGCGCGACAGATCCAGTTTCGGGCGTTCAGCGCCACCGAACTGCGCCGAAGCGTTCGCAATGCGCTGGAATTTGCTGATGTTGTCGATGTCGAGAGGAGGCATGATGTAACTCGATGTGCGTTGTTTGATATCTTATTTATACGCGAGTTTTGTTACAGCTTTGTGACAAGAGCCACCGAGTATTGTGAAGGTTGTGTGACGGAACGCTTAACAAAGGGTTAAGTGCGGCTGCCGTCATTCAGGGCCTGCTCGCGTGCGAGGTCGGTTTGCAGGTTCTCGGCGAAGCTGGCAGCGGTGCGCGATGCGGGGATGTTTTTGGCCGGCTGGCTGGCGGCGGCACGCTCGGTCCAGTTGCGGTTGGCGTTGGTACTGCGTGCCAGCATATTCTGCGCGGTGCGGCGATGCTGCTGGTGTTCTTGGTTGTCCTCGGCCGCATGGTGCACGACTTTGATGGCTTTGCTGCTGGTCTGCAACGCACTTTCGTCGAGCAAGCTGTCGCTGGGGTCGGGCAGCAGCGCAGTATTGGCGTGGATATTCTGCTGCGGATGTTGCTGGATGAGCGTGGTTTTCTTAGCCATAGTGGCTTGCGCGGCCGTGTCGTGCATTCCAGCAGCCATGCCGGGGTCCATGAACTGAATCATGGCGAATTGTTTCATGGCGAGGGGCAGGGCGAGCATGCCTGCGCCGATGCCGCCAATCCAGGCACTGAGCGCCCCGACTTTGGCCATAACGATCGCGGTGGGGGCTGCGGCGGCGGAGCTGATGCCGAGGCCTTGACCAAGGCCCGCTACGGCTGCGGTGCCTACATTCCAACTGACGGTACCTATGCCCGCCGCAATATCCAATGCCGACGCTGCGCCACCGATCATGCTTGCACCAATCGAGGTGGCGGCTACGGCAGAAAAGATTTGTGTGGCGACAATCGCGCCAACCACTACCGCCGCCACGACTGCTGCGGTGATGAGCGCGCCTTTGGCAACGCCACCCCAGTTGATGCCGGGTTTGCGGCCGCCGCTCACGGAACCTTGCGAACGCACCGGGCGCGTGGGCAGGCTGATGCCCGGCTGCGCCGAAACACTCGTAATCTGCGGCGCAACGGTAACATGCGTCGTATGATGGCGGTGTGCGTTCTGTTCGGTAATGTCCATGCGTCCTGTATAGAATTTTTCACCCTAAATCTAACACAGGGGGCAGGACAGGAATGTGACAGTTGCATGAACTTTATAAGCGCTTACGCGCTGAAGGGGGCTCTTTGCCCCAAACCCCCGCCGCTGGCGCGGGTCGGCGGTCGCCTCCCGGGGAGTTTTATGGGTCGGTTTTTTTAGTGTTTTGTGCCGTAGGCAAGTTGGTCGAGGCGATTGACGCGCTCGTAGAGGGAGAGGCTCTTTTCCGAAAGATAGATCATGTAATTCGGTAACTTACTTAGAGTTGTGGCGTCGTAATCGCGGCAAATGTCGGTGGCCTCCAGGCGGTATTCGCGGCTGGCTTTGTCTTCCTCGATGCGCCCGGCATAGATGGCGCGACGCACCATGATCCACGCCATCACCGAGGTGAGACGCATAGTAATGCGGGTCATTTCACTGGCGTAGAGCGGACGCGCGGTGCTGCCGATCTCGGCTTGCTCCTTGGCGCCGCGTGCTTGGAAATAATGGTGGGCATCGAACAACAGGGCCAACGTTTCGTTGAAAACGCCGGGAAGGAACAGCATCTGTCCTTCCTGTTGGGATTCCTGGGCTATGGGTCGCATCGTTCCTCGCTCACACGTTTTTTATATTCTTTTTATAGATTTACTTTAGCCTGAGCGCCGTAAAGATAGTCTTAACGATAGCTTGGATTTTAGGAAATTAACCGCGTGGCCGTACCCGCCCTTAAACCGCAGGAATCCGCCGTTGGTTCCACATGGATCAGCGCTAACGCTGGGTCGGGAAAAACCCGCGCGTTGGTCGAACGTGTGGTGACGTTACTTTTATTGGGCGTCACCCCCGAGCGCATCTGCTGCATTACCTACACCAAAGCCGCCGCGGGCGAGATGCGCGAGCGCGTGCTGAAAGCCCTACGCGAATTGCTGGTGATGGACGATGCGGCCTGCCGCGAACGCGTGCGCGCACTAAGCGGCAGCGACGATATCACGCTGGCACGCAGCCTGTTCGCACGCGTGCTCGACAGCCCCTTCGGCGGGCTGCAACTCACCACCATCCATGGGTTCTGCCAAAGCCTGCTGCGGCGCTTCCCGCTGGAATCCGGCCTGTCGCCGCAATTCAGCGTGCTGGAAGAAGCCGAAAGCGAAACGCTGCAACGCATAGCCCGCCAACGGGTGTTGGAAGCCGCCGAAAGCAACAGTGAGTTGGGCAATGCGTTGGGGCTTATCGCCGAACGCAGCGGCGAACATGGGTTCAGCGAGTTGATGCGCACGGCCTCGCGCCAAGGCGGCTGGTGGCACAAAGTGCGCGATACACACGCGCTGGAATTGAAAGAAGCCATCTACCAATTCCATGGGCTGGAAGTGGACGCGACGGAAGCCGCCCTACGCGAATCCAGCGCCGCTAGCTTGCTTCCCGAGGATATGAAGCCTGCGCTGCGCGCGGCACTGCCGCAGTTTGGTGGCAAAGTGGATGCGGCATTCGTGCCCGCCTTCACCCCATGGCTCGATGGCTCCGGCGATGCGATGGCGCTGCAGGATGCACTTTATCCGCTGCTCTACACACAAGCGGGCGAGCCACGCAAAAAGCCGTTCACGAAAGATGTGCCGCTGCGTGATTTCATGGAGCGGCTGGCCGCGCGCTACGTGGACATGATGGAGCAGTGCCGCGCCGTGGCCTGCGCCGAGGAATCCTACGCGGCGGCGTTAGTGGCTACGCAGTTCCTCGATCAGTACCGCCAAATGAAAGCCGAATACCAATCGCTCGATTACGACGATCTCATCGAGCGCACCGAGATGCTGCTGCGCGATTATGGCGGCTGGGTGATGAGCAAACTCGACCACCGCATCGATCATTTGCTGGTCGATGAAGCGCAGGACACCAGCCCCGGCCAATGGGGCATTGTCTGGACGTTGGTAGAAGAACTGATGGTAACGGGCGGTGGCGTGGGCAGCGGCAACGTGCCGCGCAGTTTGCTGGTGGTGGGCGACGAAAAACAATCCATCTTCAGCTTCCAAGGGGCCGACCCGAAACAATTCGCCATCGAGGCCAACCGTTTTGCCGCGTTGATCGATGGCAGCGGTGGGCAACTGACGCGGCAGTCGCTGGAAAACTCCTACCGCTCGGCGCAGGCGATTCTTACGCTGGTCGATGAAGTGGCGTTGCTGCCACCCGTGGCGCGCGCGCTAAGCGCGGCGGGCGTTCCCGGCCGCCATTACATGAAACGTACCAACAACCCGGTGGGCCGCGTGGTGCTGCACCCGCCACTGCCCGCGCCGGAGCGAAGCAAAGCCGAGCCGTTCGTGATTCCGCAAAGCTACGAGATCAACGAAAGCGGCGCGCAGCAAGTGGCCAACCGTATGGCCGAAGAAATTGATGAATGGGTGCAAAGCGGGCGCTGCCTGCCGGGCGACATCTTGATTCTTCTATGGCGCCGCCAGCCGTTCGCTGATTGCCTCATTCGCGCGCTGGAAACACGCGAGATTCCAGTAGCCGGCATCGACCGGTTGAAATTATCGGAGCATCTAGCGGTACGCGACCTGATGGCGCTGATGCAATGGTGCGGCTACCGCAACGACGACCTCGCACTGGCGCATGTACTGCGTTCGCCGATTGTGGGTGTGAGCGAGCAGATGCTGGAGGATATGGCGCATGATCGCCCCGGCACATTATGGCAGCAGGTGCATGCCCAGCCGGGCGTGGCGACGCAGCTTGAAGCCATCCACGCGGCGCGCACGCGCTCGCCCTACGAATTCCTGACGCATGTGCTGGAAGTGCAGGGCGCACGCACGCGCTTCGCCGCCCGCTTCGGCGAAGAAGTGCATGAGGTGCTGGACGAGCTGAAAGCGCAAGCCGCCAACATGCCCGCCAGCCTTGCCCCAAGCATCGCCGCGTTCTCGGACTGGATCACCCGCTCGGAGCGTGAGGTGAAGCGCCAGCAGGAAACCCACGGCAACAGCGTGCGCATCATGACGGTGCATGGCGCGAAGGGGTTGGAAGCGCCCATCGTGCTGTTGGTGAACCCCACCAAAAACCCCGATACCGGGCGCGAAACCAGCCTCAAGGCCATGCCCGAAACATTGCCCATCATCGCGTTTTCGGAGGACGGAAAAAAAGCCAACGCCTATCGCGACGCGAAGGAAGCGTTGAAGCAGGACATGTTCGACGAGTTCTATCGCCTGCTCTACGTGGCGCTGACCCGCGCGCGCGACGAGCTGCATGTTTTTGGTGCCGAGCCCGTGCGCGAGGGAAGTTGGTACCAACTGGTGGCCGAAGCCATGGGGCGGCTGCCCAGCGAAAAAGAGGATGGCGCGGTGGTGCTGCAGGACCCGGGTACGCCGACGCCGCGAGCCGACAGAACAACATCCAGCGTCGTGGCGTTGCCCGCTTGGGCGCATACCAGCCCGCCGCCCGCCACGCCGAAGCAGCGCGTGCTCTCGCCCTCGCGGCTGATGACGGCGGATGCAGGGGGCAGTGGCGGCAGCAAGGCGGGCGCGAACATTCGCGGCGTGCGCATTCACCGGGTGCTTCAGTTCCTTGAGGCACAAAGCGACGCAGTGCATATCGGGCATTTGATGACGCTGGCCGCGCCGGATTGGGAAACGAACGAGCGCGCCGCCGCCGCGCAGGAAATTACCGCCCTGCATGCGGCCGAACGCTGGCTGTGGGAATTCCCCGGCCAAGCGGAAGTAAGCATCGGCGGCACGCTGGAAGGGCAGGCCTATAGCGGACAGATCGATCGGCTGGTCATCACCCCGGAAGCGGTGATGGTGGTGGATTACAAGACCGGCTCCCACGTGCCCAAACGCCCGGAGGACGCGCCCGAGAGCTACCGTTTGCAGCTAAAAATCTACAAAGCGTTGCTGCAACCCCTTTATCCTGAAAAGGAAATTCGCTGTGCGTTGCTCTGGACATCGCGGCCTGCGCTGATGTGGATGGATGGGGTGCTCGACGCCACCCCCTGGCCAATACTGACGAAGATTTAATACACATGGGGCCAAAGGCAACTTGACCTCAGGCCTGATGGCATTAGGTTTACCTCATAGAACAACAAAGGCGAAACATCATGAGCACGAAACATATCTCCGACGACGAATTCGAAGGCGCGATCGCAGCCGGTGGCCAGCCCATCCTGGTCGATTTTTGGGCCGAATGGTGCGGCCCGTGCAAACAGCTTTCGCCCGTACTGGAAGAATTGGCCAAGGAGATGGAAGGCAAAGTGACCATCGCCAAAGTGAACATCGACCAGAACCCCGAATCACCGCAGAAATATGGCGTGCGCGGCATCCCAACGCTGATCCTGTTCAAGGACGGCAAGCCGGTGGCCACCAAAGTCGGCTCGATGCCGAAAAGCCAACTCTCCGAGTGGCTGAACTCGGTGGTAGCGTAAATATTCCTGAACCCGAGTTCGGGCTCATCCGATAAAACCCCGGTCAGGATACTCTGACCGGGGTTTTTGTTAAGAACGATGGATTCCGGCTTTCACCGAATTGACGGTTAGGTATATAGAACCGCATGAACCAAACACTCGATGCGTTGCAGAACGAATTCGGCCTTACGCCAGTGATGGCGGCGGAGATCGAATGCTACGTGGCGCTTCCTGAGATCACACAGGAAACGGTGGATGCGTTCTTCGAGCCGCTGGCCGCGCAGTGGAAAGCGCAGGGCGTGCCGCTGCTGCGCATCGAGAAGGAGCGCGGCGCCACACAATTCGAGATCATCACCGAAGTGACGACGCCGGAGCGACTGGTGCAGGCGCTTAGCATCATTCGCGAAAGCATCGAGGAAAGCGCCGCCGCTGAGGGCGTGGCCTGCAGCTTTGCCGCCAAACCGTTTGCGACGGAACCTTCAAGCGGCTTGCATTTGCATTTGCATTTGGCCGATGCGGAGGGCACGAACGCCTACCACAAAACCGAGGAATGGACGTCCGACGCGCTGCGCTGGAGCCTTGGTGGGTTGCTGTATAATCTGGAAGTGTCGCTGCCGACGTTCTTTCCAAATCCACGCGATTACGCGCGACTGAACGATGCCGACCATGTGCCGAAAACGGCGGGCTGGGGCGTCAACAACCGCTATTGCGCGTTGCGCATCCCGATGCATGAGGATCCCTATTCCAAACGCATCGAGCACCGCGTGCCCTGCGCGAACGCCGATCCTTACGCCGCCATTTCGGTGATACTGGCCGGTGTGTTGCAAGGCCTGCGTGAACATATCGAGCCGCCGGAACAGGAACATGGGAAGCCGAGTGTAGGTTTGTTGGAAAGTTTAGCGGCGGCACCCATCGGCTAAGGCGCGCACCATGGCGCCCACTTGCGCCACATCGCCATTCGTTTCGGCAATTTTCTTCACGATGGCGGAACCGACCACCACACCATCGGCAAGACCTGCGAACGAAGCGACATCAGCAGGGGTTTTGACGCCGAAACCGACGCAGACGGGCAGCGTGGTGGCTTTGCGAATCTGTTCGAGGTTCGCGCGAATCATGTCGGGAGTCGCGGAGCCAGCGCCGGTGATGCCGGTGATGGAGATGTAATAGAGGTAGCCTTGCGCGCCTTTGGCCAGCAGCGGCAAACGGCCGGGTACCGAGGTCGGCGCGATGAGGCGCACGAAGGCGATGCCGTTTTTGGTGAGTGCCGGTTCGATTTCCGACGCCTCTTCGGGCGGAGCATCCACCAGAATGATACCGTCGACGCCCGCTTTGGCGGCGTCGGATGCGAATTTCTCATAGCCGTACACATAAACGGGGTTCAGGTAACCCATCAGCACCACGGGCGTGTCGTGCTGCGCGCGGAAGGTGGCGACCATGGCGAGTATTTTTTGCAAGCTCATGCCCGCCGCGAGAGCGCGTAGGCCTGCTTCCTGGATCACCGGGCCATCGGCCATGGGGTCGGAAAAGGGAATGCCGATCTCGATGATGTCGGCGCCGGAGGCGGGCAGCGCATTCAACAACGCTTGTGATTTTTCCGGCGTTGGGTCGCCGCCCATCAGGAAGGGAATGAATGCCGCTCGGTTTTCGGCTTTGCAGCGGGCGAAGGTGGCGTCGATGCGGCTCATAGGTCGAACCCAAGCGCTTCGGCCACGGTAAAAATATCCTTATCGCCACGGCCGCTGAGGTTCATCACCATGACATGCTCGCGCGGCAGGGTGGGGGCAAGCTTGGTCACTTGCGCCAGCGCATGCGCGCATTCGAGGGCGGGGATGATGCCTTCGAGTTTGCAGGTGAGCTGGAACGCTTCGAGCGCTTCGTCATCGGTGATGCCGACATACTCCACACGCCCGCTATCTTTCAGCCACGCATGTTCGGGGCCGATGCCGGGGTAATCGAGCCCGGCGGAAATGGAATGGGCTTCGTCGATTTGCCCATCGGCGGTTTGCAGCAGGTAGGTGCGGCAACCATGCAGCACGCCGGGCGAACCCTTGGTGAGCGACGCGGCGTGTTGTTTGTCGAGCCCGTGGCCTGCGGCTTCGACACCCCAGATTTTTACATCGTCCTCAAGGAACGGATAGAACAGGCCGATGGCGTTGCTGCCGCCGCCGACGCTGGCGACCAGCGAATCGGGCAGGCGGCCAAGGCGCCCCTGCAATTGTTGTTTGGTTTCGTCGCCTATGACGCGTTGGAAATCGCGCACCATCACGGGGAACGGATGCGGCCCCGCCACGGTGCCAATGAGGTAATAGGTGTCGTGCACATTGGTGACCCAGTCGCGCATCGCTTCGTTCATCGCGTCCTTCAGCGTGTGCGCGCCGGAGGTGACGGGGACGACTTTCGCGCCCAGCAGACGCATGCGGAACACGTTCGGCTTTTGCCGTTCCATGTCGCGTGCGCCCATATAGATCACGCATTCCATGCCGAACCGGGCGCAGACGGTGGCGGTGGCCACGCCATGCTGGCCCGCGCCCGTTTCGGCGATGATGCGCTTTTTGCCCATGCGGCGCGCCAGCAGGATTTGCCCGACGCAGTTATTGATTTTATGCGCGCCGGTATGGTTCAGGTCTTCGCGTTTGAGCCAAATTTGTGCGCCACCCAGATGCTCGGTAAGGCGCTCTGCAAAATAGAGCGGCGACGGGCGACCCACGAAATGTGCCAGCAGATCGGCCAGTTCGGCCTTGAACGCGGCGTCGGTTTTTGAGGCCTCGTATTCGCGCTCCACTTCGAGGATGAGCGGCATGAGGGTTTCGGCGACAAAGCGCCCGCCATAGATGCCGAAATGCCCGTCGATGTCGGGTTGATGTGTTGTGTTAGCCATGGCTGGCATCTAGCACGGCACGGTTGAAGCCCGCAATCATTTCCGGCGATTTATGGCCGGGGCGGTCTTCGATGCCGCTCGACACATCGACCATCGGTGCGTGGGTGAGGCGGATGGCATCGCCGACATTGGCGGCGGTGAGGCCGCCCGCGAGGAACCACGGCTTGGTGAAATGCACACCACTCAGCACGCTCCAATCGAATGCGACGCCGCTGCCGCTTTCCGGCGCGTCCAGCAGCAAGTGCTCGGCCAGCGGTTCCAGCGCATGCGCGAGTTCGAGGTCGGACGGCTGGCGCATGGCCACGCCGAGAATGAGCGGCAGGCGCGTGCGTTCGGAAATCAGCGCGGCGCGCCCCGCATCCACTTTATGCAGTTGCAGAAAATCGGGGCGAATGAGGCTGGCGATGTCGTCGAGCTGCGTGTCGGAGGGGTTCACCATCACCACCACACTTTTGACGTTCTCGGGTTTCTGTAAGTTGAGTGCCGCTATTTCGGGGATGCCCAGATGGCGCGGGGACGATTCGTGATGCACGAAACCGATGAAGCCTGCGCCGCTGCGACCGGCCACTTCCATATCGGCGAAGGTTTTTAGGCCGCAGTTTTTAATGAGGGTCATGCGCCGGGCTTAGCGAGCTCGCGCGCGGTGACTTCTTTTTCCAACGCGCTGTTGGCGCGGCGCAGGCGGCGTTCGCGTTGCATGGCGCCGAAGGAAAGCAGCGCGGCGTAAGAAAGCCCCAGCAACAAACCCAGTGCAAAAGTGAGAGTAAGCGCGATGTAGAGCGGCGCATCGATCTCGGTGATGAAGGGGATGGTGATGGCGACGTCGGCGCGGTTGCTGAAGATGAAGCCGAGGATGAGCACGCCCAACACGGTGTAAAACGCTACCGTGAGCAGCCGAGCGAGCATGGCCTAGTCTTTCGGGATGACGGTGATGATGCGCTCGCGCAGCTCTTTGCCAGTGCGGAAATAAATGGCGCGGCGTTTGCCGACTTCCACCATGGCACCGTTTTTCGGGTTGCGTGCAGCACGCGGCTCGCGCTCACGCACCGAGAAGGCGCCGAAGCCGCGAAGTTCCACACGGTTGCCTTCCGCGAGTGCTTTGGTGATCTCACCGAACATGGTGTTCACCAGCACTTCGATGTCGCGCTGATAGAGGTGCGGATAGCGTTTTGCGAGTCGCTGGATCAATTCTGATTTGGTCATACGCAAAAACCCCTAATAATACATGGCTTTATTGTAGCGAAGGATGCCAGATGCTCACAAGGCCGTCAAGCCCTACCATTGATTTACCGAAAATATTTACGCCCAGCATGCCGGCAAGCTTTTTAAAAAGTGAATCAATCTTAGGCTCCGCCTCGATTTCGCGGATTTTCAGCTCGGCATTGATTTTCCTGTTTTTTACCAGCCATGCACGTGCTTCGTCCTGCCCACCCAGCCCGTCGATGAGGTTCAACTTGGCGGCTTGGCTGCCGGTATAGACGCGGCCATCGGCCAATTCACGCACGCGGGCTTCCGGCATATTGCGGCCTTTGGCGATGAGGCGCACGAAATGGTTGTAGGCGTCCATCACCACTTCGGTGACGACGGCGCGCTGGTCGTCGGCGAACGGTTCGGTGAACGAGGGGGAATCCTTGTAGCGGCCGGATTTGATGGTGATGGGCGTGATGCCTAGTTTTTCGGCGAGGCGGCTGAATTCGGCGGCCTGCATCATCACGCCGATGGAGCCGGTGAGGGTGCCTTCGCGCGCGATCACATGGTCGGTGCCCATGGCGGCCATGTAGCAGGCCGAGGCGCAGAGGGTGCGCATGTAGCCAATGACCGGTTTTTTGGCAGAGATTTTTTGAAGCTGGAGGTAGAGCTCCTCGCCACCAACGGCGGTGCCGCCGGGGGAATTGAGGCGAACGACCAGTGCTTTGGCGTGGTCATCCTCCAGCACGTCCTTGAGCACTTCTTCGCGCTCTTTGTCGTCGCCCATGATGCCTTCGACGGACACTTCGGCGATGTAGTCGCGGCCCATCGGGCCAGAATTCTTACCATCGAAGCGGCCGCTGAAATTCAGCAGCACCGCGACGAATGCAATGATGGCGACTGCTCGCCAAACCGTAAGACGGTTCTTCAACCGTTTGCGATCGACCAGCAAGTCGCCATCGTTTTGCATAAAACCTACGCTTCGTCAGCTTTGGTTTTTTTCGTCGTCTTCTTGGTTTTCGTGCCGGCTTCTTCAAGCGCTGCACCCAAGATGTCGCCGAGCGAGGCGCCCGAATCCGACGAGCCGTACTCGTCGATCGCACGCTTGTGCTCGTCCTGCTCCAGCACCTTGATGCTCACGCCGACTTTGCCGGTGCGCTTATCAACGGTGGTGATCTTCGCGTCCAGACGGTCGCCAACGGCGAAACGCTCGGGGCGTTGATCCTGGCGCTCACGCGACAGATCGTTCTTCTTGATGTAGCTGGTCACGCCTTCGGCGATCTCAACTTCAATGCCGTCTTTCTCGACCAGGATCACCTTACAGGTAACCACTGCACCTTTTTTGTACTCGGAGAGCGTGTCGCCCGCCGGGTTCTCGGTGAGCTGCTTGATGCCGAGGCTGATGCGTTCTTTCTCGATGTCGATCACGAGAATGCGCGCTTCTACCTTGTCGCCTTTTTTGAAGGCTTTGATGGCTTCTTCGCCCGGCTCACTCCACGAAATGTCGCTGTGGTGCACGAGGCCGTCAATCTCGCCCTTCAGGCCAACAAACAGGCCGAAGTCGGTGATGTTGCGAACTTCGCCTTCCACCACGTCGCCTTCGTTATGACCCGTAGCGAACGCACCCCAGGGGTTGTCGATCACTTGTTTCATGCCGAGGCTGATGCGGTGCTTGTTCTGATCCACGTCGAGAACCTGAACTTCCACTTCCTGACCGGCCGAAACCAGCTTGGAGGGGTGGACGTTCTTTTTCGTCCAGCTCATTTCCGAAACATGCACGAGGCCTTCGATGCCGCTGTCGAGCTCCACGAACGCACCGTAATCGGTGATGTTCGTGATCTTGCCCTTCAGTTTGGCGCCCGGGGTGAATTTATGGGCAACGCCATCCCACGGGTTGGTCTCGAGTTGTTTCATGCCCAGCGAGATACGCTTAGTTTCGGGATCGAACTTGGTCACGATCACGCGCACTTGGTCGCCGATGGCGAACACTTCGCTCGGGTGATTGATGCGTTTCCACGAGATGTCGGTTACGTGCAGCAGACCATCTACGCCGCCCATATCGATGAACGCACCGTAGTCGGTGATGTTCTTGACGATACCGTCGAGCACTTGGCCTTCCGCAATTTTACCGAGCAGTTCCGAACGCACTTCTGCGCGCGATTCTTCCATCACGGCGCGACGCGAGACAACGATGTTGCCACGACGACGGTCCATTTTGAGGATCATGAACGGCTGGATGATGCCCATCAGCGGGGTAACGTCTTTGATCGGACGAATGTCGACTTGGCTGCCGGGCAGGAACGCTACAGCGCCTTGGATGTCGACGGTGAAGCCGCCTTTAACGCGACCGAAGATCACGCCGTCCACTTTGCTTTGGTCGTTATGCAGTTGCTCCAGTTTCACCCAAGCTTCTTCGCGCAGTGCTTTCTCGCGGCTGAGTTGGGCTTCGCCATGGCGGTTCTCGATGCGTTCGATGTAGATGTCGAACGTGTCGCCGATGCGCAGTTCGGGGGTCACGCCGTTGGTCGCGAATTCGCGCAGCGGGATGCGGCCTTCCGATTTCAGGCCCACGTCGATGATGGCGAGATCTTTCTCAATACCGACGATGGTGCCTTTCACGACACCGCCTTCTTTCATTTTAGCGCCGGGGCCGTTCTCGAACAGATCAGCGAAGTTTTCGCCGGTCGAGAATGCCTCTTCAATTTCTTTTTCCTGGAAGTCGTCGTCGCCTTTGCGAACGGTTGCCGATTTGGCCATAGGGGTATCCAATTCTGTAGTGGTTGAGGTTGCGTATTCACGGGTACAGCAATGTACACGCGCCCACCCGCACCCGCGAGAGGGACGGGATAAATACGCTCAAATGAGGTAAAATCAAGGATTTTGTGCAGTGAAACAGCAAACTTAATGCTTATTGAGAGCCAATAAGCTCCAACGCCATGGCCAGCACTTCGTTCATGCTCATATGGCTGGTGTCCAGCACGATGGCGTCGTCGGCGGGTTTCATGGGGGCGACGGAGCGGGTGGCGTCGCGGGCGTCGCGCTCCACTAAATCATCGTAAACGGATTGGTAATCGACGGTGACGCCGTAATCCTGCAGCTCGCGGTGGCGGCGCTTGGCGCGGGCCTCGAGGCTGGCGGTAATGAAGAATTTCACGTCGGCCCCAGGGCAGATGACAGTGCCGATGTCGCGGCCATCGAGCACGGCGCCGCCGTCGCGTTTGGCAAAGTTATGCTGGTAGTCGAGTAGCGCTTGGCGCACTTCGGGGAAGGCCGACACGATGCTGGCGGCTTGGCCGATGCGCTCGCCACGCAATTTCGGGTTGGCGAGGTCGTGTTCCTTGATGGCGTGCGCGGCGGCGATGGCGGCGGGCACGTCGTGCGGCTGCTGGTTGGCGTAGAGTACGCGCATGCCCACGGCGCGGTACAGACCGCCAGTATCGAGGTAGCCGAGGTTAAAATGCTCCGCGAGGCGGCGGGCAAGGCTGCCTTTGCCGCTGGCGGCTGGGCCATCGACCGCGATGATCATGCGCCGATGTGGGCCGTCGGCCTTGCTGATGCTTTCTTCCAGTTTGGCGCCGAGGCCACGCATGAGGGCCATGAAGCCGGGGAAGCTGGTGGCGATGGCGCGTACGTCGTCTACTTCCACGGGTTCTTCGCTCGTTAATCCGAGAATGAGGAAGCTCATGGCGATGCGGTGGTCGTAATGGGTGACGACGCTGCCGCCGCCGCGCGGGGGCTTGCCGCGTCCGGTGACGATGAGGTTGTCGCCATCTTCAATAGCATCGACGCCGCAGGCACGCAGGCCCGCGATGATGGCGGCGAGGCGGTTGCTTTCCTTCACCCGTAGTTCATCCACGCCGCGCATGACGCTTTTGCCATGGGCGCAGGCGGCGGCGATGGCGAGGATGGGGTATTCGTCGATCATGCTCGGTGCGCGATGGGCGGGAACATCCACCTCGCGCAGTTGGGAATATTTCACACGAATGTCGCCCACCGGCTCGCCACCCACTTCGCGCGGATTCACGATGGTCAGGTCGCCGCCCATTTCTTTCAACGTATCGAACAGGCCGATGCGTGCGGGGTTGAGGCAGACATTGGTGACGGTGATGTCGGAGCCGGGCACCAGCAGCGCCGCCACGATGGGGAACGCGGCGGAGGAGGGGTCGGCGGGCACATGGAAGGTGCGGTCTTCGTGCGCCTGGGTGGGTTGGCCATGCAGGGTGATGTGCATGCCGTCTTTTTGCTGCACGCTCTCCACCGTGTAACCGAAGAAGCGCAACATGCGCTCGCTATGGTCGCGCGTGGGTTCTTTCTCGATGACGGTGGTGGCGCCGGGGGTGTTGATGCCCGCCAGCAATACAGCCGATTTCACCTGCGCCGAAGCCACAGGAAGCGTGTAAACGATAGGAATGGGGTTGCTGCTGCCTTGCATGGCCAACGGCAAACGGCCGCCTTCGCGCGCCCAGAACTGCACGCCCATTTGCTCCAGCGGGCCGATGACGCGCTGCATCGGACGTTTGCGCAGGCTTTCGTCGCCAGTGAATTGCACATGGTAGGGGTAAGGGGAAAGCAGACCCATCATCAGGCGCGCGGCGGTGCCGGCATTGCCCATATCGAGCACGTCGGATGGTTCCTGCAACCCACCTGCGCCGACACCCTTAATGCTCCAGACACCATCGGTGCTGCGCTCGATCGGAACACCGCAAAGGCGCAATGCGTTGGCGGTCGAAAGCACGTCCTCGCCTTCCAGCAGCCCATGCACGGTGGTGGTGCCGATGGCCTGACTGGCCAGCATGAGCGCGCGATGCGAGATGGATTTGTCGCCGGGAACGGTGATGCTGCCTTGCAGCGAACCGTGGCGCATGGCGCGACCGGGGCGGGGAGCGGCTTGTGGATTATTTTCGGGCTCTATCATCGCTGCTTGCGTTTTTTTTAAAAGTTACGTTAGGTGATTGGAACGGGAGTTGCATATAGCATGTGGACCCCATCGGCAATAAAGGAAGTTTCTATGACGAACCCGAACTTAGGCAGCAAACGGCAGTGCCCGAAATGCGCCGCTAAGTTCTACGATTTCGGCAAGGTGGCCCCCATCACCTGCCCAAAATGTGGCAAAACCTGGAAAGAGGAAGTGGCGAAGCCGCCCAAGCCCTCAAAAGTGAAAAAAGAAGCCGTGAAGGCGCCCGTAAAGCGTAAGCTCGCCGATGATCTCGACGACGAGGTGCTGCCCGACATGCCCGCGGACAAGGACGACGGTATCGAGGATATCGAGCCGGTGGAGGACGAAGAAGTCGAACTCACCTCGCTCGATGAAGTCGAGGAACATGAGGAGAAAGAGGAAGTCGACCCGAATTCAGACGACGCCGAGGACGAAATGTTCACCAACATGGGCGGCGAAAAGCTGGTCGACGACCTGGAGGACCACATCGAACGCGATGAGGACGAGGAAGACGAAGAAGCCGAGGCGAATGAGGACGACGAGGACGAAGACGACGACGCCCCCAAAAAACGCCGTTAACAGTTAGGGATTCCATGCGGATCATTACCAGAGAGCCGGAAGCCCACCTCATTGAGCTGCTTAACCTTGTGCAGGAGCAACGGCAAGGCTGGGTTGCGGTGAGCTTTGCCTTCTCGCGGCTGTTGGAGCACTACCGCAGCGAATACCAGATCAAAATCGCCACCAACCTGATGAACGATATTCTTGGTGAGCGCGATGGCGCGGTCTATTTGTGCGAGGACGCCAACATCTACATTATGGTGCGGCATTTCCCCAAACCGCTGCTCGATAAGATGATCTTCCAGCTGCGTTATTTGTTCATGGATGATCCGCTCGCTTACACGATGGAAGGCGAGGAGAATCCTGAATTCGCCTCCGCGTTTAACATCGAGAACGAGTGGCAGGAGTTCATGGATATCTGCAAGCGCCGCTTGGTAAGCCGGGTGCGCAAAACGCAGGCCGAGCAGCGCCGCATCCCCAACGCCACGGCGGAAGCGCTGGAGTCGGTGGGCATCGAGCAAAAGCCCATGCCCAGCATGCGCTCGTTCAACGCCACCAACCTCGCCGCCATCGAACGCGATGTGCGCGATGTGGATTTGAGCGCCACCATCCGCCGCCAGCCCGTTTGCGCCGCCGTGCCGGAAACCACCATGCGCACCGTGTTCGATGAAATGTACATCAACATCGCCCATCTGCGCCAAAGCATGGGGCTGCAGGTGGATCTGAACTCCAACCGCTGGCTGTTCAAATACCTCACGCAAATCCTTGATGTGCAGATGCTCGACATGATCCAGCGCAACCCGGCGCGCTATCTGGCGAACCCGGTGAGCCTGAACCTGAACATCGCCACACTGCTCAGCAACCGCTTCGCCGAGTTCGACGCCGCCATCAAGCCCTCCAGCAAAGTGTCGGTGGTGATCGAGCTGCAGATCGCCGATGTGTTCGCCGATATGGCGGGCTTCCTCACGGCCAAGGAAACGGTGCAAAAACTCGGCTACCGCGTGTGCCTCGATGGCGTGACGGAACTCAGCTTCCCACAGATTGACCGCCAGCGCCTTGGCTTCGATCTCATCAAGCTCATCTGGAACGCCGACAGCGAGCAGGACGTGGACTCGGAAAGCAACCGTGCGCTGGTCGCCGCCATCAAAAAATGCGGCTCCAACCGGGTCATTCTTAGCCGCTGCGACAGCAAGAGGGCTATCGATTACGGCCACGCCATGGGGCTTACCTTGTTCCAAGGCCGTTTCATCGACGGCATCGTGAACCCCAAAGCCGCCATGCAAAACTAATGCTCGATGCCACGATATGGATGGGCCTCGTATGGATGCTCATTCTGGGGCCAGCGGTGGGCAATTATGCCTGTTCGGTGGTGTACCGTTTGCCGCTGGGCAAAACGCCGTTCGAGCGGCATCCCTTCTGCGGCCATTGCAACGCCGACCTGAAACCCAAAGACCTGTTTCCCATCCTCAGTTGGCTGTCCACCAAGGGCAAGTGCCGCTATTGCCGTGGGCCTATTCCGGGTATTTACACGGTCATTGAACTGGCGTGCCTACTGCTGTTCGTTGCTAATTTTCTGGCCTTCGGCATGGGCGAGGAATTCTTACTACTTAGTGCGCTCGGCGTGTTCGCCATCATTCTCGCCGCTATCCAGTGGCAGCAAGGTTGGCTCTCCAGCTCCATCTACGGTTATGCATTCGCCTTTGCGGCGCTCTATAGTACGCTGCTGGAAGGCAGCATTTTCGGCTGGGTACAGGATTTCGTGATCGTGATGGTGCTTGGTCTGCTCGCCGCACGGCTGGTCGCCAGCATCCGCCGCGCACCTTTCCTGCCGTTCGAAACCCCATGGATATGGTGGCTGGGTCTTATTGCCGTCGCCATGCCACTTCCCGTGGCCGTTATGCCGCTGTTTGTGGTGGTGGGCGTTGCTGCGGCGATGCTTGCGCCCCGTTTAAGTGTGGCTGCATTCGCCTTCGCCGTAATGGCGCTGCCCGTTTTGGATGCGGTCTGCGTTTAGCGACGCTCGAGCCAGCCTAGGAAATCTTTTGTCACGGCACGGCTGCCGCGCAGGCTCAGATGGTGTCGGTCGTGGTAGTACAGTTCGCCCGGTTTGCCCGCATAGCAATAGGCTTCGTCGCACAGGCTGCTTGAAGAATCGTAGAACCGAACAGTTGGGAACTGCTGTTTCAGCCGCGCGACCACTGCCCGGTACTCCGCCTGCGATGCCTGCCCTTGCGCGCGGGTGATGCCGCAAACACCTTTGCCGCCCATGAGCATCGAATCCATCGGTCGGGGGATGCAGGAGCGCGGGTCGGCATCCATCCGGGGGGTGTCGATAAAGAACACCACTTTTTTGCCCGCCGCTTGAAGCGCGCGAATAATGCGGGCAGTGCCGCGCTCGTACAGTTCGGGTTTGCTCAAAGCCGCTTCTTCGGGGCGCGTGCTTTCGATGATCAGGTTGTCGGGCCTGTCGGAGCCAAGATAATCGGCGGCGACGGGGTAACCCACGTAAAGCGGGCCGAAGGAGGAAAGCACGACGATGTGGATGTTCGGGCTATCGATCAACGCGTCCACGATGCGGCGGTTTACATCGGCGCAGTAATCGGGCTTCGATTTCGTCATTACGTGAAGGTCCAACACCGGCGGACAGGTGTTGCTGCCGATGAGCAGCCAGTTGTTTTTCTGGTCGTTCTGCGTCAGTCCGTAGAGCAGATGGTCGGCATGGCTGTCGCCGAAAAGAGCGAGGGTGGGAGTGCCTTGGCGCGACAGATAGCACCAGCTGATGTCTTTGATGTTTTCTGGCTTAGCGCAGCGGGGCTGCCCCCCACGGAATCGATCGTGCCGTTCGAGATCGGCGTTCATTTCGGTGTTGCCGCGTAAGGCGGGTATGCCTTTTGAATCCCATGTCACTGCGCCCATGATGGCCACGGCGACCATGCCGAAAATGAGCCAGCGCGTGCTGCCCGGTGCCTTGCGGAAGCGGCCATGGCGCACGGGTTGTTCCACATAACGGTAGGTGAGGAACGCCAGCAGCAGCGCCAGTAAAAGTGCCCCCAAACGCACGCTCACGGCGGGCTCGCCATAATTCACGATGCGCGCCATCGATAGAAGCGGCCAGTGCCATAGGTACAGCGGATAGCTGATGAGACCAATGGCCACCGCCAAGCGGTTGCCCAGCACGTAGCGGCTTAAGGGGTTACTGCCGCCCGAGGCGATGAGTAGCAGGGAGCCCGCCACCGGAAGCAACGCCCGCCAACCGGGATAAGGCGCCAATGCGTCGAACGCAAAGAACGCAGTGCCGATGAGGCCAAAACCAACCAGCGCGCAGAAAGTGGGGCGGCGCAACGCTAAGGGCCTGCGAAGTTCGCGGTGCGCCAGCAGGCCGCCCAGCGCCAGTTCCCAAAAACGCGTCAGCGGCAAATAGAACGCGGCCGATGCGTCGTGCGGCGTCACGATCAGGCAGGCGAGTAGGGAGGCAGCGGCCACTGCCAACAGCAGCCAGCCCACATGGCGCCACGCCCAAGCCGCGGCAAGCAGCAACGGCCATGCGATGTAGAACTGCTCTTCCACCCCCAGCGACCACATATGCAGCAGCGGTTTGAAATCGGCCGCGCGATCGAAATATCCAGATTCTTTCCATAGGACAAAGTTGGATCCGAAACCGGCGGTCGAGAGGATGTGCTTGCCCAGTTCTTTGTATTCTTCCGGCAGCAGCAGGAGCCAGCCGATGGCCCAGCAGGCGACCAACACTACAATGAGCGCCGGGAAGATGCGGCGGATGCGGCGCGCGTAGAAGCGTTTGATGGAGAACTCGCCCGCCCCCAATTCGCGCAGCAGAATGCCGGTGATGAGGTAGCCGGAAATGACGAAGAAGATGTCGACCCCGACGAAGCCGCCGGGAATGAGGCTGGCGCTGGCATGGTAAGCCACCACCGCCAACACGGCGAGCGCACGTAACCCATCAATATCGGGACGGTAATGGCGCACCGCTACTCCACTGTGACGGACTTGGCGAGGTTGCGCGGCTGGTCGACGTCGGTGCCTTTGAGCACGGCGACATGGTAGGCCAGCAATTGTGCGGGAATGGCGTAAAGGATGGCGGAAACGAAGGGATGCACTTGCGGCATCACCACCGAACCCGTCAGTACGTCTTTGAGCGCGTCGATACCTGCGGCGTCGGAGAAGGCGATGATGTTACCCCCGCGCGCGGCAGCTTCCTGAATGTTGGAAGCGGTTTTCTCGAACAGATGGTCGTGCGGGGCGATGGCGATGACCGGCACCGATTCGTCGATGAGGGCGATGGGCCCGTGTTTCATTTCACCCGCCGCGTAGGCTTCGGCGTGGATGTAGGAGATCTCTTTCATTTTAAGCGCCGCTTCGTGGGCGATGGCGAAGGAAGTGCCTCTGCCGATATAGAGCATGTCGCGGGCGTTCTGCACGGTAAGGGCCAGTTTCTCGATGCCGTCGCTGTGATGGAGCACTTCGGCCACGCGCGCCGGCACTTCGGCCAATGCTTGGGTGAGGCGCGCCATTTCAGCAGCATCCAACGTGCCACGCGCTTCGGCCAACGCAATGCTGAAACAGGCCAGCACGGTGAGCTGCGTGGTGAAAGCTTTGGTAGAGGCAACGCCGATTTCTGGGCCCGCATGGGTATAGAGCGCGGTTTCCGCCTCGTTCGCCATGCTGGATTCCGGCACGTTGACGATGGCCAGCGTATGCTGGCCCTGCGCCTTGGCGTAACGCAGTGCGGCCAGCGTGTCGGCGGTTTCGCCGGATTGTGAGATGACGATGGTGAGGCCACCCTTTTTCTGCACAGGCTCGCGGTAACGGAATTCTGACGCCACATCGATATGCACGGGAATGCGCGCCAACTGCTCCACCCAATAACGCGCCACCAAACCGGAATAATAGGAAGTACCGCAAGCCACGATGGTAAGCTCGTCGATGTTCTTCAAATCGAACGGCAGGTCGGGCAGTGCGATGCGCGCGGTGGTGGGGTTGTAATACACGTTCAGCGTTTCACCGATCACGGTCGGCTGCTCGTAAATTTCTTTGAGCATGTAATGCCGGAAGTTGCCTTTACCCGTGGAGGCAGCCATCACGGAAGTGATTTTAACCGGACGTTCAGCCAATTGGTCGGATGAATCAAATATCGTAATGGAATCTTTCGATATTTCAGCCCAGTCGCCTTCTTCCAAATAGCTGATTTTCTGCGTCAGCGGGGCCAAAGCCACCGCGTCGGAACCCAAATAATTCGCGCCTTCGCCATAGCCTACGGCCAAGGGCGAACCGCGACGTGCGGCAAACAGTAAATCGGGGTGTTCGGCGAAAATAATACCCAACGCGAACGCGCCTTCCAGGCGCTTCAGGCAGGCGCTCACCGCTTCGCGCGGCGATTTGCCTTCACCTAGATAATAGGAAATGAGCTGAGGCACCACTTCGGTATCGGTCTGGCTGGTGAACACGAACCCTTTGGTCACCAGTTCGGCGCGCAACGCCTGAAAATTCTCGATGATGCCGTTATGCACGACCGCCACCTGAGCGGTGGCGTGGGGGTGGGCATTGGCTTCGGTGGGTAGGCCGTGGGTGGCCCAGCGCGTGTGGCCAATGGCGGTGCTGCCCGCGATGGGGCTTTCCGCCAACAACGCCTCAAGCGCTACCAGTTTGCCCTGCGCACGGCGACGCTCGATGCCCCCGCCGGAAAGCGTGGCGATGCCCGCCGAATCGTAGCCGCGATATTCGAGGCGTTTCAACGCCTCGAGCACTTGCGGCACGCTGTTGTCAGTTCCTACGGCTCCGATGATTCCACACATGGGAAGCGGGGTAACATGCGTGCTCCCCGCCCGCAAATGTTATATTCTGTAAGCATCGGTGAAGCGGCATCAAATTCCCCTTTCATAAGCGGGCGGGTTCGCTAAGGTGGCGGCATATATGAACGAATCCGTCCAGCAACTCTACCGCCGCAGCGTCGTCGCCTTGTGCTTCGCGCTTGCCTGCCTTTTAATTGTGGCGTTGCTTATCCTGAACTTCATCGACATGCGCCGAGATTACAACCGCGAGCTGGCCACGCAAGCGGGCATGATCGCTTCGCAACTGGCGCGTGTCGGGCATGTATCGGATGCCGGGAACATCCTTTCGCAAGCCACCATCAATCCCCTTCTGGTCGCCGCATGCGTGATCGATGCCGACGGCAAGGTGCGTGGCGCCCAACGTGGGCATGCGTTCGAGGGTGAAAAAAGCACCATGGCGTTCTGCAAAAAGATGACGCCGGATCGGCATACGCTGTTCGCCGATGCTGTCATCACTCCTGCGCGGCTGCCTAAGGCCATTGGCCATGTGCAATTGGTGGCGGCCATGCCAGCGCTACTGCCGCAGATGGGCAGTGCGTTGCTGGTGGTGGTGGCCATCACGGCGCTGTTCGCGCTTACATGTGCGCTAATGGGCGAGAAACTGCGCCGGGTACTGCTGCGCCCGCTGCGCCAAATCGCGGCCACGGCGCAGCGTGTGTCGCTGTATAAGGATTATTCCCTGCGTGTGACGCCGGGGGCGCTCGACCAAGTGCCCAGTGAGATTTCTTCGCTCATCAATTCGCTCAACGCCATGTTGAAAGAAATTGAAGATCGCGACAGCCGTCTGATGCGCAAAACCATCGAGCTTGAAAAAGCCCGCGCGGCATCGGAAGCGGCCAACGCCGCCAAATCGCAGTTCCTCGCCAATGTCAGCCACGAGCTGCGCACGCCGCTGAACGCCATCATCGGGTTTTCGACCATGCTGCGCGAAGAGCAATTCGGCCCGATGGGCGACCCGAAATATGCGGAATACGCCCGCGACATCCACGCCTCAGGCCGCCATCTGCTGGACGTCATCAACGACATCCTCGATCTATCGAAAGCCGAGGCAGGTAAGTTAACGGTGAAATTCGAGGCGCTGCAACTGCCCAAGCTCATCGACAAAGCGCTGCATATCGTGGCGGGGCAGGCGCATCAGGCCAAAATCGACATTTACACCGACCTCGCGCCCAAGCTGCCGCAGATTGTGGCCGACCGGGTACGGTTGGTGCAAATACTGCTGAATCTGCTCAGCAATGCCATCAAATTCACGAACGAAGGCGGGCGGGTCATCGTGCATGTGCGCGTCGAGGCGGGCAAGAACGGTGTGCATTATTTCACCATCGATGTCGAAGATAACGGTATTGGCATGAGTGAGGAGGAGCAGCGCAAAGTGTTCCTTTCCTTCAATCAGGCCGATGCGGGCCTGAACCGCAAATACGAAGGCGCTGGACTTGGCCTGCCGCTCACCAAACGCTTGGTGGAATTGCATCACGGCAAAATTAAAATCGAAAGCAGCAAGGGGAAGGGAACCAAAGTTACTGTACGGCTGACCTCGGACCCTGCATTGCTTGATTGATTAACCCGGGCGGCTATGGCAAAACTTACCCGACGCCCGAATACGGAGTGACCATGAAACAGACTTACCTCGAGACCATTCTGCTGATCGAACGCCTGCACCGCCGCTTCCTTGATGTGGTGAAAAGCGAACTCGACCGCCTGAAGATCGAGGACATCAACAACGTCCAGACATTGATCCTCTACAATATCGGGCAGGACCAGCTCACCGTGGGCGAGCTTACCAACCGTGGCTACTATCTCGGCACCAACGTGTCGTACAACGTGAAGCACCTCGTGGCCAACGGCTACCTGCTGCAGGAAAAAGCCCCGCACGACAAACGCTCCACTCGCGTGCGGCTTTCGGAAAAGGGCTCGACACTGGTCGGCTCCATGGAAAAACTGATCGAACGCAACGTGGCCGAGCTCGACAAGCGCAGCCCCGGCCTCGCGTTCCTTACCGAGACCAACAAGGCCATGCACCAGCTCGAACGCTTCTGGACCGATTACATGAGCCGTCTTTACTAAGGATATAGGATATGAACTTCCGCATCTGCATCGCCGTTGGCGCCGCGCTCCTTACAGGGGCGCTTTTCGGCGGCTCCGTTCAAGCCGCCGAACGCATCGTTACCATTGGCACCGGCTCGGTCACGGGTGTCTATTACCCGGCGGGCGGAGCGATCTGCCGTCTGGTGAACCGTGCGCGCAAGGAGCATGGCATCCGCTGTTTCGTAGAATCCACCGGCGGCTCGATCTACAACCTCCACGCGCTGCGCGACGACGAAGTGAATTTCGGCATTGTGCAGTCCGATTGGCAATACGCCGCCTACCGTGGCGAAGGCGTGTTTGCGGATGGCCCGGCGTACAAGGACTTGCGTTCGGTGTTCTCGCTGCACAGCGAAATGTTCACCGTGGCGGTGGCCAAAAATTCCGGCATCAAAAGCTTCAGCCAACTTAAAGACAAACGCGTGAATCTCGGCGACCGTGGGTCGGGGATGCGCGCCATCATGCAAGAGCTTATGGAAACCCGTGGCTGGACATCGCATAGCTTCAGCGAGGCTTCCGAACTGAAGCCCGACGCGGCGGCCAAGGCGCTGTGCAGTGGTTCGATTGACGCGATGGTGTTCGCAGCCGGACACCCGAACGGGCTGATCCAGGAAATCACCGCCAATTGCGGAGCGAAGCTCATTCCGGTCGAAGGCGCTGAAACCGACAAGCTGCTCGCGGCCAATCCCTATTATGCGCGCACCGCCATTCCCGGCGGCATGTATGCTGGCAACCCACAAAACACCCCTACGTTTGGCGTGAAGGCGACGTTGGTCACCAGCGCCAGTATGGACGACGACGTGGTCTACCAGATCACTAAAGCCGTGTTCGATAACTTCGACAGCTTCAAAACCCTGCATTTCGTGTTCGCCACCTTGAACAAGGAGCGCATGGTCAGCAGTGGTTTGGTCGCGCCCGTGCATCCCGGTGCCATGCGCTATTACCGCGAAGCGGGCCTGATTACGGACAGGGAATAATCCGAAGGAATTAGTAAGCGCGAACGCAGCTGAATTCGGCCGCCTCAATCATCGCGCGTTTGGCGGGCGAATCCGGGAAGCCGGAAAGCTGCGCTACCGCTTGGGCCACATAAAATTCCGCACGCCCAATGGTGGCTTCGCCGCTGCGGTGTTTTTTCATCAAGGCTTTAGCTTCGGCTAATTTTATATTGTCGAGCGCTTCGCTGCCATCGAGGGCCTGTTCCCAGAACGCGCGTTCCGTTGCGTTGCCCTGCGCGTAGGCCAGCAGAACGGGCAAGGTCACTTTGCCGTCACGGAAATCATCGCCGATGGATTTGCCCAAGGCGGCCTCATCGGCCATGTAATCCAATGCGTCGTCGGCCAGTTGGAAGGCCATGCCCAACGCTTGGCCGTAATTCCGCAATGGCTCGCGCCATTCGGGGTGCCCGCTCACGATAGCGCCCAGCTCGCACGCCGCCGCAAACAATGCGGCGGTTTTGGCGGAGATCACTTGTTCGTAAATATCCTGCGTAATGGCGAGGTCGTGGCTTACCGTAAGCTGGTGCACTTCGCCCGCCGAAATGATGGCGGAAGCATCGGATAATACTTTCAACGCATCGAGTGAGCCGGTGCTAACCATAAGCTGGAACGCACGGCTGAACAGGAAGTCGCCAACCAGTACACTCGATTTATTGCCCCACAACGCATTGGCGGTGGCTTCACCGCGCCGCAGGTTGCTCTCGTCCACTACGTCGTCATGCAGCAATGTGGCGGTATGGATGAACTCCACGCTGGCCGCGAGATGGATGTGGTCGTCGCCGCTGTAACCGCAGAGCTGAGCAGCCGCGATGGTAAGACAGGGGCGCATGCGTTTTCCGCCCGCCGCAATCAAGTGCGAGGCCACATCGGAAATAAGTGGAATGTCGCTGATGGATTGCTGCACGATGAGTGCGTTGACGCGCGCCATGTCGTCCTTCACCAGCGCGCGCAGGGCGGCGAGGTCAGGGGCGGGCGCGGCAATCACAGTAGCGGCGTGGGACATAGGGGCTTTGGTATCCAGAAATCGCCGCTCATGCAAGGATGGCGTGGCTGTCCGTTGGCCTTTGACTGGAACTGGTATTGCCGGCCAGCGGCCGCACAAAATGCTGCGTACCCTGCTGAAAGCCTAGATAACCGTTATAACCGGTGGTGGCGAGGGTGGTTTCGAACAGATTCCTGATGTCGCCCGATACCGAAACATCCAGTGGGCGGGAAGTGCGGATCATCAGGTCGAATTGTTTCTTGGGGCTGGTCTGGCGAACGAATCCATCGAACTGCATCTCGCCCAGATGCGACAGCTCGATCTCGACAATGAACCGTTGCTCGCGCGCTTTGTTTTGGGCGTCCTTCCCATCCTCCTGCTCGTCGCGCAGGTAGAGCTTGGCGTAATCGATCTGGTTACCGTGGAGCATGGGCAGCATCACGCCCGTCCATTGATCGAGTGGCGAATGCAGGAACAGTTGCTGCAACTGGCTCATTTCGCCGCGCAGTTTGCCCGCCAGTTCGGGCATTTTCAGTTCCAGCCTATCGAAGTTTTTTCCGCCCATCCATTGGCGGATATCGCCACCCTTAACCGCCGCGAGGAAGAATAAAAGCCCGCTGGCTAGCTTGGGGCCCACCTCGGGCAGCATTTGCAAAGGCGCACGGCCGGAGCCAGCTTCCTGCGCCGCCAGCCACGACACCGCTTCTGACAAATGCGGCCAGACGCGGGACAGGCTGCTCAACCCATCGCCTTCCTCGGCCAGCGGTGTGGTGGGCGCAAGGTTCGGCGCAGGCGGCGTGGCTTTGCCCGGCTGCACATCGAGCGTCAGGCGTGTATGCACGGGCAGCGGTGTGGGCGTATAAATTTTAAGCATCCCGAACCCGGTCTGCACAATGGAACCGCCATCGGCTTCATGCCCGATCACCAGCCCCGGCATACCGGGCGCAGCGTGCGGCGCCACGGCGGGGTTCGCCTGCGCCACCACGGCCTGCGGCAAAGGAGGGTTGGCTTGCACGGGCCCCGGAGTCATCATCGGCACGCGCCCCGCTGGCGTTGAGGCGGCGGGCTGTGGTGCAGTCGGCGCTGTTTGCTGGGCCGCACGCGCGGCCTCTGGCGACGCCATCGTCGCGCGATCGATGGGTTGTTGCGACCCCGAAGAAACGGCGGGCTGTTTGCTGGCCGATTGGCCCGGCTGCGGTGCAGGGGCATTTGCGCTGTTAGGTTGTGGAGCTATGCCGCCAGGCTTTACCGCAGCGTTGCTACGCGACGCATCGATCTGCTTGGGCAGTTCCATGCTAAGCAGCTGCACTTTCAGCGCGGCACCTGCTTGCAGTTTCAACAGTCCCGTGGGCAGCACCGCACCGGCACCCGGCAACTGCATGAACAATGGGTTGGCCGAAGCGGGATGCGTGTTGCCGAGCAGCATGCCTTGCAATCCGGGTTGGCCCTGCGGCAGGGGCGCTGTGCCCGGCGCCGCACCGGGCGCGCGTTGCAGCAGCGGCGAGGTGACGATGGTGTCCTGTGCGAGCGCGCGGGTGTTTTTCGCTGCGTAATCTTGCGGCGGCAAGCCGTCGATGGTGATGATGCGTGCGCGCGTTTCCGCCGTGGCATCGACGCGGATGACCATGGCGCTTCCAGTTTTCACGAACACAGAGCTCTGCATTTGCAGATCGCCCAGCGGAGTGCGCAGGATGGGGTTGTTGGCCGCGTCGCGGTTCACCACAAACCCTTCAATGGTCGTGCCCGGCGGCAGGTTTGCCAGCGGCGTGGGCGAGGCCAGCGCATCGCGGTTAGGCGTGGGCGTGCTCAGCGGACGGATGCTGACGATGGTGTTGATCGGCGGGGCTGCGAACTGTTCGACCATGCCGCGCGCTCCTCGCTAGTCTTTGCGTAGCAGTTTGATGGAAATGGCCGCTGCGTCGGAGGCAGCGGTGGTGTGCGGTGCTTTCTCGAGCAACGAAGATTGGCTGCGAATAGCATCCTTCACCTTGTTATCCTTACGGATGACGCCCAGCAGCGGCGGGGAATATTTGAGGAAGTTGGTGGTGGCGCGATTGATGGCGCCGTAGGTTGCCTCGCCCTCTTTCTGCGATTGCGCCTGATTGATGATGACGTTCACTTGCGGAGGGTTCTCACGTGCGATGCACAGCTTGATGAACGCGTAAGCGTCGGTGAGCGAGGTAGGTTCGTCGGTCACCACCACCACCACTTTTTGCGCGATTTGCGACATCACCTGCACATGCTGCTCGATGCCTGCACCCAGATCGATGATGACCTGGTCGTAATGCGTGGCCAGTTCCAGCAACTGCTGCACGGCGGGCTGCATGCGCGCCGCGCCAAGCCCAGCCATCGAGGTGGAGCCCGAACGACCCGCGAGGATATCGAACTTGCCCGGCTCGTAGTGGGTGATGGCTTCGTTCATTTTTCGCTGGCCAGAGAACACCGAGCCGAGATCGTATTGCGGGGTCAGGCCCAATTGCACATCCACGTTGGCGAGGCCGATATCGCCATCGAACAGCAAGGTGCGGCGACCGGCGCGGGCGAACAGATGTGCGAGAGTGATGGAGAACCAAGTTTTGCCCACCCCGCCTTTGCCGCTGGCGACGGCAATGATGTTCTCGCCCCGCTGTTGGCCGGTGATGGGAATGGTGTTCGCGATCGGGTCGGACATAACTGTCTCCTGTTAATGCGTGAGTCGTTCACGCGCATGGCGTAGCATCAATCGCGACAGCGCCGGGGCGGAGGCGGGCGAGCACGCTTCCGATGGGCTGGCCGATTGCGAAAAATTCGATAGGGCGTAGCCGCCTGCTGTGAGTGCGGCGAACAGGCTGCCGAGGCGGCGCGTGGCGTCCAACCGCGTCACGATCATGCGTTCGATGGGCAGGAAATCGAACACCCCGGCCAGTTCGCGCGCTTCGTCGCTGTCCATGCCGGCGGGGCAAGTGAGGATGGGTTCGATATGTTGAAGGGTCGCCAATTCGCCCAACGCTTTGAGCTGTTTGAATTCGTAGATATTCGCGCCCGTACTATCGACCAACACCCATGCTTGGCCGAGATATTTCTGTGCCAATTCTTTTAGCTCATTGCGTGTGTCCAGCACTTGGCACTCGCATTTCAGCACGTCGGCTAAGTTCTGCAGTGTGTCGGTGGCGCCCATGCGCTCGTTGTCGGCGGACACCAGCACCACGCGGCGCTTATGCAGCGTGAGTTCGGTAGCGATTTTGGCGATGGCCGAAGTTTTGCCCGCCCCGTGCGGCCCCACCAGCATCAGCACGCGCGATGGCGGAATGGCCGCAGCAGTGCCGATGGGTTTGAACACCAGAATTTTACCCAACGCTTCCGCCAAAAGCGTTTCCGCTACATCCATCAACCCACCCGTGGGGAGGTGCTGCGATTGCACCTGCTTCATGAGTGAGCGGCTCAGTTCCGGCGGCAAAGCGTGGTAGGTGAATGCTTCCTGCAGGATATCGAACGCCGGATGCGCGAGGTCGAAGCCGCCGATGGAGCGCGCGATATCGGGCGTGAAATCGGGCTCCGGCATGGGTGGCAAATCGTCGAAGGTGATCGGATCGGATTCGTCGACCGCGAAGGTGACAGTGATGGAACTGCCGTTGCTTTTCTTCGTGTCCAGCAGCACCGCATCCTCGCCCAGCTCACGCTTCGCAATTTGCAGCGCTTCCTGCATGGTGGCGGCCGTGATCTGTTTCATTCTCATGTGAGTTGGCCCACGGTTTTAATGCGCGCTTTCGGATGGATCTCGTTCTGCGATAGCACCATCGTCTGCGGGCGGAACCGCTCGATGATGGAGCGTACATAGGGGCGGATGCTGGGCGAGGTGAGCAGCACTGGCGATTCACCCTGCACGGCCAGCTGGTCGTATTTCGTACGCACGGCGCTGATGAATTCCTGAATGCGGCTGGGCGCCAGCGAAAGGATTTTGTCTTCGCCTTCGCCGGAAAGCGCCTCGATGAAGCTCTGCTCCCATACCGGCGACATGGCGAGGATGGGAATGTAATCCTCCTCGTTGGTGTTCATGTGGCTGATCTGGCGCGACAGGCGCATGCGCACATGCTCGGTGATGAGCTGCACGTTCTGCGTCACGCGGCTGGATTCGGCGATGGCCTCCATGATGGCGGGCAGGTCGCGGATACTGACCATCTCCGCCAGCAGATTCTGCAACACGCGCTGCACGCCGGATACAGAAATTTGCCCCGGAACAGTTTCCGAAATCAGTTTCTGTTCTTCCTTACCCAAATCGTCGAGCAGCTTCTGCGTTTCCGCGTAGCTCAGTAGGTCGGCCATGTTTTCCTTCACCACTTCCGTAAGGTGCGTGGTGATGACCGTGGGCGGATCGACGACCGTGTAGTTGCGGAACAGCGCTTCCTCGCGGTAATTCTCTGTCACCCACATGGCGGGCAGGCCGAAGGTGGGCTCAACCGTTTCTTCGCCGGGCAGGGTGATTTTGTTGCCCGCCGGGTCCATCACCAGCAGCATGTCGGGGCGAATGTCGCCGCGGGCGGTCTCCACTTCCTTCACCTTCACCACGTAGGTGTTGGCGGGCAGTTGCATGTTGTCTTGAATGCGCACGGGCGGCATCACGAAGCCCAGCTCGCGGGCCACTTGCTTGCGCAACGCCTTGATTTGCTCGGTAAGGCGGTGGCCTTTTTGGTAGTTGATGAGGGGAAGCAGACCGTAGCCAAGCTCAAGGCGCAGCCCGTCGATTTGCAGCGTATCGCTGATCTTTTCTTCCACCGGCGGCGGCGAGCCGGGTGTGCCTGGAGCGCTCGGAACCCCGCCCGAAGCAGCGGTGGCGTCGGCCACTATACGCAGCTTATTGCTTTTGTGAATGGTGTAGGCCACGTAGCCTGTGACCAGAGAAAGCACGAAGAACGGGGCGAAGGGAATGCCGGGCAGAATGGCGAAGGCGAGCAGCAGGGCGCTGGTAATGCCCAGCGGCGCAGGCATGCGCGAAAGCTGGCCGAGCACGGCTTTCTCGGACGAGCCATCCACCCCGGCTTTGGTAACAAGAATGCCCGCCGCCGTGGACACGACAAGCGCGGGGATTTGCGTGACGAGGCCATCACCAATGGTAAGTTTGGTGTAGGTTTCCACCGCCTCGGCGAACGGCATATCGTTGACCACGATGCCGATGACCATGCCGCCAATGAGATTGATGAAGGTGATGAGCAGGCCTGCGATGGCGTCGCCGCGTACGAACTTGCTGGCGCCGTCCATCGAACCGAAAAAGCTGGATTCGTCTTCAAGCTCTTTGCGCCGAAGTTTTGCGGATGATTCATCGATCAGGCCGGAGGAGAGATCGGCGTCGATGGCCATTTGTTTGCCGGGCATGGCGTCCAAGCTGAACCGCGCCGATACTTCCGCGATGCGGCCCGAACCTTTGGTAATGACCACGAAATTGATGATGGTGAGGATGCCGAACACGATGGCACCAATAAGCACCGAACCGCCGGTGACCAAGCTACTGAACGCGTTGATCACTTGGCCCGCCGCACCGGCCCCGTCATGCCCGTGGCTGAGAATAAGGCGCGTGGTGGCGATGTTCAGTGACAGACGCAGCATGGTGGAAACCAGCAGGATGGTTGGGAAGGCCGAAAGCTCCAGCGGTTTATTCACGAACAGCGCCGTCATCAGAATAAGTACGGCGATGGTGATGGAAATGCCCAGCATCATATCGAGCAATTGGGGCGGAACGGGCAGCACCAGCATCGCGATGATGCCCATAATGCCGAGGGCGAAGAAGATGTCGGTACGACGCGACGCGCTCTTCACGTTCGCGCGCATGGCGGGAATCGTCAGATTACGAGAGAATGCATTCCCCTCAGCCATTAATAGCTACCGCTCTTGGAGGGAGCGGGCTCTTCGGAATATTGGTTCAATTTGTTGCGCAGGGTGCGGATGGAAATGCCTAAGATCTGCGCGGCTTGCGTGCGGTTGCCTAGGCAATGGTCCAGCGTGTCGATGATGAGCTCCTTCTCCACTTCTTCCACCGTGCGGCCGACCATATCGTTCTGGCGTGTGGGTCTGGCGCTTACGGTTTGGGCGGGCTGCGGCGCACCGCTTGCGTGCGTTGCGAGGGTAGGGGTGGTCGCCGGTTGCGGCGTCACTTTCACTGGCAGCAAAATGGCGGCTTCGTCGATGACGTTGCCTTGCGCCATCAGCACCGAACGGTGCATGATGTTTTCCAACTCGCGCACGTTGCCGGGCCAGAGATGGCCACGCAGCTTCGCTTCGGCATCGGGCGACAGTTTGCGGGTGGGCACACCGTTGGCCTTGGAATATTTCTCGATGAAATATTCAGCGAGTGGGCGAATGTCGTCGAGCCGGTCTTTCAGGCTGGGCAGCGGAATGCTGATGACGTTGAGGCGGAAGTACAGATCCTCGCGGAACGTGCCTTTTTTTACCTCGGCTTCCAGATCGCGGTTGGAAGTGGCGAGGATGCGGATGTTCACTTTGATGGGCTTGCTGCCACCCACGCGGTCGATCTCGCGTTCTTGAATGGCGCGCAGCAGTTTGGCTTGAAGTCCGATGTCCATTTCAGAAATCTCATCGAGCAGCAGCGTACCGCCATTGGCTTCCTCGAACTTGCCGATGCGACGGGCCTGCGCGCCGGTGAACGCGCCTTTCTCGTGGCCGAACAGTTCCGATTCCATCAAGTTGCCGGGAATGGCCGCGCAGTTCACCGCAATGAACGGCTTGGTGGCGCGCGCCGATTTCTTGTGGATGTAGCGGGCAATAACTTCTTTGCCGGTGCCGGATTCGCCCGTGATCATCACCGAAGCGTCGCTCGGGGCGATTTGCTCGGCCAGCGCCAGCGTGCGGCGCATGGCGTCGGAGCCGTGAATGACGGAATGGGTTTCTTCGGAAATCGCTTCCAGCACGGCGGCGATGAGCTCCTCATCGGGCGGCAACGGCACATATTCCTTCGCGCCGGCGCGGATGGCATCGGCCGCCACTTTGGCGCTCACCTCGATGCCGCAGGCCACCAGCGGCACGGTGATGCGTTCGGTGCGCAGCATGGCCGCGAAGGCCGCGATGTCCTGATGTACTTCCACCATGATGATATCGGCGCCCTGGCCGTCGCACAGCATGCGGAACGCGCCTTCAATGTCGCCGATCTGCGAAACCTTGGCCCCACGGTCGCGGGCAATGCGGCTCGCGGCACCCAACTGGCCGCCCAAATCTCCGACAATCAATAAACGCATAACACACCTCTTTTAGTAGTCGTTCCGGTATTCCGGTAACGTTCGATTATTTCTCGGCCTTGATAATTTCCGTCATCGTAACACCGATTTTGTCTTCTACCACCACCACTTCACCGCGGGCGACAAGGCGGTTATTGACGAAAATATCTACCGGCTCGCCCACTTTGCGGTCGAGCTCGACCACGGCGCCACGGCCCAGTTTCAGAAGCTGCTGCACCTGCATGCTGGTTTTGCCCAGCACTACCGAGATTTGGACGGGAATGTCGCTCACGGCCTCAAGGGTAATGTTGCCATCGTTGGTGTCGCCAAAGGCGCTCATTGCATCATCGGTCATCGGTCTCTCCTGTATTTTCTGTCGTCGGTGTTGGGTTTATTTCAAGCTCCAGCGGAATGCGCGAGAGCAGTAATTCAATGTCGTGCCACAAAGTGGCGGTGGAGCGCTCGGCAAGGCCGCTGGCCCAATCGACACGCACGTCGGCTTGCGCGAGTGCCGGGTTGGCACGGAACTGCACATCGCCTTCGTAACCGTGATTTACCAGATATTCTTTCAGGCGTTGCTCGGCTTTCGGCAGGGTGTCGGGGCTGAGCTCGATGGTGATGCGTGGGCGACCATACAGTACCGGAAGGCAACGCACTACCAGTGCGGCAATTACCTCGACGCTGCGTTCTTTCAGCGCTTCGCCCGCAACTTTTTTGGCAATCATCAGCGCCAGTTCGGATACTTCCAGCGACTGTTGTTTCAGGATGTTGGTGTAGCTGCTCGACAGCGCCACCACTTGTTCGCCGATGGCGGCTAAGGCCTTCTCGGCATCCTGCGTCTGCGCGTCAATTTCCACCTGCGCTTGCGCCAAACCAGCCATGATGCCTTCGTTGTAGCCAAGCTTTTTGGCCTCGATGCGCGCTTGCTGCAACTGGTCTTCGTCGAAGGTGGGGGCGGGCGGTGCTGGCGGCGCTTCTTCGACGAGTTTCTCCACCACCGACGCAGGAATATGGATCGGCCCGCGGAAGTCGCGGAGCGTGCCAAAATCAAAGCGCTGCAATGTTTTTTGCGTCATTTAGTACACCAGTTGGTCTTCGCCGGTATCGCCAGCAATCACGATTTCGCCCTTGGCGGCGAGGTCTTTGGCTACGGCCACGATGGCCATTTGTGCTTCGTCCACATCCTTCAGGCGAACCGGGCCGAGCACTTCCATGTCTTCCTTGAGCAGCTTGGCTGCGCGTTCCGACATGGCGCCGAAGAACATTTCCTTGATTGTGTCCGACGCACCTTTCATGGCCACGGCGAGCTTCTCTTTCGGCACGCCACGCATGAGGGCCTGGAAGCCCGACGGGTCGATCTTCTTGAGATCCTCGAAGGTGAACATGAGCGCACGGATGCGTTCGGCAGCTTCCACGTTCTTCTGTTCCAGCAGCCCCATGAATTTCGACTCGGTCGAGCGGTCGAAATTGTTGAAGATGTCGGCCATAACTTCGTGCGTATCGCGGCGTTGAGTCTTGGCGAGGTTGCTCATGAACTCGACGCGCAGCGTTTTCTCTACGCCGTCGAGCACTTCTTTTTTCACTGCTTCCATGCCCAGCATGCGCAGGATCACTTCCATCGACAATTCTTCGGGGAACACACCCAGCACGCGCGCGGCGTGGTCGGGCTTGATTTTGGTGAGCACCAGCGCGATGGTTTGCGGGTATTCGTTCTTCAGATAAGCGGCGAGGATATCCTCATTCACGTTGCCGAGCTTATCCCAGGTGGTGCGGCCAGCCGGGCCGCGAATATCTTCCATGATGCCATCGACGCGGTCTTTGCCGAGCGCTTTCATCAGCAGGCGTTCGGTGGAATCGAACGTGCCGACGACCACGCCGCTGCTCGACATGCCATCGACGAAATCGAGGAACAGGCGTTCGACGGTTTCCGAGCTCACCGTGCCAAGCGTCGACATAGTGTTCGAGATCTCTTTGATCTCGTCGTCGCTCATGGTGGTAAGAATTTTGGTCGCGTTCTCTTCGTCCACCGACATCATGATGATGGCGGCTTTCTGCGCACCCGTCAGCTTGCGGTAATCGTCGCCTTTTTTCTCGGTCGTGGCGGGGAGGGATGCCATGCGAATGCTCCTGGTTTCGTATAATTAGTTAGCCGAGAGCCACGCGCGCAGGATCTGCGCGGTTTCTTCGGGATGTTTTTCGACCATCGAGTTGATCTTGCTGTAGCTCGAGGATTTGAGTTTGCCCTGGATGCGATCGATGTTGATCATCTCCTCGGCATCCTCTTCGTCCTCCGGCGGCTTGATGCGCGTTTGGTCGGTCAGGCGTGCAGCGACACCGGGAGCGGCGAGGGCGGCTTGCTCCATCTCGTCCTCATGGTTGGCGTATTCGGCCGATTCAATGGCGCGGGCCACCAGCGGACGAATGACCAGCAGGATGGCGAGGATGGCCACGCCGCCCAGCACCATGGTCTGGATAATGGAGTTGAGATCTTTCTTCAGCCAATCCATCGACGATTCGGCGAACAGGTCTTCCGGAACGGAAGCGAACTGCATGTTGATGACGTTCACTTCGTCGCCGCGCGTGGTGTCGTAGCCGATGGCCGATTCGACCAGTTTCTGGATCTGGGCCAATGCTTCCGGCGAACGCGGGGCATAGGTCGAGGTGCCGTCTTCCGCCAGATTGTAAAGCCCATCCACCAGCACCGCCACCGACAGACGCTTCACGTTGCCAGTCTCTTTCACCGAATTGGTGACTTGTTTGGTGATCTCGAAATTGGTGGTCTCTTCCGAACGGTTGCGGTCGCTCTGCGAGCCGCCACCGGCCGTGCCGGGCTGGGCAGTCGGCAATTGGTTGCCCACCGTCACGTTGTTGGCCTGGCTGGAGTCGTTTGATTTTTCGCTCTCGGTAACGGATTGCACCGAGCGCGCCACTTGGCCCTCCGGATCGTATTTCTCGCTGTTGGTTACCACGCGATCGAAATCGATGTCGGCATGCACTTCGGCCTTCACTTTGCCTATGCCGAGCGATTGCTCCAGCAAACGCTCGATGGTGGCGCGAGTGCGGTTCTCATATTCGGTGCGGTAGCTGTCGGCTTCTTCGCTGACCACGCCGGGGGTGTCGCCTTCGTCCTGGCCTTTGGCGAGTAGGATGCCCCGGCTATCGACGATGGTCACATGCTGGGGCTTCAGGCCCGGTACAGCGGTGGCCACCAATTGGCGCACAGCCGAGATTTCGTTTTTGCTGAGGTTGCTCACACCGCGCAGTTTCAACGCCACCGAGGCGGTGGGCACCGAAGATTCACGCGAGAACAGTTCGCGCTTCGGCATCACCAGATGCACGCGGGCTGCGTCCACCGTGTCGAAGCTGGAGATGGTGCGCGCCAGCTCACCTTCCAGCGCACGCAGTTGGTTCAGGTTCAGCACGAAATTCGAGGTGCCGAGCGTGTCGCCTTTATCGAATATCTCGTAGCCCACTACCGAACCGCGCGAAGGAAGGCCGCGCTGCGCCATGCTCATACGCAGTTTATCGACCTGATCGGAAGGAACCAGAATCTGGGTGCCGTTGGCGCGGATCTCGTATGGCACGCCCATGGTATCGAGCTCGGAGGTGATTTTGGCACCGTCTTCCAGCGGCACAGCCGTGAAGATGGGCGACATGTTCGGCGCGGTGACGCGCAGCGAGATGTAAGCAAAGAAGCCGATCATCACTACGGCGGTGCCAATCATGGCGGCCAGCTTGATCTGGTTGAGGTCTTTGATGGATTGAACCATGGCATTCATAAGGGCACCGTCTCTTTAAAGAGTGACTACGTAGTGTGACGTAATGTTTTCGTAGGGTGCCGGTGGAATACTGCTCAGGTCGCGGTAAGAAGCTTGTTTTTTCGTCCGCGATCCGTCCATGCAATACCCCTAATATTTTGTTTTTATAGGTTCTTTATGTGCTGTAAGCAGGAATTGCCTACCTTGTGAAGATAGCAATTTTTCCGCGATACGGCAAGCGCAATTTTATCAATGTAGGAAATTTTTGCCGGGCTGCGGCAATTCGGCAGGAATCAGCGTTTTTCTATGTGGAAAACTAGCGGTTAGCCTCGGCCAAAGCCGCAGGCGCGACAGCCGGCGCAGTCGCTTGCACGATGATATCGGCGAAGTCGCGCAGGAACACGGAGCCGTTGACGGTGCGTTGCAGGAACACATTGCGGCGATCGGCTTCATCTTTTTTGCGGCGGATGAGGTCGAGGCTGGAAAGTGTATCGATGGCGCGGCACACGGCGGGCTTGGAAATATCCAGATGTTCGGCCAGTGAACGAATTGTGTGTGGGGGCGGCGACATATAGGTAGTGAGCAGCACCGCGATCTGCCGCTGCGACAGATCGTACGGCAACTCGCGCAGCGACCGGGAAATGACCCGTTGCCAGAGATTCAGTGCTTGCTGTGTGTCCATCGTTTCGCCCATGGAACGATGATTAGGCCTGCGCCACTTAAATTGCAAGCGATGTGACGGTTCGATGAAGATTTTTTATCGACGATGCGGCCCATGGCCAGCTGTGGTAAGCTGCCGTCATGGCTGAAATTATCCACGATTCGAAACATGACAGGGGCAGGGCTTCGGCCTACATGCTTGGCGATACGGAATGTGGCCGCGATTACATCTTTCTGCTGCACGGCAACCATATCGAAGTGGAGCCCGAAGGCCGGGATTGGCGCCAGGACCTGACCGAAAAAGAAAAGCTCATGGTGTTCAACAGGATTCTGGGCGATTTCCGCGAAGAACGCACGGTGGGCGATGACGGCTTCAAGATTGCATCCATTGGTGTTTCAACAGACGGCCGCCTGTATATCGGCGGCAATGTAGGGGAAACCCAGAACTCCAGCGCCTTTCACCGTGGATGCGCAGAAACGCGCATGCTCCATATTTCTGCCGAGCGTGACGCCTACGAACAGCTTGGCGCGCGCAAAAAAGCCCAGAACCAACAAGAAGAATTCAAGCCGCGCTTCCTGAAATTCGACCCCATCTATGTGATGGGCGGGCAATTGCCAGAAATTCCCATCGTTGCGCCCTGCGGCGATTGCACGGAAACGTTGTCGAAACATATGGCGCCCGACGCGCGTGTTGTTTTACTGCCAGTGAACGATGGTTCCGCCGAACTCACCTTAAATAAAGCTGCCAAATACGCTCGTGATCTAAAACCTAATCAAGCGTGGGACACCACCATCGGTTATTTGCGGCCATTGCATGAGATTAAAGTGAAACCTCTGGTGGCTAACATGCAACGCGCAGCATTCGACGCGATGGCTGGGCGCATTTCAGAGCTGCTCGCCGCGGGCGAAACCCATCTTGCATCGGCTCAATTGCCGCAGAATTTTGCAAAGCCTGTGCTGGGCAGCGTTACCGCGCGCTTGCTGCAAGAGCAGTCGCTGCCTGAAGCGCCACCTCTTTCGACGCTAAACGCGGTGCTGTATAACCAGATCGAGGCGGCGGCTTATGACCGGGTGCGCGGCATCCTGAACAAGCGAGGCGATTCGGATTACTCCATAGAGAACGTCAAAGCGGTGATGGCGTCGGAGATAAAAAATATTCGTGCCGTGGCGCTGCAGACAGACAGCGGTAAATTATATTCAGGCCTGGCGGTGGCCAGCTCGATTGACAAAGCCGGCATCAGCGCCGAAATTCAGGCGGCGGGCAATGCCAACCGCGAAATGGGAAGCCAGGGTGTGCTGCGTGTGGTGAGCATGGAATTTGCACCGGAAAAAATTGATAAAGATGTCGTGCGCACCTCTACGAAGTCGTCGGTTGAGCGGCTGGTCAAGCGGCGCTCGAAGCTTACTCATACGGTCGATTTCAAGTTCCTGCCACTCAACGGTGGTGACTTGAGCGATACCGCTCTCAACACTATAAAACACCACCATACCGCCGAAGAATTATTCCCCGGCTACTTTACCGGCAAGGCGAGCCAGCGCGCCACCACGCCCGAGCTGAAACAGACCGTTTTGGGAAATGTGGGCGGCGAGAAGGGTACCAGCCGCCGCTAGAAGCCCAAATCTCCGCTTTATTTCTGGAAAACCGACGCTATAGTGCGCCTCTTCCAAGCACCTGGCTTGGGCTAACTGTTTGAATTTAAGGATTACGATCATGGCTGTTCCTAAGCGGAAAACCTCGCCGTCGCGTCGCGGGATGCGTCAATCGCACCTCTCGCTCGACACCACCACCGTCAGCGAAGACAAAACCACCGGCGAACTGAAGCGTCCGCACCACGTGTCGAAAGACGGCATGTACAACGGCAAAAAAGTGACCGACGCCGTTAAAAAAGTGAAGCGCTAGAACCGTTTAACCAAGCGGGGTAAACGCATGGCGCTGTCCTTACCGATAGCACTCGATGCAATGGGGGGCGATAAAGCCCCAGAATCCGTCATCCAAGGCGCGCGCCTGGTGTTGAAGGAATACCCGGACGCACGTTTTATTTTTTATGGCCGTGAGTCCGTCATCGGGCCGCTGGTGGCGCGCAACCGCCAACTGGCCGCGTGCTCGCAAATCATCCACAGCGACAGCGTCATCTCAATGGACGAGAAACCCTCGGTGGCGCTTCGCTCTGGCCGCCAGTCGAGCATGCGCTACGCCATCGATGCAGTGGCGACCGGCAAGGCCTCGGCCATGGTATCGGCAGGCAATACCGGCGCGCTGATGGCCACCGCCAAGTTCGTGCTGAAAACGCTGCCGGGTATTCACCGCCCGGCCATCACCGCCACCATTCCTTCGCGCCATAAACATGTGGTGCTGCTCGATATGGGCGCCAACATCGATTGCACGGCGGAAAATCTGGTGCAGTTCGCCATCATGGGCGACGCCTATGCCCGCGCCATGCTAGGGCTTGAAAATCCGCTGATCGGCCTACTGAATGTGGGTTCGGAAGACCAGAAGGGCCACGACGAGGTGAAGGACGCCCACCGCGAGCTGCGCTCGGGCACTATCCCCGTGAACTACCATGGGTTCGTTGAGGGCAACGACATTCTCGAAGGCACCACCGACGTAGTGGTGACCGACGGCTTCACCGGGAACATCGCACTCAAAACGGCGGAAGGTGCCTCGCGCCTCATTTTCGAGACGTTGAAACACGCCATCCAGAACTCATTCATTGCGAAAATCGGTTACCTGTTCGCGCGCCCGGCCATCGTTATGGCGCTGCGCCGCTACGATCCGCGCAAACTGAACGGTGCGATTTTGCTGGGCCTGAACGGCATCGCCATTAAATCACATGGTGGGGCCGACGCAAAAAGTTTCGCCAACGCCATCAAAGTAGCGATTCGTTTGGTCGAGAATAAGGTGAACGAAAAAATCATCGCCGAGCTGGGCGATATTGGCGCGCGCGACCAGAGCAATCCCGTCGTGGTGCCGCTGCAATGAGCCTCTCTTCCGTCATCATCGCTACGGGCAGCTATTTGCCCGCACGCCAGGTTACCAACGACGATCTCGCCAAAACCGTCGAGACCAACGACGAATGGATCCGCGAACGCACCGGCATCGTGACGCGCCACATCGTGGCCGAGGGTGAGTTCACTTCGCATATGGCCACCAAAGCCGCCCAGGCCGCGCTTGAAAACGCAGGCCTCACCGCCGCCGACATTGACGGCATCGTGGTTGGCACTTCGACGCCCGACAGCACGATGCCTTCCACCGCCACCAAAGTTCAGGCCGCCCTTGGCAACAAAGGCGCGGCGCTGGATGTGGGCGCTGCTTGCACCGGGTTCGTATCGGCATTGTCCGTCGCCCATGGCTGGATTCAGACCGGCGTCGCCAAACGCGTGATCGTCATTGGCGCGGAGTCGATGTCGAAGATTGTTGATTGGAGCGACCGGGGCACCTGCATCTTGTTCGGCGATGGGGCAGGGGCCGTCATCCTCGAAGCACAAGAAAACACCGATCGCGGCATCAAATCCATCACGCTGGACGCGGCAGGAGAATTTGGCCCCATCCTCTGCACCGATGGTGGCACCTCCAGCACCCAAACGGCGGGCGTGTTGAGCATGCAGGGGCAGGAAGTGTTCCGCCACGGCGTCGAAAAAATGGGCGCAGCTACGTTGACCGCGCTCGAGCGCGCGAACCTCACCTTGGCCGATGTCGATTTCGTGGTGGCCCACCAAGCCAACGCCCGCATGATCCGCATGATCGCCCGTAAAATGGGCGTTTCGGAGGAAAAATTCGTGGTCACCGTCGACCGCCACGCCAACACCTCAGCGGCTTCCATCCCCTTGGCGCTCGATGTGGCGGTGCGTGAAAACAGATTCGTCAAAGGAAATATTATTGCCATGCCCGCACTTGGCGCTGGACTTACGTGGGGCTGTTGCGTAGTTTCGTGGTAGTTGAGCAGCTTACAGAGGCCCGTTAGGTAAATTCCCTACAGGTTCTGTTGGCAGTAATCGAACCGGAGGTTTCCATGAGCACGACGACACTGACACGCGCCGATCTTTCCAACGCCGTCTACCGCGAAATTGGCCTCTCGCTTTCCGAATCCACGCAGCTGGTCGATGCCGTGCTGGAAGAAGTTTCCGCCGCACTCGGCGAAGGCAATTCGGTGAAGCTTTCCTCGTTCGGCACCTTCAAACTGCGTCGCAAAAAAGAGCGCGTGGGCCGCAACCCGAAAACCGGTGTCGAAGTGCCGATCACTCCGCGCACCGTACTTTCGTTCAACGCATCGAACATTCTCAAAACGTCGGTGAACCCCGACCAGCCTCTGTAAAAAATATTTCTGAATCTCGCGCTTGATTCGCGCCTCATCTTAGTTACAACGGATGGACGCGAAATCACTTTCGCGTCGGCATAAAAAACAAAAAACAACCCAAAGGGTTTACTCATGGCAAGCAACGAACTGTCGCTCTTCGCGACGGATAATTCTTCGGCAAAAGAAAAATCACCCAACGCTTTGCGCACCATCAGCGAAGCATCGGAACTGCTCGATATTCCACAGCATGTACTGCGTTTCTGGGAAACCAAATTCTCGCAGATCAAGCCGCTAAAACGCAATGGCGGCCGCCGTTTCTACCGCCCGCAAGATCTGGAAATCCTGCAACAAATTAAGCATCTGTTGTACGCCCAAGGCTACACCATCAAGGGCGCGCAAAAAGCCATCGCCGATTTCGCCACCACGCGTGGCAAAGACGCGGCACCCGTCGATCGTTGGGCCACCCCGAGCTTCCCGCCCGCACATGGCAACGACAACGCCGAAGAATTCGCCGCCGGTGAAATCGACATCCTGTCCGAGATCGCCGACATTCTCGCAGAGCCCGATGCAGCATTCACCCCGCAACCCGCAGCCGTTACGGCCTCGAGTGTGGACCGTGTGGCATTGATGGCGCTGCGTAACGAACTGGCCTCGATGCGCGATGCTTTGGCAACCAAACTGACGCGCGCGGTTTAATTTTAATTTCTGATTTTTAAAAGCCTCGGTTGGGTAGCCCTGACCGGGGTTTTTTATTGTTGGATTTGATAAGCGCCTGCTGGGCTCCGACCATTAAAAAAGGCAGCCCGCAAAGGCTGCCTTTTTAATGGTCGGAGTGACAGGATTTGAACCTGCGACCCCTAGTCCCCCAGACTAGTGCGCTACCGGGCTGCGCCACACTCCGACATTCCATCTTTCGATGATGGGCGTTGCTATCGTGTAGTGCCTTGCTTGGCAAGCAAATATCAGATCGTCGAATCATAAACCCAGTAAAACAGCAGCGCCATGCTGCTTACGCCTCCAAGCAAGCCAACGCCCATCAACAGCCCATCGTTATGCAGGCGCGCCATGCTGAGAAAACCGATGGCCAACGCGGGCAGAATGAGCCCCCCGGGAATGAGGCCCAACACATAGGTACTCACCCCCAAAAGCAGAATGAGCACGGTGGAGACATGCTTCCAGCGTCCGGTGGTGATGAGAGTGAATCGCGCGCGCATCATCCGCTCGGATTTTTTCAATACCGGTAGAGCTTTCTTGATCCAGCGCTTGGCTTTGGTGGTGGGTGCCTTGCGCTTGCGCAGCCACTGAGGCATCCATGGCGTGTCGACGAATAGTGATTGCCCAGCCAGCAGCACAATGAACGAACCGAACACCATGGTAGCGCCGGGCAAGCCGCCAATAGGCGACAGCAGCACCAACGCCGTGATGAACAGCAATGGGTCGGTCGCCCGCTGCCCAAAGGCTTTCAGTAGGTCGTCGATGGATATGTTCGGCTTGCTGTGATTGGCAACAATGCCCTCCAGCAACTCGGAAATATTCTCGGATTGTTTTTTGGCCATGCATAACAGAACTGGATTTGGCATCAGGATACGATTAGTAAAGCGCAATGGAACCCTACAAACAGCCGCATGTCATCGCCTACAGCCGACGCCTGATCGAGAGCTATAAGCGCTGGACGGGCTGGAATCTGGTGGGTGGGCGCGATTTTGCCTACGCGCTTTACCACGCGCCATTCGCCATTACCTCGCAAGGGGTGCAGGACGATCCGGTCATCCAATACGCCAATCAGGCCGCACTCGATGTATGGGAAACCAACTGGAACGATTTCATTGGCATGCCCTCGCGCTTGAGCGCCGAAACGGACGAAGCGACCCAGAAGCAACGTGCGGAATTGCTGGACAGCGCCAAAGAGAAGGGCTGGACCATCGACTATCAGGACAAGCGCATTTCACGCAACGGCGCGCGTTTTGAAATCCTCAACACCGTGCTGTGGAACGTCACCGACGAGGCAGGCCAGCTTTATGGGCAGGCCGCACGCATCGGGGCGTGGCGCTACCTCTAGACCAGCTTGTCGCGCCAGTTGTCTTTGTAGGTGTACAGCGCCAGGAACGAACCGATGGCTGCCGCGACCAACACATACATAATGGAGGTGATGTCCCCCGTTTTTGTAATGAGCTGCTCGGCGAAGGCCGGGGTAAAGCCACCCAGAATCGCGCAGAAATTATACGACAGCGACATGCCCGTATAACGGATACGGGTGGGGAACAGCTCCACCAGCATCGCCGGAATCGGCGCCATGTACCAGCCCAGCACGCAGGCCAGCATCGCCTGCCCAGCAGCCACGTACCAGAATAAGCCGGTCTGCATGAGCTGGAAGGCGGGGTAAATGAGCGCCAGCATGACCACGATGCCGAGCATCAACACTTTGCGACGGCCAATTTGGTCGGCCAGTTTCGCTGAGGTCCACATGGGCAGGAACATCGCCAGCATCGCCAGCGAATTTACCTGCAGCGAATCCTCTGCACTGAGGCCGAGATGCTTCTGCGAATAGCCGATCATGTAGATGGCCAACGTGTAGAACGGAATCGTCACGAACAGGTAGAAGCTGAAACCCTGGAACATTTTCAGGGGGAATTTGGTGAATGCCTCTTTCACGGGCTTTTCGGCCAGCATGCCCGAAGCTTTCGCTTCGTTGTAGATCGGGCTTTCTTCGCCATGGTTGCGGATCCAGAAACCAACCACGCCGATGAGGATGCCGACGAAGAAGGGCAGGCGCCAGCCCCAGCTCATGAAATCGTCATGGTCCATGCTGGAGGCGACGGTGGTGGAGACCACCGAACCGATGAGGAAGCCAATGACCAGCGACATCATGGTGACGCTGCCGGTTTTAGCGCGGGCTTTGGGGTCGGCATGCTCGACGACGTATGACATCGAACCCGAGAACGCGCCGCCAAGCGACAGGCCCTGCACGATGCGGATGATGAGCAACAAAATGGGTGCGGCCATGCCGATCGCGGCGTAGGTGGGCAGCAGGCCAATGGCGCCGGTGGGGATGGCCATCATGATCATGGAAGCGGTGAGGGCTTTTTTGCGCCCGTATTTGTCGCCGATGCGGCCGAACAGCACCGCGCCAAGCGGGCGGGCAACAAAGCCTGCCGCGAAGGTGAGGTAGGTCAGAATGAGACTGGTGCTGGGGTTCATCTCCGAGCCGAAGGTGAAGAACAACTGCGCGAATACGACGGTCATGTGCCCGTAAAGTGCGTAATCGTACCATTCAAGACCGTTGCCCAGCATGCCCGATACGATGACTTTAGTACGCGAGTGATTCGCCATGTTTTTCCCCTAGATAAGTACGAAGTGGCGGCGAACATAGCGTTCGCGTCATTAATGCCAAGTTTATTCAATGCTGCAGCGCGGCATCCATGGGGATAAATCCATGAAGATGCATAGAAAAACCGTCCCGACTGACATGAAGCTGTCACAAAAGATTGGTACTGTTGATGGTGGAATACCCTAACCTAAGGAATCGATTGCCTATATATCGCTACAGTCCGGACTCTCCCATCGATGAGGTGGAGATCGTCACGAATCCTCTCGGAGGTTCGCGTGCCTATTTGCATGCGCGGCCGGACGCGGCCCCCGACATGCTGGGCAAAACTAAAGCCCAATTAAGCCAAAAAGGCTGGGTGGGCGTGCCTTACGCACGCGAGGGCAAGGCCGTTCTGGAAGTGCGGGGCTTCGGCAAACCTGCAGCGCTACACCAGTTCTTACAAGCCGAAGGGTTGGCCGAAAATCCTTCAGCGCCAGAAGCTACAAAGCATGATGTGCACACACCTATGGAGCGTTTTCGCAGCGCCACACTGAAATGGACGGGCCTCGCGTATATCTTTGGTGATGCTGCGTTCTACGCTTATGCCCTCATGGAGCGCAGCAAATTCAAAGGCGAGGGCAAGACAGCCAGTAACATAGTCGCGTCTTTAAAGAATAAAAGCCATCTCTCAACCAAGGCAAGAGGCATTCTGACGCAAGCGGAAAAAGATATCGCCTCTTCCGTGGATAATATGAAAGGCAGCACCTTTAAGCTGCTTGCGGGCGTCGGCTATGCCGTGGGCAGCTTTGTGCTCATGGGGTTCGGCAGCAAAGACCAATCCGAGTTGGAAATCAAAAACACTACTCATGAAATCGATGCCTTCTTAAAGAATGAAGGCTACGCGCCCGGCGTTTCTGGGAAGGTCCTGACCCAGCAGCCTGACGAGAGAAAAACCGGCTTTTTTGATCGGGTGCACAATTTCTTGCGCCGCTATCCTTCTGAGGCGCTCAACATAGTTTACACAGGCGTCGGGCTGTTGTTGATGGGTGCGTCCATCAAATCGGCCGGGGTGGGTATAAAATCGTTTGAAACCCATTCGGAATTCGTCAAGCGTGTGCGTGAGGACAAGCTGGATATCGGTTTGGGCGCGGTAACCGCTGTGTCTGCGATTACAGGCTTGGTGGTTAAAGAGAAGAAGCCAGTGAAGGGCGAAGAAAAACGCACTGGATTGGCTGGGGCATGGGACTGGATTCAAGAAAAACCGTTACGCGCTACGGGCTATGGCTACATGCTGGCGACGGCGATTCACGGCATTGTCACGTACAGTAAATGGAAGAAGAATCCAGTGACGCCGGCTGATTTTAAGAACAACCGCATCATGACGGGGCGCGGCATCTTTGTTGGTCTGAACGTGATCGCTGAAGCGTTAATGGTCATTTCCTCGAAAGGCCATGGGGAAGGGGTGAAATCGCCGGATGTAGACCGCACGGTGATTGCCACTGCAGCGGAATTTATCGCCAAGCAGGATCCCTCCGCGCGTGATGCATTGGTCGAACGTCTTTCAGGTTACATGGCATCCCCCGATCTTATCGGCGGCACGGCCACCGATATTGCGGGCAAACTTCGCGAGCAGATGGCGGTTACAGCGCATAATCCGTGGCTCGATGCTCCGGAGACGCGTGTACATTCCGCCAAGGAAAGCGGAACAGTACAACCGCGTACCGCTTTGAGCATCGCTAACGCGTAATCAAAAATAAGGAAAACTGGTCGGGGTGACAGGATTTGAACCTGCGACCTCTTGCTTCCGAAGCAAGCACGCTACCAGGCTGCGCTACACCCCGACCTACCCAAAAAGGGAAGCGTGCGTATAGCGCTGGGTTTTGGTGAGGTCAAGAAGGGGTTTTGAGATTGGGGGTGAGGCTTGCTCGGCTTCGCCTTTGCTGGGGCTGGGCTCAAGGATTGACGGCATTCGGGTGAATGCCGCCCTGCGGGCTCCTCCCAAGAGGTCGGAGTCCAAATGGCTTGCTGGCCATTTGCGCGAACTGCGGTTCTGCTGAGCAACGCGCACTCCGACCAATAAAAAAGGCAGCGAGAAGCTGCCTTTTTTATTGGTCGGAGTGAGAGGATTCGAACCTCCGACCCCCTGGTCCCAAACCAGGTGCGCTACCAGACTGCGCTACACTCCGACGTTAGCGCCTTATAGCGATTCACAGACACTGCGCAACCATTGACTGCTTATTCAAAGCCACTATGGTGGCGCGCATGAAAAACACATCGCAGTTCACTGGCGTCTACACGGCGCTCATCACTCCCTTCACCGAGTCGGGCGTCGATTACGCGCAGCTCGAATCGTTCATCGAATGGCAGATCGTCGAGGGCATTCACGGCATCGTGCCCTGCGGCACCACCGGCGAATCGCCGACGCTGACGCATGACGAGCATAAGGAAATCACCGTTGCTGCCATCCGTGCCGCTGCTGGCCGCGTGCCGGTGATGGCGGGCACGGGCAGCAACTCCACCGCCGAGGCCATCGAGTTCACGCGCCACGCCGAGAAGGCCGGGGCCGACGCCGCATTGGTGGTGGCGCCCTACTATAATAAGCCGACGCAGGAAGGCATTTTCCAGCATTACAAAGCCATTGCCGACGCCACGTCGTTGCCCATTTTTATCTACAACATTCCCGGCCGCTCCAACATCAACATCGCCGACGCGACGCTGGCGCGGTTGGCGGAAGCCTGCAAAAACATCGCGGGCGTGAAAGACGCCACCGGCGACCTCGCGCGCCCAGCCACGTTGAAGCATTTGGTCGGCGACCGGCTTACGCTGTTTTCGGGCGAGGACATGACCATGGTCGGGTTCAACGCCATGGGCGGCGCGGGGGTGATTTCCGTTGTCTCGAACCTCGCGCCGCGTCTAAGCGCCCAAGTGCAAACGTTGACGCTGGAAGGCAAGTTCGTGGAGGCCCGCCGCCTCCACGCGCCGCTGGTGCCACTCATCACCAGCATGTTCCTCGAGACCAATCCGATTCCCGTGAAACACGCCTGCGCGCTGATGAAAAAAAGCGCCACCACCACACGCCTGCCGCTGACCGCGCCGTCGGCTGAGGTGCAAATTGCGGTGAAAGCCGCACTGGCCGATTTGAAACTTATCTAGAATCCCATTATATATGTTCGGTGGCGCGCCATTTTTTGCGCGCCCGACATCGCAGGAACCATGGCCAAACGACCGATAGAAACCAAGAAACCGCCCGCACCTCCCAAAAAAGAGAAGGTGAAGGAACGCCCGCCCGTGGCCGTGAACCGCAAGGCGCGCTTCGAATATGCGGTGGAAGAGGTGATGGAGGCAGGCATTGTGCTGCTGGGCACCGAGGTGAAGTCGCTGCGCATGGGCCGCGTGACGATTTCTGATGCCTACGCCAGCCACAAAGAAGGCGAGATCTGGATCTGGAACATCGACATTCCTGTCTATACCCACGGCAACCGCAATAACCACGAGCCTAAGCGTGGCCGCAAACTTTTATTCAGCGCGCGGCAGATCAAAAAACTCATCGGCGTGCTGAAGGTGCGGGGCACCACGCTCATTCCACTACGGCTGTATTTCAACAAGCGTGGTTTCGCCAAAATCGAAATCGCCATCGCTCAAGGCAAAAAAGAATTCGAGAAACGCGACACCATTAAGCAGCGCGACTGGGCGCGGCAGAAGAGTAAGTTACTTAAACATCGGTAGCTTAGCTCAATTCACAAAAGCTTCATACTTTGCCCCTTGCGCCGCCGCGCCGTTAAGAATAGTTAATGCCCATGTTCAAATCCGTTCGCCAGTTTATAAGCCATGATTCCGGAAGCATGCCGGCCACCGTTACGCCGCCTGCGGTGCCGTTGCGCCGCACGACGTTGCCACTGCACCTGTTGAAGGTCGGCAACGCAGTGATGTTTGCAGAATCCTGTCCGCTGCCGCAACTGCGTGCGCGCAAATGCGCGGTGCGCTCCGTGCGCACCTGCCGCTTCGGCAACGAGCTGGTGAAGAGTTACCAGTTGATCGTTGAGGGAGCTGAAGAATTCTCGCTGGCAATCGCCGAAGATGTGGACGGCCACTACCTCGCCATTTCGCGCCAGCTCGATGAGAAAGAACAAGACGCATGGTTCGGCCGCGACGCGCTGAGTTTCTTCACCGAGCCTTCCACCGCAAAAACCATCCGCTGCAAGATCGATCGGGTGATCGAAGCCGCTTGGGCGGGCGAGCGCTACGCTAAGATCGTCGATTGGGTGCCCGGCGCATTGGTGGGTGCAGGCAAAGCGGAAAGCGCGTTCCATTATAATTTGCTGGTGAACGATACCGGTGAGAAAGCGCTTGAGATCGAGCATTATGATTTGGTCGACCACACCAATATGTACGTCACGGTGTACCGCCCCATCGAGGACATCCTCACCATCGCTGAAGCGATTCCGAACATTCCTGCGCCGCAGGTGAACCGCCGTGCGCCGGAGCCCGAACCCGAGCCGGTCGTCACCCGCATTCCACCGCGCCCGGATTTCCGTCGCGCCAGCGAAGAAGCCATTCATATCGCACCCACCGCGGTGGCGATGCCCGAGCCCGTGGCCACCCGCAACGAAGCGCCACTGCCCAGCTTCCTGATGTCTCGCGAGAACGAGCAGTATATCTCGCTCGACGAAGTGATTCCGCCGGAGCCGGAACGCGTTCGTTGCAGCACCCGCGCGGCCAAAGCGTTGATCGATGTGTCGCTGGAACGCGGCGTGCGCGTGCGCGATGTGCTGCGTGATTTGCTGGGCCTTGAATCCGCCATGTCGGAAGAAGTTATTTTCGAGCTGCCGCTCACCGAAAAAGATTACCGCGTGCTGGCCCAGCGCTACAAAATTCGCGTCGATCACCGCGACGAAATCCGCACGCGCCTGCAAGAAGAATTGCGCCGCAAGCTTTTCAGCTAGACGCGGCGCTTAGCGGTTCTATGCTTCCCGCATGAACATTTTCACCATCCTCCCCGGCCAGCCCATGGCCCAGATTGCCGCGCGCCATGTGTTGGCCACGCTGGGCGATAGGCTATCGGAAGCGGTGCTGCTGATGCCCACGCGCCGGGCCTGCACGCTGATGCGTATGGCGCTGATCGCTGAGCTGGGGGGCAAAACCATTCTGCTTCCGCGCATCCTGCCAGTGGGCGATCTGGAGCAGGAAATGCCCGGTCTGCTGCCGCCCGCCTATATTGAAAAGCTGGCCAGCCTGCCGCCTGCGATGCCAGAATGGAAGCGCATCGGGTTGCTTATGCGGCAGGTGATGGCTTACCAGAATCGCCAGTTGGGAGAGGCGTCGTTCACCCACGCGCTGGGTCTCGCCACCGACCTCGCCGGGCTGCAAGACCAGTTCGCACGTGGCGGTGCTGAATTGAGTATGGAGCAACTCCGCACGCTCGATATCCCGGCCAGTTACGCCGAACATTGGGAAGCCTCGCTCAAATTCCTCGCCATCGTGGCCTCGCTTTGGCCCGATTTGGAACGCGAGGAGGGCAGCGTTACCTCTAGCGCACGGCAGATGCAATTGCTCGGCCTACTCGCCGAAGCGTGGGAAGCCGCGCCGCCCAGCATGCCGGTCATCGCCATCGGCTCCACCGCCAGCCAACCCGTCACTGCGCGGCTGCTACGCGCCATCGCCGCTGCGCCACATGGCGAAATTATTCTGCCCGGTCTCGACCCGCGCCTCGCGCCATCGCGCTGGGAATGTGTGGCGGCGGGGCATCCGCTGTTCCATATCAAAGCGCTGCTCGATGGTTGGGGCATGGCGCCCGCCGAGGTAGCGTTGCTGGGCGAAGAAGCGCCCGAAAGCATTTGGTTGAACGCACTGGCTTGCAGCGACGAAGTGGTGCATTGGCGCGACCACCCACCCGCATCGCACGCGCATATGACGCTGCTGCCCTGCACCCATGGCGAAGAGGAGGCGCGCGTGCTTGCACTGCTCATCCGCGAAGGGCTGGACGCGGACAAACGCATCGCGCTGGTGACGCCGGACGAAGGGCTGATGCAGCGCGTGGGCGCGCATTTGGCGCGTTACGGCCTCGCACCTGACCGATTGAAACAAGGCACGTTGGCCAGCACCGAAACGGGCAGCCTGTGGCTTTCCATGCTGCAGTACATCGCCGCGCCTACGCGCGTGTTGCCGTTGCTGGCCCTGCTGCGCCACCCGCTGCTAGAGCCACGCTGGGGCGAATGGCTGACGCACGCGGAGCCCGCGTTCCGTGGCCTCGTGCGCCATATGCCGGGACAATTGCCGCGCCTGTCGCCCGAACTGCGCGACGCGACGGAGTATGCGCAAGCATCCGGCCTCGCACGCGGCCTTAGCGCCTTGGCGCGCCGCCGTTTCCTTGCTTCGGAATGGATCGAACATCTCGCGGCCCTCGCTGCCATGGAAGGCGGCGAGGGGGCGGAAGCAGTGGGCGAGGCGCTGGAAAGCCTGCGCCACGCCGACATATTGGGCGAGCTCGACAGCGATGGCTTCGCCGCCTTGCTCAATGAGGCGCTGGCCGATGCATGGCGCGGTGGCATCCACGACGCTTATCCCGGCATCACGATGCTGACGCCCGTGGAGGCGCGTTTGCAAAGTTTCGACCGCATTTTGCTGGCCAACATGCAAGACCAGCTCTGGCCGGGGCTGGCCAATACCAGTGCGTGGCTGAACCTTGCGCAGCAGCAGGCGCTGGGTCTGCCCGCGCCAGAAGAACATACCAGCCTGATGGCGCATGATATCCTGATGCTCGGCAGCAACGCCGAAATTTTCCTCAGCTACCCCACGCGTGACCAAGGCAGCCCCACCACCCGCTCGCGGTTCATTGAACGGGTGCTCGCTTATTTGGCAGTGCATGGGGTGGAGGAGGAGGCGTTGCACGCGCCGCATTACCTGCAATGGGCCAGCGAACTTTATGCCGCGGAACAGTACGTGCCCGCGCTCGCGCCCGAGCCAAAACCCGTCGCCGCGCGCCGCCCTAAAACCATGGCCGTGAGCGCGCTCGATCGGCTGACAAACGATCCGTATTGGCTCTATGCGCGCTACGTGTTGGGGCTGAAGGAGCTCGACGCCATCGACGCCGAACCGGAAGCGCGCGAGCTGGGCATCCTCGTGCATGAGGCGATGCGCATGCTGACGCTGCATTGGAACAGCGCGCAGCGCGAAGCGACGCCTGATGAGCTGGAAACCATTCTGCGCAGTGCGCTTGCACCGTTCGAGGCGCGGCCCGAGGCGCGGCTGTTCTGGCAGCATCGGCTGCAACGCGCGCTGGAATTCGTGAACGAAAAAGAAACAGATCGCCGCCGCACCAGCCCGCAGGTGGAGCCGGAGAAAACATTGAAACACACGCTCGATTTCGGCGACAGCGCCCTCACGCTGCAAGGCCGCATCGACCGGCTGGAATCCGGGCCAGATGGTGTACGCATCGGCGATTACAAAACCGGGGAAGCGCCCAAAGAAAAAAACATCCGCGACGGGCAGGCGATGCAATTGCTGGCCTACGCGCTGCTATTGGAAATCGACGGCGAACAAGTCGCGGGACTCGACTACTGGGAACTCCCCGCCGGACGCCGCGCGGGCGGGCTGAACTCCATGGAAGGCAGCGACCTGCATGAGCAGGAGTTGCTGGCCAAACTGCATGAAACCCTCAGCATCTTCATGGACCCCGCCACCGCGCTGCTGGCCAAACCCATCAGTGGCAGCGCCGAGCGCTACACGAATCCGTATGATGGCATCAGCCGCTACGACGAATGGGCGGGATAATTAAAAATAACGGCAGAACCAGGTAGCCAACATGGTGGCGACGAACTGGGCGTGTTCTTTGCCGCGCAGTAGGTGGTCGGCTTTGTCGAGGGAGATGAAGCTTTTTGGATGCTTGGCGGCCGCGAAAATCTGGGCGGCGTTCTCGATGCCAACCACGGCGTCGGTGGGGGAGTGGAATACCATCAGCGGGCGATGAAGGTTGGCGATGGCGTCGGCGAGTTTGTGGCTGGCCACGTCCTCGACGAACTGCTTGCGGATACGGAACGGGTGGCCGCCCACTTTGATTTCTGCTTCGCCGTTGGCTTCGATCTCGGCATGGATGCCGGGGAAATGGTTCAGCACATGTTCGGGCTCACTCGGGGCCGCGATGGTGGCGACCGCTTTCACTGACGGCAACTTATGCGCTGCAGCCAACACCGCAGCGCCACCGAACGAATGGCCGAGCAGAAGTGCCGGAGCCTGATGATGTTCGGCCAGCCACTCGGAAGCTTTCAACAAGTCGTCGATGTTGGAACTGAAATTGGTGTTCGAGAAATCGCCCTCGCTGTTGCCAAGCCCGGTGAAGTCGAACCGCAGCACAGCGATGCCATGCTCCGTCAGCCCCGAGCTGATTTGCGAGGTGATGTGGTAGTCCTTGGTGCAGGTGAAGCAATGGGCAAACAGGGCATAGGCACGCGGCGCGCCATCGGGCAAATCCAGCTTCGCGGCAAGCAGGCTACCGTGCGAGCCCATGAATTCCGCGCGCTCGCTCCGCATGATTCTACTGGCTGTCCTCGGCCTTCATCGCGGCGATCTTTTTATCGATCTCGGCGAGGGGGTCGATGGGCTGGAAGAAGGTGCTGGGATCGGCGCCGTACATTTCGGCTACTTTCATGGTCACATCCTCGGGAGGGGTTTGCCCCTCGGCCGAAACGATGACCTCACCGTAAGCGTCGAAATTATATAAATCGATTTGCCCAGCGGCTTCCGATGCCTTGAACGACTCGAACTGCGAAGGCTTCACCGCCACGTAGCACCAGAACGGGCCGCCATGTTCCATCTGCCCATAGAGCAGCATGATGACCCGGCTTAGATTGTCCGGTGCGTATTTGTCATCCATCGGTTCGTTCATTCGCAAGCTCCTTAGGCGGCTTTCGCGGTTGCCGTCCCCATGATCTGTCTTATCACATACTGCATGATGCCACCATGTCTATAATATTCAAGCTCTTCGGTGGTATCAATGCGACAAAGCAACTGGATTGTTTCTTTTGTGCCATCCGCCCGCACGATGGTGGCCGCCAGCTCTTTGCGCGGGGTGAGATGGCTGGAAATGCCCTCGATGGTCACGACCTCGTCACCCGTAAGGCCCAGCGACTGGCGCGTGGCACCACCCGTGAACATCAGAGGCAACACGCCCATACCCACCAGATTCGAGCGGTGAATGCGCTCGAAGCTCTCGGCGATCACGGCCTTCACGCCCAGAAGCATGGTGCCTTTGGCCGCCCAATCGCGGCTGGAACCGGTGCCATACTCTTTGCCCGCGAAGATGACCAGCGGCGTGCCCTGCGTTTTGTAGCGCATGGCCGCATCGTAGATCGGCATCTCCTCGTTCGAGGGCACGTATTTGGTCATGCCACCCTCAACGCCTTCCAGCATCTCGTTCTTGATGCGCACGTTGGCGAAGGTGCCGCGCATCATCACTTCGTGGTTGCCGCGACGGGCCCCGTACGAGTTGAAGTCGGCCGCGATGACATTGTGTTCTGTCAGGTACTGTGCGGCAGGCGAGGTGCGGGCGATATTGCCAGCGGGCGAGATGTGATCGGTGGTGATCGAATCGCCGAGGATGGCCAGCACACGCGCGCCAGAAATGTCAGTCAATCCGCCTTGTACGGTTTTGGTCATGCCCGCGAAATAGGGAGGATTGGCCACGTAGGTGGAGTCGGCGTTCCAGTCGTAGGTCATGCCTTCGGCCACTGGAATGCTCTGCCATTCTTTCTCGCCACGGAACACATCGGCGTATTTCGACAGGAACATCTCGCGGGTCACGATTTTGTTCACCGTGTCGGATACTTCCTTGGTCGTCGGCCAGATGTCTTTCAGGTAGACGGGTTGGCCATCTTTACCCGTGCCGATGGCTTCCTTCGTAATGTCGATCTCCATCGACCCGGCGATGGCGTAAGCCACCACGAGCGGCGGGGAAGCGAGGTAGTTGGCGCGCACCAGCGGATGCACGCGGCCCTCGAAGTTGCGGTTGCCCGAAAGCACCGACGCCACCACGAGGTTGTTGTCCTTGATGGCTTTCTCAATGTTCTCGTGCAGCGGACCGGAATTGCCGATGCAGGTGGTGCAGCCGTAGCCCACGAGGTTGAAGCCCAGCGCGTCGAGCGCGGTGTCGAGGCCTGCGCGATGCAGGTATTCCGTCACCACTTTCGAGCCGGGGGCGAGGGAGGTCTTGACCCACGGCTTGGCTTTCAGGCCCAGCGCGTGCGCCTTTTGGGCGACGAGGCCAGCAGCCATCATCACGTAAGGGTTCGAAGTGTTGGTGCAGCTGGTGATGGCGGCGATGGTGACCGCACCATGTTTCAGCGTGAAATCGGCGCCTTCCACGGGCACTTCCATGCCGGCGGCCAGCTTGCCTGCGTTCAGTTTCGGCAACTCGTTGGCGAAACCTTCTTTGGCGCGGCTCAGCCCTACACGATCCTGCGGACGTTTGGGGCCAGCGAGTGAGGGCTCAACCGTGCCCATGTCCAATTCCAACGTGTCGGTGAACACCGGCTCTTTGTAATTCTCGTCGCGCCACATGCCTTGCATTTTGGCGTACGCTTCGACCAGCGCGATGGTCTCTTCGTCGCGGCCGCTGATGTTCAGGTAGTTGATGGTCTCGGCATCGATCGGGAAGATGCCGCACGTAGCGCCGTATTCCGGGGCCATGTTGGCGATGGTCGCGCGGTCGGCGAGGGGCAGGTGGCCGATGCCTTCACCATAGAACTCGACGAATTTACCTACCACGCCTTTGGCGCGCAGCATTTGCGTCACCGTCAGCACCAGATCGGTGGCGGTGGTGCCTTCCGGCATTTTACCGGTGAGTTTGAACCCGATCACTTCGGGGATGAGCATGGAGACCGGCTGGCCAAGCATGGCAGCTTCCGCCTCGATGCCGCCCACACCCCAGCCCAGCACGCCGAGGCCGTTCACCATGGTGGTGTGCGAATCGGTGCCGACGAGCGTGTCGGGGTAAGCTACGGTTTCGCCGTTCTCAGTTTTTGTCCAGACCACTTTGGCGAGGAACTCAAGGTTCACCTGGTGACAGATGCCGGTGCCCGGGGGAACCACGCGGAAATTGTCGAACGCTTTTTGGCCCCAACGCAGGAACTCGTAGCGTTCCATGTTGCGCTCCATCTCCAGCGCTACGTTGCTTTCGAACGCACCATCGGTGCCGTATTTGTCTACCATCACCGAGTGATCGATGACCAGATCAACTGGCGAGAGCGGGTTGATCTTTTGCGCTTCGGCGCCAAGGTTCGATACAGCATCGCGCATGGCCGCCAAATCGACCACGGCGGGTACGCCAGTGAAATCCTGCATCAGCACGCGGGCAGGGCGGTAGGCGATGTCGCGCGGCTCGTTCTTGGTCTTCAGCCAGCTGCCGAACGCTTCGATGTCGTCGCTCTTCACCGTCACGCCATCTTCAAAGCGCAGCAGGTTCTCGAGAAGGATTTTGAGCGAGAAGGGCAAGCGCGCGAAATCGACGCCAAGCGCTTTGCCAGCGTTGGGGATGGAATAGGCGGTGTAGCTTTTGCTGCCGACGGTGAGGGAGGTTTTGCTGGTGAAGCTGTTATGCGAGGCCATTATCTAGTATCCCATCTGTGTATCGTGTTATTATATTGAATCGTTGCCCGTACGTTCCAAATCCCTTAGGCAAGGCGCAATATAAACCTTCGCGCGCGCAGTATAAAGAGTGCTTTTTTTGGACATCGTGGATGAATAGTAACAGTCTTGAGCTTAAGAGCCTGCAAGTGGCCCGCGACGGGCAGGTGCTGGTGCACGAGCTCACCTACCGTTTAAGCGGCGGCGACCTGCTCATCGTGAAGGGCAAGAATGGTTCGGGTAAATCGACGCTGCTAAAAACCATCGCCGGGCTTTTGCCTGCCGCCATGGGGGAAATCCACATCAACGATCACCTGCTCACCAATGACTCCCAACCGCGTCCTCTTTATATGGGCCATAAGCGGGGTTTGAACCTGGGGCTTTCTGTGGCCGACAATGTGCGCCTATGGGCCGCCGCCACCGACAATATGGAACTCTATGCCGCCGCCTTGCATTATTTCGACCTTGAGGGGTTGGAGGAAGTTCCGCTGCACACATTGTCCGCCGGATGGCAACAGCGCGTAGCGCTTACGCGACTCATCACGATGCCAGCATTGGTTTGGCTGCTCGACGAACCCACCGCCAACTTAGACCAAGAGGGCATGCAACTGCTGCACAACCTTATCCAAACCCGTATTGAGCAGAACGGCATCATCCTAATGACCAGCCATGCCGATATTCAGGGAGAAGGGTTTAAAACACTTAATATTAGTGAGTTAGTTGGTGAAGCTGAGGTGGTGCACTGATGTTACAGATACTGTCTCAAGATCTAAAGTATTACATTAAGAATGCCCATGAACTTGTTTATTTATATGGGTTTTTTGCTCTATTAATCGTGATAGTTCCCATGGGCTTACGCCAGCAACTTCATCTTCTACCAGAACTTGCACCAGTGATGTTGTGGATTGCCCTGACAGCCAGCATGGGCTTGGGCGCCTTAAGCTTATTCCAGCGTGACGCCGAAAGCGGCGTGCTTGAGCTGTACCAACAATTACCGTTCGGCCTGGGCCAGGCCGTGCTTGGTAAATGGCTGGCATTTTACCTCGCCAATGCAATGCCGCTCGTCATTTCCACACCCTTATTGCTTGCCCTGTATGGCCTGCCCATGGAGCTCAGCTTGCATTATATAGTTGGCGCGGCGGCCGGAGCAGGGGCTTTGTCGCTGCTTAGCGCACTGGCGGCGAGCATTACGGTTGGTTTGGAGCGTGCGAGGGCAGTGGTTTTGCTGGTCTTAATGCCGTTATCAGTGCCGGTGATCATTTTCGGTAGTGACTACATGCGCCACACAGACGCGCTGTGGCAACCACAGCTGATGTTTCTGCTTGCCTTGAGTGTTTTCCTGATGCCATTACTGTATTTGGCCGGAGCAAGCTGCATCCGCGCCAGCAATTAATAGGTTGATAATATTCATTATAACCACATCCACAATGTCATATAATATGTATTATGGAAAATATTGACCCCGTAATGGAGACTGCCGCCGAGAAGATGGCTAAGGCATGCAAGGCTGGTAAATGGGATCGCTGCCAAGCGCTCGTGCCATCTTTGGCGTTAGAAGATGCCTTGGCCGCCCGTTATTGGCAGCTGCGTCTAGACGATCGCCGGTTACGTCGGCCGCTGGTCGATGAATGGCGCGCACTTTTGGCCGATTGCTGCGGCACGAACGCGCCATATGGTTTCGATGTGTTCGCTAATTATCTCGATGCTCTGGTGAAATTTGGCGATGTGGCAAGCGTCAGTCGTCTTTGGCCGCTCTATCGTTCGGAATACGCACGCCCCAGCCCGACCCTGGCAGTGAACGGTGTCGCCGCACTGCTGATCGATGCGGGACGATATGAGGAATGTTTGAAATTTCTCGATGACACCGAAGCGCTCCAACCTGATGAATTATCAAGAAAAACCAGTCAGTTACGGTGCTTTTCATATCGGTATCTCTGTCGTCAGGCGCTGGGCCGACTCAACAAATCTGCGACAGAAAACCCTATCTCCGATGGACTTGCAGAGGCATTGGCAGCCATCGAACTGCCCATCATGCGCCAGCCGGTGGTGGAGGCATTCCATGCCTGCTGGCGTGCCATTCGCGCGTCGGCGAGAAGAATTTTATCGGATATTCGCTTTAATCATGGCCAGGCCGAAGCGCTTCGGCACACGGTGCATCGTGCGCTGGTGGGCAAACACCCCTTCTCCCTCATTCGTATCGGCGATGCGGAGAGTTACGGGCTGCGCGATCTGGCCCCAGAAGCCTATGCCGGCTTAGGCAAAGAACCGGACATCGCCTGGTGGAATAAACGCCTCGACGAGCCCAAGCGCGCCACTCTTGGTGTGGGGTTCCTAGAAAGCCTGCGCACAGCGGATGCGATAGGCTTCCCGGGCACCCTGCGCCTTGTGCTTTCGCTGGAACCCGGCAGCGAGGGCAAGTTGAGCACCAAGGAGCGCCGGGTGATCGTGCTCTGCGAAGCCGTACGCAAGCTTTTGGAAACGGGTGGTATTCGCCAAAACATTCTTTGGGCAGAGGAATTCTGTAGCATCTCCTTGGCGGAGCCTGAATATATGGCGTCTCTTTTTGCGGCGGCGCGCAATGTGGTACTGGTCAGCTGCTTCGATATTCCCGACGGGCATCTGTTCAAGCACCCGAAACTAACCCACATCGCTGTTCCGCCTCAGGAACGGGTGCTGGGTTTCTGCCCGAACCGCTTCAACGGCGCCCTTCTGCCCGACATGATCGAGGAGATCGCGGCCAGCGTACAGGCGCAGTGCGGGCCCGGAACCTTGCTGTTGGTGAGCGCCGGTTATGCAGGCAAGCTATTGATCGGGGTCGGAAAACAAGCGGGTGCGGTAGCCATTGATTTTGGTTCGGCCCTTGATAAAATGCTGGGGCACCATACCCGCGATTTCGGCTTCCACACACAGCTAGGCTGCCCATGACCCCTTCCCCTGCCCGCCTAGATATTCAGCTGGAAGATCTTTCAGGCGCCCCAGGTGTGAAATGGCGGGGCCTTTTTATTGGCGGTAAATCACGTTTTGCTACCATCACTTCGGTGCGGTTTATTAGCGCCAACCGTTTGGTATGTTTCTCTTTGCTTGGCAAAAAAGCCTACCTCATTGAATTCGATATGAACCAGCAAAGCTGGACCATTCTCGACCGCATCGACACGGAATATCAAGGCATCCCTTGCGAAACCGACCTATGCGACACCGATGGCACCGGATACATCGCCACCAGCAACTGCAGGAACGCCAGTGTCAGCCTATATCGTCAGGAGGACGACCGGATTTTTCATGTGCGGGATCTCACCTTTGGCACGGGCTATGTGCATGGCGTTTCGTTCCTGACACCAGAGACACTGGCCATTACGGTGCTGAATCAAGAGCCGGGCCTGCATATCCACCGAACGGATACCGCGGAAAGATTGCTTTATATGCCATTGGATTACAGGGCAAAAGATGCGTGCCTGGTGCGTGATGGCCGACTGGCCCTCATCGCCGCGCATGGTGCGCCTAAAAAGGGCGAGCAGGCCATCTACAATTCCGAGATCATGCTGGTGGATTTTGATTTGGCGACGGGAAGTTATCATGTCGCGGCACAAGTAACGGTACCTGACGATCAGTTCGACAGCTGTCTTGTCCATGAAGGCGTTCTTTTCAGCACAGGGGGGTTCACCAACCAAGTCTACCGCCACGATGCCGAAACACTAGCCCCGCTCGACAGCCTTTCCGGTTACGATTGCCCCCACGGAATCGATATCGCCCATGGGCTTTTGGCCGTGAGTAATTACGGGAATACCAGCGTCAGCATTCGTGTTCTTCCGTAGGCTTAAGATTACCGTATAGGCAAATAACTCTCCGCAACCCTATGGTTTTTCATTATACCGCTTTTGGTTCGAAAAATTATCCACAGTCCAAACATCCAGCTTTTCAATAAGTTGAAGTGCTTACTCCTAGTGTTTATGCACATTTTCCCGATTGCCATAGTTTGCAATCGCCTAGCCCCAATTGCTGATTCTCACCGATAGGATAAAGCTGTGAACAATTGAGTGTTTGTCACTGATTTAAATCAATTTATAGAGTCAATTAAAGCTCACCAAGAGCTTAAAGAGCGGGGCGTTCGGCCTTGCTGAAAAGCCGGAAGAAATTCTCAGTGGTCACGTTTGTCACCTCATCCAATGGAATAGCCTTGATCTCTGCTAGTTTTTTGGCGGTATAGGCCGTGTAGGCGGGTTCACACGGCTGTCCGCGGTGCGGTTCCGGCGCAAGATAGGGTGAATCGGTTTCCACCAACAGCCGGTCGAGCGGTACGGTTGCCGCAGCATCGCGTAGTGCCTGCGACTTTTTGAACGTGATGATGCCGGATAAGGAAATGTATCCACCTAATTTAACTGATTCATCAGATAGATATTGCGTAGAGCTAAAGCAATGGATGAGGAAACGGAATGGGCCGCCTTCTTCATGTTCCTGCTTAAGTACCGCCACCGTTTCAGCATCCGCATCCCGTGAATGAACAATCACAGGAAGATCGAGTGCGCGCGCCACGCGGATATGGCGACGGAACAGTTCCGTCTGGATGTCGCGCGGCGAATGCTCGTAATAGAAATCCAGCCCTGTTTCGCCAATGCCAATGACGCGCGGATGGGTGGCGGCCTCCAGCAGCTCAGACTCCGAGATGTCTTCATGATCCCCCGCATCATGGGGATGCACGCCAATCGAGCAATAGATCTCCGGATAGCTCTCGGCCAGCCGCTTCACCTCAGCAAAATCGCTGCGCTTGGTGCTGATGGTTTGCATCAGCATGACCCCTGCCTCTTTGGCCCGCGCAATCACTCCCGCCGTATCGGCCAGCGCCGGGTAGTTCAAATGGCAATGCGAATCGATGAGCATTACGCCACGTCCGCCATCAAGCGTGGGAATACACCCTGAGGTTTGGGCAGTGGGGTGCCTGGCTTCAAGGCGAATTCAGCGGTGAGATGCTTAAACAGGCGCTCATTCTCGGGCACGGCAAGCTGGTCGAGCAGCTTGTTGGCGGCATCAGGCGTGAAGGGTTGCAACATGATGCCGATGCAGCGGATGGATTCGGCGAGGTAATAGAGCACCGATTCCATGCGCGCCGGATCGGTTTTTTTCAGCGTCCAGGGGGCCTCTTTGTCGATGTATTCGTTGGCGGTGCGGGCCATGTCGAGGATGGCGCCGATGACTTCGCCGAACTTGCAGCGTTGCATTTGCTCGCGGGCGCGGGCGGCGCCATCGACGGCGGTTAGGCGCACCAGCTCCATCAGCGCCACGTCTTGCGGCTGCATCTCGGCCTGTGGTGTGGGGGTGAGTTCGGCGGCGTTCTTGGCGATCATGCTCAGTGTGCGCTGAGCGAGGTTGCCGATGTTGTTGGCGAGGTCGGCGTTGATGCGCTCGAACATGCTCTGGCGGCTGAAATTGCCATCGGAGCCGAACGGCACTTCGCGCAACAAGAAATAGCGCGTTTGGTCGAGGCCGTATTTCTCCACCAAATGGGTGGGCGACACCACGTTACCGAGCGATTTGCTCATTTTCTCGCCTTCGATCGTCCACCAGCCATGCGCGAACACACGTTTAGGCAGCTCCATTTTCGCGCTCATAAGGAACGCGGGCCAATAAACGGTGTGGAAGCGCAAAATATCTTTGCCCACCATATGTAGGTCGGCGGGCCAGAAGCCTTCGCCGGCGGCGGTGAGGTAGTTCGTCAGCGCATCGAGCCAGACATACATGATGTGTTTTTCGTCGCCCGGAACCGGGATGCCCCACTGGAACGTGGTGCGCGAGATGGACAGATCGTGCAACCCGCCCTTAACGAACGAGATCACTTCATTGCGGCGCGCTTCGGGGAGAATGAAATCGGGGTTCTCCTCGTAGAATTTGAGCAGCTTGTCACCATAGGCCGACAGCTTGAAGAAGTAGCTCGGCTCCTTCACCCATTCCACTTCGGCGCCGGTGGGGGCTTTGCCATTCACCAACTCGGATTCGGCGTAGAACGCCTCGTCACGCACGGAATACCAGCCCTCGTAGCCGCCGAGGTAAATGTCGCCGGAGGCTTCGAGTTGCTTCCACAGCTCCTGCGCGCGGGCCTTGTGGCGCGGCTCGGTGGTGCGGATGAAATCGGTGTTGGTGAGGTTCAGCGTGGTGGCCATTTCGCGGAAATGTTCCGACACTTCATCGACGAACGCTTGCGGCGGAACCCCAGCAGCGGCGGCCGATTTCTCGACCTTCTGGCCATGTTCGTCGGTGCCGGTAAGGAACTCCACTTCCATCCCATCCAGTCGCATAAAGCGCGCAATCGCGTCGCAGGCAACGGAAGTGTACGCATGCCCAAGATGCGGTTTGTCGTTCACGTAATAGATGGGGGTGGTGATATAGTATTTTTTCATAAGTTCCCGGCTCGTGCTTCTGCACTCGCCATGAAACGCGCTTCGCGGCTCATGGCTGGCCCGGTCTCCTGACCGGGCGCGGCAGTGGCGCGCAATCTGTCGTTACGCCGCCAGCCTGTCAAGCAATCCTGGTTGCATCAGCATGGCGAGCGATTGGCGCTTGTCGAGGTTGAAAATGTCGGTGGCGGCGATGAGGTTGCGCGCTTTGCCCGCCCATTGTTGGCGGATCTGCGGCGAAAGTGGCTCGGCGATGGCGGCGATCAGCTCCCCTTCCCCACCAAGAATGGGGGCGCCACTGGCGTGCGGCCACAGGCTGATGCGAGTGATGGCAACGTTCCAAGCATAAAGGATGGCGCGCCATGTTTCGGGTGTTTTCTGGGCGGCGGCGCTGTCGATGAAACGCTGGCGGGTGGCGGGCCCTGCTTCGGGTTGCAGGGCGGCCAGCCATTGGCCGTTCCTTTTCAGCCCGCCGCTGGCTTCGAGTGTGATGGCGTGGCCCGGCGAACCGTTGCTGAGCGCGTGCAACGCGCTGTATTCACTGGGGTCGATGTGCGGGGCGACGGCCATCAGCGCTTTGTCGAACGCGGCGCGTGGCGGGGCGGTGAGCACGAACTTGCGGCAGCGCGATTTGATGGTGGGCAGGATGGCGCCCGGCTCGTGGCACACCAGCAGCAGAATGGCGGCCTCGGGCGGCTCTTCCAGAATTTTCAGCAATGCGTTGGCGGCGTTGGGGTTCAACTGGTCCACCGCATCCACGATCACCACGCGCCAATCGCCCTCGGCGGGGGTGAGGCTGAGGAAGCCGGGCACTTTTCGTGCGTCGTCGACGCTGATGATGCTTTTTTCTGCGTCCTTTTTCTTATCGTAGGCGGGAGTCAGCGTGAGCAAATCGGTGTGCGACCCGGCGGCGATGCGACGGAACAGCGCGTCGTCGGGCGAACTGCCGAGGGTGGCGGGAAGCTCTGCTGCTGGTTCGTCGCCAAACAGCGAGAATCCGGCATCCTGCTTGGCGGCCTGCACGGCCCCGGTGCCGAGGATATGCCGCGCAAAACGATAGGCCAGCGTGGCTTTGCCGATGCCTTTCGGCCCGGTCATCAGATACGCATGGTGCGTCTTGCCTGCCGCGAATTCCTGAATGAATTGCTGCTCCGCTTGCTCGAAGCCGAACAGCTGATGGTTTTCGCGCGGGGGAAGAATGTCGGGTTTGGCCATGCGCGATTATGCGACGGCGCTGGCTTTCAAGGCAAGGCCAAACCGCGCATTGACCACGGCGATGATGGCGGCGTGGACAGAGGTGGCATCGGCGGCGGCGTCGATGGTTCTGATGCGTTCGGGGTGTTTTTTCGCCAGCCCAAGAAAGCCGTCGCGCAGTTTGGTGTGGAATTCCAGCCCCATTTGCTCGAAGCGCGATTCGGCGACGTTGCCACGCGTGTCGGCGCGGGCAAGTCCGATCTCGGCGGGTAGGTCGAGCAGCAAGGTGAGTGCGGGGGCCGCGGTGCCGAACAGATGTGTGTAGAGCGTGTCGAGCCACGCCTCCCCCACCCCCTTGGCGAGGCCTTGATAGATGGTGGTCGAGTCGTGGAAACGGTCGCACAGCACCCATTTCCCGGCATTGAGCGCCGGGCGGATATGGGTTTCGAGATGGTCGTAACGTGCGGTCATGAACAGCAGCGATTCGGTGACCGGGTGCCACGCGTCCACCGCGCCGCTGACCACCAAACCGCGAATGGCTTCGCCGCCTTTGCTGCCGCCCGGTTCGCGGGTGACGAGGGTTTCAAGCCCCGCCGCCGCGAAAGACGCCGCCAACAGCTTCACCTGCGTGGATTTGCCCGCCCCCTCGCCGCCTTCCAGCGTGATGAAACGAGCGGTCATGCTACATCCCCAGCTTGCGCGGAATGCGGCCGAAGAAGGAGAGCTTCTCCACATCGGCCCCGGCCAACAACGGCACTTCGCGTGTCACGCCCGAAGGTAGGGTGATTTTAAGCACACCCACTTTGTCGCCCTTTTTCACAGGCGCTTTCACGGGGGCGTTGTATTCCGCCGCCATCTTCACGCCGTCGCGGCCGATCTTCGGCACGCTGATGGTCACGTCCTGGGCCACGACCAGCGGCAGGGTTTTTTCCGAGCCCATCCATACGGTGGCGCTCTTCACGGTCTGGCCGGCTTTCACCAAACGCATGTTGTCAAAGTTGTGGAAGCCCCAGTTCAGCAGGCGCTCGCCTTCCGACGCGCGTTCCGCTTCCGAAGTAAGGCCGTTGATGACCAACACCAGGCGGCGGCCATCGCCGGCCTGTTTGGCCGAAAGCGCGATGCCGTAGCCCGCCGCTTCGGTGTGGCCGGTCTTCAGGCCATCCACGCCCAGCGCCGTGTTCGACAGCAGCAGGTTGCGGTTGAACTGGCGGATGCCATGGAAGGTGAATTCACGCTCCGACAGGTAGTGGTAATATTGCGGGAAATCGCGGATCAGGGCTTTGCTCAGCAGCGCCAAATCATGCGCGGTGGTGTAATGGTCGGGATGCGGCCAGCCGCTGGCGTCCATGAAGTTGGAGTTCGTCATGCCCAGCTTTTTGGCGGTGTCGTTCATTTGGCGCGCAAAAGCTTCTTCAGAACCAGCAATGCCTTCGGCCACCACCACGCAAGCGTCGTTGCCCGATTGGATGGCGATGCCGCGCAGTAGTTCCTCAAGCGGAATCTGGCCGCCCAGCGGCACGAACATTTTGGAGCCCTGCATACGCCATGCTTTTTCGCTGACGGTGAACTGGTTGTCGAGCGACAGCGTGCCTTGCTTCAAACGGTCGAAAAGAATGTAGAGCGTCATCAGCTTGGTCATGCTCGACGGGTACATTTTGGCGTCGCTGGCTTTTTCGGCCAGCACGGTGCCTGTAGTGAAATCGATCAGATAGAGGTGGCTGGCCGGGCTTTGCAGATCGGAACCGTCGGCAGCGACCAGCGTGGCGGCTTTGCCCGCTTCACGAAGCGAAGGATCGGGCGCGTCCTCGGGGGTTTCCTCGACCATCGCTTTTTCCACCGACACTACTTTGGCGGGGGCTGCTACAGCCGGAAGGGCAAGCGCGGCGAAAGCTAGAAATCCAGCAAGGGCAAGCCATGAGCTCTGTTTCATAGAAGATCCTTTGGTACGAAGTTTTCTTTTTTATTCTTATTAGTGCAAGCGAACGGCCCGCGCGTCCGAGAGCCCCATCAGGCGCACCCTCTGCAGCACGTCTTCGGCCATTTCAGGGTTGTCGTAGGGGCCGAGCTGCACTCGGTAGAGCGTCGCATCACCACGCGCCAGCACATTCATTTTCGCCGGGCCGATATCCATCACCCGCTTGGTGAGGGCCATCGCATTCTCTTTCACCGAGAACGTGCCGACCTGAACATACATAGCGTTCACGGGCGCTGTCACGGGCGGCGGATCCGCCACGCGTGCTTGTGGCGCAGAGGGCGGACTGGTGCCCCCCTGCTGCATGACCTGGAACACAGATGGCTCAGCAATCGGTGCGGAGACGGACAATGGCGCGGCCGTGGGTTCCGGCAAAGTGGCGGGCGGCAAGTCGCGCATGGCAACGTTTTGCGTGGGGGCGGCGTTGGCGGGCGTGTCGCTGTAAAGCGGTTTCAGCGGCGCGGGGGCTGCTGCACGGGCGGTGCCAACGGGGTTCACTTCCTCCCACCATTTGGGATCGGTCGGTGCGCGCGCTACTTTCTCTTTGATCTCGCTCTCGGCCACCTGCACGCTGTTGTTGGCATAGGGCAGTACCTCGCCAGCAATGTCGATGTCCTCGGGCTCACGGCCTTGCGCCAGAAGGTCGGCGTAACGCTGCGATTCGGCCAGTTGATACTCCACACGCACCTTCGCCACACCCTTTTGCATCAGGCCGATTTCCTTGGCGGCGGCGTAGGAAAGATCGATGATGCGGCCTTTGCTGAACGGCCCACGATCGTTGATGCGCACATAGACGGTCTTGCCGGTATCCACCATCGTCACCTTCACGATGGACGGCAACGGCAGGGTTTTATGTGCGGCGGTCATGCTGTGTTTGTCGAATTTTTCGCCATTGGCCGTTTTGCCGCCATGGAAACCGGGGCCATACCAACTGGCAAGGCCGGTCTCGTTGTAATCGGGTTGGAAGCGCGGCACGTACCATTCGCCCATCACTTTATACGATTGGCCAAGCTTCACGTACGGCGAGCGTTTCTGGCCATTGTCGAAGCCGGGCACGCCATCGGTCGATTCCTGCTTGCCGGAGTATACAGGCGGCGTCCAGCCGCTGCCGCTGCCACAGGCAGTGAGCAAGGCGCAGGCGGTCAGGGCGAACAAGAACGAGCGGATATTCATGAATTATTGTCCCAACTGGTCGGAGAGCAAGCCGACGGACGTAGCGAAATAGCGCGAGCGGTTCCACTTCATAATCACGTCGTAATTGCTGGTGATTGTGTAGCCACCCTCTTGGGGCGTGCCGGGGAAAATGGCGTTGGCCGATGCCGAGGGCTTGCCCCAGCCGATGCCTGGTTTCCAGCCCGAGCCGTGCAGGTAGTTGGCGATGGAAGCGAACGTGTCCGGCAACGAGTTCCAGATATCGGCCTTGCCGTCTTTGTCCCAATCGACGGCGAATTTCAGGTAGCTGCTGGGCATGAACTGGCAATTACCCATGGCGCCAGCCCACGACCCGATCAGGTCGAACTGGTTCAGATGCCCATCTTGCAAAATTTTAAACGCGGCCAACAGTTCGTTGGTGAACAGCTCTTCGCGGCGGCCATCGTAGGCCAGCGTCGCCAGCGACTGGATGACCGAGAAATTCCCCGTATTACGCCCATAATCGGTTTCCATGCCCCACAACGCCACGATGTAGCGCGGCTCGACGCCATACGTCGCGGAAATGCGCTTCAGCAACGTAGCGTGTTCCTGCAACAGCGCGCGGCCACGGGCGATGCGCTTAGGGTTCACGGTGTTCTGTTTGTATTTGCTGAACGAGAGTTTGTCCTCGGGCTGCTTGCGGTCGAGCTTTACGACGTACTCGTCCACGGCCACGTTACGGAACACATCGGTCACCAGTTTGGGGTCGATGCCCTGCTCTTCCGCTTTTTGCGTGAATTCCGCCACCCAAAGCCCGAACGGCTTATCCGTCGCATGCGCAGCACTGGCGGTAATGCTCAGCACTACCAGCAAACTTGCAACCATCAACCCGCGCCATGTCATAGGATACTCTTAAAAATGGGAGATTTGTTATGGCTCGGGTGCCCCAGCCCAGCAACCTTTAATCCGCATGCAAATTTGGTTGCCGGTTTTATGTCGTCATCCCCGCCACTTAGTGTTAAGTTGCTTGTGGAAAACGTGAGGGTAAAAAAATAGTGCAACTATGCCGCGATAGGATCATCGCTGCCGGCGCGCTCGAAGCGGTGCCGGAAGCCGCCACGCGTCACGGTCTGGGCAACAACTTATTGCTGGTATGCGACGACACCACCTATGTGCGTGCGGGGCAGCAGTTGTTCATGAGCATGCTGCCCACCCACGGCATCAAAGCCTATTCGCTGGGCCGTCGCGCCGAAGCGCATTTCTCGCAAGCAGAAGGCCTCATGGCTAATGCCGCAGGGGTAAGCGGCTTGCTGGCCGTGGGCTCCGGCACTGTGAACGACATCACGAAATACGCGGCGCATACGCTGAACATTCCCTACATATGCATCCCCACGGCAGCATCGATGAACGGCTATACCTCGGGCACTTCCAGTCTGGAATACGAAGGCATGAAGCTTTCATTCGAGGCCACCCCGCCGTGCGCCGTGGTGGCGGATATGGAAATCGTGGCCGCCGCACCGAAGCGCATGTCACGCGCAGGCGTGGGCGACACGCTGTGCCGCACCACCGTGGAGGCCGATTGCCTGCTGAGCCACCATCTGCTTGGCACCCCCTACCCGCGCGAGGATTTCGAGCTGATGCGCCGCCACGAAACCGCGCTCATCGAGAACATCTCCCGCATCAAAGAGAACTCGCACGATTATCTCAGCTTGCTGATGGACGCGTTGCTCGATGCGGGCGACGTTATGGCTCGTGTGGGCTCCAGCATCACCGCCAGTCAGGGCGAGCACATGATCGCGCATACGCTGGAGATGATCTACAGCAGCGAACTCGACATGCTGCATGGCGAGATCATCGCCGTGGCCATGCTGACCATGAATGACTTGCACAACAAAATGCTGCTCAGCACTCCGCAAGTGAAGCATCTGCCGCGCGACGAAGCTTATTTCAATCGCATCTTTGGCCGCAAAATGGGCCCGCATGTGGCCAGCAAATACGCGCCGAAAGTGCTCAGTGAAGAACAGGCCGCCGACATCAACGATAAGCTCAGCCGCGAATGGCCCGAAATTAAACGCCAGATCAGCGAAGTCGTCATCCAAAACACGACCATCACCCGCGCTTATGTCCATGGCAATATTCCCTCCAAACCCAAGGATGTGCGCCTGAACGAGGATCGCTACAACGCCGCCGTGACCTACGCGTATTTAACGCGTAACCGATTTACGTTCTTGGATTTGGCGCAAATGATGGGGCGTCGGGTTTAGCCGCGCCCACGATAGGGCTGCACGCCCTGTTCGGGAAGCCATACGCCCTTGATGGGCTCGCCCGTTTGGTAGAAAACGTCGATCGGCATGCCGCCACGTGGATACCAGTAGCCGCCGATGCGCAGCCATGCAGGCTGGATGGTATCGACCAGACGCTTGGCGATGCCAACGGTGCAGGCTTCGTGGAAATCGCCATGGTTACGGAAGCTGTGCAGGAACAGTTTAAGCGATTTGCTTTCCACGATGAACTGACGCGGCACGTAATCGATGACCAGATGCGCGAAATCCGGCTGTCCGGTAACCGGGCAGAGCGACGTGAATTCCGGCGCGGTAAAGCGAATGAGATAATCGACGTTCGGGTGCGGATTGGCCACGCGCTCCAGCACCGCCGCATCGGGCGAAGCAGGTAGCGGCGTGTTCTGGCCGAGCTGGTTGAGTTCCTGTGTCATAGCGCTTCAGTAGCAATGGAGGGGGGAGCGGTCAACGCCGGATCCGTCATGCCGTGGGCGGCGAAGCCCCTGTTGCGAAGCTGGCAGCTGTCGCACTGGCCGCAGGCCTGGCCATCGATGGGGTCGTAGCACGAGAAGGTGTCGGCGTAATCGAGGCCGAGGCGCAGTCCTTCGCCGATGATCTCGGCCTTGCTCATGCGAATGATGGGGGTGTGAATGGTAATGTGCTGTTTGGCTTCCACCCCATAGGCGGTGGCGAGATTGGCGGTGCGTTCAAACGCCTCGATGAATTCGGGACGGCAATCCGGGTAGCCGGAATAATCGAGCGCGTTCACGCCGATAAAAATATGATACGCCCCCAACACCTCTGCCCATGCCAACGCAAAGCTCAGGAAAATGGTGTTGCGCGCCGGAACGTAAGTGATGGGTACCCCATGACCGATGTCCCATTCGCTACGGTCTTTCGGCACGTCGATGTCGGCGGTGAGCGCCGAGCCGCCGAACAAACGCAGATCGATGTCGGCGATCTTGTGCTCCTTCGCGCCCAATTGCTCCACCACGGCGGCAGCGGCCGTAAGTTCGCTGGCATGGCGCTGGCCATAACGGAAGCTGAGCGCATACACCTCAAACCCCTGCTCCTTCGCCATCGCAAAGGTGGTGGCGGAATCGAGCCCGCCGGAGAGAAGAAGAACGGCTTTTTTCATTTATGGAATCCCCATGATTTTATGCGTTTGCAACGACAAACGGTAGCCGTCGCGCTGGGCCAGCAGCATGGCGCGGGCGAGGTTCGAGGCGTTGCGGGCCGCGTCGTATTCATCCATCGGCTGCACATACACAGCGATGTCGCGGCCATGTTGCCCCACTTCGCCGACATCCTGATAGGATTCGCGCGTGTCGCTGATAATGAATTTCAGCGCATCCACCCGGCTCAACAAGTCAGGGCGCAGCGTATGGTAGGAGCCGCCACTCACTTTCGGCGAGCAGATGATATGCACCCCCTCCGGCAGCGGCCGCCAGAGGGTGCCGTTGGTTTCGATCTGCACGGTAAAGCCGCGCTGGAGCAGTTGCTCGCACAACGGCACAATGTTCTGGCGCAACGGTTCGCCACCGGTAATGACCACCAACCGCCGCACACGCTCGTGGTGCTCCATCGATTTCGCTTCGATATCGGCCACGGTCTGGCGCAAGGGCAGCGGTTCAAAATCCTCGAACTCGGTGTCGCAGAACGTGCAGGCTAGGTTGCAGCCGCCCAGCCGCACGAACACGGCGGGGTGCCCGGTATACGGCCCTTCGCCCTGCAATGTCGGGAATATCTCCACAATATGCAGCGTCTGGCCGTCGTCGCCCGCTACTGGGGGGCGTATAGGATTTTTACCAAACATCGGTTGCGCCGGTTAGGGTTGGTCGCTAGGCTTTATGCCCGTTTCCACTAGAAAGTAGCACGCCATGCCAAAACCGCAAGACAGTGAATCCATCGAGAAACTGAAAAATGCCGGGCTCGAGACCCGACTGGTGCATGGTGGCAGCATGCGCTCGCAATATGGCGAGGTGAGTGAAGCGATTTTCCTCAATTCCGGTTTCTGTTACGACGATGCCGAAACAGCAGAGAAGCGCTTCAACGGCGAGGAACCCGGCTTTGTGTACAGCCGTTACCGCAACCCCACCCTCGCCATGCTGGAAGACCGGCTGGCGTTGTTGGAAGGCGCTGAAAGCTGCATCGCGGTGGGCAGTGGCATGGCCGCGGTATTCGCCAGCCTCATGGGCATTTTGAAAACGGGCGACCGTGTGCTGGCCAACAAAGTGCTGTTCGGCTCGTGCCATTACATCATCACCGAAGTACTTCCGCGCTTCGGCATCACCACCGAGCTGGTGGAAGATGGTGGCTGGGAAAAAGCCCTCAGCACTCCTGCCGCAGCCGTGTTCATTGAATCCCCCGCCAACCCGACGCTGGCACTGACCGATATCGCCGCAGTGTGCGCGCTCGCCAAAAAAGCCGGCGCTAAAGTCATCATCGATAATGTGTTCGCAGGCCCCCTCGCTCAGCGCCCGCTGGAATTAGGCGCCGACATGGTTGTCTATTCCACCACCAAATTCTTCGATGGACAGGGCCGCACGCTGGGCGGCGCCATTTTGGGCAATAAAGAGCTGCTCGACGAAAAAGTGCTGCCGTTCCACCGCCATACCGGCCCAGCTCTCAGCCCGTTCAATGCGTGGGTGATCCTGAAGGGACTTGAAACCCTGCCTCTGCGCATGGAGCGCCACATCGCCAATGCCAAAGTGATTGCTGCCATGCTGGAAGCCCATCCGGCGGTGGAGCGCGTGTTCTACCCTGGCCTCGCCAGTTTCCCGCAATTTGCGTTGGCCAAGCAGCAAATGACCGAGTCGGGGGCGTTGATCGCCTTTGCGCTGAAGGGCGGAAAAAAAGCCGCATTCACTTTCCTTAATGGATTGCGCATTGTCGCGATTTCGAATAATCTCGGGGACGCTAAGAGCCTGGCGACGCATCCAGCCACCACCACTCACAGCAACATGACGCCCGACACGCGCAGCGCTTTGGGCATCACCGATGGGATGGTGCGACTTTCCGTTGGGCTTGAAAGCATCACCGATCTTGAACGCGATATCGGAACCGCACTCGAAAGCATCTAAATGCGCCTCATTGCCGCCATCCTGCTTCTGCTGTTGCCGAGCACGAGCTTTGCTGCGTCGGCCGATGCGGTTATTTTCAGCCGCAAGGGCGAAGTAGCGCTTTCGATGGAACTTGCCACCAGCGAAGCCGAGCGGACCAAAGGCCTTATGGGCCGCACCGAGCTTGAGCCCTACGACGGCATGCTGTTCCTGTTCCCGAAACCCAGCGATTACGCGTTCTGGATGAAGGATACGCCGCACGCGCTCGACATACTGTTCATCGATGCCACACACACCATCGTGCATATCTCGCCCGACACAAAACCCTTCACAACCAAGCCGCAGGCGGCGGGCGTGCCAATCATCGCCGTGATGGAACTTGACGCAGGGCGTGCTGCGCGCGAAGGTGTCGCGGTAGGGGATAAAGTACGTTATGTTTTGCCGGAAAATACTGCTGTCCATTAGCCTGATCACGGCGCTTCTGTCGCCCGCAATGGCCTATGCGCAAGCCACACCCATCATTTTCGAGCGCACCAATATTCGCATCGACCCCACCGTGTTTGGTGGTGCGGATGGCGAAGCCAGCATCCTGCGCGACCCAAGCAGTTTCAACATAGAGCTGCGGTCGGAAGATGCACTTAAACTCGAATACATCCACACGTTGAACACCCTCACGAACGATACTGGAGTGATGATCCTATTTAATGCACCGCTGCTGGCGCCATTGCCCGCCATGCAGGTGTTCACCCCGGTCGACGCCCTGTTCGTCGCCGAAGATGGGCGCATCATTCAAATACTTCCCAACGTAGCGCTCGGCGAAATGACGCAGGACATCTACGCCAAAGAACATGTGAAAGCCTTCCTGTTCCTCGCCGCCGGGCAGGTTGCCGCGCGGTTCATTCAACCGCACGACATCGTAACGGGCAGCATGTTCGTGCCTTCGCCATCGGTGATGCAATAATGAGTAGCGCCCAGCCAGAGCGCCTGAATGTTGCGCGCCTCGCAGTGCTTGGCCAGCAAAGCATGCATCAAATCCTTACCAGTTACCTGACCAGCGCCGACATGTGTTTGGGCCGCTTGGAGCGCGCCTGCGCCGACAGCGATTTGGTGCTCTGGCTGCAAACATGGCAGGTAATGAAGGAAACATCGCATGCCGTGACCGCGTACCGCATCGAAGCGCTCTGTCAGGAGGGCGAGATGCTTGATGTGCTGCCCGACCCCAAAGCGCAGCAATTGCTTTACCAAATGCAAAAAGAACTTTTGATTCTTAAGGGCGAAATCGCCCATGCACTTAAAGAGGCGTAGCCTCGATCACCACGAAAGCCTGCGCCAACGGATACTCGTCGGTGAGCGTGATATGGATCAGCGCTTGGTGACCATCAGGCGTCAGGTAATCCAGCATCCGTTTGGCGTTGCCTTTTAAAGCAAGCGTGGGCTTGCCGCTGGGCAAATTCACCACTTCGATGTCACGCCAGAAAATGCCGCCACCGGCTCCCACGCCCGTGCCCAACGCTTTGCCGCAAGCCTCTTTGGCCGCGAAGCGTTTGGCGTAGGTGCTGGCCATGCCGTTGCGTTTACTGTCGCCTTTGCGGGCGCGGGCCTTGGCCTGTTCGGCGTCGGTGAACACGCGTTGCTCGAACTTCGCGCCGTAGCGCGCCAGTGTTTTTTCGATGCGCGAAATATCGCAGAGGTCGGAGCCCATACCAATAATCATGACCTTGCCTCGTCCATACGTTTGCGCATTTCATGGATGGCGGAGGCAAGACCGGTGAAGAGCGCCTCGCCCATCAGGAAATGACCGATATTCAACTCCACCACCTGCGGTATGGCGGCGATGGGCGCGACGTTATCGAACGTCAGCCCATGCCCGGCATGAATTTCGAGGCCAAGCCCGGCACCATACTCCGCCGCTTTTTTCAGCTTCGCCCATTCGGCTTCCTGGGCTTCGCCTTCCAGCTCGGCGTAATGGCCGGTATGCAATTCCACCACCGGGGCACCGATGCGCGAGGCGGCCAATAGCTGCGCCTCATCGGGCGCAATGAACAGCGACACGCGAATGCCCGCCGCCAGCAACGGGCCGATATATTCGGCCAGCATCGCTTCATGCGTTACCACATTCAGCCCACCTTCGGTGGTACGCTCTTCACGCTTTTCCGGCACAATGCAGGCCGCGTGCGGACGAATGCGCAGGGCAATTTCCTGCATCTCCCTCGTGGCGGCCATTTCAAAATTCAATGGCAACGCGACTTCATTTTTCAACCGTTCAATATCAGTATCCCGGATATGCCTCCGGTCTTCGCGCAAATGCGCGGTGATGCCGTCGGCCCCCGCCTCACGCGCCAGCAGTGCCGCGCGCAACGGATCGGGCAGCGCGCCGCCGCGCGCATTTCGCAACGTCGCTACATGGTCGATATTCACACCAAGTCGGAGTTTCTGGCCCATGCGCCGCTTGTACCGTGCTTAAGGGAACCCGCCAATAAAAAAGGCGCCCGGAGGCGCCTCTTTAACCATGGATACGTGGTTAGCGTGTAACGGCGGCTTCCTTGGAACGCCCCGAATTTGCCAGCATATAAGTGCCGGCGACACCCACGCCACCAACGATCGCAGCCGTAGTGACGGGTTTTTCTTTCAGCAGATGTTTGCCGGTGCCAACGAAACCTTCATGACCCTTCACGAAGAGGTCGGCTTTGTTCAGGCCGTGGCCGATATGTTCGCGGGTGCGCGACGCCAGAACGGAAATGGCATCCTTGCTTCCAATAGCCACATCCTTCGCGCCAGCAGCCATGGTGCGTGCGCCTCGTGTGATTGCAGCTGTAGGAATTGCGGTCATCGAACGTATCTCCTGTGCGTCAGCGACGCGGGTTCATTAAAAGTTAAGCAACGCCCATTGCGCCTTGTGTCTGCTCGCGGTTCGCTTCTTGCTCGGCATGTTTGCCGGGGCCTTTGTCGCCGGTGCCGGCAACGAACATAGCGGTGATGCCTGCGATCGGAAGACCGATCATTGCAACGCGGCTCCAGCGAATGTCGCCAGGTTTAATGGTGTGGCTGAGAGTCTTGCCACCCTCCGCTGCTTTAGCAACACCTTTAGCCAGCGACTCTTCCGTGTGGCGAACCACATTCAGCAGCTTGGTGGTGAATTTGCCAGCCTTGCCAGCTTCAGTTACATTTTCCATGGTCGACTCCGTTGTGTTCTGTATATGACTTAAAGATACCGCATCATGAGCGGCAGTAGTGTGACGGTTTAATGAAGATTCCAACTCCCGAGACAGGGCGGGTCCAGTCTGGCCGCCAATCTCAGTGACAGTGCCGCCTTTGTAGGGCCGCACCGAATTATTCTTTTTAGGCAACTCTGCCGTTCCCGTTTTCGGTAGTTCCGTCATTTTTATCTCCGTTGCTTTCGTTCCGATGCGCGCTTCCGCATCTGCCAAATGTTTCATGCCTGGGCGCAGATGTTCTTCGACGTAATTCGCATCGGGGGCCAACTGCCGGGCACGCGCTTCGCGCACCATATGCACCGTTGCACGTTCTTCATGCCCCGCGCGGCCGAGATACTGTGCGTCGCGTTGCGCTTTGCTAATTTTTACCACCGGCTCGATCGTAGGTGCCGCAATGCGAGCCTCTGCCTCCGCCAGCTTGCTAAAGCCAGCCGCGGTGACATCGTACGGGAAAGATAAGTTGGCGGGGCGCCGTGCATTGGCACGCGCCTGTTGCAGCAGCTCGCGCTGTTCCATTTTTAACGCCGCCAAGTCCGGCAGCCCGCCGGGCTTTTTGATGGTTGCCTTTATGTTGGCCACTTCGTAGGGCCGAATGGTTGAGCGCGATCCAAAATCCCCCGCCGGCACTTTATGCTGAACGGCAAGGCTGGATATCGGCGTTTTATGTTCCAGCGGATTCACGGACGGGCCAAAAAAGCCAAGTCCCGTAAGCGGGCCTGCCATGGACGTTCCGTATGGGAAATAACGCTGCATTAAAATCTCGGTTGGAATTGAATATTCTCTCGGTTGGAATTGAATATTCCCAATTCTACCAGCAAACGTCTGAAGTTTTATGAAGATTGGATGAAGCTACACACGCTCCACCGCCTGCACTACGTCTTTGGCGCGCAGCGAGCTGATGATGTTTTGCAGATGGCGCGCGTTCTTCACTTCCACATCGATGAGTATATCGAAGAAGTCTGTCGAGCGGTTGGTGATTTTAAGATTACTGATATTTCCCAAATCCTTAGCGATCACGTTGGCCACCGTGGCCAACGCCGCCGCCTCGTGGCTTAAGGAGACACGTAGGCGACCAATAAAGGTTTCGTCCTGCCCCTGCGCATCCCACGCCACATCGATCCATTTTTCAGGGCTGTCCGAGAAGTTTTCCAGCGTGTCGCAATCCATCGTGTGGATGGTGATGCCCTTGCCGGTAGCCACGATGCCGACGATCTTATCGCCGGGAATGGGGTGGCAGCAGCCCGCGTAATGGATGGCCATGCCCGGCACTAGCCCACGGATGGGCATAGGCACCGATTTGCGCGCCTTCTTTTTCACCGCCACTGCGGCGAATGGGTCTTTCACCCCGGCATCGGCCGATTTGCGGGTGTGGAACACCGCGTCGTACACCTGATTGCGGTTGATGATGCCCTCGCCCACTTCGGCGTACAGATCCTCGACCTCTTTCTTCTTGAATACGGCCAGCGCGGGATCGAGCATTTTCTCGCTCAGATCATGGCCTTCCTGCTTGAAGGTCTTGGTCAGAATGGCCTTGCCCAACGTCACGTACTCGTCGCGCTGCTGATCGCGGATGTAACGGCGAATCTCGGAGCGCGCCTTGCCGGTAACCACAAACCGCTCCCATGTCGGGCTCGGCGTTTGCGTTTTGGCGGTGATGATCTCCACCTGGTCACCGTTTTTCAACGTATGTTTCAGCGGCACAATGCGGCCATTTACCTTGGCGCCGACGCAGGTGAACCCCACGCCCGAATGCACCGCGAACGCGAAATCAACCGGCGTGGAAGCGCGCGGCAGGGCAATGATGTCACCCTTCGGCGTGAAGCAGAACACCTGATCGTGGTACATTTCCAGCTTGGTGTGTTCGAGGAATTCCTCGGCGCCTTCCGATTGCTCCAGAATTTCCAGCAGTTCGCGTACCCAGCGGTATTGCGTGCCCTCGGTGGCGGCCTTGTCTTCGGCTTTTTGCTTGTAGCCCCAATGCGCGGCGATGCCGTATTCGGCTACTTCGTTCATGTCCTCGGAGCGAATTTGTATTTCGATGCGCTGCTGCTGCGGGCCGATGACCGCCGTGTGGATGGACTGGTATCCGTTGCTTTTTGGCGTCGAGATGTAATCTTTAAAATGGCCGGGAATCGTATGGTATTTGGCGTGGATGAGCCCGAGGATGGCGTAACATTCCCCTACCGAACGTGTGATGATGCGGAACCCAACAATGTCGGCCAGCTGCTCGAAGCTGACACCCTTGCTCTCCATTTTCTTCCAGATCGAGTACGGTTTTTTCTCGCGGCCATATACTTTTACATCGGCCAGCCCGCCCTCGTCGGCCAGCTCACGCAGAATCTCTTCCACGCGCTGCACCTGGCTCTTGCCCTGCGTGCGCAGGAATTCTAACCGCTTGATGATGGATTCGCGCGCTTCGCCGAACAGCTCCTGGAACGCCAGATCTTGCAGCTCTTCCTTCATGCGGCGCATGCCGATGCGCTCGGCCAGCGCGGCGTAAATTTCCAGCGTTTCTCGGGCGATGCGCTGCCGCTTTTCCGGCTTGGCGATATGGTGCAGCGTTTCCATATTGTGCAGGCGGTCGGCCAGCTTCACCATCAGCACCCGCAAATCGCGCGACATGGCAATGACGAGTTTACGGAAGTTTTCGGCCTGTTTGCTGGATTCGGATTTGATCTCGAGCCGGTTGAGCTTCGTCACCCCATCCACCAGATCGCGGATTTCGAGGCCGAACAATTGTTCAATTTCGTCCAGAGTCGCGTCGGTGTCCTCCACCGTGTCGTGAAGCAGCGCGGTGATGATGGAGGCAGTGTCGAGCTTGTATTGCGTCAGCTTGTAGGCCACTTCGACCGGGTGCGAGAAATACGGGTCGCCCGAGGCGCGTTTCTGGCTGCCATGTTTCTGCATCGAATAGACATACGCGCGGTTGAGGGCGTCCTCATCCGCAGTCGGGTCGTAAGCGCGGATTTTCTCCACGAGGTCCATTTGCCGTATCATGCATCGCAATATAAGGGAGTTTTCAGTGCGTTGCCAGCCTGTTTGCGCGCCCAAGCCCTTCGGAGGCATAAAAAAAGGGCCCAGTGGCAAAACCGCTGGGCCCTTTTGGTTTTTGGTGCGGAGACTTCTAGTCGTCCACTTCGACGTTCTCTTCCACGAAGCTCATGCCGCCAGCCTGGTCGCCCGGCTGGATGTATTGGCGCGCATCTTCGAAAGCCTCGGTCACGAGGTTGGTGGAAGCGTATTGCTCTTCGTCCTCGATCTGGTCGGCGGGATCGAAGCCCGAGCCGCGTTTCATGAAGTGCTGGATGACTTCTTCGTTCACCAGCGACAGGTCGATGGTCTTGTCAGCGATTTCGCGGAGGCTGACTACGGCGTCCTTGTCGTTGTCGCGGTCGATGGTCAGCGGCATGCCCGACGAGATCTGTTTCGCGCGCTGAGCGGCGGTCACTACCAGCTCGAAGCGGTTCGGGATGTTCAGGATGCAATCTTCTACGGTAACGCGAGCCATGGGTTCTCCAGCGGATTATTAAGGAATGGAGCGCGGTTATTAAGGGTTTTGAGCCCGGTTTGCAAGCTTTCTTTGTCCCTTAACGTCACACAACCTTCATACACATCACGCCCTTCTGCTGCTAATTCTCCCTCCATGAAAAATTTACCGATCAAACCCGCCCTTCTCCAAAAGTGCGAAGACCTTATTTGCTGGGCAACTCAGAGCGAAGCAGTACTGGATCGCTTCGGCCATGCCGTGGAGACCGGAAAGACCGAGCAGGTCATCGATATTCTCGAACGGTGCCTTGGCCGTCGCAACGCGACCCTTCTTCAGCCCCAGCGTGGCACACCCACCCAGCGCATGGCGGCCGAAGAGGTAATAAAATTGTTGGAAGTTCCTACAAAAGCGCGCTAAATAATGCCCATGGCCGACCTTCTTCCCATTCCACATACCACCGACAAAAAGCTGCCTAAGCCCGATTGGATACGCGTGCGCGCGCCGCAATCGGAGGGGTATAAGGAAACGCGCGAGCTGATGCGCGCCAACAAGCTGAACACGGTGTGCGAGGAAGCGGCCTGCCCGAACATCGGCGAATGCTGGAGCCAGAAGCACGCCACGATGATGATTCTCGGCGATACCTGCACCCGCGCCTGCGCGTTCTGCAACATCAAAACGGGCGTGCCGAACAAGGTGAACGAAGACGAACCGCGCGACGTAGCGATGGCCGTACAAAAGCTTGGCCTGCGCCATGTGGTGCTCACCTCGGTGGACCGCGACGACCTCGACGATGGCGGCGCGAACCATTTTGCCCAATGCGTCGAATTCATTCGCACCACTTCGCCGGAAACCACCATCGAACTCCTGACCCCGGATTTCCGCCGCAAGGATGGCAATTTGGAGATTGTGGTGAAGGCCCGCCCGGATGTGTTCAACCACAACATCGAGACCGTGCCGCGGCTGTATCAAAAAATTCGCCCCGGGGCGCGGTACTTCCACTCGCTAAACCTGCTGAAGAAAGTGAAAGAGCAGGATCCGAGCATCTTCACTAAATCCGGCATCATGGTCGGCCTCGGTGAAACCAAGGAAGAAGTGCTTCAAGTGATGGACGATTTCCGCTCCGCTGAGATCGATTTCATCACCATTGGCCAGTATCTACAACCCACGCCGCGTCATGCGCCGGTCGATCGCTACGTGACGCCGGACGAGTTCCGCTACTACGAGCGCGTGGCGAAAACCAAAGGGTTCCTGCAGGTGGCCAGTTCGCCCCTCACCCGCTCTAGCTACCACGCCGACGCCGATTTCGCGCAGATGCGCGACGAGCGCAACCGTCGTTTGGCCGCCAGCCAGCCCGCTCCGGCCAACGATAACCTGTAGCATGCCCGCCCATTCCGAAATCCGCCATTCGCCCTATGCACCGCAGCAGCTGTTCGCTCTGGTGGCCGACATCGAGCGCTATCCGGAGTTCCTGCCATGGTGCCGCGCCGCGCGGGTGACGCAGCGTTTTGACGACCATTTCATCGGCGAGCTCATCATCAGTTTCAGCCATTTAACGGAGCGTTACGCCTCGAAAGTTACGCCCATCGCGCCGAGCGAATCGCAGGAAGGCCGCATCGAGGTGGAGCTGGTGAACGGGCCGTTCCACCACCTCAACAACCATTGGCGTTTCGTCCTGCGCGAGGATGGCGGAACCGACATTCACTTCGCGGTGGATTTCCAGTTCAAATCAAAATGGCTGGAGAAGCTTATCGGCGGGCTATTCACCCGCGCTTGCGAGAAAATGGGCGCCGCGTTCATCACCCGCGCCGACGCGCTTTATGGCGTTAAAGCCAATTCTTGCGCTTGAAATACAGCAGCGGTAACAGCGCGGAAAGCATCATCACCAGCAACGCCATCGGATAGCCCAGATGCCATTTCAGCTCAGGCATATGCTCGAAATTCATGCCGTAAATGCTGGCGATGAGCGTGGGCGGCAGGAACACCGTGGCCGCCACCGAGAAAATTTTAATGATCGAGTTTTGCTCGATGCCGATCAGTCCAAGCACCGCATCCAGAAGGAAGCTCATGCGGTTGCCAAGATAATTCGCCTGATCACTTAACCCCACCACATCGTGGCTTTGCGCCTTCAGGCGCGTATGGTTTTCGCCCAGCGTGATGTGGCTGCATTGCGCGCTGTAGGCCACCACGCGGCCCAAAGTCATCAGGCTCTCGCGCGCTTTTGAAAGCGCATCGCCCGAGCGGCCCACACGCGTCAGCATTTCCTGATAGTTCGGCGCAGCCTCCATTTTCAGGCTGGCGGGGGTGAATATCTGCTTAGTGATGGCGTCCATCTCCTGCCCGATCCGTTCCAGAATATCGGCGATACGATTGGTCACCGAATCGATGAGCCCAAGGAACAGTGACGGGCCGTTATGGTCGGAACCGGGTAAGCGGCCAAGAAGCGCAGCAAAGGTTTTGAACGGCAGTGGGTCGCTGTAGCGCAGCGTGACCAACCGCTTGTCACTGATGATGAACGTGACGGCATGGGCTTCCGGTTCGTTGGTGTCCATTTTGGTCATGAGCGTCGCGGTCATGAAATAGATGCCGTTTTCCTGGTACAGCCGCTCCGACACTTCAATGGCGCGCATTTCTTCGCGCGTCGGAATCTCTACCCCTAGCAGCTTCTCCACCGCCAACTCGGCCGCGCGCGACGGATGGTTCATATCGATCCACACTGTGTCGTCGGGTATGGCGTCGCCCTCGCGCCAGCGCTCCATCGAAATCGTTCGGCCGTCTGAAAGATAAAGCATCATAGGCCTTGGCCTGTACCAGCTTCCGGCAGAGTGGGCAAACCACATATCTTTTTTATGCCACCCCGCCTAAGCCATAGCACGAGGCATGCGACACCACTCTTTTTCATAGGAGACTCTAATGCCTAACCAACAAAAGCCCCAATCGCCCAGCCAGCAAAAACCGGCCCAACAGAACACCCAGCAGCAGCGTCCGGGCAATTCCCCGTCGCAGCAGTCGGGCAATTTCGAACGCGATGAGCGTCTGAACCGCCAGAGCTAGCCAATGCACTGACGATAATAAGAGGGCCGCTCATTTGCGGCCCTTTTTTATAAGCGCCTGCAATTTATTGGTGTTTTCTGTAGACACATGGAATCTTTATACGCTCTTTATTACTCTGCGATGAAGAATCATCGGGGAACACAACACGACATGGCGATCACGTCCGTAGTATTCATGACTCATCCAACGAAAGGATGCGCACGTGTTCGGTGAATTTTTTCTTTTTGGTGCACCTCACTTGAACGCCCTTGAAGGGCGTTTCGACCCCGTATCGCTGTTGCTTTCTTTTGTCATCGCCACACTGGCTTTGTACGTCGCGCTTGATATGGCGGTGCAGCTGCGGCGCGAGACCCTGCCACGTCTGCGCCGTTTCTGGCAAATCGGCGGCGCCGTGGTGCTGGGTGGCGGCATCTGGGCCACGCATTTCACCGGCATGCTCGGCTACAAACTGGAGCTGGAACATACCTACAACTTGCCCATGACCTTGCTGTCGTTGGCCATTGCCATGGGCGTGGCACTGCTGGTGTTCCAGATACTCAGTCGCACCACCGTCACGCGGCACGCCATTCTGCTAACCGCGCCGTTCCTCGGGCTTGGCCTCACCGCCATGGTCTATACCGGTATGCGCGCCATCGAAATGCGCGCCATGTTGCAATACACGTTCGGTTGGTTCGTACTGTCGCTGGTGTTCGCCATGGTCACCTCCGCCATTCTGCTGCGCTTGACGCTGCTCGCTCAGCAACAAAAACCCAGCCGCATTCCGCGTTTCACCCTGCTCAGCTCGTTGCTGCTCGCTTTCGTGCTCAGCGCCATGCAATACAGCGCCACCAAGGCCGGTGTCATCGTGCCGTTCATCGAGGGCCGCCTCGGGCCAGAGTTCGACGACGTGAACCGCCTTCTTGCTTCCGCCGTGGGCGTGGTCACGCTGCTCATTCTAGGCACGGCGTTCGCCGCCCTTTCGCTCAGCAGCAAAATGACCGAACATTTAAAACTCGAAGTCGCCAAACGTACCGACGAGCTGGAGCGCAATGCCGAGGAGCTGCGCCTGGCCAAGGAACAAGCGGAAGAGGCCAATGTCGCCAAATCTGAGTTCCTAGCCAATATGAGCCACGAAATACGCACGCCCATCAATGCCGTGGTCGGCATCGCCAATATTTTGAATGCCGACATGCTGCCGCCCGAGCGCCGCAAGGAGTATCTGAACACGCTTCAGCTTTCCGCCGAATCGCTGCTGGGGCTCATCAACGAATTGCTTGATATCTCTAAAATCGAAACCAATAAAATCGAACTGGAAGAGATACCTTTCGACCTCCACGAGCTGATCGACGAAGTGATCGCCATTATTTCGGTGCGCGGAGTGGAGAAAGGGCTCAAGATCGAGCTGGATTACGACAAAACATGCCCACTGCATTTCGTGGGCGATGCCCTGCGCGTGCGGCAGATCTTAGTGAACATTCTGTCCAACGCCGTGAAATTCACCGAAACAGGGGGCGTGAACATCCGCGTTTCGGCGGCCCCCAGCAAGCAACGTAAAACCGACATCCGCATCTGCGTCAGCGATACCGGCATCGGTATCGCCACCGAAAAACTGGGGCAGATCTTCGACAAATTCATCCAGGCCGACAGCTCGCATTCCCGTAAGTACGGCGGCACGGGGCTGGGCTTGTCCATCAGCCGCGGTCTCGCCGAGCGCATGGGCGGCAACATCACTGTCGCCAGCCGCGAGGGCAAAGGCTCCGAATTCACCATCCATCTGCTGATGCCAATGGCCGACGGCGAAACCATTCCGGCCAAACCCACTCCCATGGCCAAGCCATCTCATGCAGCCCATGAAAGCACTTCCAAACGCCGCTACACCGCACGTATTTTGCTGGTTGAGGACAACGCCGCCAACATCCTGGTCGCGAAATCCTACCTCGATATTTTCGGCTTCGAGCACTCCGTCGCCCATAATGGCGAAGAAGGCATGCGCAAGCACATGCAAAACCCCTACGACCTGATCCTGATGGATGTGCAAATGCCAGTGATGGACGGCTATGAAGCCACTCGTCACATCCGCGAATGGGAAAAAGAGGGCCAGCGCCCGCATACCCCCATCATCGCCATGACCTCGCACGGACGCGTGGAAGACCGCGAACGCTGCCTGCGCATGGGCATGGACGAATACATCCCCAAACCCTTCCGCCCGGAAGAGCTGAAAACAAAAATCCTTGCGCAACTCAAAGTACCGACCGACGCTTAAACCCCAACCAAGAGGTTCCCATGACCACACTCTACACCGCACATGCCACCAGCATCGCTGGCCGCGAAGGCACCAGCAAAACTGACGACGGCAAGCTCGACCTGAAACTCAGCAAACCCGGCGGCGACGGCCAAGGCACCAACCCCGAGCAGCTCTTTGCCTGCGGTTACAGCGCCTGTTTCGGCGGCGCCATCGACGCCGTAGCCAAATCACAGGGCGTGAACATCAGCGAAGTCAAAGTGCAGGCCGATGTATCGCTGCATAAAGACGACAACGCTTTCAGCATCAGTGTCGTGATCAATGCCACCCTCGCTGGCGTCGACCAGCCCACCGCCGAGAAAATCGTCGCCGCTGCGCATCAGGTCTGCCCCTATTCCAAGGCGACCCGCGGCAACATCGAAGTGGTGTTAAAAGTAAGCGGCGAAGAACTCAAAGCCGCGGCTTAATGGTACGCCCTCTCCTAAGGGAGAGGGTCGCCCACACCTTCCACCGGCACCGTCGCAAGCGAAGTGGGGCGGCGCTTAAATTTGTCCTTACGTTGGATGAACATGAGTTTGCTCACTTCAGCGATCAGCAGCCCGTTCGTATCGAGAATCTGCACCGCATAGGTCGGCTCCACCCGTTCTTCGGCATCGGCCGTGGCGCGTAGGGCGTCGATTTGCTCGCTCGTGAGTGCGAAACGCGTGTGCACATCGCTGCGGCCGGGGTTTTTGAAACGAATGCTGGCACCCTTGTCCCACACCACATAATCGGGCCCTAGATTTTCCATCAGTACAATCATGCAAATAGGGTCGGTCATGGTGAACAATGCGCCTCCGAACTGGGTGCCCACGATATTTTTATTCCACCAATGCAGCTTCAGCCTGGAGCGCACTTCCAGCGCATCCGGACTGATGAAAAAACGAATGCCCATGCCCAGCAGCGGTGGCCACAGGTTGATCAGTCGCATGCGTGCGGAACGGGAAAGCTTCATACATACGCTTTAACATAAGCGGCGCGGGCCGCATCATAACTTTTTGTCATAAACGCATGGGATACAAAAAGAACAAATCCCGCATTGCAATCGCAGGTGTGAAAACTATCCTGCGCAGCAACATAAGGAACCCGCCATGAAAACCAAAGCCGCCATCGCCTACGGAGCTGGGAAACCGCTCACCATCGAAACCGTGGATCTGGAAGGCCCCCGCGCGGGCGAAGTGCTGGTGGAAATCATGGCCACCGGCGTCTGCCATACGGATGCCTACACCCTCAGCGGCACCGACCCGGAGGGCGCCTTCCCAGCCATTCTGGGCCATGAGGGCGCGGGCATTGTGCGCGAGATCGGCGCGGGCGTCACCAGCCTTAAAGTGGGCGACCATGTGATTCCACTCTACACGCCCGAATGCCGCGAATGCGAATATTGCCTGCACCCCAAAACCAACCTCTGCCAGAAAATCCGTCCCACGCAGGGCAAGGGCCTGATGCCCGACGGCACCTCACGCTTCAGCATCGATGGCACGCCCATCCTGCATTACATGGGCTGCAGCACCTTTTCGAACTTCACGGTGCTTCCCGAGATCGCCCTCGCTAAGATCCGCGAGGACGCGCCTTTTGATAAGGTCTGCTACATCGGCTGCGGCGTTACCACTGGCGTCGGTGCCGTGGTGTTCGACGCAAAAGTGGAGCCGGGCTCTAAGGTGGTCGTGTTCGGCCTTGGCGGCATTGGGCTGAACGTCATTCAAGGCGCGCGCATGGTGGGAGCCGACATGATCGTCGGCATCGACATCAACCCCGCCCGCATCGAGATCGCCAAAAAATTTGGCATGACGCATTTTATCAACCCGCTCGAAACGCCGAACATCGTCGAGGCCATCACCGACCTCACGCGTGGTGGGGCCGATTACAGCTTCGAATGCATCGGCAACACCACCACCATGCGGCAAGCCCTAGAATGCTGCCATAAAGGCTGGGGCGAAAGCATCATCATCGGCGTGGCCGATGCTGGAAAAGAAATTTCTACCCGCCCGTTCCAATTGGTCACAGGCCGTGTGTGGCGCGGCTCGGCCTTCGGAGGCGCACGCGGCCGCACCGATGTGCCGAAGATCGTCGATTGGTACATGGACAAGAAAATCGACATCGATTCCCTCATCACCCACACCATGCCGCTCGAAGACATCAACAAAGCTTTCGACCTGATGCACAAAGGCGAAAGCATCCGCAGCGTGGTGATCTACTAATGGAAACGCTCAACCAACATCGCTGCCACGGTGGCACCCTCACCTACTACACACACGCCAGCACCAGCACGAACTGCGACATGCGGTTTACCGTGTTCATGCCACCGAAACCTACCGGCGCAGCGCTGATGTTCCTCTCGGGCCTCACCTGCACCGAAGAAAATTTTACCACCAAAGCCGGCGCCTACCGCACGGCGGCGGAGCTTGGCCTCATCATCATCGCACCAGATACTTCTCCGCGCGGCGACGATGTGCCCGACGACGAAAGCATCTCGCTTGGCAAGGGCGCAGGCTTCTATCTCGACGCCACGCAAGCGCCGTGGAGCACGCATTACCGCATGTACAGCTACATTTCGCATGAGTTGCCAGAGCTATTGAAGGCGCGGTTCCCTATCAAAATTTTCGGCCTGTTCGGTCATTCCATGGGTGGCGGTGGCGCGTTGGCCATCGGCTTGCGCAATCCAGAACTGTTCCGCTCGCTTTCCGCCTTCGCACCAGTCAGCAACCCCTCGGAAAATGGCTGGGGCCCTGCTGCCCTCACTGCTTATCTCGGCACCGACAAAGCCGCATGGGCGAACTACGACGCCACGCAAGTGATGGCGCGTTGCACAGGTAAAAAACTTCCCCGCATCCTCATCGATCAAGGCCTTGCCGATGGCGCGTACATAGAAGGCCGCCTAAACCCTGAAGCGTTCGCCAACGCTGCAAAGCAAGTGGGCCAGCCGGTAGAGCTGCGAACGCATGAAGGCTATGATCACGGGTATTTTTTCATCCAGAGCTTCATCGACGACCATCTCCGTCATCACGCACAAATACTGAGCGCCTAATGGAGAATTGAACTCGCGCATGCAGAATGGTTGAATAGGAGAACCATATGCGTCCCATGCCGTTTTTAGCCGCTGCCTGCTTACTTTTCAGCGCGACCCACGCCCAAGCCGATGGCGTCTTTCACAAACTCGTCACTCGTAACGACGCCTCCAAACTCGAACGGTACGACGCCACCCGCGACGTGGCCCTTAGAAGCGTCGAGAAAAACGCCTCCGCCAGCGACTACGCTGCGGCTAAAAAACTGCTGAACATCCAGCCCCTATCGTTCCGAGGATTCGACCTCACCGGCGACTGGAAATGCCGCACTACCAAACTCGGCGGTAATCCGGCCTATGTGCGTTACGCATGGTTCCAGTGCAACGTGTCCGACGACGGCTCAGGCTGGGCGCTTACTAAGCGCACCGGCTCGCAACGCACGATGGGGCGCTTCTACACCGCTAGCGATACTGCACTTCATTACATTGGCAGCTTCTACATAGCGGGCGACAGCGCCCTGCCCTACGGCAAGAACATCGACAGCGACCAAGTGGGGCTTGCAGAACGCACGGGCGCACAAAGCTGGCGCATCTCGTTCCCCGAGCCGCGGTTTGAATCGAAATTCGATGTGTTGGAATTCCGCCGCTAGCGAGGCCTGTGTTTCGGATATTCAATGGAGGAGGGGAAGAGATTCGAACTCTCGATACGTTGCCGTATACACACTTTCCAGGCGTGCGCCTTAAACCACTCGGCCACCCCTCCGCACATGTTGGGCGCTTATAACCGCGACAGATGCAAACCGCAGCAAAAAAATGCGTGTTCTTTTTCGGGGCCATTCGGTCCGGCCATCCATCCCGTTCTTTGCATCTGCCTGCAAGCCTGTTAAACGGGTGCCATGATCCCCACCATCCGCACCGCCACCGTTGAAGATACCGCCACCATCCTGCGTTTCATACGCGAGCTGGCGGCGTTCGAGAAACTCGAACATGCCGTCACCGCTACTGAGGAAATCCTCGCCGAATCGCTGTTTGGGCCCAACGCCAAAGCGCATGCTTTGATTGCTGAGGTTGATGGCATAGCCGCGGGCTTCTGCATTTATTTTTATAATTTCTCCACTTTCATCGGCCGCCCGGGCATTTACATCGAGGATATTTATGTGAGCCCCGAGCATCGTAGCGCGGGTCTTGGCCGCCATTTCTTTGAAACGCTGGCCGCCAAAGCGCAGGCCGAATCCTGCGGCCGGGTGGAATGGTGGGTGCTGGATTGGAACCAGCGCGCCATCGATTTCTACAAAAGCCTCGGGGCCGAACCGATGGATGAATGGACTGTTTATCGCCTTTCCGCCAAAGCTATCGAAACACTGGCTACCGCCCCTCACCCCAAGGAACCCGCATGACCCGCCTCACCCACGACGCAGAAAACAGCACACCCATCATCCCCGTGAATGCCGACAACCTCGGTGGCTGGCTGGGCGAGCAGGACGAGATGACGCTCCTGTGGGCCGCGCAACAGCCCTTCACCGCCGCGCCCGACTCCACCCTCATGCTGCCCGACAGCACTGGCCGTCTGCGCGCCATACTGGCCGGAGCCGACGCATGTTTTCCCATCTGGTCGATCGCGCATTTGCCTGCGTTGTTGCCACCGGGAAATTACCATTTGGATTGTGATTGGGACGCCGATAAGCAAGCCGATGCCGCACTCGGGTTCCTGCTCGCGCAGTACCAGTTCACCGCCTACCGCAAGCAAGAGCAAAAAGCGCTCACCCTTTCCGTGGCGAAGGATGTGAACATCGCCAGCGTCATGCGCCGTTACGCCGCCATCGCCCTCACGCGCGACCTCATCAACATGCCGCCGAACGATATGCACCCGCCCGCACTGGCCGATGCCGCCAAAGCGCTCGCCAAGCGCGTAGGCGCGAAATGCGCGGTCATTTCCGGCGATGATCTGCTGAAAAAGAACTATCCCGCCATTCATGCTGTGGGCCGCGCTTCGGCGCAGCCATCGCAATTCATCGAGATCAACCACGGAAATCCCGACCATCCGCTGGTAGTGCTGGTGGGTAAGGGCGTGACGTTCGACACTGGCGGGCTCGACCTGAAGCCGCTGTCCGGCATGAAGCTGATGAAAAAAGACATGGGCGGCGCCGCCATCATGTTGGGGCTTACCCAGCTCATCATCGAGGAAAAACTACCCATCCGCATCCGCACGCTGATTCCGGCGGTGGAGAACATGGTGGGCGGCAACGCCTTCCGCCCGCAGGATATTCTGCCCACCCGTAAGGGCCTCACCATCGAAATTGGCTCGCCCGATGCCGAAGGCCGGGTCATTCTCGCCGATGCGCTGTTCGAGGGCGACAAATCCAACCCCGCGCTGATGATCGATGTGGCCACCCTCACCGGCGCGGCGCGCACGGCGCTGGGCACCGAACTGCCCGCGCTCTACAGCAACCGCGACGAAGTAGCGCACGACATTGTAAAACACAGCCACAGCAGCGCTGACCCCATGTGGCACATGCCGCTCTGGCCCGGCTACGCCAAATATCTGGCCAGCCCGGTGGCCGACATCACCAATTCGCCGAACTACAATTTCGGTGGCAGCATTACCGCTGCCTTGTTCCTCGAAAAATTCGTCAGCCCCAGCACGCCATGGGTGCATATCGACGCCTACGCCTGGAACCCCGACAATAATCCCGGTCGCCCCATGGGCGGCGAAGGCATGTGCATCCGCGCACTGTTCAGTTACCTGAGCGCGCGGTTCGCACAGGGTTGAAGCGGCGCGTTTGATCCAGTAAGTTCATTAAAACGTCACATTCAAAAGCATGCCGCTGGTTATAATCAGCGGCATGTATGATCGATTTGACTATGGCAACGAGCGCTACCGAATCCGCGAAGGTTTTAAGGGACTAGCCACATGGCTACAACTGCCGCCTGCTGCATTTCTCGATACGGTCGCGGCTATGCCGCTGACTGATGTGCGCGCGCAAAAGGCAATGGAGCATGCCCGCTCCACGGCCCAGCACAGTATTGAACCCGGCTCGTCACAAGACAAAGAATTCCAACATCTGATGGCGCGTTGGGAAAAACTGGCAGAAAAAGCAAAAGCGACATCCGCGCAGAAACGCAGTGAGGCCCAACAAAGCCGACTGCAGCGATTGGCAAACGTCAAAAGGAACCCCAGCAACGACTCATTTGCCCGTTAAATTTTAAAGCGAACGCTTTAACTCCGCTAAAATATCCAGAGCTTCGCGGGGAGTAATTCCATCCACATCAACCTTTGCTAGCCGTTCAGCCAATTTGTTGGTGGTCTGCGCAGGTTGCTGAAATAAAGGCAAATCTGATGGGGACTTGGATTCGGTTAGACTATGGCCGGACTCCAATGTCTGCAACAATTTCTTGGCGCGCACCAATACTGGCTGCGGCATGCCAGCCAACGCCGCAACATGAATGCCGTACGACTTGTCGGCGAAGCCGGGAGTGATGGTGTGCAGAAACACCAACGTGCCTTTAAATTCTTTGGCGGTGGCGTGATAATTTTTTAAACGCGGCAGCGTTTCGGCCAGCGCGGTGAGTTCGTGGTAATGGGTGGCGAATAACGCGCGGCATTGGGTGACGTTATGCAAATGCTCGGCCACTGCCCACGCGATGGATACGCCATCGTACGTCGCCGTGCCTCGGCCGATTTCATCGAGCACCACAAGCGATTGCGCGGTGGCCTGATGCAGTATGGCGGCGGTTTCCACCATTTCCACCATGAAGGTCGATTGCCCGCGCGCCAGATCGTCCGCCGCGCCAACGCGGCAGAACAGCTTGTCGACAAGCCCGATGGTGGCAGCTTCCGCCGGAACAAAACTGCCCATCTGCGCGAGGATGACCAGCACCGCCTGTTGCCGCAAGAACGTGGATTTGCCGCCCATGTTCGGGCCAGTGATGAGCCAGAGCTGGCTGGCCGCATCCATCGCGCAATCGTTGGCGATGAATTCCTGATGCGTGCGCTTCAGCGCCTCCTCCACCACCGGATGGCGCCCCCCTGAGATGGCAAGGTTCGGTTGCGTGGTGAGCGTGGGCCGCACCCAGCGCCCCTCCTCCGCCCGCTGGGCCAAGGCGGCAGCCACATCGAGCGCGGCAAGCGCACGTGCGGCAACGATGATTTCCTCTGCCGCTTTAATGACCTCAGCGCGCAGCTCCTCGAACACCATCAGTTCCAACTGCTGCGATTTCTCCGCCGCATCTTCAATTTTGCGGGCAGTGTCGTTCAGCTCCACCGTGCTGTAACGCAACGCCCCCGCGAGGCCTTGGCGATGGATGAAATCGACGGGAACTTTCTTTTCATGAATGGCGGTAATTTCGATGAAATAGCCCAGCACATTGTTTTGTTTGATTTTCAGCGACGGAATGCCCGTATCGGCTTTCAGCTTGGTTTCCATTGCCGCGATGACGCGTTTCGATTCATCGCGCAGGCGGCGGTATTCGTCGAGATCGGCGCGGTATCCCTCGGCTACGAAATTCCCATCACGTGCCAAATGCGGCGCTTCGGGTTTCAACGCCCGCACTAACAATTCACCAAGTGTATGGTGCCCCTTCAGCGCCTCACGCGCGTGCGCCAACCCATCGGGCAGGTTCAGCGGGCGCAAATGTTCGCGCAGCAGGTTCGCTTGCGTCAGCCCACCCGCCAGCAATAGCAAATCGCGCGGGCCGCCACGGCCCAGCGCCAAACGGCCCACAGCACGCTCCATATCGGGAATGGTTTTAAGCGTGGCGCGCAAGGTGGCGCGAAGGCTGGTCGCCTCCAACATATATTCCACCCCACTCACCCGCGCGCTAATAGCGTGGATGTCGCAGAGCGGCGCGGAAAGCTGTTGGCACAGCAGGCGGCTGCCCGCCGAAGTGAGCGTGCGGTCGATGGTGGCGAACAGGCTGCCCCGGCGCTGGCCCGCCAGCGTTTGCACCAGTTCGAGGTTGCGGCGCGTGGCGGCATCCATTTGCAAACTGGCCGCCGCAAGTTCGCGCTTCGGCGCATCGATACGCGCCACGGCGTCGAGCTGCGTCAGCTTCAGGTAATCCAGCAGCACACCGCAGGCGGTCACTTCTTCCGGGGCGAACGCGCCGAACGCCGTAAGCTCACCCACTTTATAATGCTCGCGCAACTGGCGTTCGGCGGCCCGCGCATCGAACAACACATCGGGGCGCGCGGTGCACAGGCCGCGCCATTCATGGAACCAGGGCTGCCCCACCAGCGCCTCGTGGGCCGAAATGCTGAGCAACAATTCGCGCGGCTGCAATCGCGCCAACAACGCAGGCAACTCGCCCACATTCAAAGCGCTGGCGGTGAATTCACCCGTGGACAGATCGAGCCACGCCACGGCGGCGTTGCTGCCCTCCAGCGCGAGGCTGGCCAGCCATTGCGATTGCTCGGGCGCTAACAACGTTTCCTCAGTAATGGTGCCGGGCGTGACAACGCGCACCACCTCACGGCGCACCACTTCTTTGTGGCCGCCACGTTTTTTGGCCTGCGCGGGCGTTTCCATCTGTTCGCAAATCGCCACCTTCACGCCCGAGGCGATGAGCTTCTGCAAATACATATCCGCCGCATGCACGGGAACCCCGCACATGGGAATGTCGTCGCCTGCATGTTTGCCGCGTTTAGTGAGGGCGATGTCGAGGATGCCGGACGCCGTCACCGCATCGTCGAAGAACAGCTCGTAAAAATCGCCCATGCGATAAAAAAGCAGGCAGTCGGGATAGGCGAGTTTCACCTTCAAATATTGCTGCATGGCGGGGGTCGCAGCAGCCACAGGAATTGGTGCAGTGCAATGCGAATCCGCACTTTTTTCCACTTGCTCCAACCCGATGCTTGCGGCCTTCGAATTACCCATGTAAACCCCGCCGTATGAGAACCAACGTAGTTATTTCAAGGACCGAATAATGGCTAGCGAAAACATGAAGATTACCGACGAAGAAGCCCTCGCCTACCACTCGATGGGGCAGCCCGGTAAAATCTCCATCACCCCCACCAAACCGCTCATCACGCAGCGTGATCTGGCGTTGGGTTATTCGCCGGGCGTGGCCGTTCCCTGCCTGAAAATTCATGAGAACAAAGACACCGCCTACGATTACACCTCGAAGGGCAATCTCGTTGCCGTGATTTCGAACGGCACCGCTGTGCTCGGCCTCGGCGACCTTGGCGCACTGGCCTCGAAACCAGTGATGGAAGGCAAATCCATCCTGTTTAAACGGTTTGCCGACATCGATTCCATCGACATCGAGATCGACTCGAAAGACGTGGATAAGATCATCAGCGCCGTGCATCTGATTTCGCCCACCTTCGGCGGCATCAACCTCGAAGACATCGGCGCACCGGATTGCTTCATCATCGAACAAAAGCTCAAAGAACTGTGCGACATTCCCGTGTTCCACGACGACCAGCACGGCACCGCCATCGTGACCGCGGCGGGCATCATCAACGCCTGCCACATTACCGGCCGTGACCTGAGCAAAATCAAAGTTGTCGCCAACGGCGCGGGCTCGGCGGGCATCGCCTGCATCGAGCTGCTGAAACATATGGGCGTGAAGCACGAGAACGTGCTGCTGTGCGATCGTTCCGGCGTTATCTACGAAGGCCGCAACGACAGCTCCATGAACCAGTGGAAATCGGCACACGCCGTGAACACCAAACGCCGCACCCTCACCGAAGCGCTGGAAGGCGCCGACGTGTTCCTTGGCCTCAGCTCCGCTGGCGCACTCACCAAGGAAATGGTGAAAGGCATGGCCAAACAGCCGATCATTTTCGCCATGGCCAACCCCGTGCCGGAAATTATGCCGGAGGACGCGCTCGCCGTGCGCCCCGACGCTATCATCGCCACCGGCCGTTCGGATTATAACAACCAGGTGAACAACGTGATGGGCTTCCCCTACATCTTCCGCGGTGCGTTGGATGTGCGGGCGAGCGAGATCAACGTAGAAATGAAAGTAGCCTGCGCTGAAGCCATCGCACAGCTCGCGCGTGAAGACGTGCCGGACGAAGTCTGCGCCGCCTATTCGGGCAAAACCATGAAGTATGGTGCGGAATACATCATCCCCACCCCGTTCGATCCGCGCCTCATCACCACCATCCCCATCGCCGTGGCGCAAGCCGCGATGGATTCCGGCGTGGCCCGCAAACCCATCACCGATTTCGTGGCTTACAAACGCGCACTCGGCGCCCGCCTCGACCCGGCGGCCAACAGCATGGCACAAATTTTCGACGCTGTGCGTCAGAACCCCCAGCGCGTGATCTTCGCCGAGGGCGAGGAAGAGAAAGTCATCCGCGCCGCCATCCATTGGCGCGACAACGCCTATGGCCACCCCATTCTGGTAGGTCGCCCCGACCGCATCCGCGAGACCATCAACCGTCTCGGCATCAAACACGCCGATTCGTTGGAGATCGTGAACGCCGCCGTCAGTCCGCACCTGACCACCTATGTGAACTACCTGTTCAAAAAACAGCAGCGCCACGGGTTCCTGATGCGCGACGTTGAACGCATGGTGAAGAACGACCGCAACATTTTCGCCAGCTGCATGATCGCGTGCGGCCATGGCGATGTGATGGTCACCGGCCTCACCCGCAACTACTACCGCGCGCTCGAGAACATCAGCCGCGTCATCGACCCCAAACCCGGCGAGTTCCTACTCGGCACCTCCATGCTGGTCACCAAGAACCGCACCGTATTCATTTCCGACACCGTGATGCAAGAACTGCCGGAAGCGCAGGAACTGGCTGACATCGCCGTGCGCACCGCGCGCAAGGTGCAGCAGCTCGGCCATGAGCCGCGCGTCGCCATGCTCAGCTACTCAAACTTTGGTAACCCGATGCGCGAGAAAGGCAAACGCATCCGCGATGCGGTGGCCCTGCTCGATCAACGCACCGACATCGATTTCGAATACGAAGGCGAAATGTCGGCCGAGACCGCCCTGAACAAGGATGTGATGGCTCTCTACCCATTCTGCCGCCTGTCCGGCCCTGCCAACGTGCTCATTATGCCGGGCCTGCATTCGGCGCATCTGTCCACCAGCCTGCTCGACGAGTTGGACGTGGGCAGCGTCATCGGCCCGATCCTGATTGGTTTAGAGAAGCCCGTGCAAATCGTAAACATGAGCGCCACCGTGGCCGACATCATCAACATGGCCGCCATCGGCTCCATCGATGCCATCGAGTCGAAGCCAGCGAAAGTAGAAGCCAAAGGCAAATCCAACACCAAGGTACTGAAAGTGGCTAAGAAGAAGGCCTAGCGCCCAGCCTTTATTACTCTTTTCTTCTTAACGTTTTTTTAAGTGGGATGCATTAGAGTACAAGAATAAAGGAAGATTTTATGAGCCATGAACGCCCCAGCCGCCCCTTGTCTCCTCAGGAAACTCGTATCCAGCAGATACAGATGCTGACGCATGTCGATCGCCCAACAGCAGAGGCGGCGGTCAACATCCATACCGGCATTGACGGCGGCAACGATTTTTACGAAGCGCGCCTTATCCGGGCCGCCGTGCTTGGGCTTCACAGTATGGGGAATCTGGAAACCTACCGTTACGCGCAAGACCATAAAATAAGCCCACTCGACGCCCCGTACGAGATCGCAGCCGAAGCCATCAAGGACGCAGCTTCCCATCTAAATATTCGCCTGCGGGACGGCAGCCCAGATCTCAACACACTCACTGAACAGGCCATTCGCATCGCGCGCATCACGCCCGGACAAGAACGCTAATTAA
>JBBKVX010000084.1:0-5910 GCA_037968615.1 Rickettsiales bacterium
GCTTTGCGCACGGCGAGTTCCTTGGTGCCGGTGAGGCGCGCCAACTGCATGTCGGAGAAGCCGAGGGACTTCACATGCTGCAGGCTCGGCGCGTCGGTGGGAATGCCATTTTCCTTCACCCAGGCTTCCACCTCGGTGATGCGTTTCAACTGGCGAATGAACCAGGGATCGTATTTGGCGATGGAGCAAATTTCTTCGACGCTTATGCCGAGGCGCAAAGCTTGCGCGGCTTTCAGCAAGCGGTCGGGCGAGGCGACGGAGAGCTGCGAGCGCAGCGCGTCGGCGTCGTCGATGGGTAGGGGGTCGAGGCCGGTGAGGCCGGTCTCCAGCGAACGCAGCGCCTTCTGCAGCGCCTCGGGGAAATTGCGGCCCATGGCCATGCTTTCGCCCACCGATTTCATGGCGGTGGTGAGGGTGGTGTCGGCACCGGGGAATTTCTCGAACGCGAAGCGCGGGATTTTCACTACGATGTAATCGATGGTGGGCTCGAAACTGGCGGGCGTGGCTTTCGTCACGTCGTTCATTACTTCGTCGAGCGTGTAGCCAACGGCCAGTTTGGCCGCGACTTTGGCGATGGGGAAGCCGGTGGCTTTCGAGGCCAACGCCGAAGAGCGCGACACGCGCGGGTTCATCTCGATCACCACCATGCGCCCGGTTTCCGGATGCACGGCGAACTGCACGTTCGAACCGCCCGTATCCACGCCGATCTCGCGCAGCACGGCGATGGAAGCGTCGCGCATGATTTGGAATTCTTTGTCGGTCAGCGTCATCGCGGGCGCCACAGTAATGCTGTCGCCGGTATGCACGCCCATCGGGTCGATGTTCTCGATGGAGCAGACGATGATGCAGTTGTCGTTTTTGTCGCGCACCACTTCCATCTCGTACTCTTTCCAACCGAGCACGGATTCGTCGATCATCACTTCGCCGACGGGCGAAGCATCGAGGCCGGAGGCGACGATGGCCTCGAACTCTTCCATATTGTAAGCGATGCCGCCGCCGCTGCCGCCCATGGTGAAGCTGGGGCGGATGATGGCGGGCAGGCCGATAATTTCACGCGCCGCGCGCGCTTCTTCAAGTGTTTTCACTACCACGTTCTTCGGCACTTCGAGCCCGATGCGCGCCATGGCGTCGCCGAATAATTGGCGGTCTTCCGCTTTGTTGATGCTCTCCAGATTCGCGCCGATCATTTGCACGTTATGCTTCTTCAGTACTCCGGATTCCGCCAGCGCCTTGGCGCAGTTCAGTGCCGTCTGGCCGCCCATGGTGGGTAGCAGTGCGTCGGGTTTTTCTTTGGCGATGATTTTCTCAACATATTCCGGCGTGATCGGTTCGATGTAGGTGGCGTCGGCCAGCTCCGGATCGGTCATGATGGTGGCGGGGTTGCTGTTCACCAGAATCACGCGGTAGCCTTCGGCCTTCAACGTCTTCACCGCCTGCGTGCCCGAGTAATCGAACTCACACGCTTGGCCGATGACGATAGGCCCGGCGCCAATGATGAGGATGCTCTTGATGTCGGTACGTTTGGGCATTACGCGGCGGCCTTCTTATGCGTGGTTATGGCGGCGACGAAGCGCTCGAACAGGTAGCGCGAATCGTGGGGGCCGGGGCTGGATTCGGGGTGGCCTTGCACGGAGAAGACGGGTTTGCCCTCGACGCGGATGCCTTGGATGGTCTGGTCGAACAGCGAGCGGTGGGTGACGAGCACGCCTTCGGGCAGTCCCGCATCGGAAATGCAGAAACCGTGGTTTTGCGAAGTGATTTCGACTTTGCCCGTTTCGAGGTCCTTGACCGGATGGTTGGCGCCGCGATGGCCCTGTTTCATTTTCTCGGTGCGCGCGCCGAGGGCGATGCCGAGCATCTGGTGGCCGAGGCAAATGCCGAGGATGGGCATGTTGGCATTCAATAAATCTTTGATGACGGGCACGGCGTAATGGCCGGTGGCGGCGGGGTCGCCGGGGCCGTTGCTGAGGAACACGCCGTCGGGCTTCAGCGCTAAAATATCATCGGCCGAGGCCGTAGCGGGCACGATGGTGATGCGGCAGCCCTCGGAGGCGAGGTTGCGCAGGATGTTCATTTTTACGCCGTAATCTATGGCGACCACATGCGGCAGGGTTTTCTCGTCGCCACGCAGTTCGCTGTAGCCTTTGCCCAGCGCCCAGCGCTGCTGGCTCCAAGGTTTGTTGGTCTGCGTAGTGACGTGGGCGGCCAGCTCCAGCCCGTTCATGTCGGGGGCGTCGGCGAGGGCTTGCTTGGCTTTGTTCAAATCGGCCGCGCCCGAGGCGTTGAACACGATGGCGCAGTTCTGCGCACCATGCACGCGGATATGGCGGGTGAGGGCGCGGGTGTCGATGCACGAAATGCCGGTAATGCCCTGCATTTCCAGCCAGCGATTGAAATGATGCGCCGCGCGGAAGTTCGAGCTCTCGGTGATCGACTCGCGCAAAATGAGGCCCGCAACGGTCGATTCTTCCGCCTCGATGTCCTCCACATTGGTACCGACATTGCCGATATGCGGGAAGGTGAAGGTGATGACTTGGCCGGTATAGCTCGGGTCGGTGAGGATTTCCTGATAGCCGGTCATCGCGGTGTTGAAGCAGATTTCCCCGGCGGCGGTGCCTTCCGCCCCGATGCCGTATCCCGAAAACACCGTCCCATCCGCAAGAATCAAGGCGGCGTTGGGCGGGGTTACGAGTGGCTTCGTCATCATAGCTCCTAGGGTGCGGGCAAACGCGGGAGATTTAGAGACCCAGCCTAGGGGAGTCAAGGGGCAATGTGCAGTTAAATCGGCAGACATGCTGTCGAACAGCCATCCGAAGATCGTCGATTATGACCGCGCGTTCGGCAAGAGAGAAGCCCTAACGCCCGCGCGCCGTTCTTTTATGGCAGCAGGCCAATGAAATAGAGCGAGCAATCTTTCGCCTTATTATCTAGACGATACGTGGAGCCCGCGTCGCTCGCTGGCGCACCTCCGGCGGTGCTAACGCAGATGGTGTTTGTATTGTTGCCTTTGTTGCTGACGGTTCGTCCGGTGCCCGGCAGGCCATCATCTGTCTTGCTGTCAATGTTCCATGCGTCCTCGGGGCTCAGCCCGATACTTCCAGATACGGCGCTGCTGGGGCTGGTGCCTTGATACAGGAGCACGCTTTTGCCGTAATCGCCCGCAAATGCCGACGTGGAGCCGCTATAATACGTCGCCGTGCCCGCGATGTTGCCTAAACCATTGCGAGCAAGGAAAGTATTGTTGGCTATTTTTGAGGTCGGCAGATTGATGCCGGGCATATAGCCGCTGCCGGCCGTGCCAGTGTAGCTTCCTTCGATCAGCCCGGCATTGGCCAGATGCTGCCAGAAACGGTACCATTCATAACGATTGGCAGCGTTGCCTCCCCAAAACAACGAACCATCGCCATCCCCATTACAGGTGGCGGTGCTTGTGGCATCGATAGCCTGACAGGTGGCATCGCTCCCCGTACCACCAAGCGAGCTCCAGAAAGCGGTGGCGTTGCTCATATCGCCCGGCAACGCAAAATATTTATCCCGGAAAGCAGAAACTGCTGTGGCGTAACGCTGGGATTCGGAAGTGACCGAGCGAAGCTCGCTGGCATGGATCAGCGATTGACCCGCCAGCACACCACCGACCAGCAAGCCGAGGATGACGAGAACTATAGAGAGTTCGACGAGGGAGAAACCTTTTTTCATATAGGTTCCGTCATAACCTACGCGTTCTTGTGAATCCAGTCGGTTATCACCGGGCGGATCTGTTCGCGGTATTTGCGGCCGTTGAAGATGCCGTAATGGCCGACGCCTTTTTGCAGATGGTATTTCTTCTTCGCATCGGCAAGGTTTTTGGAGATGTCGAGCGCAGCCTTCGTTTGGCCGACGCCGGAGATATCGTCCAGCTCGCCTTCGATGGCGAGGATGGCGGTTTTGGTGATGGCCTCGGGGCGCACGCGCACGTCGTGGTGGAACAGCTCGCCTTTGGGCAGTGAGTGTTTGTGGAATACTTCCTCGATGGTCTGCAGGTAGAATTCTGCCGGAAGATCGGCCACCGAGAGATATTCGTTGTAGAATTTGCGGTGCTGCGCGGCGCCATCGCCATCGCCTTTGGTGATGTCCTTGAACAGCTCGACATGCGATTCGACATGGCGTTCGAAATTCATGCTCATGAAGCCCGCAAGCTGCAGGAAGCCGGGATAGACGCGACGCATGAATCCGCCGTAATTCAGCGGCACGCGGGTGATCACATTGCTCTCGAACCATTCCATCGGATGCTCTTGCGAGAACAGGTTCACTTTGGTGGGGGCTTTGCGGGTATCCACCGGGCCGCCCATCAAGGTCATGGTTTTCGGGGCGCAGGGGTCTTTCGCGTCGTTCATTAGCGCCACAGCGGCCATGAGCGGCACGGAAGGTTGACACACGCCAAGCGTATGCACATCGGGCCCAAGGAATTGGGTGAATTCAATGACGTAATCGATGTAGGTGCTGAGGTCGAAATCGCCTTTGAACAGCGGCACGTTCTTGGCGTCCGTCCAGTCGGTGATGTAGACATCGTGATGCGGCAGCATCGCTTCCACCGTGCCGCGCAGCAGCGTGGAATGGTGGCCCGACATGGGGGCGACGATGAGCAGTTTCGGTTGGTTGAATTTGCCCTGGCGCGTGAAGCGGCGCAGTTGGCAGAACGGTTTCTCAAGCACCACCTCATCCCATACTTCGACGGTCTTGCCCTCAACCACGGTGTGGGTGAGGCCGAATTCGGGTTTTGGGTAGCTCTGCGTGATGCGCTCGACCAGCTCGGCGCCCGCGGCCATATGTCGGCCAAGGCCGGTATAAGCCAGCGGCGACATGGGGTTAGAGAACATTTGTTTGGTGGCGTTCGCCATCATCCGCAGCGGCGTCATCGACGCGTTGGACATTTCTTTCAGCGAATAAAGGCCGGAATTTTCAAATTGAATCATGTCATCCTGTACGGTGGTTTGTTGTTTTTTCGTATTTTCAGGATACGGGGTATTCCTGAACAAACCGTTAAGAGGCCATGTTTCCCAGCCCTTGTAGTACTGCACTGCACGCTACCACAACATGCAGTTGCTGCAAAGCAATAACCCGCGATTAAGTACCTGCGAATTAATGACATTCCGAATGTGGGTTTATGGCAACGCAAGCAGTAGGTTACTGCTGCGGCGCAACATTAAAAGGAGATAAGAAACGTGGCTAACGCTTCTTCTTAGCCGATTTCCCCTTTGGCGTGACTTTGTCGATGATGGGGTCGGCGCTGGGCATTTCTAGCATCAGGGCTTCGGCGCGTTTGATCTGGTCGCGGATGCGGCCGGCTTCTTCGAATTCGAGGTTCTCGGCGGCTTTGATCATCTGTTTTTTGAGTTTTTCGATGTGGCTGCCGAGGTCGGTGCCGGGTTTGATGTCGCCGAGGGACTGGGCTTGTGCGTCCTCGGCCACGCGCTCGTCGTGCTCGACCTTCACATCCGACAGTTTGGCTTTGGTGCTGTGCGGGGTGATGCCGTGCTTTTTGTTATGGGCCTGCTGGATGGTGCGGCGGCGGTCGGTTTCTTCCAGCGCGCCTTTCAGCGAATCGGTCATTTTATCGGCGTAGAGCACCACCTTGGAATCGACGTTGCGCGCGGCGCGGCCAATGGTTTGGATGAGCGCGGTCTTGCTGCGCAGGAAGCCTTCCTTGTCGGCGTCGAGAATGGCCATCAGGCCGCATTCGGGAATATCCAAACCTTCGCGCAGTAGGTTCACGCCGATCAGCACGTCGTATTTCCCGATGCGCAGGTCACGAATAATTTCGATGCGTTCCAGCGTTTCGATGTCGGAATGCAGGTAACGCACCTTGATACCCGCTTCGTCCATGTACTCGGCCAGTTCCTCGGCCATGCGCTTGGTGAGGGTGGTGACGAG
>JBBKVX010000085.1:0-3153 GCA_037968615.1 Rickettsiales bacterium
CATTGCCTTCAATATGGACACTGGCAACATGGACTGGGTAATGCAGACTACAGAAAATGACGCCTTTACCATGGCGTGTGTGTCGCGCGTGGCCAACCCTAATTGCCCGGATGCCGGCCCCGATGTTGATATCGGCTCGTCGATCATGAGCACGACTCTGTCCAATGGACAGGATATTTTGATTGCGGGCACAAAAGGCGGTGTTGTTTACGGTCTAGATCCAGACGCGAGTGGCAAAGTTCTATGGAAAGTCACCGTAGGTGCCGGTAGTGCTCTAGGGGGAGTGCATTGGGGTATGAGCTTTGTGGGCGATATTGCCTATGTGCCAGTGGCCGACAGAGCATTTCCTACTAATAAAGGAATGGCACCTCGACCCAATCTGAGCGCGATCGACATGAAGACTGGCGAAATACTCTGGACAGTGGATACGCCTAAGCGTTGTCAAGATGGCATGCAGGGCTGCTTTGATGGTTACTCGTCACCAGCTAGTGCGACGGACGACCTAGTCGTGACGGGCGCGTTAAATGGATTCTATTTCGCCCACGATCAAAAAACTGGCGAAGTCGTGTGGGAGTTGGATACCAATCAAGAGTTTCCAAGCATCAATGGCGTTCCCGCTAAAGGCGGCGCGATAGACGCAGTTGGGGCCGTTTTCTCGGGCGACTACATGGTCATCAGCAGTGGCTACTCGGGGTTCTCCCAGATGCCAGGCAACGCCGTGTTGGTTTACAAATTATCCAAATAGCTTAAAGTACTGGCGCCTCTGAACTTTCGAGGCGCCATATTTCAATGTATCGGTATTAGCAAAGAGAGAAAAAGACATGCCAAAAATCGCTACCGCGTCAGCGCTTGCAACACTACTTCTGTTCACCGGAGCTAACGTGCACGCTCAAGACGCCGCGCCTGTCTCGGCACAGCCTCAGACGAGCTCGACTGCAACAGCCGCGCCTACGCAATACGGCGCGGCAGTCAATGCGGCGCGTCTTATTGCCGCCGATGAGGAGCCTGGTCAGTGGATGGCCGTTGGTCGAGATTACGGCGAGCAGCGTTACAGCCCGCTCACCCAAGTGAACACTGAATCTGTCGCTGATCTAGGACTACTTTGGTCAGCTGACATCGACACGAGTCGCGGTCAAGAGGCAACGCCTGTCGTGGTCGACGGTGCGCTGTATGTAACGACTGCCTGGAGCCATGTCAAAGCGTTCGATGTAAAGACAGGGATGCCGCTATGGGCTTATAACCCAGGCGTTGCGCCGGCGAAAGGCGTCGATGCGTGCTGTGACGTAGTTAACCGCGGCGTCGCCGTATGGGAAGGTAAGGTATTTGTTGGCACTATCGATGGTCGCCTAATCGCTCTGGACTCCAAAACCGGCGCAGAGCTATGGAGCGTTATGACGGTAGAGGCCGATAAGCCCTACACCATCACTGGCGCGCCGCGTGTAGTGAAAGGCCAAGTCATCATTGGTAATGGTGGTGCCGAGTACGGCGTACGGGGTTATGTCACTGCCTATGATGCCAATACGGGTGATCAGAACTGGCGTTACTACACAGTGCCGGGCAATCCAGCTGACGGTTTCGAGCAGCCAGAGCTTGAGATGGCTGCTAAGACTTGGAACGGCTCATGGTGGGAATTAGGCGGCGGCGGTACAGTTTGGGATGCGATGGCCTATGATCCCGATCTAAATCTTTTCTATATCGGGGTGGGCAACGGCTCGCCTTGGAACCAAGCGCTGCGCAGTCCTGGCGGCGGCGATAACCTGTTCCTAAGTTCGATCGTTGCACTTAATCCTGATGACGGCACTTATCGCTGGCATTATCAGACTACTCCTGGGGAGACTTGGGACTATACGGCTACTCAGCACATTATCGTGACGGACTTGCGCATTGATGGCCGAGTGCGCCGAGTGATTTTACAGGCACCTAAGAATGGTTTCTTCTATGTGCTAGATGCGGCAACGGGACAGTTAATTTCCGCAGAGAAATACGTACCAATAAACTGGGCGACACATGTCGATCTCGAGACAGATCGTCCTGTTGAGATTCCAGAAGCGCGCTTTGATCAAACCGGAATTGCAACGATTGTGCAGCCTGGGCCACAGGGTGGTCATAACTGGCATCCTATGTCTTTCAGTAAGAAAACTAATCTTGTTTATCTTCCCGCCACAGAGCAGTTTATGGGCTATGTAGGTGCCGAGAATTTCGAGCCTTCCACCACTGGTTGGAACACAGGGACAGACTTTGCCCGCGGCGCGAGAGCGGCAGCTGGTGGTGGTGCGCCAGAACGTAAAGCGTATCTATTAGCATGGGATCCAGTGAATCAAATGGAAGTGTGGCGTGCGCCGCAAATCGTTCCAACGGATGCCGCTGGCGTCATGAGCACAGCCGGCGGGCTCGTATTCCAAGGCAATGCCGCTGGCGAATTTGTGGCCTATCGCGACACGACTGGCGAGCGCTTGTGGAGCACAATGACCCAGGCAGGCGTTGTGGCGGGTGCCAGTACATTCCTCGTAGATGGCGAACAATATGTGGCTATTTTGGCCGGCGCGCGTTCGTTGCCAACTCGTGGTGAGGGCGCAATAGGCTCGACGACTCACCAGTCTAGTAACAACTCTCGCGTGTTGGTTTATAATCTCGGTGCTAATAAGCAATTACCTACCGAGCTGCCAGAAGAGAGCGCAGCAATGGGCGAATTGAACCCACCGCAGGTGACTGCAAGCTACGAGACCATTGCTCAGGGAGAGCAAGTTTACGGGCAGTTCTGTAGTGTTTGTCATGGCCCTTCAGGCGTGAGCGCCAGCGTGGGCACATTCCCAGATCTGCGCTATAGCGATCGAATCCGCAGTGCCGAAGCGTTTGCCTCGGTAGTGGTTGACGGCGAATTAGTAAGCGGCGGTATGGTGTCGTTTGCCAGCTCATTAGAAGCCGGTGACCCCGAGGCCATTCGCGCCTATATCATCGCCCGCGCCAATGCCGACAAAGAGGCAGCTGAGCAGTAGCCGTTCTGTCAATCGCGGCCGCGCAGTAAACGCGAGGCGAACTAAATAATGGGTGTTTCTTTAGGGGAACACCCATTTTTTTACATGTCCGAAAACGGCCAGTACTGAATACAATGACTGTGTTATTGTTGCTTTCAAACTACTGAAAGAGATTATT
>JBBKVX010000086.1:0-3250 GCA_037968615.1 Rickettsiales bacterium
GCATGGATTCATGGAGATCAAGCCAAAGCAGGAAAGGACATTCATGTTACGCTGAACGATACGGCGATTGCGGTATTGGAAAAGCAGATTGGAAAACATGCCTCGCGGGTTTTCACCTATCGAGGCAATCCAATTAAGCACTTCCACAAGACAGCATGGAACGGGGCGTTAAGGCGGGCAGGAATTGAGAACTTCCGCTGGCATGATTTACGTCATACCTGGGCTAGTTGGTTAGCCCAAGATGGCGTTCCCATGAATGTGCTAATGGAGATGGGTGGATGGCACGATACCGCGATGGTATTACGCTACGCACACCTAGCACCAGAGCGGTTTGTAGCGCATGCTAGTCATGTGGACAGAAGGCTCAATGACACAAATCTGCCACAAGCGGTTTAGACTGAGGATTTTTGAAGGCTGCTAACTAGCTGAAAAGTAATGGCGGTCCCAAAGAGATTCGAACTCCTAACCTCTTGATTCGTAGTCAAGTGCTCTATCCAGTTGAGCTATGGGACCGCGCCCTGTTGAGGGAGCGGCAACCTAACCAAAGGCGGGGGCCGTGGCAAGTCGTTTTTATTGCGGCGTAAACTATTGGATTGTTGGACAATTGTTGGAGCGCTGAGAAGCGCATGCATCGGCATGATGGAGAACTGAAGGGCGAACGGGCTGATTGGTGGAAACCACTGACAGGAGTTCCCGATGAAACCGATCGTTACCGCGCTGATCATTTGCAGCAGTTTTGTACTTCCCGCTCTCGCATTCGCGGAGGATGATGCGGCCAGTGCCGGTGTCACCATCGGCATGAGCGCCATGAGCCCCACGGGCAGCAATGCCATTTCCGGCCCGCGCGCCGGGGCGGCCAGCCGCAGCGTGGGCGGCGCAGGCACGGCGGCCACCATCAGCGAGGATGTGACCATCAGCGACGACACGACGACCGCCGCCACCGACCAAGGCATTACAGTGGGCGGCAATGGGGTGGGCAGCACCACCAACGTGACGGCCGGGGCCACAGGCAGCAGCAGCCAAGGCACGGGCGGTATGACGCGCGTGTTGGGCCAGTAGTTTTTATTGGCCGGACGCGGAGTGTGTGCTAGGGAACGAGCATGAAAAAAATCATGCAGACCCTGCTGTATCCGTTGATCGCGCTTGCGGTGCTGTTGTTCGCCTATTCGGCGCTGGCCGAAGTGCCCGGCGCCAAACCGCTGGTGGTGCTGCGCTTTAACCAGGAGCGCGTGTATTACGAGCAGCCCTTGTTCCAAGCGATTGCCAAAGCCGTGGCCATTAAGCCTGAAGTGATGTTCGACGTGGTGTCGCTGTCGCCCGCGACCGGCAATGCGGGTACGGACAGCGCATGGCAGAGCACGGCGAGCGCCCATACGCAAACGGTGGTGGCCAGCATGCAGCAAATGGGCGTGCCGATGAGCCGCATGAACATCACCGGCCAGAAGCAGACCGGATTGACCGCCGACGAAGTGCATATTTTTGTACGTTAGGCGTTCCTTTTCTTTCATTTGAATTGTTTTGCGCAGGGTTTGTAATCGTTCGGACGCGTTATTCGGCGCAGGTGATTGCCTAAGCGGTTGAAGCTGCTGCAAGCACCGCTTCCGAGCGGGTTTTAGGCATGACATTTATTGACATTTCTTGACGTGTATTTGGGTGGGAGAGGCGCGGTGCGGGCCCCGTTAGGCTAAGCGTAGCGCGGATGTGCGGCACCGGGAAGGCGACAAAGAAAAAGCCGCCCGAATTGCTTCGGGCGGCTTGGCTTCTTTATCCAAAGGCGGCTTAGCCTTGGCGCGCTTTCATGCGCGGGTTTTTCTTGTTGATTACGTAGAGGCGGCCTTTGCGGCGCACGACGCGGCAATCTTTGTCGCGTTTTTTCGCGGATTTCAGGGAGCTGAGAACTTTCATGACGACACCTATTTATTTCAAAGAGGCCGTTTTCTAGCTTCGGCATCCCCCGCTGTCAAGGCCTGAATATGCGGCTGACGCCATGGGTAGTTTTATCCCAGTAATGGGGGCTGAACACCAACTGCCACAGCGCTCGCGCTGCGGCAAAGGAATGCAGGATCCAGTAGAAGGGGTAAGCAAGCAGCGCGCCGCGCATATTCGGCCATGTTTCCAGCACGATAACGGCGCGCGCAAACAGCCAGTGGCTGGCGATGCCCGCCACGAGCGATAGCATGCAGAACCCAAGCATGAACGGGGGCAAGGCGTTGGGCAACAGACCCAACGCGCCGACGATGAATGCGCCCCAGAACAGCGGGGCGAGCATGAAGGTAAGCGCGGGAGCACCGACGAAGAACTGGAAGCCGTAATAGCCGCGCAGCCCAAGGCGAATTTTCAGTTCGCGCGGGTCGCGCATGAAAACGAGCCATGTCTGGATGTAGCCTTTGATCCAGCGGGTGCGTTGCTTGAGCCATGGGATGAGACCGACGGGTGCTTCTTCGAGCGTGAGGGAAGGCAGCATGCGCGTGCGGTAGCCGAAATAGGCAAGGCGCATGCCGAGATCGGCATCCTCGGTGACGTTGAAGGCGTCCCAGCCGCCGGCTTTTTTAAGCGCCGCCACGCGGATATGGTTGCTGGTGCCGCCAAGCGGAATGGGCAGGCCCAGCCGCTGCATGGCGGGCAGCAACAGGCGGAACAGCGCGCTGTACTCGATGGAGAACAGGCGCGTGAGGAGGTTTTCGTCGCGGTTGTAGTAGTTGAGTGGCGCTTGCAGGCAGGCGACATTGGCGGGCAGCTCGGCGAACATGGCGGCGGCGCGTTTGAGTTGGTCGGGCGCGGGGGCGTCCTCCGCATCGTAGATGACGAGGCACTCGCCGCGAATTTGTTGCAGGGCGACGTTGCAGGCTTTGGGCTTGGTGCGTGGGTGCGACGGCGGCACGCGAATGATCTCCATGGTCTCGGGCGGTCGGCAGGCTTTCAGCGCTTCGATGGTGGCGAAATCGTCGGCCTCGCAGATGAGTTTGATGTCGAGTTTCTCTTTCGGATAATCGAGCGCATGCAGGTTGCTGACGAGGCGCGCGACGACGGCAAAACTTTCGCGGTAGGTGGGCACGAGGATGGAGTAAACGGGCAGGGCCGAGGCAGGCATGGCGGCGGTTTTTGCGTCGAGCGTGGCAGCGTATTGGGCGATGTCGTGCGCTTCGGCGCGGCCTTGCTGGTAAAGGAACAGTTTGAACGCCAGCGTGACGCCGTAGAACAGATTGCAGAAAATGAGCAGTGCGCGCCAACTGGTGGCGGGGCCGAGTAG